>NZ_DIGW01000011.1:0-251177 GCF_002419845.1 Clostridium sp. UBA5712 | reverse complement strand
GCCCACAAGGAGCAACAGGAGCGACAGGAGCAACAGGAGCAACAGGAGCAACAGGAGCAACCGGTGCGCAAGGTCCAACAGGTCCACAAGGACCAATAGGGCCAACAGGACCACAGGGAGCAATGGGAGCAACAGGAGCGACAGGAGCTCAAGGTCCAACAGGGCCAATGGGAGCAACAGGAGCAACGGGAGCAACAGGAGCCCAAGGAGCAACAGGATCGCGAGGCCCAACAGGCCCACAAGGACCAATAGGCCCAACAGGCCAGCAAGGAGCAATGGGAGCAACAGGTGCAACAGGTGCGCAAGGTCCAACAGGTCCACAAGGCCCACAAGGAGCAACAGGAGCGACAGGAGCAACAGGAGCAACAGGAGCAACAGGAGCAACAGGCCCAACAGGACCACAAGGGCCACAAGGAGCAACAGGAGCAGCGGGGGCAACTGGTTCTACAGGCCCACAAGGACTAACAGGAGCAACAGGAGCTCAAGGTCCAACAGGTCCACAAGGACCGATTGGAGCAACGGGAGCAACAGGAGCAACAGGAGCTCAAGGCCCAACAGGCCCAATAGGACCAATAGGGTTAACTGGAATTCAAGGTCCAACAGGACCGCAAGGAGCAACAGGAGCAACAGGAGCTCAAGGCCCAACAGGCCCACAAGGACCGATTGGAGCAACAGGAGCGACAGGGCCACAAGGAGCAACAGGAGCTCAAGGTCCAACAGGCCCACAAGGACCGATTGGAGCAACAGGAGCGACAGGGCCACAAGGAGCAACGGGAGCACAAGGGCCAACAGGACCACAAGGACCAACAGGCCCTACTGGTGGAAATTCACAATTAAGAGGACTTCAAGTTTCTAGAAATCTTCAACAAGAAGTTCTAGCAAATGCTCCAATCATATTTGATGCTATTAATGCAAATTATGATGGAGATTTAGTTTGGAATACAAACACAACTATTACTATTAACAGAGCAGGAATTTACTACATTAGTTGGTGGGTTTCTTATGAGAGAACAACAGCAAGTTATGTTTCTTTTGCAGTCTTGCAAAATGGGTCCATACAGGGGCCAGCAAGTAATCCTAGTAATGTAAGAGATCAAATTTCTGGATTTGTAATAATAAATGGAGCTGTTGGAGATACAATTAACTTAACCAATATAAGTACGAGTTCAGTATTGCTGGCTACAGACGCAAATGTTCGTGCATCTTTATCAATAGTTAGCGTACACCTATAAAATTTACTCAGCTGGGGTTATAATAACCCCAGCTAAATTTAAAGATAGTAATAGAAATACTTAAAGATTATAAAAATAAATGTATAAATTGTAAAGATTTTAGAGCATAGTGAGGTGTTTTATGATGAATTCATATAAAATTTGTGTATATGCAATATGTAAAAATGAAGAACAGTTCGTAGAAAGATGGGTAGACTCAATGTCTGAAGCTGATAGTATAATAGTTTTAGATACTGGTTCAACAGATAATACAGTAAACAAGCTGAAAGAATTAGGAGTAAATGTATATAAAGAAATTTTTAATCCATGGAGGTTTGATGTAGCAAGAAATAAATCGTTAGAACTAGTGCCAGAAGACACTGATATTTGTGTATGCACAGATTTAGATGAGGTATTTGAAAAGGGTTGGAGAGAAAAGGTTGAGAATGCATGGAAAGAGAATACTCAACAGTTACGATATAGATATACTTGGAATTTTGATGAAGATGGAAATGAAGGATATGTATTTTTATACGAAAAAATTCATGCACGTAATGGCTTTAAATGGGTTCATCCTGTTCATGAAGTTTTGAATTATTATGGTGATCAACAATATATTGTTAGTACTGAACCCAAAATACAACTAAATCACTATCCTGAAAAATCAAAATCTAGGGCACAATATTTAGGTCTTCTTGAATTGTCGGTACAAGAAGATCCAACTGATGATAGAAACTTACACTATTTAGGTAGAGAATATATGTACATGGAGATGTGGGATAAATGTATTAGTACATTATTAAAGCACCTAGAATTACCAACAGCATTATGGAAAGCTGAACGTTCTGCTTCTATGAGATATATAGCAAAATCTTATATGGAGAAAGGAGATATTAGTAAAGCTAAGGAATGGTTTGCCAAATCCATTTTAGAGGAACCTAATTTGAGAGAACCCTATGTAGATATGGCAAATTTATTATATAGATTACAAGAATGGTCAGGGGTGCTTTATATGATAGAATGTGCACTTAAAATAGAAGATAGACCGTTATCTTATATTAATGAACCAGGACCATGGGGTTCAGAACCATATGATCTTGCTTCCATTGCTTGTTTTAATTTACAACTTTACAAGAAGTCATATTATTATATAACAAAAGCAGTTGAAATATCACCTAGTAATAAGCGTTTAAAGAATAACCTTGATTTAATGAAAAAATTTATCTAATAATAATTATTAGAGATAGATGAAGTTATATACAATATGATTAATAATAAAAATAGAAACCTTTATTTTTGATGTTAACCATTTGAAAAATATGGAATTAAACTTGGGTTAATATAAATGTAAAAAATATAATTTAAAGATAGGTACTGAGGGAAATAAATCCCCTAGTACCTTATTATTTTATATCATGTTAAATTTCAAGTTACACTAAATCTATATTTCTTCTAGAAATTTTAAATCCTATTTTTTCTTCAATTTTTTCAAGTAAATAGGTATCTTTTGGGTCCATAAAACAGCAAGTATAACCACGTTCACCAGCTCTAGCTGTTCTACCAATTCTATGAATATAGCTTTCTGGAGATTCTGGAATGTCATAGTTATATATGTGAGTAATACCAGAAATGTCAATACCTCTTGCAGCTACATCCGTTGCAATTAGATATTGAATATCCGCATTTCTAAAGGACTTCATGATTCTTTCTCTTTTATTTTGAGGAACATCGCTATGAATTTTCTCGCAATTAAATTTTCTTTTACCCATAGCCATTTCAAGAGCATCGGCTCTTCTTTTAGTTCTGCAGAAGATTATTGCCATAAATGGGTTATCTTCTTCAAGAGCTTTGAAGAGAGAATCTTGCTTTAAGCGATCTGTAGTTTCAACGATTTCTTGATTTATAGTAGAAAGAGTTATGCTTTCTTTTTTTACAGACACCACAATAGGATCTTTCATATATTTATAAGCAAGTTTTTTAACAGAAGAATCCATAGTAGCAGAAAAACATAATGTTTGATGGTTTTTAGGGGTATGCTTAATTATATTTTCTACTTCATTTTTAAAACCCATAAGTAGCATTTGATCTGCCTCATCAAGAACAAAGGTTTTAAGCTTAGATAAATTGATTGATTTTCTCTCAAGATGGTCAAGAAGTCTTCCAGGGGTAGCTATTATTAAGTGAATGCTTCCTTTAAGCTTATTTAATTGGGAACCTATATCTTTTCCGCCATAAGCAGCTAAAATATTTATATTTACGCTCTCAGCTAATTTAGAGGCCTCGTTAGTAATTTGAATAGCTAACTCACGGGTTGGAGTCAATATTAACACTTGTGTAGCATCAAGGTTCGGATTAATATTTTCAAAAATGGGCAATAGAAATGCTAAAGTTTTACCTGTACCAGTTTGAGCTTCAGCTATAAGGTCTTTTCCTTCTTTAATATATTGAATACTTTCTCTTTGAATATCAGTTGGATCTTTTATCCCAGACTTGTTTAATATATCTATTATATTTGTACTAATTCCTAATTCTTTAAAATTCATTTACTCATACCTTTCATCCTTTATTCAACGCCTAATAGTAACACATATTAAAGTATTTATCAATTTAATAGATTCCATACAAAAGAGATGAATAATCCTTATAATGTGGAGCATAATGAATGGTGAAAAAAGAAAGGTAGTAGAAAAGGCCATTGCAAGGTAATAACACGAAATATATTACTGTTGAAAGTAAGGTGAAGATATTGAGTAAAACTACTAGAAGAGGATATGTCCCAAGGGATGAAAAGGAATTTGGAGATGAATACAGATGTAAATTACATAAAGCAGGAGAAGAGCTATTGTTTCTATTAAATAGGGGATATAACATAAAGGGAGCATCAACCTTTATAGGAAATCACTATCTTTTATCTGAAAGGCAGAGGCTTGCTTTAGTGAGGGGAATTTCTAAAAGTGAAGATGTTACAAATAGAAAAGCTAAAGAAGTTATTGGTTCTTTTTCGGGGAAAACAATAAACATAGATGGCTTTAATACAATAATAACTCTAGAAGTTGCACTTTCTAATTCACTAATTATAAAGTCAATGGATGGTACAATAAGAGATTTAGCAGGACTTCGGGGTACATATTCAGTCATAGATAAAACAGATATAGCAATTAAACTACTAGGTGAAAGATTAGGACAATATAAAGTTAATAAAGCTATATTCTATTTAGATAAACCAGTTTCAAATTCAAGGAGACTGAAGATGAGAATCTTAGAATTGCTAGAAAATTTACAATTTGAAGTGGAAGTAGAGATTATTAACAATGTGGATAGTATATTAGAAACAAAAGAAAATGTAGTATCTAGTGATGCAATTATCATTGATAAATGTAAGAGTTGGATAAATATGAATAGGAGTATTATTGATGATAAGAAGTTAGGGGTTAATTGTGTGGATTTTAGTAAATTTTATTTTTTGTAAGGATGTATAAACCTATAAGTAAAAACATTACTGTTTTGTGTAAGTCAACAGGTAAAAGAAGGGAAGCAATTTTGGAACTAAAAGTAGTAAAAAGACGCATAAAAAAGATGTTGAGGGAATGAGTAATATTCTACTTAGATAGTAGAAAAATAAATACCTCTGCCATAGTCATTTGGCAGAGGTATTTATTATTTTATTATAATACAGTATTGAAAAAAGTTCCATTTACACCTTCTGGAAAGAGATATCTATTCATTGACTTTTGGATTAATGTTATTCAAATAAAAACTTTTCAAGCTCATCAACTTTATTAAAATAATAATCACAATTTTTTTTCATAAATTCTATAATTAAGCTATTTGTGTGTGACCATCCAGCACTAGCAAAATCTACATTACAACTTTTGGCCATATCAAAGCCTGGCTTCAAATCATCAATCATTATAAGTTCATTAGGTTTAAGGTTATATTTACGCATAATTTCCTGAAGGGGATATGGATTAGGCTTACGCTCTTCTTCACAGCGTTCCCATCCGAAAATCATGTCTGGAGCAAGACTACAATTCTCTAAATAATCACGATTTATGTTTTCACTGTAGGAATGAGAGACAACACAAACTAGTCCATCTTCTTCTTTTTGCCTTTGAATAATTCTTTCGAATCCAGTATAGAAAGCAGGTACATTGTTTTTTACGTACTCATTCCATGTAGTAAGTTGATATTCCATTTCCTCCTCTGTAAACTTCAAAATATCAAAGCATAAAGAATTAAATCCAGGATCAAAACAATACATCATAAATTCATCTAGAGTTATTTCTGTATTTGGACGAAGTTTAAATAAGGTATTTTTAAATACTGGAAAATGTATTTCAGGTGTACTTCTAACAACGGTATCGTCATGGTCAAGGACTAAACATTTATATTTCAACATAGCTGACTCCTTTTATATTTTTATATTTTGGAATTTAATTTTTAACTTGTTAATATTATAAATACAAATGTATATTAACTAATATATATTATACATGAATATGAAAATATTTTGGAGATATTTTCATATAGATTGCAGAGATAGGTTTGGAATTAAATAAGTTGACATATCAATGAGTCATTTATATAATTATCATTGAGTAGTTTAAAACTCAATTTTAAGAAAGGCAAGGTATTTGCAGACATGAGAATATAATTCACTTTTATTTATGAGAAATCAAAATTAGAATGAGGCCTCAAGAAAGGCTTTGTTGTTATGCATTTTATTTGATTTTGTGAGTGGATAGTATTTTTGTAACTGTTGATGGTTTGTCAATATAGTGTGTTATTAACCTTAATTAAGACTTTGAATCCTAATATATACTGATTTTTTTGTATATATTTTAAGGTTTTATTTAGTGCAGATTAAAGGTTATGATATAGTTGCGATGCTATCCTCTCCAGGTTATAAGGAGGGGATTTTTTGTTATTAGTTGAATGTAGTAATATTAAAAAAAGTTTTGGTGATAGATCCATCTTGGATATAGAAAATTTAAAGGCTTGTTCCCAGGATAGAATAGGTGTTGTAGGTGTAAATGGAGTAGGTAAAACTACATTAATTAATATATTGTGCCAAAGATTGCATCCAGATGAAGGCCATGTTAAGTTATATGGAACATACTCATATATATCACAGTTAGAAGAACCAGAAAGTATATCAATAACTAGTGAAATGGCTTCTAGATTTAATGTAGAAAGTATTTGGAATGAGAACATGAGTGGAGGAGAAAAGACTAGATTTAAACTTGCTTATGCACTAAGTCAGAATAGCCAGTTGATATTTGCAGATGAGCCTACTAGCAATATGGATATAGAGGGCATTGAGCTTATGGAAAAAAGTTTTGAAAAATATAAAGGAGCTCTCATTCTTATATCCCATGATAGAAACTTCTTAGATAGGTTATGTAATAAGATTTTAGAAATAGAGGATGGAAGAATAAAAATATATTATGGTAATTACAGTGACTATGCTTCTTTGAAAGCTAAGGAGAGAGACCGAGCTGAATTTGAATATGAGGAGTATAAAAAAGAAAAGAAGCGACTTCAAAGTGTAATTATCCATGCAGAACAAAGGGTGAAAGGTATAAAAACTACTCCTAAACGAATGGGAAATTCTGAGGCTAGGCTTCACAAGATGGGAGGTCAAAAGGCCAGGGCAAACATTGAAAGAGCGGTGAAAAATATTGAAAAGAGAATAGATCACCTTGAAGTTAAAGAGAAACCCAAAGAACAAGTTAGTATAAAGCTAGACATTGAGGATTCAAATAAGCTCCATAGTAAAATAGTTATAGAGGGTAAAAATATAACTAAGGCATTTGACAAGAAGATGATACTAGATAATGCTGAATTTAGCATATATAACACCTCAAAGGTAGCACTCATTGGTCCTAATGGATGTGGAAAAAGTACTTTAATAAAGATGATAATGGACAATGATAAATCTATTAGAATTGCTAAAGGAGCAAATATAGGATACTTTAGTCAAGCTATTGACATTTTAAAAGAAAATTATACTATTATAGAAAATGTAATGGAAAGTAGCATATATGATGAAACTTTCGCTAGGATACTACTAGCAAGATTATTATTTAAAAGAGAAGATATTTATAAAAAAGTAAGTGTATTAAGTGGAGGAGAACGAGTTAAAGTATCCTTTGCAAAAATGCTATTACAAAATATAAATCTTCTTATATTAGATGAGCCCACTAATTATATGGATATAAACTCTCTTGAGGTTGTAGAAAATGTACTTAAAGATTATTATAGCACTTTATTGTTTGTATCCCACGATAGAAGATTTGTAGAATCTATTGCAGACAATATAATGACTATAGAAAATCATAAAATTAAGATGTTTAAAGGTAATTATAATGAGTATTTAGAAAGCAAAAATAAAAATAAATATAATGATAAAGAAAAAATTGAAAATGAAATTTTCATATTGCAAAATCGTCTTTCAGAAGTTGTTGGAAGGTTATCCATGCCATCAAAAAAGGATGATGTAGTTGAACTGGATGAAGAATATAATGAATTATTGGGTAAATTAAAAACGTTAAAAACAAATTTATCAAAATAGTAAGAAAACTCTTTACAACATATTGCAAAAGTGATAGTATTGTTTTCAATAAGAGGAAGTGCACAGAGCTCTTTAAAATTAAAAATAAAATGAACAATGAAAGGGAAGAGTATTATAGAGTACAATTTATAGAGAGGGAGTGTCACCGACTGTAAGCATTCCTAAATATGACTATAAGAAAACTAACCCTAGAGTTATGGCTGATTAGCTAATATTAGTAAAATGCCATCGGTAAATACCGTTATAAAATTTGAGATGAATTGAGTTATTTTAATTCAATTTGGGTGGAACCATGGATGTTATGCATTCGTCCCAAGGTGGGACGGATGCTTTTTTGTCGTATAATAACTAATTCAATAAATTTTGTTAAGGAGGGGATAAGTATGATAAGTATAAAACTTAAAGATGGTTCAATAAAAGAAATTTGTGATGATTCTAATGTTTATGATCTTGCAAGTTCAATTAGTAAAAATTTAGCTAAATCAGCAATAGTAGGTGAAGTAAATGGAACCTTGGTTGATTTAAGTTGTAAATTAAAAGATAATGACCAGGTAAATATTTTAACCTATGATGATGAAAATGCTGTTGAGGTAATTAGACATTCAACTGCACATATTATGGCTCAAGCAGTAAAAAGAATTTATAGTAATTCGAAACTTGCTATAGGACCTTCCATAAAAAATGGTTATTATTATGATTTTGATATTGAAAGTCCCTTATCTGCTGAAGATATAGATAAGATTGAAATAGAAATGAATAACATAATTAAAGAAAATTTAAAATTTGAGAGAATAGATGTTTCAAGAAAAGATGCAATTAAGCTAATGGAGGAAAAAGGGGAAACTTATAAAGTTGAACTTATAAGAGACTTACCAGAAGGAGAGAAAATTTCCCTATATAAGCAGGGAGAGTTTATTGATCTTTGTAGAGGACCTCATATACCATCTACAAAGTATGTAAAAGCTTTTAAACTAACAAGTGTAGCTGGGGCATATTGGAGAGGCAATGAAAAAAATAAGATGCTACAGAGAATATATGGTGTTGCCTTTGTAAATAATACATTACTTGAAACTCATTTGCATAATGTAGAGGAGGCTAAAAAAAGGGATCACAGAAAATTAGGCAAAGAACTAAAATTATTTAACTTTGTAGATGAAGGCGTAGGATTTCCATTTTTCTTACCTAAAGGAGTAGTTCTTAAAAACACTTTAATTGATTTTTGGAGGACTTTGCATGCAGAAGCAGGTTATGTTGAGATCGAGACTCCAATAATGCTTAATAAAAGATTATGGGAAGTTTCTGGGCACTGGGATCATTATAAAGAGAATATGTATACTTCAATTATTGATGATGAGGAATTTGCATTAAAGCCAATGAATTGTCCAGGAGGAATGTTAGTATATAAATCTGAAGCTCATTCCTATAGAGATTTTCCAATGAGAGTAGGTGAACTTGGTAGAGTTCATAGACATGAACTTTCAGGAGCATTACATGGACTTATGAGAGTAAGAGCTTTTACACAGGATGATGCTCATATATTTATGTTACCAAATCAAATAAAATCAGAAATTAAAGGGGTAATAGAACTCATTGATAAAGTTTATTCAAAATTTGGATTTAAGTATAATCTCGAGCTTTCTACAAGACCAGATAATTCCATGGGAAGTGATGAAGACTGGGAATTAGCAGAAGACTCCTTAAAAGGGGCTTTAGATGAATTAAGTTTAGACTATAAAATAAATGAAGGTGATGGAGCATTTTATGGTCCTAAGATAGATTTTCATCTTGAGGATAGTATAGGAAGAACATGGCAATGTGGAACAATTCAATTAGATTTTCAATTACCTCAAAGGTTTGAATTAGACTATATTGGAAGTGATAATGATAGACATAGACCAATAGTTATTCATAGAGTAATATATGGAAGTATAGAAAGATTTTTAGGTATATTAATTGAACACTTTGCAGGAAAGTTTCCAACATGGCTTGCTCCGGTTCAAGTAAAGGTACTGCCTATATCAAATAAATTCAATGAATATTCAGAGAGTATTAAAAAGAAGCTAAGTGAAAATGGAATAAGAGTTGAAATGGACTATAGAGATGAAAAGATAGGCTATAAAATAAGAGAATCTAGAAATGAAAGAATACCTTATATTATTGTTGTAGGAGAAAAGGAAGAAAAAGAAAATACAATTTCACTACGTAGTAGAAAAAATGGAGATGAAGGAACTTTTAAATTAGAATCTTTAATAGAAAGAATCGGTAATGAAATAAGGAATAAAGAATTATAAACAGAGTTCTTAGCTTCTATGAAGCTTTAGAAATCGTTATCCAGGGACATAACAGCTCTTTAGTTCCACTTTGAAGAAGATGGGAGTATTAGAGCTGATAGTCATCGGATAAAATAAGGTAAATATATAAAATAATATCCTGAAAATGGATGTTATTTTGTGTTTTTAACAAAAAGGGTATATTACTGTAAGAACTACAAATAAAGATGATATTCTTATTATATTTATTAGAGCAAGAGGAATTGATGAAATTGAATTAAAGATAAAAAAAGCTACCACAACGGCTCGTACATGCAATTTCAATAAACTACTTATTCCAAACTTTGATGATGTGGTTGACAACTGATAATAAGACTATACCTGCTGTTATTTATAGAACATAAAATATTGAGGTATGTTTTAAACTTAGGAGATAAGAAAATAAACATATAAATAATATTGTTCGTGTGGATATTATGCTATAAAATGTAAGTATGTATATCATAAATTTCAAATAAGATAATTAAAGCTTATTTATATTAATTACACGTAGATATGCCTCAACTGCTATTATACCTAACTAAATATAAAGTACTTTTTAATAAGTAAGAAAGAAGAGGAAGTTAGTTTATGGAATTAAAAAAAATATCTAATAGAATTTATTACTTACCTGCAGAAGAAGAAACTGATAGACCAGTTATTGGATATATCAAAGGAGATAAATATTCATTGGCTATCGATGCAGGTAATTCATCTAAACATGTAGAAAAATTTTATTGTGAATTAAATAATGCAGGTTTGAACTTACCAGATTATACAGTGATTACCCATTGGCATTGGGATCATACATTTGGCATGCATTCAGTAGTAGGAAAGACAATTGCTGGACAATTGACAAATAAAAAATTGAAAGAAGTTGCAACATGGCAATGGTCTGATGATGATATGAAAAGTAGACTTGAAACAGGTAAAGATATTGAAATGTGTGACAAATGTATTAAATTAGAGTATTCAAACAGACAAGATATAAAAGTAACTTCTGCAAATATAGAATTTAGCGGAAGTTTAAAAATTGATTTGGGTGGAATTTATTGCGAAATAACTGAAATTGAAGCACCTCATTCAGAAGATTCGGTATTGATTTATGTACCCGAAGAAAAAGTGGTGTTTATTGGTGATGCAGATTGTGAAGATCACTATGATAATAATGGCCAATATGATAAGGATAAGTTAGGGTGTTTTATTAAGCTAATTAAAGAAATTGATTTTAATACTTATGTTCTGGGACATGATAAACCTGGAACAAAGGAAGAAGCAATTTCATATTTAATGGAAGAATTAAAAAAGTTAAGTTGAGACATAAAGAGAGGAATCGTACCATAAGTAGGTGCGATTTTTTTGTTAGTTTAAGTGGTGAGTTGAAATTGAATATATATTAGTATTAAAAGAGAATTTTAGATGATTAAGATAATATATGAATAGGAACTTTGCAAAGGAGTATTAACACATGAGAGAGATAGTAATATGAATGGTTGAATTATCAGTGAAGATATAAATTATATAGAAAAGTAGGTTTTACATATATGCGAGCCAACCATAACCATGGTGAAATATCGTCAATAGTCCACGGAGATAAAATGTTCAAAGTTTTGGTAGTAATCATGCTACAAAATTTTTAAATAATCAAAGAGAAAATAACAGATAGTATATAGTAAGATATATCATATTAAAGCATATATGGGAATATATTTCATTAATATGGATTACATGATACAATTTTATTGTAAGTAATATTTTTTATGTTTTAATGTAAAAAAGAAAAATTAAATGGGGGTGTAAAATAGTATGGATATGTATAAAGTTATCGAGATTAAGCAAAATGTTTTCGAAAACAATGATAAACAAGCAGAACTACTTAGAGAAGATTTAAAAAAAGATAAGACTTTTTTGTTAAATTTAATGTCATCACCAGGGTCAGGGAAAACAACAACTGTTTTAAGAACAATTGAAGCTTTAAAAGATGAAATGAGTATTGGGGTCTTAGAAGCTGATATTGACTCAGATGTGGATGCTAATACTGTTTCAAAGACTGGTGCAAAGGTAATACAATTGCATACCGGTGGCATGTGCCATCTGGATGCAGATATGACTAAACAAGGACTAAATGGATTGGGAACAGAAGATATTGATTTTGTAATATTAGAAAATGTAGGAAACTTAGTATGCCCAGCAGAATTTGATACTGGTGCATCAAAAAATGCAATGATACTAAGTATACCAGAGGGAGATGACAAGCCCTTAAAATATCCTTTAATGTTTTCCATTGTTGATGTTTTATTAATTAACAAGATAGATGCAATAGATTATTTTGACTTTGATTTAGAAGCAGTGAAAGAGCGTGTGAAAAAATTGAATCCCAATATTAAGGTCATCCCAATCTCTGCTAGAACTGGTGAGGGAATTGATGACTGGGTTAACTGGATACGTAATGAAGTAAAAGATTGGAATAAAAAATAGGGTATATTGAAAAATTATTGGGGGAATGGGTATGGTAAAAGTAAAAGTATTAGAACTTGCCAATCATATAAGTAAGATAAAACCTGGTTCGAAAAATGAAATAAAGCCTAAAGATCCAGAATATAAAATTTTGGAACCAGTTGTTACAGAAGAAATGGCAGAAGTAGGACTTTGCGTTGAATTCCGTAAACCAAAGAGCGCAGAAGAAGTTGCTGATTTATGTGGAAAATCTTTAGAGGAAACAAAGAGAATTCTATGGGAACTAGCCCTTGCTGGTGTTTGCTTCGTTGGTAAAGAAGATGGCATTGATAAGTATTGGTTTGAGATTTGGGTTCCAGGACACATGGAAATGATAGTTAACCACCCGTATAAGGAAAGTGTTGAGAATTATAAGCAAATTGCCGAAGCTTTTGAGGCCTATGGAAGAAAAAAAGCACCTATAACAGCAGGCATTTTTCCAGTTGGAACAGGTCCTATGCGTGTTATTCCTATAGAAACATCAATTCAAGGTGAAACAAAAAGAGCATCCTATGAGGAAGTTTCTAAATATCTCAATGAAAATACTGTTTTCTCCGTTTCGGATTGTTCTTGTCGTACATCAAGAGAAGCTATGGGAGAAGGTTGCGGCCACTTGAAGGAAGATATGTGTATTCAGCTTGGTCATGCTGCTGAATACTATATCCGAACAGGAAGAGGTAGAGCAATTACCCGCGAAGAAGCTTTTGAAATCATTAAAAGAGCCGAAGAAAATGGTTTAATGCACCAAATGCCAAATGCAGATGGTCCAGGAAAAACTCATGCCATTTGTAACTGTTGCGGCTGTTCATGTTACGCTACGAGAATTGCAGGAATGTTCTTAAATAATGATATGGTGCGTTCAAATTATGTATCAAGAGTTGATAAAGACAAATGTGTTGGTTGTGGAGAGTGTGTTCAAGTTTGTCCAGTTAATGCATTGAAATTAGGTCAAAAATTATGTGCTAAAACACCAATTATTGAGAAGAAGAGAGTTGACTTTGCCCACAATACAGAGTGGGGTCCAGATAAATGGAATGTAGATCATCGTATCAACAAGAAAAATGTTGTTGATACAGGTACAAGTCCTTGTAAAACACAATGTCCAGCACATATTTCTGTTCAAGGCTATGTTAAGCTAGCATCTCAAGGAAGATATAAAGAAGCGCTTGAACTTATTAAGAATGAAAATCCATTTCCAGCAGTATGCGGACGTATTTGTCCAAGAAAATGCGAATCTGCTTGTACTAGAGGCGATATTGATGAACCAGTCGCTATAGATGAAATCAAAAAATTCATTGCTGAACAAGATTTAAAAATGGATACTCGTTATGTACCAAAATTAAGACATGAATACGGTAATAAAATTGCAGTTATAGGTGCTGGTCCTTCAGGTCTCTCTTGTGCTTTTTATTTAGCTCTTGATGGTTATAAGGTAACGGTATTTGAAAAGCAAAAGGTACTTGGTGGTATGCTTACCCTTGGTATTCCTTCTTATAGATTAGAAAAAGAAGTTATAACTGCAGAAATAGATATTTTAAGAGAACTAGGAGTAGAATTTAAAACTGGTATTGAAGTAGGTAAAGACATAAGTCTTAAATACTTAAGAGGTCAAGGATATGAAGCATTCTATATTGCAATCGGTGCCCAGTTAGGCAGAAACCTTGGTATCCAGGGTGAAGATTCAGAAGGGGTTATTACAGGGGTTGATTTCTTGCGTAATGTAAACTTGGGTAATGAGGTAAACCTTGAAGGAGACGTGGTTGTAATTGGTGGCGGTAACGTTGCTATTGATGTTGCAAGAACAGCTACAAGAGTTGGAGCTTCAAAGGTTAACATGTTCTGTCTTGAAAGTCGAGAGGAAATGCCAGCCCTTGAAGAAGAAATTGAAGAAGCATTATCAGAAAGCATTGAAGTTAACAATTCTTGGGGTCCAAAGCGAATCCTTGAAGAAAATGGGAAAGTTATAGGCATAGAATTTAAAAAGTGTCTTTCAGTTTTTGATGATAATGGGAAATTTAGTCCTATATTTGATGAAGAGATCACTAAGATTGTGAAGGCAAATCATGTTCTAATTTCAGTAGGTCAAGGAATGGATTGGGGTAGATTACTAGAAGACAGCAAAATAGAATTGAATCCAAACAAAACAGTGAAAGCAGATTCCTTCACTCTACAGACAGGGGAGCCAGATGTATTTGCTGGTGGGGATGTATTAACAGGTCCTAAGTTTGCTATTGATGCCATTACTTTGGGTAAAGAAGGTGCAATTTCAATTCATCGCTATGTTCAACCTGGACAGAGCTTAGTTCTTGGAAGAGATAGAAGACAGTACTCTGCACTTGATAAAGAAAACTTAACATTACAAGGATATGACCGCATACCAAGGCAGAAAGTAGACCATGTAGATGGAACGAGATCAAAAGAAACTTTTAAGGATTTACGCCCTACATTTACTGAAGAGCTAGTGATGAAGGAAACAGAACGTTGCCTTGGCTGTGGTGCTACAATTACAGATGAATATCAATGTATAGGCTGTGGTGCATGTACTACTAGATGTAAGTTTGATGCTATTACACTTTTTAGAAAATATGATGCACAAAGTGTACCACTTGAAAAGCTTAAACCTATAATTGTTAAAAATATAATTAAGCGTAAAGGTGTAATCACAGCTAGAAAGATTAAAAAGTTATTCACAAAAGATTCTTAAAAATAAAACGAAATAATTGACATATTACAGGAGAAAAGGTGAGGGAACATATAGTTGCCTCCACCTTTTTACCTAGATTAGAAGGGTGATTTTAATGCATGAATTAGGTGTAGTAATTGAAGTGGTTAAAACTGTTGAAAATTTCGCAGAAAAGAATGGATTAAAGAAAATAGATACAATAGTTTTACAAATTGGAGAACTTTCTTCAATGATTCCTAAATATATTGAATCTTGTTATCCAGTAGCAGTAGATGGTACAAGATTACAGGACACAAAATTAAAGATTGAAATATTACCAGGTAATGCAATCTGTAGAAAATGTAGAAAAGTTTTTAATATCATTGAGAATAGTAGTAAGTGTCCAAGCTGTACAAGTGAAGAATGGGAGCTATTATGTGGAAAAGAGTTTATGATAAAGGAAATAGTTGCTTGTTAAGGTAAGACTTAAAAGATAAGAGATGAGATAGAAATACGTATAAGATATTTTACTAGGGGCATAATATGGACAAGCGATTAACATTTAATGAGGATACTAGCATTTATTATAAATGGCAATGTTTTAAATGTTTATGACACCATAGATTTATATTTAGTAAGAAAATAGGAGGTATAGTGTGAAGATATTTATTGATGAAATAAGTGATGTAGTAAAAAGTACTTTTGAAGAGCTAGGATATGATAAAGAATCAGGAAAGGTAACTGTATCTAATAGACCAGATTTATGTCAGTATCAATGCAATGGTGCTTTAGCTAATGCTAAGAAATACAAAAAGGCACCAAGTGTCATAGCGCAAGAAGTTATTGAAAAATTGAAAGAAAATAAGTTTTTCTCTAAATTAGAAATTGCAGGACCTGGGTTTATTAATATAACGGTTAATGATAAATTAATAATTGACTATGTAAATAAGATGAATAATGATGAAAAGTTTGGAACTTCATCTGCTACAAAAGTTAAAAAAATATTTGTAGATTATGGTGGAGCAAATGTTGCAAAGCCCTTACATATAGGTCATTTAAGATCAGCAATAATTGGAGAAAGTATAAAAAGAATTGCTAAGTTTATAGGTCATGATGTAATTGGAGATGTTCACTTAGGTGATTGGGGTCTTCAAATGGGTATGGTTATCTCTGAAGTTGAAAGACGTAATCCAAAATTACCTTATTTTAATGAAGGTTTTACTGGAGAGTATCCAAAAGAAGCTCCATTCACAATAGATGAATTAGAAGAAATATATCCTTATGCTAGTAGCCTTGCTAAAAATGATGAAAAAGTTATGAATGCAGCAAAACAAGCTACCGTTGAGCTTCAACAAGGTAGAAAAGGATATCTAGCATTATGGAAACACATATTAAATGTTTCTGTTAATGATTTAAAGAAAAATTATGGTGCATTAAATGTTGACTTTGAATTATGGAATGGTGAAAGCGATGCACAAAAGTTTATTCCGGATATGATAAAATATTTAAAGGATAATGGATATTGCTATGAAAGTGAAGGGGCCTTAGTTATTGATGTAAGTAAGGAAGAGGATAAGAGTGTACTTCCACCATTACTATTATTGAAATCAGATGGAGCATCACTATATGGAACAACTGATTTGGCTACAGTTGTAGAGAGAGTTAGAAACTATGAGGCTGATGAAATAATATACTTAGCTGATAAAAGACAAGGACTTCACTATGAGCAATTCTTTAGAGCAGCTAAAAAATCTGGAATTGCAGGTGAGAATGTAGAATTAGATTTTATAGGCTTTGGAACAATGAATGGAAAAGATGGAAAACCATTTAAAACTCGTGAAGGTGGAGTAATGAGGCTTGCAGATTTAATAAATTTAATTAAAGAAGCGGGTAAAGAAAAGCTTAAAGGTAATAAAAATATATCAGCAGGAGATGTTGAAGAAATCTCATCAAAGGTAGGTTTAGCAGCTTTAAAATATGGTGATTTATCAAATCAAGCTTCAAAGGATTATATATTTGATATAGATAGATTTGCTTCCTTTGAGGGAAATACAGGACCATATATTTTATATACAATAGTAAGAATTAAATCTATTTTAAATAAAGCTAACACATCTGAGTTAACGGAAAATGTATTAGAACCACAAAGTGATACAGAAAGAAACCTAATGTTACAATTAATTAAATTTAATGAAGTAATTGAGCTGAGCTTTAGAGAACGTGCACCACATAAGATATGTGAATACGTTTATGAATTATCAAATAACTTTAATAAATTCTATAATGATACAAGAATATTATATGAAGAAGATGAAAATAAAAAAAATTCTTGGTTAGTTCTTATTACTTTAGTTAAAGATTTATTAGAACAATGCTTAGATTTATTAGGCATGGAAAGTGTTGAAAAAATGTAATATACTGCAGTCCTTTTTTTAGTCATGGATGGGATTTAAAGCAATTCGCCGCCATCAAGGTGTAACATCATTTTATATTTTTTCATACATTAGATATATACAAATACTTAGGAAGTGTGTTATTACGAGCTTTATAAGCAAAGTCTTGTACAAAATCGCCATTGAAGGTGGGGGATTAGTTAAAAAGAAGTTTGATAAAGAAACTAGTAATTGCAAAAAAGTCAATGCAGAAGTGTTATTGAAAATATTAAGAGAAAATTGCAAAAGTGAAATCGGAATTAAGTTTAATTTTCGAGATATCAACTCCATAGATGATTTTAAAAAACATGTTCCATTAACCCAATATGATTATTACGAAAATTATATAAGACGAATGTCAAATGGTGAAAAGAATATTTTAATAAGTGAAGGTGTAGAATACTTTGGTCATACATCAGGAACCACAGGAAAGCAAAAGTTAATTCCATCTACTAAAACAAGTAGAAAACTTGCTTCAAAATATATGGCATTACTTACCAATAAGTTTTCTTATGATAACTTTAGAGAAAATTGGAATTATGGAAGAGGCTTAATGATAGCTGATATAGTAATGACAACTTATACCCAAGGAGGAGTACCAATATGTTCTGCCACTTCTGGAGGGATGAATGGTATAAGATTTATATTACCATACTTATATACTTCACCAATAGAAGTCATGAAAATAAAAGATAAGGAATCCTCCCTTTATCTTCATCTGCTATTTGCATTAAAAGAAACTAATCTTTTATATATTAGTGGAGTTTTTATATCTAATATATTGGATTTATTTAGGATATTAGAAAGTAAACATCAGGATTTAGTTAGAGATATAAGGAGAGGATGTATAAGAAATACTTTGAATATTGATGAAAACACTAGAAAAAAGTTAAATTCACTTCTTTATCCTGATGCTAGTAGAGCTGATAAATTAGAGTATGAATTTGGAAAAGGATTAAAGGGTATAAGTAGGAGAGTATGGCCTAATTTATCATATATTGCCACAGTAACTGGAGCAAACTTTTCTATATATGATGATAAAGTAAATTATTATACTGATTCATTGCCAATTTATTCACCAGCCTATGCAGCTACTGAGGCTATGATTGGAATTAATCCTTATGCAAATAAGATAAGATATGTAATTATCCCTGACACTGCATTTTATGAATTTATTCCACAAAAGGAAGGAAAAGAAGATAGTCAGAACACCCTTTGTTTAGAAGAGCTAGAAATAGGGACAAAGTATGAAATAGTTATTACTAATTATGCAGGCCTTTATAGATACAGAATGGGTGATGTTATTCAGGTAGTGGGATTTTATAATAATTGTCCTGAAGTGGAGTTTTTATATAGGAAAAATCAAGTGTTGAATATGGTATCTGAAAAAACTAATGAAGAACATTTAACTAATTCTATAAAAAGTACAATAGAAAAATTAAATTTAAACTTAGTAGACTATACTACAATGCCTGATAACTCAATTACACCTGGAAGATACACGTTTTACTTTGAATTTAAAAATAGTATATCTAATTATAAGATTAAATTATTAGCGGAAACTTTGGATAAGGAGATTAGAAGTTCTAACTTAGCCTATGATAGAGCTAGAAATAACAAGAATTTATCTATGGTAAAGGTAATACTTTTACAACCAAATACCTTCAATACAATTAAGGAATCTTTATATAAGAAGGGAATATCAAAAAATCAAATTAAAATTCCAAGGGTTATTTCTAATAATAGGAGTATATTAAATATTATTAATAGAAATAAGATATGATATACTTCTTTAATATTATTTGTATTTGTAATATTCTTAAAATATAATATTATTAATAAAGTTTTTATAGGAGGATATTATGATGATAACAAGAGAGGAAGCGTTGGAACTACTTACCGAATACAATAAAGAAGGATTTCATATTCAGCATGCATTAACAGTAGAAGGTGTTATGAATTACTTTGCAAAGAAACTTGGATATGAAGATGAAGCAGAGTTTTGGTCTAGAGTTGGATTGCTTCATGATTTAGATTTTGAAATGTATCCAGAACAACATTGTAGCAAAACTCAAGAAATAATGAGACAACGTGGTCTTGATGAAAGATTAATAAGAGCAGTAGCTAGCCATGGATATGGACTTTGTGCAGAAGAACAACCGAAACCAGAACATGAGATGGAAAAAATATTATTTGCGGTAGATGAACTTACTGGTTTGATTGGTGCAGCTGCAAGAATGCGTCCATCTAGGAGTGTTATGGATATGGAACTTTCAAGTCTTAAGAAAAAGTTCAAAGATAAGAAATTTGCTGCTGGATGTTCAAGGGATGTAATTAGACAAGGAGCAGAAATCCTTGACTGGGAATTAGATAAATTATTTGAAGAAACAATTCTAGCTATGCGTTCTTGTGAGGATTTCATTAATAAGGAAATGGAATTATATAACAATTGGTAGATTATATTGGATAATTTTTATACTTATGTAACCATATGGGTAAGTAAATTTGACAAGTAAAAGTAAAAATGATATTATTATATTGTCAGTGTGTATGAAAACTCAAGACCATCTGAAGGTGGTTTTGAGTTTTTTTATAATAAGGTTTCTTACAAAGATATGAGTCGTTGGTTTATGCCATAGGTAATGATATTTTAAAAGAAAAAATATCATGAAAGAAGAATGGCTGAAAGTAAAAATTATTAAAACACTAGTTTGAAATTAGAGAGGAGACGGTCAAGAATGAATATAAAAAATGAGCAAGTTAATCATATTAAATTCGGATCAGGAGTTATAACAGAGGTAGAGGGCGATAAGATATTAGTGCAATTTCAAGATGACCTTGGAGTAAAAGCCTTCGCATATCCAGAAGCATTTAAAATGTTTCTAGAAGCAGCAAATGAGGAAGTTCAGAATAGTATATTAGAAAAATTGTATATAAAGCAAGAGCAGTCAAAAGCTGAACTAGAAGAGAAAAGAAATGAAGAAAAACAGGAAAAAGAAATACTTGAAAAAGCTGCAAAGGAAGAGAAAAAAATATTACTTGCAGAAAAGAGAGCAGCAGCAAAACTTGCAAAAGCAAAAGATGCAAGATAATCAGTAGTTTTTGATAAATATAGAGTCATTGCATAGCTTTATGATTCTAAAGATATAATAAAAACACATTAGCAGAGGCATAAGGCTATTTTATTAGCTATATGTCCCATTCTAATTTTAACATATCTTTAAGTATTTCTACCTTATCAGTTCCAATTTTCTCACATAGTGTTTGCTCTATGGCTGCCTTTTGAGATAAATTTATCTCATAACATTCTTCACCTAAGGGAGTCAACTGCAAACATTTATCCCTATTATTGTTTGTTGAATTTGTAATTTCAATTAAGCCCTTTGCTTCAAGATTTTTTACAAATTTATGAGTTGCCTGTCTAGAGATATCAACATGTTTTGTAACGTAAGATAGAGTTGGTTTTTTATTATATATTCTTGCCATGATATACCATTCAGAGTTTGAAATATGTATATCACTACTATCATTCCATGATTTTTCACATATTCTACGAAGTAGAACGTGACGCTCACTTATTAAATCAATTAAATGTAAGTTTTGTAATTCAGAATTCAATGGCTTCACTCCAATCGTTATCTTTGCTAAAATAATATACAAATAATATACATAATTCATTAAGAATTGTCAATTTAATTGACAATTTGTTTAATTTAATGTACAATGAAATTAGTCAACTTAGTTGACAAAGTACAACAAGGGAGAAATTGAAATGTTTAATATTGGAGAATTAATAATTTATTCGGCCCATGGAATTTGCCGTGTAGATGACATATTTGAACAAATAATAGGGGGTAAAAAAAGAAATTACTATAAATTGCACCCAGTGGACGATAGTTCATTAAGTATAAGTGTCCCAGTTGAGAGTGATAAGGTAGCCATGTTACAGCTTGTAAACAAAGAAGAGGCAGAAGAACTTTTAGAATCCTTTAGGGAGCCAGGTGTAGAGTGGATAGAAGCTAGTACTGAAAGAAATCAAGTATATTCTAAGGTTGTAAAGAATGGAGATCGTAAAGAAATCTCTAAGGTAATAAGTACTTTAATGAGAAAAAAGCTTAAAATTGAAGCAGAAGGAAGGAAATTTCATCAGCAAGATATCAAACTTTTATCTAATGTTCAAAGTATATTGTTTACAGAATTGGCATTCAAATTAAACACAACTTTTGAAGTAATAAATAGAAAAGTTGCTAGATTAATTAATGAAAATGACTACTAAATATGCTCATAATAGAAGTGTATGTTAAAGAGGGCTGTTTTACTCAGTAGAAGTTAAAAAAGTGAGACATAATTTAAGCTATAAGGGCTTTTGAAAGGGTAGTTGATAAAAATGAATATAAGTAATGATAGAAGTATGGCCATAGAAACAGTTATGAACCATATAGAAAAACAATTTGGAAAAGGTTCCGTAATGAAGCTTGGAGGAACCTCAACAATGGATATAGAAGCTATCCCAACAGGATGTCTTGCTTTAGATATAGCCCTTGGCGTTGGAGGAGTTCCAAAGGGTAGAATAGTGGAGATATATGGACCAGAATCTTCTGGTAAAACAACAGTAGCACTACATATAGTGGCAGAAGCTCAAAAAAGTGGTGGTGCAGCGGCGTATATCGATGCTGAACATGCTTTGGATCCATCCTATGCAAAAAAACTTGGTGTTAATACTGATGATCTGATTATTTCTCAACCTGATACTGGAGAACAAGGCCTGGAAATAGCTGAAGCGCTTGTAAGATCAAATGCTTTAGATGTCCTTGTGGTTGACTCTGTTGCTGCCCTTGTTCCAAGAGCTGAAATAGAAGGTGACATGGGGGATTCTCATATAGGATTGCAGGCAAGGTTAATGTCACAAGCCTTAAGAAAACTAACTGGATCAATTAATAAATCTAAATGTGTTGTTATATTTATAAACCAACTAAGAGAAAAAATAGGTATTATGTTTGGTAATCCTGAAACAACAACAGGTGGAAGAGCGCTGAAGTTTTATTCATCAGTTAGGCTTGATATAAGGAAAATAGATATTATAAAAGTAGGGGAAGATATTCTTGGAAGTAGAACAAGGATAAAAGTAACCAAAAATAAGGTTGCTCCGCCTTTTAAGCTAGCTGAATTCGATATAATGTACAACGAAGGAATTTCAAAGGAAGGTGCACTTATTGATATAGCAGTTAAGGAAGATATAGTTGAAAAAAGTGGAGCTTGGTTTTCTTATAAAGATGCTAGACTTGGTCAAGGAAGAGAAAATTCTAAGTTATATCTAAAAGAAAATCCTGAAATAGCTCTTGAAATAGAAAATATAATAAGAGAAAAATATAATCTTAAATTAGTAAAACAGACTAAGGAAAATGAATAAATGTTTTAAATATAAAAGAAAGGGAATCATCATATTATGGAGATTCTCTTTCTTTTATTTTCTTTACGATAAGTATATAATGGAATAATAAATAATAATTGGAAAAGCTAAATTTAGATAAACTATGTCTTAAATAATTGGAGGGATAACAATGATTGAGATACCGGAAGCTTTAACACTTGCAGGGCAGATTAACAATACAATTAGGGGAAAGAAGATTGTGAATGTTGTTGCTGCTCATAATCCACATAAGTTTGCGTGGTATCATGGAGATCCACAAAAATACCATGAAATACTTGTAGGAAAGACTATTAATATGGCAACTGCCTACGGAGGTATGGTTGAAATTAGTGCTGATAATACATCAATATTAATTGGTGATGGGGTAGGATTTAGATATAGGCGCAGTGGTGAAAAACGTCCGGTCAAACATCAACTTCTGTTAGAGTTTAATGATTCATCTGAAGTTAGTGCATCAATTCAGATGTATGGAGGAATATGGTGTTTTAATACCAAAGAAGGGTTTCCCAATAATTATTATCAGGTTACAAAGGAAAAACCATCTCCACTTTCTTATGAATTTAATGAAACTTATTTTGATAAACTGATATCCTCACAGGATTTACAGAAGCTAAGTATAAAAGCATTTCTTGCTACAGAGCAGCGAATACCTGGCCTTGGAAATGGAGTGCTACAAGATATATTATGGCAGGCTAAAATTCATCCAAAACGAAAAATTAATACATTAAAGGATGAAAATAAGGAAGTTTTATATACTTCCATTAAAACTGTTCTTTCTAAAATGACAGAACTTGGTGGAAGAGATACAGAAAAGGATCTATATGGAAACAATGGTGGATATAAAACTATGATGAGCAAAAATAGTGTAGGCTCTTCTTGTGTTTCTTGTGGTGAAATTATAAAAAAAGAAAATTATTTAGGTGGTAGCATTTATTACTGTGAGAATTGCCAGTTACTTTAACTCAATATGATAAAATTAATAATGTACTTTTATAGTTAGATATAGAAAAAGTATATAAAGGCTAGTATAAAAATTAATAAGGAGTAGAGCTTTTAATTAGATGAGGTTTTACTAAAATATATAAAATGACCTAAAAGAAGCTATAAGAAGAATTATGCTTATGGCTTCTTTTATTAAATTATATTAATAATGGAATTATAATAGTAAATTAGTACTTGTGCAAAATTGTTGACATGGAAACAAAAAGATGATAGTATTGTTTACAAGGAAACAATATGGAGGTGTTTAAAGTAGATAATATCAATATTATTATGAAAAGTTTTAAAGAAATATATGAAAAGGAAGAGATTTTAGGTAAGTTGGCTTTGGGTAGTGAATATGAAAATTATGGGGTTTCAGAAATACACTGTATAGATTTAATAGGGAAAATAGAAAATCCTAATGTTACTAAAATATCCCAAAGTATGAATATGACAAGAGGTGCTATTAGTAAGATAACTAAAAAGCTTCTTAATAGTAATCTTATTGATAAATATAAAAATCCTAATAATGATAAGGAGATATATTTCAAATTAACGGAGTCAGGTGAAGAGTTATATAAATATCATGAAATAAAGCATAAGCAATGGGAAGCAAGAAATAGGATATTTTTTAAAAATGTAGATAAGAAGGAAGAAAAAATTATAACTAATTTCTTGATTAAATTTAATAGTTATTTAGACGAACTAATAGAAACAGAAGGAGAAATATAATATGAATTTACACTTAACAGATTTTAACATTCCGGTAGAAATATTAAAGTGGGGAGACTCACAGCCGACACACCAAAGGCAACATATAGGAACTCATATAGATTGCTACAATCTATCCAATATAGAATTACCACCACAAATAGATGTTAAGGTAATAGATGCTAGGAAAATAGATATTATAGACGTTAACATATTAGAAAACTTATCAATTAAAGCAGGTTCTTTTGTAATATTTAGAACGGGTTACTTAGAAACCTATGGATATGGAAGTGATGAGTATTTTAATTCTAAGCCTAGTCCATATTTAACTAATGAGCTTATAGATAGATTATTAGACTGTAATGTAAAATTAATAGGCATTGATCTAAGTGGAATACAACATGGAAAAGATCACGTAGCAATAGATAAATATGTTGAAAATAAAGGATCCTATGTTATAGAAAATATATGTAATTTACATAAGGTTACTACAGAATTCAAGGCGAATTTAAAATGGATTCAACTAGAAGGTGCTACAGCAATAAAAGTTGAGATTGAAACTATATAAATTTATATATTATAAAGTAAAGATTAAAATTCAGAGAAAGATTAAACTTCCTCTGGATTTTATTTTTGATATTTATGTAAAAAACTATTGACAAGAATATTTGCAAGTTGTATTATTGTATTAAGATGTTAGTACAACAACACAATAATACAAGAGAGGTGATTAGATGGCATGGGAATTTAAGGACCAAAGGCCTATATATATTCAATTAATTGAGCAGATTAAACTAAAGATAATTTCAGGAGAATACAAGCCAGGACAAAAGTTTCCAACGGTAAGAGAGCTTGCTGAAGAGGCATCAGTTAATCCTAATACTATACAAAAGGCTTTAGCAGAGTTAGAACGGTCAGGGTTTGTTTATAGTCAAAGGACTAGTGGAAGATTTATCACGGAGGATATAGATATGATAAAAGAGATTAAACTGGATATAGCTAAAGACCAAGCAGTAAATTTTCTTAAGAGTATGAAAAGTTTAGGACTTAGTAATGAGGATATCATGGAATTTCTAGGGAAAATGGCAAAGGAGATGAAGTAATGGGTGAACCAATTTTTCAGTGTAAGGAATTAGTTAAAAAATATGACAATAAAGAAGCACTTAAAGGTATTAATTTAACTTTAGAAAAAGGTAAAATAGTTGGACTTTTAGGTCCTAATGGTAGTGGTAAAACGACTTTAATAAAGCTAGCTAATGGGTTGTTAAAGCCAACGTCGGGAGAAGTAAAGATAGCGGGACTTCCTCAGGGCATAGAAACTCAAAAAATAGTTTCTTACCTCCCTGAAAGAACCTATCTTAATGATTGGATGAAGGTATCTGATATTATAAATTTTTTCAAAGACTTCTATGAGGATTTTGATGAAAAGAGAGCCTATGATATGCTAAGCAAGTTAAATATTGAATCAAATGTTAAGCTTAAGACCTTATCAAAAGGAACAAAAGAAAAGGTTCAACTTATTTTAGTTATGAGTAGGCAAGCAGAGTTATACTTTTTAGATGAGCCTATTGCAGGGGTAGACCCAGCAGCAAGGGACTATATTTTAAATACTATAATAAGCAATTATAACGAAAATGCAACTGTAGTAATTTCAACTCATCTAATAGCAGATATAGAGAAAGTTCTCGATGATGTTGTTTTTATATCAAATGGAGAAATAATGCTACAAAAAAGTGTAGATGAAATAAGAGAAAGTAGCGGAAAGACAGTAGATGAATTATTTAGGGAGGTATTTAGATGCTAAGAAAATTAATAAAATATGAATTTAAGGCTACAGGCAGAATAATGCTACCTCTTTATGGAGCTTTGCTTGGATTTTCAATTATTAATAAGATATTTATTGGAACTAATATGGCTGAGGTAAATATGGATTTTTTAGGTGGAATTCCTGCCATTATAACAATGATAGGATATTTCGTAACTATGGTGGCAGTTTTTGTGGGAACACTTTTTATAACTGTACAAAGATTTTATAAAAACCTATTTGGTGATGAAGGATATTTAATGAATACTATCCCAGTAAAAAGTTCTCAAAATATAGTTAATAAATTAGTAGTATCTATGGTATGGATTATAATAAGTGGTTTCATAGCTGCAACATCTATATTTGTAATGGCCTATGAACCAGGGGTATTAAAAGAAGCAATTAGAGAATTTAAAAATATTTACTCTGAAATTGGATTAAATATTTTCGGTATAATAGAATTTACAATATTTGGAATTGTATCTTTAACTCATCAAATTATGATGCTTTATGCATCACTTTCTATAGGTCAGTTGTTTAAATCAAAAAAATTATTAGGAGGATTTGCTGGATTTATGATATTAAGTATTGCTCAACAATCAATAATAGGAATAGGTATGACTATATTAGTTGCAAGTGATAGTTTTATTTATCTATCTGCACACTATGCAATACTTTGTGGAATTATAGTTTGTTTAATTTTCTTCACAATTTTATTCTGTATAACTAACTACATTATGAAGAATAAACTTAATCTAGAATAATAAAAAAATTTAAAGCGTCAGTTTTAGTAATAAACTTAAACTGGCGCATATTTTTATGTATATACAAATAATTCATTTACCGCATCTATGCGTTCTTTTAGTATGGTTTCCTAATTATGGTCATTGGGTAGTTTATTATAATGGAAAATTTTACGATCCAGAATTCGGCCTTATGGATGAATGTGCTCCAAATGGAAGAATAGGAGCATATCTTTCAGTTTATTTAGATGAAAGGAATGAAAATGAATAAATTCTTAAAACTGCTTAACTATGATACAGAACTATAATCTAATGAACAATAGTAAGAGTATTGGTAGTATCTAATAAATTATAACAATCAGTATTGACTCTAACCAAAGGTTAGGATTTAAAATAATATTGAAAGGGGTGTGAATCTTGAAGATTGGTGAGTTTGCTAAAAGATCAGGGGTAACTGTAAAAACATTGCTTCATTATGATAAGATTGGGCTGTTACAGCCATCTTTAAAAACGCAAGCTGGTTATAGAATTTATTGTGATGAAGATTTCATCAAGCTACAACAGATTATTACTCTTAAGTTTATTGGGTTGCCACTTGAAGAAATAAAACAACTTATAAATGAAAAGAATCAAAATATAGAGAATATAATAAGTGTTCAAACAAGAGCATTAGAGGAAAAGAAGAAACATATTGAGACAGTTATTACTGCTCTAAATAAAGCCGAAAAGCAAATACAAAATAATAGTTTTTTGGAAGTTCAACAACTTATTGATATTATCAAGATAACGAATATGGAAACAAGAGCAAAACAAAGATTCAATGACGCAAGTAAACAATATGTTACGGACAGCTATCACTGGAGGTCTAAAACTGCAGAACTAATAAATGAATTGATTAAACCTAACATAAATGATATTGTACTTGATTTAGGGTGTGGAACTGGAAAGCAAATTATTGAGCTATCACGAAAAATAAAATTAGCAATTGGTGTAGATATTAGTGATGGAATGCTTAAACAAGCTAAAGAAAATATAGAAAATGAAAGAGCACATAATATTGAACTATATATAGGAACATTTGAAGAGCCTGAATTAAGTGTAGATTTACGAAAAAAATGTATTACAAAAATTATTTCTAATTATGCATTACATCATCTAACTACAATATATAAGCAAAAAGCAATAGAAAAAATGATTAATATAGGTGGAGAAAATTTGCAAAGTATTATTATTGGTGATTTAATGTTTTTTGAAAATCCTAATGATTATAAGGATGAATTTTCCTTAGTAGGATATGGACCAGAAGTAGATTTTCCATCCAGCGTGGAAGAGTTAAAAAATTGCTTTTTAAATTTTGATTTTACTGTTGAAGTACACAGATTGCATCCACTTGTAGGAGTTGTGGTTGCTAATAGAAATAAAGTGGATAATCTGTAATAATAAATAAGTTCTTATAATACGCAACAGCTATAAATCAAATAATTTCTTTAACTACTGTACATGCAGAAATAAATATTCGGTATTCTTATTAGAAGTAGTTTAAGACTATATCTAAAATCCAAATTTTAAGCAAATTAATAAAAATCCAACGGTTTAACCGGTGGATTTTTTACGCTATTCAATATTATGTTAAAACATTTAGTTAAAATTCTAATGAAGCTATTCATTTTAAAAACCAATTTTACATCTGAAAAAAATTATACTTTTAGCTAGTTCAAATATATACATAGGAATATATTAAGCTATTTATATAGATAACTATTAAACTATAAATATATGAACCTATTTAACTATTTAACTATTTGTTGTAGCCATGCGGGTTTCAGGGGTTTTCCTATTTTGAAAGTTAGATTAAGTATACCTAAATAAAAAGATGTGACAATGGAGTAAAAATGTGATTCAATATAGGAATCATATTTTAAAATATAATTGTTTAAGCATTAGATTTTATGTTAAAGTCTTAGTAACATGATTAATTTAGAAATTATTTACTAAGGGGACATAAATAAAGAGGTGAGCGTGATATTATGAAAAGTCAATGGGAAGAAAAATGGGTAGAAGATATTGAGTTTTTGAGGGAAAATCTCATAGAAAAGCATAAAAATTTATTTTTTAATATAAGTAGGGAAGAGTTTGATAGTAGGATAGATAAATTAAAGTCAATGATAGGTGACTTTGATTATGAAGAGATGAAGGTAGAGATTTCAAGGGTGATTGCCTCGATTGGAGATGCCCATACATCAGTTGCATTTCCTGCTAATAAGTATTTGCCTATTATGTTTTATTGGTTTGAGGATGGGATTTATATTATAAGAACTAGTGAAGCTTATAAGAACTTATTATTTAAGAAAGTTATAGCAATTGAGGATGTTAGCATGGATAAAATTCTTCATGAACTTTCAGAAATCATATCTTTTGAAAATGAATATTTTTTTAAGGCTCAGAGTATGAAGTATATGCAGGTTGCAGAAGTTTTATATGGATTATTGATATCAGATTCTGTGGATAATATAAAAATAACAACAGAACACAATACAGTTAAAGTTAAAACAGTTAATATTAATGAATTAAAATACTTAGATAGTCAATTACCTTTATATGCAAGAAGACCTAATGAAAATTTGTGGTATGAATATTTAGAAGATAAAGAGGAACTTTACATAAAGTATAATTATTGCAGGGAAGACGGAAATAAAACAATTAGCACAAAAATAACAGAGATTATAGACTATATAGAGAAAAATTCTATTGATAAAATCACTATAGATTTAAGAAATAATCTTGGTGGTGATTCTAGATTATTAGGATCGTTATTATGCTATATAAAGAATAATCCTAGAATTAACAATAAGGAAAGGCTAAAAATAATAATAGGAAGAGAGACTTTTTCCTCAGGATTACTTAATGCTTATGAATTCAAATTTGAGACAAACTGTGTTATTTGGGGTGAACCTTCAGGAGGAAAACCTAATTGTTATGGGGAGATATTAAGATTTGTTTTACCAAATAGTAAATTTAGTGTTAGCTACTCAACTCGATATTATAAATTGATAGATGATGATAGTATCATGTCTCTATATCCAGATAAGACCTTACATGAAAAAATTGAGGATTATATAAATTTGAGAGAGATATAAATGAATAAATAAGATATACTATTTAAAAAATGAAGAGGGCGTGTTTAGTTATCGTAGTGAAGTAATGTTAATGAAAAAAAGCCTTTACCATTGAAATTTATCCGGGCTGTTTCTTTATAAAGAGTTTAATGAAAAAATAAGAGGTTCGAAAGTATGAAAAGAAAAAAGTTATTAGAGAATATCAATATACAAATAAAGAATGGAAATCATATTATTGGTGTAGCAACAGGTACAGGAATGACGGCAAAATATGCTGAAAAGGGGGGAGCTGATTTTATTTTAGTGTTAAATTCGGGTAGATTTCGGCAAATGGGGAGAAGTTCATTGGCAGGTTATTTACCATTTTGTAATAGCAATGATATGGTAATGGACTTTGCTTCAAAAGAGATAATACCATTGGTAAAAGATATGCCTATTATATTTGGATTCAATGCAACGGACCCTCTAAAGAATATGGAAAGTTACATAGATAAAATAAAGGATATGGGCTTTTCAGGTATTAATAACTATCCTACAGTTGGACTTATAGACAGTCAGTTCGGTGAAGCTCTTGAAGAAGAAGGATGTAATTATTTAATTGAAGTAGAAGCAATAAGAATAGCCAATGAAAAAGACATGTTTACAGTTGCCTTTGTATTTAATGAATTACAGGCAGAGCAGATGATTATTGCAGGTGCTGACGTTATTTGCGTACATTTAGGTCTAACAGGAGGAGGATTGTTGGGAGCAAAAAAAGTCTTCTCACTAGAAGCTGCAAAGGTTAAAGCAGAAAAGATATTTAATAGATGTAATGAGTTAAAGCCACAGGTTATTAAATTAATATATGGTGGACCTGTAAAAACACCAATTGATGTTCAGTACATGTATAGTAATATTGAAGACTTAATGGGATATATAGGGGGATCAACATTTGAAAGAATTCCATCGGAGAAGTTCATTACAAACATAACAAAGGCTTTTAAAGTTTCAACTCAGTTAGATGAAGATGATTTAATGATTAAAATGTTAGATGGCATTACAAAGCACTATAATTATGTTGAATTTGTAAAAGAGTACGTTGCCCAAAATTATATGAATGATATTTCATTTCTAGATTTAGCCAAAGTAGCTCATATATCTAGAGGATACTTAAGCAGTTTATTTAAAAAAGAAGTTGGTTGTAGTTTTCCAGAGTATCTAGTTAAATTTCGTGTAAATAAAGCAGCAGAAATTATAAACAAAGAGAATATCCAATTGTCAGACTTAGCATCATTAGTTGGTTATAAAGATTATGTGCAGTTTAGCAAAATGTTTAAAAAGTATAAGGGATGTTCACCAAAACAATATAAATTTAGAAATATGACATAAACACAAAAATATAGTACATAGCAACGTTTACATAAAGAGATGAAAAAAGTATGATTAACTTATAAATATCATACGTTTTATAAGACGATTATCTTAGTCATTTATCTAATATTGTACAGACTAGATAAAAGAAAATTTATGTAGGGAGATTAAAGAAATGAAGACAATCGCTATTGCAGGAACATTTGACACTAAAGGCACTGAATATTTATACGTAAAAGAACTAATTGAAGGTTTGGGTTTATGTACTTTTACCATTCATACCGGTGTATTTGAGCCAGCTTTTGAACCAGATGTATCAAACAATGAAGTTGCAAAGGCAGCAGGCTCAGACATAGAAACTCTAGTTTCCAAAAAAGATAGGGCATTAGCAACAGAAGTATTATCAAAAGGCATGGAGAAGTTATTACCTGAATTATATAAACAGGGTAAGTTTGATGGTATTATATCCTTTGGTGGAACTGGAGGAACTTCATTGGTAACTCCAGCTATGAGGGCACTGCCTATAGGTGTGCCAAAGGTTATGGTTTCAACGGTTGCTTCAGGCAATACTGAACCTTATGTAGGTACCAGCGATATTATTATGATGCCTTCTGTGGTGGATGTTGCAGGTCTTAACTCGATTTCAACAAGGATCTTTACAAATGCAGTATTTGCAATTGCAGGTATGCTTAAGTTTGAAAATACAAAAGTCGTAGAGAAAAAGCCATTAGTTGCTGCAACTATGTTCGGCGTAACAACTCCATGTATAACAGCTGCAAGGGAATACCTTGAAAAGAGAGGTTATGAAGTTCTTGTATTTCATGCAACAGGTGTAGGTGGACGTTCAATGGAAGCACTTATCCATGGAGGCTTTATTGAAGGCGTATTAGACCTTACTACCACAGAATGGGCAGATGAAGTTATCGGTGGTGTTTTAAATGCAGGACCTCATCGTTTAGAGGCAGCAGGCAAAAATCAAATACCACAGGTTGTATCAGTAGGTGCCATTGATATGTGTAATTTTGGACCATATGAAACAGTTCCTGAGAAGTTTATAACACGTAACTTATATAAACATAACCCTTCAGTAACGCTTATGAGAACAAACAAAGAGGAAAATGAAGCAATTGGTATGAGACTAGTTGAAAAATTAAATCTAGCTAAAGGAAAAACAGCTTTATTCATACCTCTAAAAGGAGTATCTGCTATTGATGTAGAAGGTCAGCCTTTTTACGGTCCAGAAGAGGATGAAGTATTATTTAATATATTAAAAAATGGTGTAAACAGAAATGTTGTAGAAGTAGTAGAAATGAATTGCGCTATTAACGAAGTAGAGTTTGCAGAAGCAGCAGCACAAAAATTAATAGATATGATGAAAAAATAGTGAATAATAAATTTAAATAATAGAAGGAGGCTTTATTGATGAATACAATGACAAGAAACGAAATTATGACAAAGTTCAAAGAACAGGTTAAAAATGGGCAAACATTATTAGGTGTAGGAGCTGGTACAGGTATTACGGCTAAATTCAGTGAAGCTGGTGGAGCAGATATGCTTATAGTTTACAATTCAGGCAGATACAGAATGGCAGGAAGAGGTTCTCTCGCAGGATTACTATCCTATGGAGATGCTAATCAGATTGTAGTTGAAATGGGAGCAGAAGTACTTCCGGTTGTAAAAAATACTCCAGTTCTTGCTGGTGTTTGTGGAACTGACCCATTCAGAGTAATGGAGATTTTTCTTAAGCAATTAAAAGCACAAGGTTTTGCAGGGGTTCAAAACTTCCCTACAGTAGGGTTAATTGATGGTGTATTTAGACAGAACCTAGAAGAGACTGGAATGGGTTATGATTTAGAAGTTGAAATGATAAGAAAAGCACATGAACTGGATATGCTTACAACTCCTTATGTATTTGACCCTGATCAAGCAAGAGCAATGGCAGAAGCTGGTGCTGATATATTAGTTGCACACATGGGATTGACTACAAAAGGTACAATAGGAGCACAAACAGCACTTACACTTGATGACTGTGTAGAGAGAATTGAAGCTATTATTAAAGCGGGAAGAGAAGTTAACCCTGATATTATGATAATCTGTCATGGCGGACCTATTGCGGAGCCAGAAGATGCTGCATATGTAATAGAAAAAACAGAAGGAATTGACGGTTTCTTTGGTGCTTCAAGCATTGAAAGGTTTGCAGCGGAAAAAGGTATAAAATCACAAACAGAAGCGTTTAAAGCAATAAGTAAATAATAAATATAACATCACATCCACCACCTGTAATGGCTTAAATAGTTATTTATAGGTGGTGGTACTTTTTGCTGAGAGATGTTAACTTCTATTTATATTAGTAAAATTATTTTAAAGTAAGTGTATAGTAAATTTGATCTACAAAATGTATTGTTTACCTCAAATAAGTATGCTAAAATGTTATATATTGGTAAAAATCAAAAATGTGGAGGGTAGAGATGATGTATAAAATTTATAAAATTGACTCCAATAATTTGACAGCAGATGAAGTTGAAAACTTATATTTAATCAATAAGAATATAACAAAAAAATATAATTTTTTAGACCCATATAAAAGTAATGATGACTATAAAGCTCTATATTTATCGTCTTTTAATGGAAGTGATAATGAGCTATTTGTACTTGAAAAGAATTCTTTAATTTGTGGAATGATTAATTGTGGTAAGGCTGCTGACTGTAATGGAAATGAACAATATAAATTAAACATCACTTTATGCGATTTATCAATTGATGAACTTATGATTAAGGCTATAAATCAATTGGTTCAAGAGAAACTAGCTCAACATGGTGAAATTGTAATGGTTACATATAATTATGAATTAAATGAATTAATGAATCAATACAATAATAAGGTAAGCTTAAGGGCTAATTATTACACTTTAAAAAGAGAAGACATTGATATAGACATGCTTAATAAATTCATGAAAGAATTGGAAGCAAAAAATTCAGATCTTTCTATTAAATATACTGATATCATCTCAGAGAGCTATATCAAACAATATTGTGATTTGTTTACAGAAACTATGAAAGATATGCCGGATGTTATGGAAGAGGGGTATGTACAGTTTATTATAAATCCTGAAAAACAAAGGCAAATTAATGAGTCTAATAAGAAAAGAAATATAACTCATAATTGTTATATGATTTTTAACTCAAATAATGAAATGATTGCTAAATCAAATGTATCTGTCAATAATAACGACCCTGGTTTTCCTTACCAATTTATGATTGGAGTTAAAAGATCCTATAGGGGAAGGAATTTAGGAAAATGGCTTTATGCATCTATGTATAAGAGATTATTCGAGACTGTTAATTTTGACAGGGTGATTGTATGTCATCATCCTGCAAACAAACATGCAATTAATGTTAGTGAATGGGTTGGATATAAATTCAACTATTTAATGACAGCTCATATTTTATATAAATAACAAATATTTCACTATTATGATAGCCATCAGTTTACTAAACTGATGGCTACTATTCTTAAACCTATTGCCACAATCTCAAAGTACCTAGATTATTCATCCCAGAAATATTTTTCACGTGCATTTGTAACTTTTTATGGTATTTCACCCTATGAATATAGAAAAAAATAGTTGCCAATTTCAAAATAATAGTTGATATAATACATTAATAAAATCCTCCGAAGTAATGCTAAGAGTTTTTGTTTTGTGCTCAAATAGTTGATAGAGTCATCAAAAGTTAAAAATTTTATAAGTAAATAGGTATTTTACAATATGTAAATAAAATAAAAAGCTGAACAAATAGAAACAAAATACAATAAAGTTAAACAAAATACAACAAAATACTTTACAAGTGCAAAGAGAACTATTATAATTTAATCATAAACTAATTTTGAAAGGGTAGATTTTTATGGAAAATCAATTTTATACAATAGATAAAATCGCAGAAATATTAGGTATGCATCACAAAACTATAAGAAAATTTATAACAGAAGGGAAGCTTGGAGCAAATAAAGTTGGAAAGCAATGGAGAATTTCAGGTCATGATTTAAGTGTTTTTATGGAAAAAAATAATGTTAGTATTAATAATAAAAAGATTAGTGAAGAGTCAAATATTGATTTTGTTACTAATGGAGAAGTGAAAGATACTATAAAGCAAAAGGTAAATGTATCTACTGTTGTGGATATTAATGATGTAGATAAAGAAGAATATTTTAGAATATCAAATACTCTTATAGCACTAATGAATTGTAAAGATTCCGGAATGGAAAAATCAACAATTAATATGAAATATGATGAAAAAGTAAACAGACTAAGGGTTTTGTTATGGGGAAATGTAAGCTTTATTGAAGGTATGCTAAGTTCAATTTCTATGCTTGTGGAACAAACCAATTTATAAGGAGAGTGAATACTTTGAATTACAGAGTAGTAAACAAAAATAACAATAAATATATTGAATTTATTTCTGATTTGAGGAAACTTTCTTCAGAGCAAGATGTGCTAGATTACATATCTAAATGTATGGAAAATGACATTTATACAATAATACTGCATTCTAATGTATTATCTGAAGACTTCTTTAATCTTAAAACTGGACTCGCAGGCATGGCATTGCAAAAATTTATAAACTACAATGTAAAAGTCGCTGTTATTATTGAAGATGAAGAAAAGCTTAATGAGCGATTTAAAGAAATGATTATGGAAGCTAACAAAGGAAATCATTTCAGAACATTTAAGAATATTGCAGATGCTGAAATTTGGATTTCGAAATTATAATATAACAATGGCATGTATGTAAGTTATAACTCATATGGTTGTCATTACAAAGAGGTCTATTATGGAGAAATATTTTTCAATAGGAGAGATATCTAAACTATCTATTCTGAAAATACACATTATTTTCAGACTGTAATAAGATGTAATCTTATTACAGTTTTTTGCTTTAAAAAATTATGGTAGTCTTTTCTCTAACTATTTAATGTGCCAATATTAATGCTCTATCACACTTTTTTCAAAAGTTTGTTGCGGTGGAGGAATTATTTGATATAATAAGTAGAATAATAGATTAGGAGTGGTTTTATGCAAGTGTATTTTGATAATAGTGCCACCACTGAGCCTTATGATGAGGTAATAGATGCTGTGGTACATACAATGAAAAATAATTTTGGAAATCCTTCATCCGCTCATGGTTTAGGCCTTAAGGCAGAAATAGCTCTTAATGAATCAAGAGATAAAATAGCTAAGACTATCAATTGTACCAAGGATGAAATAATATTTACTTCTGGTGGAAGTGAAAGCAATAATTTTTTAGTAAAAGGTTTTACTGGGGTAGGTGCGCACATAATAACTAGTGAAATTGAACATCCTAGCGTACTTAATACCTTCAGGGATTTGGAGGCAGCAGGGACTAAGGTTACTTATTTAAAGGTTGATAATAAGGGTCGTATATCTCTAGAAGAATTAAAAAACAGCATAAATAGTGACACTAGATTAGTGAGCATAATCCATGTTAATAATGAGCTGGGAGTTGTACAGGATATAGAAGCTATAGGGACATTAATAAAAGGAAAAAGTCCTAGAGTTAAGTTCCATGTAGATGCGGTCCAAAGCTATGGAAAGTTTAAAATAGATGTAAAAAGAGCTCAAATAGATTTGTTATCCGTCAGTGGACATAAAATTCATGGTCCTAGAGGAGTTGGTTTTTCTTACATAAAAAAAGGATTTAATCCTAAGGCTTTAATAAGCGGTGGTGGACAGGAGAGAAACTTTAGATCAGGCACAGAAAATTTACCAGGTATTATAGGCTTTGTAAAGGCTTCAGATATTATATATAATAATGTTCAACTTAATTATTCAAAGGTAAGTGAGCTTAAAGAATATTTTATAGAAAGACTTAGAGATATAAAAGATATAGTGATAAACAGTCCTTGTGAGGATTGCTTCAGTCCTTATATTTTAAGTGTTTCATTTAAAGGTGTAAGAGGCGAAGTACTACTACATCTTTTAGAGGAAAAGGGAATATATGTATCTACTGGTTCTGCCTGTTCCGCAAAGAAACAAGGAGATAGCCATGTGCTTAAAGCTATAGGCCTTAATACTCAGGAAACAAAGGGAACCATAAGGTTTAGCTTTAATGAGTTTAATACAAAAGAAGAAGTAGATTACACTATAGAAGTACTAGAAAAAAGTTTGAAATTTTTAAGGAGAAAATAATATGAGAAAACTATTACTTATTAAATATGCATCGGAAATTTTTTTAAAGGGATTAAATAGAAGAATCTTTGAAAAAAAGCTAATGAAGAATATAGATTCAGTACTTAAGGGATGTAGCTATGAATTTATAAGCGATCAAGGAAGGTGGTTCCTCTATAGTGAAGATTTGGAGGAGGTAATGTCAAAAGTAAAAAGGGTTTTTGGCGTTTCTGAAGTTTGTTTAGTTACTGAAGTAGAACCTACCATGGAAGCTATCAGTGCTCAAGCGGTTGTGGAAGCTGAGGATTTTGGAGAAACTACCTTCAAGGTTCAAAGTAATCGAGCAAATAAAGCCTTCCCTCTAAATTCTATGGAGATGAGTCGTGAAATTGGTGCTGTAGTATTAAACGCTGTAGAAGGATTAAGGGTAGATGTTCATAAACCACAAAGAATAATAAATGTGGAAGTAAGAAAAAGGGCATATGTATATTCTAAAAGGGTAAAAGCTGTTGGAGGAATGCCTTACGGCACAAATGGTAGTACTATGCTTATGCTTTCTGGTGGTATAGATTCTCCTGTTGCTGGATATTTGATGGCAAGACGTGGGGTAGAATTAAACGCTATTTATTTCCACAGCCATCCTTACACTAGTGAAAGAGCTAAAGAAAAGGTAAAGGACTTGGCAAGATTACTAAAGGGCTACACTGGGAAAATCAATCTTTACGTGGCACCTTTCACTGATATTCAAATGGATATAATAGAAAAATGCCCTGAGAATGAGCTTACTATAATAATGAGAAAATTTATGATGAGAGTTGCCTGTGCTGTAGCGGAAAAATATAATATAAACTCTGTAACCACCGGGGAAAGTATAGGCCAGGTAGCAAGTCAAACTATGGAGGGACTAATGGTCAGCAATGACGTGGCAGATAGGCCAGTGTTTAGACCTCTTATCGCCATGGATAAAATAGATATCATGGATATATCTAGAGATATTGGAACCTATGAAACATCTATACTTCCTTATGAAGACTGCTGTACAATATTTGTACCAAAGCATCCAAAAATAAAACCTAGAGTGGACTTAATAAGAAATTCTGAAAGTATACTGGATATAGATAGACTTGTTCAAGAATGTATAGATAATATGGAGATATACAACGATCTTTAATAATTGATGCCTAAATAAATAAAAGGATGCAGTAATTCTAAACTGCATCTTTTTTTAGATGAAAATTTGGCTAAACATAGTCAAATGTTGTTATATAATTAGAAATATCAAAACACATATGGAATGCTGTTGCTGCAAGTTTAATAAAATATCTATTATATAGTAATATTTCTATCCCAATGTCTATGAGCTGAAATATCAGTTATGAATTTATTTGTAAACTTATCCTTAGAATCCCCAACTGTAACTCCATGTTGATCTTTCATCTCTGGCTTTAATAGCATAGTCATTGATTGTGAAACTAAAATTGGCTTGAAATGCTTATAGGTTTCTTCGATAAACATCTTAGTGCGCATTTTGAAGTCAGGGTCAACATTGCCTGAGCCAAGAACGCAGATAGCATCAAACAGTACGGGGTCTGCAGATAGCAAGGAATGTTTAGGTAGCTGACTTGTGCCATCAGAACCCTTTATTGGGCTTAAGTTACAACCTATTATTTCTGGCATAGTTTTTGCTGCGTTTAAAGCTTTTATCATTGTGTTAAATTCATCTGAATTATATCCTTCTGATAATATTATTCCAACTTTTAATGTATCCGATTTTTTAATAGTATTTTCTTGACTCAGTGCTGGTGATACTTTGTTATATTTTGATGCTTCACCTTTAGGAAGGTTAGCTCCGAGATATTGTGCTACTTGAGTCATCATGTTAATATTTACATTACCAAACATATCAATTATTTGTTGCCTAATATCTTTATTGTTTACCTTAGAAAGTTCAAATTTAAATGCATCAATGATATGCTTTTTCTCCACATCACTCATGCTATTATAAAACATTGCTGCTTGAGAAAAATGATCTTCAAAACTTTTACTTCGTGAGCGAACTATATTTCCTTCTACCTTTTCTTGGTAATTAGCAAAACCACCTTGGTCTTCACCTAGGGTTTTAGGAGTGTTGTTAGATAATGAATTATTATGGTAGCTCACATTAGTAGTATTTATTGTCTGCCTTGAATGTCCATCTCTTTGATTATTATGGACGGTGACTACAGGTCTGTTTATAGGAATCTCATGGAAGTTAGGTCCACCTAGTCTTGTAAGTTGAGTATCTGTATATGAGAATAACCTACCTTGGAGTAGTGGATCATTTGTAAAATCAATTCCTGGAACTAAATGACCGGGGTGAAATGCCACTTGTTCAACTTCTGCAAAGAAATTATCTACATTTTTATTTAAGGTTATTTTTCCTATAATCTTTACTGGAATATCCTCTTCTGGCCAAATTTTTGTAGGATCCAGTATGTCAAAATCTAAACTGAATTCTTTATCTTCTGGCAATAATTGTACACCTACTTCATATTCCGGATAATTGCCTGTATTGATAGCTTCTTGCAAGTCCTTTCTATTGAAATCTGGATCCTTTCCAGCTATTTTTTGAGTTTCATCCCAAACTAAAGAATGGACTCCAAGGGCAGGTTTAAAATGCACTTTAAAGAAAGTAGATTTACCACTTTCATTAATAAATCTAAAGGTATGTATGCCAAAGCCTTCCATCATACGGTAACTTTTCGGAATTGCTCTATCGGACATAGCCCACATAACAGTATGAGCAGATTCCTGATTATTTGCAACAAAGTCCCAAAAGGTATCGTGAGCACTAGAGGCTTGAGGAACTTCCGTATCTGGCTCAGGTTTCACTGCATGAACAAAATCAGGGAATTTAATTGCATCTTGAATAAAGAAAACAGGAATATTATTTGCAACTATATCATAATTGCCTTCTTGAGTATAAAACTTTACTGCAAAACCTCTTATATCTCTAACTGTATCTGCAGAGCCTCTAAATCCAGCTACTGTAGAGAATCTTACAAATATAGGAGTTTTTATAGAAGGATCTTGTAAAAATCCTGCTTTAGTATATTCCTTCATTGATTCATATAATTGAAATTCTCCGTGTGCTCCAGTACCTCGTGCATGGACAACTCTTTCTGGAATCCTTTCATGGTCAAAATGAGTAATTTTTTCTCTGAAATGGAAATCTTCCATTAAAGTTGGCCCTCTATCCCCAGCCTTTAATGAAAACTCATCCTGTGACATTGTAAGACCTTGATTTGTAGTAAGATTTTTTCCTTGGTTATCCACTTTAAATTCATCTAGTTGTTTCTCTTTTGCATTTTTTATCTGGTTATTTTCATTGTTGTTTTGATTTCCCATGGTATTCTCCTTTCAAAGTATCAACTTTAAAGTTAAAAATGTTGTTTACTATAATATTGTCAACTAAAAAGTATTTATACTACTAAGTGATAACTAAGTTTTATTATATTGAATTTGTGCATTATGATATGTTTTTTAAACAGAGTTTTAATAAAAGGTTTTGATTACCTTATAAGTTAATTGTTGTGTAATAGCTTGTGTAAGAATGTTATAATATATTTAGTAAATATTTTTCATGCTGAAGGGCAGGGTGTCTATGGGAAATACTAAGGATTTTGATAAGGTTTATAAATATTATGATAAGTTTATGGCTACTTTTAACTTATATAAGATTAAAGATATAGAAGATGCAGCCGGTATTAATGAGGATGAAGTGGTTGTAGATATAGGGGGAGGCACTGGCTTTTTGGCTAATCATATTTGTAATAGCTGTAACACTGTATATGTCCTTGATGAAAGTGAGAAGATGCTTTCAAGAGTAGAGGAAAGAGGTAATGTTAAAGTTATAAAAGGTAATGCTTTAAGTACGCCATTTCACAGCGGTTCTATAGATACAGTTATAATGAGTGATGTTTTTCATCATATCAAAGAACAAGAGGAGCTCATTGCTGAAATAAGTAGGATACTAAAGGATAGTGGAAAAATAGTTATTATGGATTTCCATAAAAATCATATAAGAACCAGGTTGTTAAGATTATTTGAATTTATTCTCTTTGGAAGATTGTTTTTTAGAACTAAAGATGAAATTAAGGTTTTGCTTGAAGAACATTTTCATATAAGTAAAGTTTATGATAAGGGCTATTATTTTATATTTGTAGGTGAGAAAATATGATAAATAAAATGGTATTTTACTTAAAGGTTGGCTATAAACTCTTTAAAAAAGAAGTTGTAAGCAAAGAAGATTATAGAGCAGAGTATGATAAAGTTTCTGATACCTATAATCATTGGCTCGAAGAAATGGGAACACATTCTGATAATATTATTCATTCAAAGTATATAGATCCAAATAAGGAATTGAAAATACTAGATTTTGCTTGTGGAACAGGATATATAACTAAGGGTCTTTTAGATAAATCTGAAAAATATAAAATCACAGCTGTAGACCAATCAAGTAAAATGCTTGAGAAGTTAAACGCTGTTAATAAGGATAAGGTTACTATTATTAATAGTGATGGTATTGAATTTTTGAAAAAATCTAATGAAAAATTTGATGTGATATTTTTTGGTTGGGCACTTTCTTATTTCAATCATCATGAATTATTTAAGCTCTTTAATAATGCTTTAAAACCCCAGGGTATATTAGCTATAATTACAAATGTTCATGGAACTTTAGATAAGATAGAAGAAATATTTCTAGAAGTAATGAGAGAGAAGGAAAAGGAAGTAATTAAACCTATGGATATAAGATTAAATTTACCAAAGGGGAAGAAAGGCTTAGTTAAATGGTGCAGGCAGTACAATTTTAAGGTTTTAGAAGTAGATGAAGGTGAAGTGTTTTTTAGATTTAAGGAGCCAGAGGAACTTATGGAGTGGTTAAATATAACTGGTGCATTGGCAGGCACTAAGAAGATCTTTAATGATTATAATGAAGTTGAACCTCTTATAGTGGAAAAAATAAAGAAAGAGAAATATAAAAATGAAGATTATGAAATAAATCATAAATTTGCCTATGGGGTATTTAGAAAGGAATAGAAATGGATGAGCATAAATAATTTAAAAATCATGTCTCAAATGGCTATTGATAAAAATGTTATAAGGAGTATATTTGACATTTACAATATTCTAAGGGAAGATAAGCAGTTTAATCTATTAAAATATATAAAAATGATGAGAAGTTTTATAAAGGGTGAAAAACTAGTGAAGCATGAGGACAAGTATATACTGAGTACATTTTTACCACCCTTTCCATCTAAGTCCTTTGTACAAAATGTACTAGCAGTTGATGGGTCTAAAAACATATTTACAAAGCAAATCTATGCAGAGAGAACTGCACCTATTTCTATGTATTTATGTATAACACATAAATGTCCTAATAATTGTGTTTATTGTAGTGCAAAAAGTAGACAATTAGGAGAAGAGTTAACAAAGGAACAATGGATTAAGGTTATACAGGAGCTTCAAGAAATGTGCACTCCTATTATTGGAATTACAGGAGGAGAGCCCATGGCACGTGAAGATATATTTGATATAGTAAGAAGTATAGATAATAGAAGTACATCTATTTTATTTACCAGTGGTTTTAATCTAAGCTATGAAAAAGCAAAAAAGTTAAAGGATAGTGGTCTATTTGGCATTGGAATAAGTTTAGATTCTTATGAAAAAGATGTACACAATAAAAATAGAAATAATGAAAATGCCTTTGATTATGCTATTGAAGCTCTTAGAAATGCAAATAAAGCAGGGTTATATGTAATGGCACAAACCGTTATATTGAAAGAAAATCTTGATGAGGAAGAGTTATTTAAGTTATTTAAATTTGCTAAGGATAATGGGGCCCATGAAGTTAAGATACTTGAACCTATCCTAAGTGGCAATCTTTTAACAGAAAAACAATTAAGTAGTGTAATGTATAGTGAAAGTGATAGAGAAAAGCTTATAAAATTGCAACATAAGGCAAATAAAAGAAGTGATTTACCTAAGATAAGTACCTTTGCTTATACAGAAAGTGAATTAAAATTTGGTTGTGGAGCAGGAAATCAACATTCCTATATAAGTGCTTCGGGAGAATTATATCCCTGTGATTTTGTACCTATGAACTTTGGAAATGTAAAAAAAGAATCTGTAAAAAAACTATGGATTGAAATGAAAAATCATATAGGCAAGCCTAAAATTGGATGCTTTGCTCAAAAAGTAAATAGGGAAGTATTTAAGCAATCAGAAGGGATACTTCCACTTAATAAGGAAAAGGCAATAAATATCTGTAATAAGAATAAAAGTAATAGATATCCTAAATATTATAGGGATTTATAATAAGGAAATTAAAGGGGCTTTTGAAAAGCTCCTTTAACATGTTTTATAAATATTTTGAAGGATTATCTAAAATCTCTTGAATTACACTAAAATATTGTCCTACATGTAAGCCATCAACTAAGGCGTGGTGTACCTGAACAGACAGTGGCAACTTAACTTTACCATTTTCTTCAAAGTATTTACCCCAGGCTATTCTTGGAATACTGTCAACAGGATTCATCTGAATTGGGTGGGCTACACCAGTAAATGAAACCCAAGGAATACTGGTCATATATAAGAGATCATCACAATCAGATTCATCTTTAATAATGATATTATTTTTTATTTTATCTATTTCTTCAGATGCACTAATTTTAAAATCATTGAACTCATTTATGAATTTTGCTCTACAAAAACTAAATACTTCATCTTGTACCATTACAGTAAAAGCAGGGTTTATATATTCATGCTCAACTACCTTATCTTCTCTTATCCTATATCTAAATTCTTTTATATCATTGGCTGCTTTTGTAGCTACATATACAAAGGATATAAAAAATGGGATTTCATTTTCTTTAATATAACTATAAAATTTTGTAATATCTACATTACCGCAAATATTAAAATGTGGGTAATTAAAGCTCTTAAAAAAATTATAGTGGTCTTTTCTTTTCCAGTTTTCTATATCTATAAATTTCATTAATATATCACTCTCCATAAAAATAGTAAATTCCCTGATAAAATACCGCAATTTCCATTTTGTAAAATTAGCATTATGAACACTTAAAAATCTCATAGTTAACTTTTAAACTAAATTACAATGCATAACATTACAATTATATCATTTATACCACTAAGTTTAAATTGAGAAGTTAGACTTAAATATAATTCATAAATAAAAAAGATTCTATATTAAATATAGAATCTTTTTATGGTTGCGGGAGCAGGACTTGAACCTACGACCTTCGGGTTATGAGCCCGACGAGCTGCCAACTGCTCCATCCCGCGATATTAAGTTCTTAAGAGATTTCCTTAAGCTTCTTATTCAGTATAGTATTAATAGTGAGATAAGTCAATGGTATTAGCAAAAGAAATATTATATTTTTACGTGTATAATTTAATGAAGATATTTCATTAAGATTTATACATCTAAATAGCCATATTTAAAGGGGAGAAGGGCATGTTAGATTCATTAATAAAATCATCATTTATATTAGTACCATTGATGTTAAGTATGATAGTTTACCATAACTTTGATAAGGAATATGCCATAACTGATAAAATTAGTGCAAAAATAAAAATGGACAAGAAATGGCAACCTTTTTTAGTAGTATGTTCTGCTTTTGTATTGCAGATAATTATTGGAATTATAGGTATATATTGATAGATATTCCTACTAATGTATTCTTCATATTTAGTGGTTTGATAACGGGGATAGCAACAGGGTTTTCAAATAAACTTCAAAATCAAATTAAAGACAAAGAAATATAAAATAATTTAAATTTATATAAGTGTACCATATGAAGTGTTAAGAGATACATTGAGTAACTTCAATGAGCTACTATTAGTATATAGCTTGTTGGAAAAATTAAATTAATATGGATGTTAATAGATATAAGTCAGTTAAAACGTGCTATAATAGGGAGGTTTTTAAATAAAAAGAGGCTTAAACGTATCTATAATATTAATGGATATGCTTAGTCCTCTAGGAATTATTTATATAAAAAAACTTTTAGGTTATCTTTATTGTCTAAGGTGGCAAGTAGAACGTTTTTTATATCAGTTTGATATAACTTTTTTAATTTGGAAACAACCCAACCTTCATCTTTATTAGTTTGCTTTAGCTCCTCGTAATTAATTCTACCATCCTTAATGATTGTCCTAGGCAAATCAAAGGCTTCTGTTTCCATTTGATAGAATGAAGGAGTAATAGGTTCATATTTTGGGTCTAAAAAAACAGAAAATTTTCCATCAGCTTCCCAAATCGCTAATGCTACTTTTTTTATATCTTCTACTTTTTCTTCACGTAATTCTTCTAATAACACATCAAGAGATATTCTTGCTTTTTTTAATCCTTTATAAATAATTTCTCCGTCTTTGATAATTGTGATTGGTTTATGATTAATAAGTATTTTTATAAATGGAAATTTTAGAACACAAAATACTCCAGCAATATATAGGACAACTAATACAATTGTTGAAATGACAGATCCCTTTAACCCAAGGTTTTCATCAGATAATGGATGAGCAATAATATTTCCAATTACTAAAGCAATGACAAAATCAAGGAGTCTTAATTGGGAGATGCTACGTTGTCCTAAGACTTTTGCAACAATAACTAAAAAGAAAAAAGCAATAATAGCACGCAAAGCCCACTCCATGATAGTAAGTGTTTCCTGACCTTGTAAAAAATCCATAATGATATCTCCTTTATACTAAAAATCTAATATGTAGTTTATCGTTGATGTTATTTTAACCAATAGTCAATAAAAAAATTAAAATGAAAAAAATTAGAATTAGTAACCATAGAATCAAAGGGAAAACTGGAGAATTTGATGAGTATATATTTACATGATTTATCAGAGTTTGCAGATGATTTAAAAATTAATGAAGATGGAAAATTTGAATATGATGGATTAGAAATGTATTTTAAATCAGAGGATTTAACTCCTTATTTTATAACATATCAAGAGGAAGTGGCAGGTTTTGTTCTTTTTAATACTGGGAAATATGTTCCAAAAGATATTGATTATGTTGTTCATGAGCTATTTCTATTAAAGGGTTTTAGAAAGAAAGGAGTAGGTAATGCTGCAATTAGAGTTTTGTTAGATACATACAAGGGTAAATATAAAGTTGAGCAAATATCAAGTAATAAGCCTGCGGTGAATTTTTGGAGAAAATTATATGAAAAACAAGGTATTAAATATATAGAATCAAAAGAAATAAATTATGATTTAGAATGTAGCGTTCAGATATTTAATATATAACTAAAAAGGAGATACCATCTTTAAGGGGGTATCTCTTTTAAGTTTATCTAAAGTTACAATGGCATTAGAGTTTTATCTTTTATAATCACTAATTTATTAATTCGGATTGTAATTGAAAACATAAACTGTAAATTTATATTAGTTATGTTTAGCTATACTATGTAATATATATAAGTATAGGATTATTTGTTACAATATTTAAAAGAGGAGATGTATAATATGAATATTCCTGTTTGGGAATATATACTTTCCATGGGAACTTATTTTATTTTACTTTTATTCATGATTGAATATATGAGGAAACATCACAAATTTGCAGCTATCTTCTGGGTTGTATCTTTATTTACTTTTCCACTTTGGCTTATGGGAGGCATAAATGGTTGGTTTCGTTGGGCAAAAACATTCAGTGCTATATTGCCACTTATAATAGGTGGATTTTTCCGTGTAGCTGATCAGGAACAATATAAAGGAAAGTTCTGGGACTTTATGAGAAAGGATTGGATCGTTTGGTTCATTTATGCGGTACTATTCTTAAATATTGCAGAAGCTACTATAAAAGATGTTACTTTAAAAAACTATGGCAATGCGCTTTGTGGATTATTATTATGTTTTACTATTCCATTCCCAAATGGACGAAAATTCTTTAAATTAAGTGCTGAAGATAATAGTATGTTTATAGCTTATACAACTATAGCTTGGAATTTATTATATACAACTTGGAATTTATGCTTTGTTTATGGTGAAACTGGTAAATACTTTGCTAGCTCTATATGCATATTATTGGCGGCAGAAATATATCCAATTATTAAAAGAAAACCTGAACTTTATATAGCAGCTCGTATATATACCTTATCTGCTCACGTATTAATTAGAGCTTGTTTACCTAACTTATTCCCAGCTGTAATGGATTCATCATCATGGTTTAATGCAGATATATTATATGGATGGGGAATATTTAACGGTCTAATAATAATTCCTTATGCTTTCTGGTATATATGGCAACTACATTCAGGTAAGGCTGAAGTAAGCTTCATTAGAAGTAATACTTCAGCAATGTAGGTAAGTAAATCTATATTTATCCTTAGATACCTTAAACTAAATGATCTAAGCCATTAACTGCAGTTTGCTCATTCTCATTAATAGGAATAACTATGCATTTTTGACCATCAATTATTTGAGATTTTATTTGAGGTATCTTTTCAGGTTTTACTTGAAGTATAACGTCATAGTCAGGAGCATTCTTATTATCTTCTGAATTTATATCCAAATCTTTCTCTAAATTAGTTTCTAAAGTTTCTTCTAAAATTATATTATCTTCACTAACTTCTGTAGATGAGGGAGTTTCACTATCTACAGAAGTTTCTTGTTTAACTTCATCCAGTTTAGTTTGAAGTATTTCTACTTGTTTTTGAAGGTGTTCTTCCTTCTTTCTTTGGGCATTTACCTTAAGTACCTTTGAATCAATTAAATTTTCTGCTAAAGGAAGATCATCACCAAAGTTTTCTACATAGGATTCTTCAATCTTAGAAGTGATTTCTTTAGGAACCCCACTTTCTATTAAAAGGTTTTGTATATCCTTCTTTGTTAAGCTTATAGGTTCACAATCTGCATCATCATATATAGCATTGTATTCCTCTACCATAGCACTTAGATTTTCTTGTACTTCCATAAAAATTTTATCAGCCTTCTTTTCTTCAGTACTAAAAGAATCTTTAATAATTGACTCAAATGTTTCTTTTTGCAAGGTAGCAGTTTGTTTTGAATAACAACCCAAAGCATTTTCCATTAATTCAGGATGGGTATCCTTTGCATTTTTCGTGTAATACATAATAGAGTTGACATCTGAACTACGCTCAATAAAAGCAGGAAACACAAAGCCATTAGTTGGAGCATCAACTACCCAATCTCTAATACGTGCTTTTATTTTATTTTCTTCTTCAAAGTATCTAAGACCAGGCTCAGAAAGTGAAACAGGGCATATTGCACATAACACATATTCATATACTTCTTCAGATTCATCTAACTTTGCATTATCAGTGGTTTTAGTAATAACGTCATAAGCATCATGAAAAACAAGTATTATAAAATTACCGGTAAAATCATAATTATCAATAATTAAATTATAAAAGTTATCAAGGAGGGCATCATCTTTTAATTGACTTTTTTTAAGTTGCATAAGAGAAATTTGTCTTTCATTCACATAGTCTTCATTAATTGGAAAGTTAAGTTCTAAAATATTATTTCCAATAGTACCAGACAGTACTTTTTTAGCGATTTCTAAGTACTTAAAGTATTCATCTTCATCTAAATTTAGAAATGATTCTTTAAATTTTAAAATGATATTTTTTTCTCCATTAACATAGCAACCACACAACTTAGTGAAGGTGCAATGATCTTTTTTTAAACGTCTTTTTAACTCAAGTATATCTTTTTTTCTCATATATAAACTCCTCAATCTAGTATTTTTCTATTTGTAGGTATTATTAACTATACAGAAAGGCATCACTATATTCATTCCAATAAACAGAGTTCTTAGTATCAGTATTTTCCATACTTAGGACTCGTTGTCCTTTAGGATAAATAAGTCCATGTAAGCCAAACCAAAGATTTGGACACTCACTTAAGTATAATATTTTTTTCATCTTAATTAAAGGGTTTATTAGGTAAAGTAAATACAGATGATATGAAAATAATAAGCATACCTAGAATGTATCTGGTATAATAAGGGTATGATTCCATATAGAAGGTTAGTGGCAGAAAAACTAAAACAGGATTTTACTAAATAAGTTATATATTAAGAGGGGTAAGAGAATGGTATTTGAAAAGTTAAATGAAAAGTATTTAGAGGATGCAGTTAAGCTTGCACAAAAACAATATAATATGGAGCAGAAATATATAGAAGCCTTAAATGATAAAGACTATAAAGAGGTTCTTACTGATTTATTGAGTGATATTTTTAAGAATAATCATGGAATGGTAGCTATTGAAAGAGGAAAAGTATTAGGGTATTTAAGTTTTTGGAAAAGTGTAAACGGTCATTTTGGCAATGTTAAAGGTTCATTTTCTCCATTATTTGCAAATGCTTATGGCGGAGAAAATAGGGGTAAAATAGCATCACTTCTTTTTCAATATGTATCAGAAGAAATGATTAAGGAAGAAATTTTAAGTTATGCAATTTGTCTATATAGCTATGATGCTCAAGTTATGAAATCTTTGACAATGAATGGATTTGGCATAAGGTGTGGAGATGGAATCAGAAATGTTAACAAGCCGCTCAATATTGAAATTAACACAGAATATTCTTATGAAGAAGTACATTATAGCAAAGCAGGATGTTTGTTATCGTTAAGCAATAGTTTAGTAAGGCATATGAGAAAGAGCCCTACATATTTTCTGAATGAAGAGCTTTCAGAAGGGGAATTTGTAGAGAGATGCAATAATAGACAATCACGTTTCTTTATTGCCAAGGATAAATCAGAAATAATAGGATATTTAGAAGTCACAAATGATGGAGAAACATTTATCACTGAAGAACCAGACTATTTGCATATCTGTGGGGCATATTTGAAAGATAGCTATCGTGGGAAGAATATAATCCAGAGTTTACTTTCCGTTGTTATTGAAACATTAAAAAGGGATGGTATAAAGAGATTAGGTGTGGATTTTGAAACAATTAATCCAACTGCGTTAAGATTTTGGGAAAAGTATTTTGATAGTTATACGTATAGTCTTGTTAGAAGAATTGATGAAAGAATTCTTAGATAAAAACTAGAAGCAAATGCTGATTTCTATATACTCTAATATGGTATCCCGTTATTAATATATAGTGATATTTGCAGAAATCGGTTTCTATAATGTAGAAATAAGATGCATAGAGCTTGAAGGAAATAAATGGAAGTTTTAAAATATATTTGTAAACTCAAAGTTGAGAGGTGAGTATATGATAAATACAAATTCAATAAACCAAGTTAATAAAAGTAATATTAGTGGACTGACAATTCCTTTATATGATAGTTACTGTTTTTCTAATATTTGTGGAACTATAAAAGATTTATTTAATATTGATTCAGATAAAAAACTTCCTAGTGATGTTATCGGAAATGGCAATGAGAAACCTAATAAAATAGTATTTTTTCTAACGGATGCTTTTGGATGGTGTTTTTACGATAAATATAAAGAGCATTCTAAATTTTTATGTAAATTAGAAAAGAGCGGTGTAGTTTCAAAATTAACTTCACAATTCCCATCTACTACAACAGCACATGTAACAACAGCATTATCTGGTGAATCAGTTTATGAACATGGACTTTATGAGTGGTTTTATTATGAACCAAAAGCTGATGATATAGTAACATCATTTTTATTTAAGGAAGCAAGAAATAAATATAATGAAACCTTAACAAGGAAAAATATAAAACCCAGTGACTTTATACCACAAAAAAGCTTTTTTAAAGAATTATTAAACCATGGAATAAAAAGTACTGTTTATCAACCTAGTCATATAAATAATGGTACCTATACTAGATTCACATGTAGGGATGCTAATTTAAAGGGTTATGACACAAATGAAGATTTGTTTAAATCATTATCAAAGGATTTATTAAAGAATGATGATAAAGAATATTTTTATGTTTATTTACATGACATTGATGCTATAGCTCATGCAAAAGGAAATCAATCAGAAGAATTTAAAATAGTTATGGGTAATTTATTTAAAAATTTAGATAGGTTTTATGAAGAAGGAAAAGATAAGTTTAGTAATACTGCTATTATAATTTCTGCAGACCATGGTCAAATTGATATTGATCTAAAAAATCCATATTATATTAATAAACTAATTCCTGATATAGAGAAGTATTTAAAGAAAAATAAAAACAATGATATCATGTCACCAGCAGGATATTGTAGAGATTTATTTCTGCATGTAGAGGAGAAATATTTGATAGAGTTAAAGACTATTCTTGAAAAGGAGTTATATGAAATAGCACAAGTATATCTATTTGAAGATTTAAAAGATAAAGGCTTATTTGGAGTTCCTAGTGAAAAGTTATTAGAGAGAGTTGGAAATTTAGTTATATTGCCTAAAGAAAATAATACTGTTTGGTGGTATGAAAAAGATATATTTGAAGTTACATTCCTAGGAATGCATGGTGGAGCAAGTAAAGAAGAGATGGAGATACCATTTCTATTTTATATGTTTAAATAATATTGTAGTAACCTAAGTTACAAGCTACTTCGAAAAGTCCCCAGGGAGACATAAACAAGTTATGAACACAATCTGATTGTATCTGCCTGATGGAAAGGGGGGATGAATGGGAGAGGCTGTAATGACAAAGGTCAGGTTTTAATGTTGAATGATAGGAATGGAGTGATTATGTGTCTAGAGCAAATAACAGAGATATAGTTAGGGGACAGTATAATTCAGATAAGAATTTAAAAGCCAGACAAGCTTTACATGATGGTTTTAGTACAAATAAATATGGATGGTTTAATTGGGTATTTGATCAATATAAGTTTAAGCCTAATGATAAAGTTATTGAATTTGGATGTGGGAATGGAAGTACATGGGCTAATAATAGAAATAGGATACCAAAGGATATCCAGGTGATTCTCACAGATTTGTCTGAAGGTATGTTGAGATCAGCAAAAGATAACCTTTTAGGAATTGATGAAGTATTTGATTATTCTGTTAGTGATATACAAAATATTGAATATGAAGACAATTCATTTCAGTGTGCCATTGCAAATCATATGCTTTACCATGTGGAAAATAGAGATTTAGCAATCAGTGAAATTGCCCGTATACTTAAGGCAGATGGAACTTTTTATGCTACTACCAATAGTCTTTATAATATGAAGGGACTAAAAGACTTAGTGAGAAATTTTGATTCTCAACTTGATTATGAATCCTTTTCTGTTGCAAAGGAGTTTGGTATAGAAAATGGGGCAGAGCAGTTATCAAAGCATTTTGATTCTGTTGAAACTTTAGTATATGAAGATTCCCTTCATATTACAGAAGCAAAGCCTTTAGCGGATTATGTTCTATCATTAGATGGACATGTGAACATACAGGATATAATGACGGAGAGCAAAGTACAGGATTTTTACAGATATTTGGAAGATATAATTTTAAGAGAAGGAAGTATTGATATACCTAAATCTAGCGGAATGTTTATAGCTAAGAATCCTAAGAAAGTGTTATAAAAGGAATGATTGCTATATTTGAACGCATATGAGTAGAGTTACATTTGAGTTATGCTTCAAATTTCATATTTAATTAGTAGAACTTACTCAGCGAACGCATATGAGTTGAGTTATAATTAAAGCAAATAGGGCGTGTAATAAATTATGTTGAATTTATTACACACCTTATTATTTTATTCTTTTAATACATTAATAATTTTTCTAGATAATTTATAAGATTCACCCGCTCCAAAAACTATAATTATATCTCCACTTTTAGCTTCATTAAGGAGTTTACTACATATTTTATCAGAGCTTTTTATATACTCAGCTTTATTTATATCTATTTCACTACATAGCATATCTAAATTAACTGGCTCTATGTTTTTATTTGCTTCTCGTCCTAAGAAGGGATTTGTAATAATAACTCTATCTGCCTTTTTTAATGCTATAGCAAACTCATTAAAAAACAGCTTTGTTCTTGAAAGTTGATGTGGTTCAAAGACAGCGAAAACCTTTTTTCCTGGATAACTAAGTTTAATTGAATCTAAGGTAGTTGCTACTGCTGTAGGATGATGAGCAAAGTCATCAAAAATCTTAATATCATCAATATCTGCTACTAATTCTAGTCTTCTTCCTATTCCTTTGAAATTTTTAAATGAATTCTTTATTGCATCTATATCAACACCTAACTCTAGGGCAGTAATTAACACCCCTAAAGAGTTTTCAACGTTATGCTTACCGATAAGTCCAAGGTTAAAATTATATTCTTTATCTCCATTTACTACTTTAAAGGAGGAATATTCAGGGGTGTTTGAAGTCAATTCTGCTTTATACTCCATGTAGAAAGGGAATTCGAGCTTATTATCTATATAATATCCAATAACTTTTACTCCTTCTTCATTTAGCCAATGTCTTAACTCACATAATATTTCTCTAATAGCTGTACTATCTTCATTAACAACTAAAATTTTTGGACCTTTAAGCCTTTCTATAAAGTTTTTAAAAGAATCCTTAACATGATTTATATCCTTGAAAAACTCTGGATGATCCATTTCCACATTGTTTATTACAGCTATTGAAGGACTATAATTTAAAAAATTATTATTGAATTCATCAGCTTCACATACAAAGTAATCTGACTTTCCTAACCTGTATCCACCACCCCAATTCTTAAAGGTTGTTCCGGCTTCAACAATTGGATCTAGACCACCATTTTCCAAAACAAGTCCCATTAAAATTGTAGTTGTAGATTTACCATGGGTACCTGCAATGGAAACAACAAACTTTTCATTTTGCACATATTTAGCTGAAAACTCCTGCCATGTCATTAAAATTCCTCTTCTTTTAGCTTCAAGTATTTCTGGATGATCCGGTGAAATATCTAAAATGGCAGGTGATATAGCTAAGATATCAATATCCTGTATATGGCTTGAATCGTGACCTTTTAAAATATCTATATTATTTTGTAAAAGAGCATCTTTATAATATCCTGATATATTCAAGTCACATCCTGAAACATCAAACCCCATGTTCTTTGCAATAATTGCTATAGGTGCAGCACCACTTCCGCATATACCCATGAAATGCACTTTTATTTTATTTTCCAATATAATTCACTCCTATCATAATGTAATTTAGATTAAGAATATGTTTTAGAAAAGCCTTTGTTCTGATATTTATTCAAAATAAAGTTGATTCACATTAAATTACAATTTCAAATTAATTATAACATGAATTTACTATTGTTTTCCAATGGGTGAAAAAGAAATGATTATAGACTTGTCACATGAAGCTCAAGAAACCATTCAATTCAATTTTAAAGTAATGTATAATAAGAATTAAGTAAAAATTTGATAATATGTGAAAAATTAAGTTGTATTTAAAATATAAATAAGAAGTTAAATTTAATGAATTTTTTCATCTTTGGCAAAGAACTAACAGAATATAAGGTAATTAATAAATTAATATAATCAAATTAGTATGGACAAAACAAAGCACAGTAAGACGGGAATAAAATCCTTTGTTACTATATACTTTAATGGAGGTTAGAATTTTGGAAATAATTAAGGATATTAATAATGCAATTGAATATATTGAAGATAATTTAGGTTCAAATATAAGTATTGATGAAATAGCGAAGGTTGCATTTACATCACGTTACCATTTTCAAAGAATGTTTCATGCATTAACTGGGGTTACTTTAACAGAATATATTAGAAATCGTAGGCTAACACTCGCTGGTGAAGAGTTATCTTCTAAAAATGTAAAGATTATTGATGTAGCTGCTAAATATGGTTATGAAAGTCCAGATACGTTTACTAAAGCTTTTCAAAGACTTCATGGTTCAACACCTTCTATGATAAAAAAGGGCAATACAAGACTTAAATCATTTCCAAAACTCTCATTTCAAATATCAATTAAAGGGGAATGCGAAATTAATTATAGAATAGTTAAACAAGATGAATTTAAATTTTTTGGAGTGGATTTTTTAACTACAATAATAGATAATGCATTGTATAAAGAGATACCAGAATTTTGTGATAAAATTTGGGAGGATGGAACCCATCTTAAGATTAATGAATTTTTAGGATATTCTAAAATGAATATACTTTATGGAATTCATTATGATTTTAAAGAAGATGGAAGTAGAAAATATATGATGGGGTGGAAAGTTCCTGATAAAGATATACCTAATGAATATAAAATAGTAAACATACCTTCATGTACATGGGCTGTTTTCGATGGCAGGGGAGATAACTTGAATACCCTTGCCATAGCAGATTTATGGAGGCTAATATATTCAGAATGGTTTCCATCATCAGGATTTGAACAAATAGAAGGACCATGTATAGAAAAGTATTTTTGGGATGATGATCAATATATTAATTATAGTTGTGAGTTATGGATTCCAGTAAAAAGAAAATAAAATGGGGGATAAAATGAGTATTGAAATAAAAAATCCAAAGGAAGATCAGTACGGTAATAGTAAAGAAAATATTTTTTTAGCCTTTAGTGATGATGGAAGCTATTTGGGAAGTGCCTATACATATCCTAATATAAATTATCATCAGGCCCATGAAACACCATACCTTATCTTTATAGATATTGATATAGAATCTAATATAGACAAGCTTTTAAAAGATGAAGTTAAACAAAAATTATTTGATAAGGTATTTCTAAGGGCTAAAGAGCTTCATAAGGAAAGACCAGACTTAAAAGCAAGAATATATTCTGGATTTGAATATAACAATGAGAAGCTTGATTTCTATATTAAAAATGGTTTTGATGAAAACTACAGTATCATTATGGAAGCAGATATTGAAGAGAATCCTAAATATACATTCACTGAAGTGGAAGTAACTGAGATAAATTTAAGTTCTCAGAAGGAGCTTATGGAGTATAGTGCAATATATAATGAAATCTTTATATCACCCTTAGATGTAGATGCACTTTTAGAACAAAGTAAGGAAAAGCATTTTAAAAATCTATATTTTTTAGTTGATGGAAATATACAAGGTGGTTGTACAATCTTTGAAAAGGATGGCTACGGCTATATTGAAACTTTATATGTTTTATCAGAAGCACGTGGCAAAGGAATATCAAAAATTATAGTTAAGTATATATTTAATTATTTCTTGTCAAAAAACTTAAATAAAACAAAGCTAGAAGTATGGGAACTTAATAAACGTGCAATAAATTTATATAAATCTTTTGGATATAATGAGGTTGAAAAGAACTTCATGTTTCCAGGTATAACTATTTAATTATGTAGAATAAATATAGGAATATTAAATGGAAAACACAAATTATAATAGTTAGGGTGAAGTGTATCTGTTGAGAAACAAAATAAATAAAAAGAAAAATTAGTATAGTGAGAAGAAATGATAAAAAGTGAGAAACTTCATATAAATGGAGTTTTTCACTTTTTACTATTTTTAAGCTAGAAAGTTTTAATATACTATCTCTACACTTTAATTATAACATATATAACAAAGTAATTATAGACTGGTAATTTAAGGTACATGTGATAAAATAGCAATGTTAATTCTAAAATGCTAAAGCTTATTACAAGGAGGAGATATTTTGTCAATAAATAAATCTGAATGGCTAGTAGAAATGGAATGGTTAGAAAAGGTGCTTAGGGAAGTAAAAAAGCAATTAAAAGAAAAGCAAAACTCCAAAGATAATTTTAAAAAGGAAGCTATTGAAACCCAAAGAGAATTATGGGAAAATCTTGGGGCTGTTTCAGTAGAAAATGGTATGCAGCATATAGGAGATTTTATGCAGTTTATTAATACCATGAAAATTCAAAAGAGGACCCATGAGTTTGAAAGAAAGCTAGTTGATAAATATGAGAAGATGATTTCATCTCCTTATTTTGCAAGAATGGATTTTGAGGAAGAGGGAGAAGAAAAAGCTGAAAAGTATTATGTTGGAATTTCTAATTTAATTGATGAAGACTTTAATTTCTTTATATATGATTGGAGGGCACCAGTTTCTAGTATGTTTTATGATTATGAAATTGGAAGTGCTAATTATAAATGTCCTGATGGGATTATAAATGGCAAAATATCAATGAAAAGGCAATATAAAATTAGTGATGGCAAGATTGATTATATGTTTGACAGTAATATAAAAATAGATGATGAAGTATTACAAGATATATTAAGTAAAAGTAGCGATAATAAAATGAAGGCTATAGTGACTACAATTCAAAGAGAGCAAAACAAGGTAATTCGTAATGAAAAATATAAAAATTTAATTGTTCAGGGTCCTGCAGGGAGTGGAAAGACTTCTGTTGCTCTTCATAGGATTGCATATTTATTATATAAGCATCGTGATACCATAACATCTAAAAACATAGTAATATTTTCTCCAAATAATATTTTAAATGATTATATTTCTAATGTTTTACCTCAGCTTGGGGAAGAGAATATGCTTCAAACTACCTTTAAAGAATATATGCATAAAGTTCTAGAGGAGGTAGGAGATAAAGAAGATTATTGTGCAATGATGGAGACAATTTTTGGTGATAACAGTGAGCAGTCTTATGATATAAGGATTAAAAGCTTAAAATTTAAGTCATCTGCTGAGTTTGTTAATTTATTAAAGATATATATAAAGCACTTAGAAAAGGTAGGTAGAGATTTTAAAGATATCACTTTAAGAGGGAAAACTATAATTTCAGCAGTGGAAATACAGGAATTGTTTTACAAGGACTATAAGAGGCTTCCTCTTAAGAGAAGGTTAGAAAAGCTAAAGCAAAGAATTTTATATGTTATAGAACCTTATGAAAAAACATTAGTCAATAAAGCTATGAAAGAACTTGAAAACTCTGGTGAATATTTAGATAGCGATGAAATTGTTAAAGTAAGTAAATCCTTAGTAGATAGAGAAATTAAAACTATAATTAATGAGGTGAAAGAAAAAACTAAATTTGATTTGATGGATTGCTATAAAGCCTTTTATGAAGATTTAGAAGACTTCTTAAAGATAGCAAATATTAAATTTGATAATGAAAGTATTAGAGAAATTAAAAGATATACCCTAGAGGATTTAGGGGTTAAAAAGATAAATTATGAAGATCAAATAGCTTTATTATTTATAAAAGGAGCTGTAGGTGATATTCTAAAAACAGAAGAAGTGAAGTATGTAATTATTGATGAAGCTCAAGATTATTCACCATTACAGTATGAAATTTTTAATCAATTATTTAACAAAGCAAATAAAACAGTCCTTGGCGATATATCTCAATCCATTAATCCTTATATGAGTGTTGGAAGCTATAACAATGTTGTAAATATACTTAAACCTGAGGATACTTCTATAATAAATTTAACTAAAAGTTATAGATCTACAATGGAAATAACTAAATTTTCTCGAAAAATATTAAGTGATGAAATTCATGATGAATACGTGGAAAGAAGTGGGGATTGGCCCAAATTAACTGGTATTTTAGATGAAGAAGATATAAATGAAAGAATAGTGGAAGAGGTAAAAGTTCATAAGGATGATGGACATAATTCTATAGGAATAATAACAAAAAATGTTGATGAGGCACAGAGGGTTTACAATCATTTGAAGGATAGGATTAGTGTTAAAATGGTTATAAGTGAGGATGATGAGTATGTTAATGATATTTTAATTATTCCTGCATATCTTGCTAAGGGTTTGGAATTTGATGTGGTTATGATATATAATGCCAGTGATTTAAGGTATAAGAATGAAGAGGATAGATTGCTACTTTATACAGCTTGTACAAGAGCTCTTCATGTTTTAAATATATTTTATTTAAGGAATGTATCATCATTATTAAAGTGAAAAGAAATAAGATAGACTGAAAAAAGTCTATCTTATTTTATATGAAAATGTAATCAAAACTTGAATCTGAAATATTATTAATTTTGTTGTATAGGGTAGTTAACTAGGTTTATTTGTGTGGCAGGCAAATTTACAGAAGAGAATATTTTTAGACGATTAAGTATCAAAATTAATATTGCTAGAAAAAGCATTAACTCATTAAATACCATATTTTAAGCAAGGGTTAATTACAAAATATGTTATAATAAAAGGGGAAATTACTATAAGGTATTAGATAAATAGGAATTTAAGGGTAGTGGTTTTTCATAAATATATAGTAAAACAAATACAAATTGAATTAATTAAATATTTTATGGGAGATGAATATTATGACTGGAGATAATTTTAATGTTAACTTAAGCTTAAGTGAGGTAGCTGAATTATTAGACAAAGGAATAGTAAATGAAAGTATTACAGGTGAAAGGATAGATTATCATGTTGTAAGTATTGATGATATTCATGCTATGATTGTAATAGTCTATGAAAAACATTTCTATAGAGCTGGGAACAGGCTTACATTAACAGTATGCATAAATAATGTTCATGATGTTACACATGTTCACTGCATAGGTGCCGGTGGTGGTGAAGGACTATTTAGATTTGACTGGGGAGCAAGTGATAAATTTACTAATTCTCCAAGAGAAATATTAAAAAATTATATAATATAAACAGTAATTGGGAGGTGTATTTGTGTCTAATTACTATGAACAAAGTTTAAATTCTACAAAATTGTTTAAGGTTTATGATTCAAAATATCCAAGAATTAAGCGTTATTTAGGTGAAGAAATCAAATTTGTGGGTGAAAATTTACAGGGTAATGAGAAGGTGTTGGAGGTTGGAACAGGCTATGGACGTATAATTAAGGAACTGGCACCTTTTGCATCAAAGTTTGTAGGTATCGATATTTCAAAGGACTCTGTAGAACTTGGTAGGAATTATATAAAAGAAAGCCCTAAATGTAGTATTGAAGTTATGGATGCCCACGACCTTAAATTTGGTGAAGAATTTGATGTGGTATTATGTTTACAAAATGGTTTATCAGCTATGAAAGGATACCCTATGGATTTAATTAGACAATGTATGAAAGTGCTTATTCCTGGAGGAAAGGCTTATTTTAGCACATACAGCCCTAAATTTTGGAATCATCGTATAGCCTGGTTCTATGAACAGGCGGATAAGGGGCTACTTGGAGAAATTGATTTGGAAAAAACTCATGATGGTATGATTGTGTGTAAGGACGGATTTGTTGCTAATACATTTTCTGAAGATGAACTTAAAAAGTTTGGTGAGGAATTCGGTAGTGATTATAGCATTGAAGAAGTAGATGAGTCTAGTCTATTTCTTATTATTAAAAAGTCCATAGATTAATTTTAGTCTATCCTTAATTTTCATAAAAAAATATCATATTGAGATTTAGGTAGGGAGCATTTTACATTCATCCATGAAACCCTCCATAATACATTTCTATGTTATGAAGGGTTATTTTATCTACTTTCCCTCTACAAACCATTTGTAATTTGATTCGTAAAATACGTACTTTTCACGGCCTTGAATTTTGCAAGTGTATCTAATTCCGGCTCCTCCAGCTTTTAAGCTAGCAGCTGGTCTTGTGTCTATTATTTTGTCTACTTCATAGTGGCGGCCATCTTCCCAAATTATTTCTCTGGGTTTTAATACACCTTCCTTTGTAAACTCTGCTAAAACATCCACATAAATCTTTGACATAATTACCTCCTAAAAATAACCATGAGGATGTATTGTATGATCCTCACAAGGATTAATCCTTGATAAATTCCTATCTGTATACATAATAGCTCTATGAATACTCTTATATCCAAAACGTCTTCTAATTTGGTCTAAAGCCTCATCTATTTTTTCCAGTTTAAGTCTTTTTTCATTGTCCATAAATAAATCTGTCTGTACTGGCATTGTATCAATTACAAGGTCAGCACCTCTTACACCAATACTTCTTACGGGATTTTTAAAGCTATAATTTTCTTTAAATAGCTTAAAGGCTGCCTGGGCAACTTCCTTGGTTATATTGGTAGGAGTTAGAAGTTTCCTTTGCCTTGAAAAACTGCAAAGCTTGGTATCTCTAACTGATATTTCAACTACGGTACATTTTAATCCATTTTCTCTAAGTCGTTTTGTAAAACTTTCAGCTAAAACTATTATAATAAGCCATACATCTTCATCACAAACTAAATCCCTAGGCGTAGTAGTGCTATTACCTATAGATTTTATGGGAGCACTATAATTTTCAACTAGTACTTCTGAAGTGTCATAACCGTTGGCGAAAGAATGTAGAATAAGTCCCATTTTCCCTAGATGCCTTTTAAGAAAATTAGGATGGGTTTTGGCTATATCTCCAATAGTATTTATATTTATGCTTTTAAGTTTTGCATTGGTGCTTCTACCAACATATAAAAGATCTGAAGCTGGTAAAGACCAAGCTATGTTCTTATAATTTTCCTTTGAAATTACAGTTATAGCATCAGGCTTTTTATAATCGGAGCCTAGCTTTGCAAATATCTTATTCCATGAAACTCCTATACTAACTGTTATACCTAATTCTTCCTTCATTCTATTGCTAATTTGCTTTGCTATTTCAAAGCCATTGCCAAAAATCCCACAGCTCCCTGTTACATCTAGCCAGCTTTCGTCTATTCCAAAAGCCTGCTGCATATCTGTGTACTGTCCATATATTTCATGGGCCATTCTAGAAAATCTTAGATAAAGATCCATCCTTGGTGGCAAAAATATGATTCCAGGACATAGCTGTTTTGCCTGCCACAAAGGCATTCCTGTTTTCACTCCAAAATTTTTAGCTATTTCATCCTTAGCAAGGACAATTCCATGACGAGCTTCAGGATCTCCACCAACTGCCACTGGTTTTCCTTTTAGCTCGGGATGATGCAAAAGTTCAATACTTGCATAACAAGAATTAATATCTGAATGTAAAATTACTCGTTCAAAATAAAACCATCTCCATATGAGATATATTAACATCATATATATCATTATATGATAAGTAAATAGTTTTATGTATCATATAATGATATTTTTCTATTGTAATTATCATTCCACTAATATACAATTAACATAAGGGGGTGTCTAATTATGAAAAAGACCCTAGGAGAAAAAATAACAGCTGCAAGGGAAGCTATAGGTTTATCCCAATATGAAGTAGCTGAGTTTATAAAAAACAAAGGTATAGATGTAACGAATCAAAAGGTTAGTAAGTGGGAAACTAATTATACTACTCCCAATGCTTATCAGTTTTTAGCTCTTTGTGAAGCACTAAAGGTTAGTGACGTGCTAGGAACCTTTGTGGATTGCAGTGTAGACTCACCTTTATCTAATCTAAATCAAGAGGGGAAAAATAAGGTAGAAGAATACATAACGCTCCTTATTGCCAGCGGTATGTATAGTAATGATGTTAAAGAAGAAAAAGTAATATATATGAGAAAGCTTCCTCTTTATGATTTACCGGTATCTGCAGGAACTGGTAAATATCTAGATGACAACTCCTGTGAAATCATTGAAGTAGGTAGTGATGTTCCTATGGAAGCAGACTTTGGAGTTAGAATTTCAGGAGATAGTATGGAGCCTCGTTTTGTAGATGGCCAAATAGTTTGGATTCATAAACAGGACATTTTGGAGGATGGAGAAATTGGAGTATTTGCCTTTGAAAATAACTCCTACTGTAAAAAGATTTCTATTTGTGGAGATGGAATTAAGCTTATTTCCCTTAATGAAAAATATGCGCCTATAAGTGTTCCAAGAAATGTAGAGTTTCATTGCTTTGGGAAGGTTGTAGAGTAATAAATTTTTTATAGATACTCAAATCAATTAAGGGAATTCTTTTTAAGAGTTCCCTTAAAAATGTAAGTAGGAAACTATTTAACTATAAAAATATGAACCTATTTAACTATAGAAATATATAACTATTAAAATAGTTGTTGTGGTCATGCGGGTTTTAGGGAATTTCCAATTTTGAAGTTAGGATTAAGTATGTAAAAATATGAAAAATAAATAGCAATAGAATTATACTAATAAAAAAGTTATTCCCTATTATAAAATAGTTTATCTAAGTTACAATAAGGGATAACTTTTAAATCTATGTATAACAAAAGGATGTGGAAAACCTCAATAATAACATCATATTATGATACGAATAACTATATCTTAATATGTTTTCGTTATAAAACTTAAATAAAAGGTACACATAATTTACAGTTATCTATAGGGGAATTAATAAGAGTACATTCAACATCAAAGACATCCTTTATAAGTTTTTCATTTATAATCTCATCCTTAGGGCCTTGAGCCAATATGTTTCCATTCTTTATAGCAACTATATTATCAGCATATTTTAATGCATGATTTATATCGTGAATAACCATTGCTATGGTTCTATTTTCTTTTTCATTTAAATTTCTTAAAATATTTAAAATTTCTAGCTGATACTTTATGTCTAGATGATTTGTAGGCTCATCTAAAAGGATGATATCTGTATCTTGTGCTAAAGATAATGCAATCCAAGCCCTTTGTCTTTGACCACCAGATAGGTTATTTAAAGTTATATCCTTATCGTTTATAAGTCCAACCTTTTTTATGGCTTCTAAAACTAGATTTTCATCCTTTTTACTCCAAAATGATAATAAATTATGGTAAGGGTATCTTCCTTGTTTCACCAAATCATAGACAGTTAAATCTTCTGGAGCATTACTGCTTTGAGGAAGCATGGACATAAGCTTGGCAACTTCCTTTGAAGGCATTTTAAGAATATCTCTATCCTCCATGAGTATATCTCCATTTTTAGGTTTAAGTATTCTTGCCATGGCCTTTATTAATGTAGATTTTCCACATCCATTAGAGCCAATTAAGGCAGTAATTTTTCCTTTCTCTATATTTATATTAATATTATCTAATATAATTTTTTCATCATAACATAACTTTAAATTTTTTGCTTTTATCATTTCTATCATCCCCTTTTGTAGTTTCTTTTTTTAACTAAAAGGTATATAAAGTAAGGTGCTCCTATAAAAGCTGTAAATATACCTATAGGTAAATCCTGTGGATAAAATAACCATTTAGATACAAAGTCAGCTAATAATGTTATTATTCCACCTATAAGTATTGAAAGTGGGATTACATTTTCAAACTTTGAATCTACCAATTTTCTTGCAATGTGAGGAGCTATTAAACCTACAAAAGATATACCACCACCAATAGTTACAGCTCCTGCTGCTAATGCAGCAGAAATGCCTAAGAGTATTATCCTGCTTTTATGTAGCTTATTACCAAGGACTATTACAACTTCATCTTCAAGCTGATGAAGATTTAAATCTTTAATAAATATTAATGTTAATGTAGCGAAAATACTAAATATTACTATAATCAGTATTGCATGTGTCCAGTTAGCACCATATATACTTCCTGTTATCCAAGTTGTAGCTTCTTTTATAAAAATTATTGGTCCATTTATTATAAGAATATTAGTTATGGCCTTAGCAATAGCAGAGACTCCAATTCCTATTATAATTAATTTATTTGTTGAAGAAGATTTTCCATTTATAAGCAAAATGCACATTAAAGCTATAAATGAAAATATAAAAGTAAATATAGGCATATATAATATAGATGTTGTTAATGAATTATTCTTAGGATCTATAAAAATAGTTAAAAACACCAATGCTCCAACGGAACCTCCATTAACTACACCTAATATATCTGGAGATGCTAAATCATTTTTAACCACTCCTTGAAGTATAGCTCCCGATAATGCTAAAGAGGCTCCAACAAAAAAGGCAACAAGAACTCTTGGTAACCTTATTTTCGTAACTAAAATAGATGAAAATCCTATATCTATTCCTAATATACTCTTTAGTACATCTAATGGACCTACCATAGCTTCACCTAGGCATAATGAAAAAAATATCATTAAGATAGTAATCCCTAGTAAAAGCGCACTTAACTTAATAGCTTTTTTACTTATATTTATCATTGTCTGGTCCTCCTTTTCGCAACATATATAAAGAAAGGACCACCTATAAGTGCAGTTAAAGCACCAACTGGGACTTCTTTTGGATAAATTATAAATCTTGACATTATATCTGCAAGCAATAGTATAGATGCCCCTGTTAATATAGAAAATGGTATTAGCCATTTATAATCAGTTCCAATAAATTTATGTACTATATGTGGAGTTATAAGTCCAATGAAAGCTATTGGACCTGCCAAAGCCACAGATACACCAGATAAAATAGCAACTATAGCTATTATAAGTATTTTAAAATATAGAGTTTTCATACCCAATGACCTTGCCATTTCTTCTCCTAATGAAAATACATTGAATTTTTTCCCGATAAGCAACGTAAATACTATTACTATTAATATTATTGGAATAAATTTAACTATTAGTTCTAATTTCTTCCCTTCAACAGAACCTGTCATCCAATAAACAACCTGCTCAAGTGCAGCCTCATTTTTATACAAAATACCTTGTGCTAAGGAAAAGAATAGTGCACCTAAAGCAGTACCTCCTAATGTTAAGTCCATAGGCCTTATGTCACCTGAAAGACCTCCACATAATAAATAAACTAGTAGAGAAGATCCTAGTGAACCTAAAAATGCTAACCAGGCAAGTCTTAGTGAAGATACATTGGGAAAATATGTGAGAACTATAACCAAAGTTAATACTGCTCCTGAATTTATACCTAAGATACTTGGCGAGGCTAATTTATTTCTAGTCAATCCTTGAGTTAAAAGTCCAGATACTCCAAGAGCTCCTCCAACTAGAAGAGAATTTAATGTTCTTGGAATTCTTGAAGTTCTTATAATTATATGTTCTTGAGAATTATTAAAATCTTTATATGCATCTATTAAAGTATCATAAGATGTAGGTATAAATCCTTTAGTAATACTTAAGTAACATAATATAAGAGTGAATATTGTAAGTAATATAAGTAACATCCATCTACCGCTATTACTTTTTAGAATATTTTTCATATAACTCCTCCGATTTATAATATTGAAAAATGATATCATTTATTATTGATAATCTTTCTCAAACATGATATCATAATTAAGTGATAAAATCCATAATAAATTTTAGGAGGAATGACAAATGCAAAAAAAATTATTATCTGCAATTTTATTAGGTATGCTAATTGTAAGCTTACTTGTTGGTTGCTCTAATAAAACAGAAAATACAACAGATTATAAAACTATATCTATACAACATGCTATGGGAACAACAGAAATTCCTGAAAATCCAAAGAATGTTGTTATATTAACTAATGAGGGTGTAGAAGCACTTCTTACACTTGGTGTTAAACCAGTTGGAGCTGTAACTGGTTTTACTGGTGATTGGTATGAACATACTAAAAGTGAACTTACAGGTGTTAAGCCTGTTGGTAAGGAGACAGAGCCAAATGTAGAAGCAATTGCTGCTTTAAAACCTGATTTAATAATTGGAAATAAAATGAGACATGAAAAGATATATGACCAATTAAGTGCAATAGCACCAACTGTTTATTCAGATACAATAAGAGGCGAATGGAAGGATAATTTTAAATTCTATGCTGAAGTTTTAAATAAAAAATCTGAAGGTGAGAAAGCTATACAAGCATATGAAAGTAAGATTACTTCTATAAAAGAAACTTATAGTGATAAATTAAATAATGAAATATCACTTGTGAGATTTATGGATGGAAAAACTAGAATATACCTTGGTGATACTTTCGCTGGAACTATTCTTAAAGAAATAGGATTTAAAAGACCAGCAGCTCAACACGGAACAGACTTCGTTAATGAAATAGGCAAGGAAAGATTAAATGAAGCTGATGGAGATGTAATGTTATACTTTACTTATGAACTAGGAGATGGTAAAGGTCTTGCTAGAGAAGAAGAGTGGTTAAATGATCCGATGTTTAAATCTCTAAATGTTGTAAAAAATAATAAAGCTTATAAAGTAGACGATACTATTTGGAATACAGCAGGTGGTATAAAAGCCGCTAATTTAATGCTTGATGATTTAACTAATATGTTAAAGGAAGGAAAAATCTAAGGTTATTAATTAGCCATTAATGGAAATTTTAATACATATAATATAATAAAAAAGGTGCTATCTAAAAATGGGATATATTTCCTGGACAAGACAGAACCTTTTGTTTTTAAGGGTGAAAAGAAGCTTTCGTAAAATAAGCTAGTCTAAATAAATATTGAATAATCTCTTATATTATTAACGCTCAGCCCTTTCGGAATATTGATTTACTAAAGCATTTATTCAAGATAAAATCTACAACACAATAACTCGTATACACTCAAACAAGTTGTGTTGCTTACGATTTTACCATTCATAAATACTAAGTAATAAAATATTCATGGAAGTTCTTCTAGTAAATTAGAAGAACTAAGTTCGAATGGCATTCGCTAACAATAATATTAAATTAAGGCTATGTTTAATAACAGTGTTGATAATATGGCAATTTTTAATGGAAGTCAAAAATGGCTTCCATTAATTCATATTTAAAGAAAGATACGACAGAACTGAATCTAAAATTATGTTACATCAGCCCTACAAATTGGAATTTATAAATCTATCCAATATCGTTCAACAACACAATTCTCATCTTTAATTAATACTTCATTTTCTTTTTTTCCACCTTGGGATAATATGGTTTTCTGAGAAGCCAAATTATCATTATCACAAGTTAGTAAAATTCTACTTAGTTGTAATATGTCCTTACAATAAATTAATGCTTGTCTTAATTCTTCTTTTGCATATCCTTTGTTTCTTTCAGACTTTCTTACAGAATATCCTATATGTCCACCATATTGTAAAAGATAATCATTTAAAAAATGCCTTATTTGTATCATTCCTACAATGCAATTATCATTTTTCCTAATTGCTAATAATTGTGTTGATGTAACTTTTCTTCCATCTACTTCTTCTGTTTCATTCAATAATGACTTTTCAATATATTCTTGTGGCGAATTCGAATTTCTTAAGAAACCTGTTCCATCCATTGATTCATTATTTTTAATAAACTCATTCTTATATGAGAATATGTCATCACCATATTCTATTGCTACTTTCTTTAATACTAAGTCTTCCATAAAAATCACCTCTATAAATTACTATTTGTTGAGTTGTTTTACATCTTTTATAGCCACATTAATCTACTATTGTGTCTGTATTTAATTATACAACATAGTAATGTGATTATTCAAAAGATATTTTGTGGCTACACTATGAAAACTATACATCCATTCTTTTAGTTTGCTATGAAAAGCATTTATGTGCTGTATATGGTAAATGCCTTCCTTATGCTTCCCACGTTTAATTTGTTGTAGTTTAACACCTAAATTTTGTGCAAATCTAATATAACTCTTGTGTGAATCAGTACAAAGGATAGATTCATCCTCAATCCTGCCTGTAAAGAGCCTTTCTAAATCTGTATGTTTCATCCTACCTTTACATATTAGTTCAGTCATAATATTTCCCACTCTATCAATGGCACATAGTACACAGACCTGTTCCTTTGATATACCTCTTACTACTCCTACTGCCTTTTACTCCACATTTATGAGGTTCTCGTGGCATTATAAACGTAGTGCTTTTCTTATGATTTCCTTTAAAGGATTCTCTGAAAAACGCCTCGTCAACTTCTATAACTCCACCAACATTACCAATACCCATATACACTCTGATAGCGTCTAAAAACTTATGCCTCCAATAAAAAGATGTAGGCACACTAATCCCAACTATCTCTGCACATTTTCTTATGGAATAACCATTTATCATACATTTAGAATATAATATCCACTTTTTAATATCTTTCTTACTGTTGTAACGGGGTGAACGTGTAAAATCAGTAAAGGTCTTTCGGCAGGACTTACAGATATATCTTTGTTTGCTATTGAACTTGCCATTTCTTGATACTTCCTCATGTCCACAGTGGGGGCAGACTTTTCCCTTGGAGAATCGGTTCTCTTTAACCTCGGTAGCAAAAGAACCTAATACAATAACTTCTTCAAGATAATTTAATATTTCTTCCTGTCCTGTTGTTCCTAAAGCATCTAAATCTTTCTTTACTGACGCTACACTTGGCATAATAATACCTCCGTAATCCTTTATATAGTCTTATTGCACCCAAATATTCAGAAAATATAAATTTTCAACACTTATCTTAAACATAGCCTAAATTAAAAATGTAATATTATAAACACTATTCTTTAAATCTAACAGTTAATTGTAATACAGTAATCTAAAGATAACACATCTAAAGTAACCCTTTTAAAAATAAGAGTATCATTTTATTAACTCAAAAACGTACTTATAATTGGAATTGCAATGTATAGATAAGGTTCTAATTTAATAACCATACTATCCTTAGAAGAAATTTCAACTACTGTTTTATTGGCAAGTTCATGAAAAAACTTACTAATAATATTGAAAATAATCCAACCACAAATAGTTCCTAGGGTATTCATTATTAAATCATTAATATCTGATGCACGAAATTGGACAAACAATTGAGCAATTTCAATAATAATTGAAAATAATATTCCACTACATACTGTGGGCAATAATGTTCTATACTTTTTCCATAATGTTGGCAATAAAAATCCAAAAGGCATAAAAAGTATTATATTAAGTATTGCTGAAAGCTCAAGTCCATCGTTAAAAGGCACTAAATTTATAATGGGATTAAATAATGGCCTGTTTAATCTTGAAAGTCTTTTCCATTCGCTCAAAGTAGGAATTCCGACTACATCTATTAAGGAAATCATAAGATATAATATAAAAAGATATCCCAAAAAGTAATGTTGCCATCCTATTTTCTTTTTAAGACTCTTACTATTTTTATTTAAGAATATATTTAAAATAGTTATTAGAAAAAATGATAATATCATTGGTATTATATAACTTTTCATCATAGAAATCTCTTTCCCCCGTTTTAATCTTAATATTTACTATTACATTAAAAATTTAATTTGAAAACTGATCTCTAAAACACTCCTTTATAAATTATTTTTTATTACTAAATATAGTATATAAGTAATTATTTAAAATCTTCTTAATTGTTTCTTAAGGTTTTCTTAAGATTATTATTGCAAACTTTCAATTATATACCTTTGTAATAGTTGTTATGAAACTCTTTAGTAACTTCATCTTATTAACTCTATTGCTACTACTATCATTAAGCCTCCTAGATGAAAATCATATTTTTATAAATATATATATTTAATTTTAATTATATAGCAGGAATGCTAGTCAAATAGTTGTTCTGTTTATGGGTATTTCAGAGGTTTTCCTATTTCGAAGGTAGGATTTAATATATTCAAATATGAAGAATAAGTGTTATTACAAATCATTTAAATATGGAAAATAAGAGATAATAGGTAAGTATCTATTATCTTTTTGTAAGTATTGACATAAGGGTAACTGGTTACGTATAATTATATATGTAATCAGTTACTTTTAAGTTACAATAAATATTGGTGAATATAATTTTTATGGAGTGTGATGAATAGTGGATAAAAAAGAGGAAAAGAAAATGGAAGCTTATATATATGGAGGTATATTTGCTTTATCTAATAAATTACAACTACTAGGAGATAAATTCGATTCTAATATATCTACAAAGCAATGGTTTTTAATTGCTATTATAGCTAGCTTTAAATATGAAGCTCCAACAATTTCAATGACTGCGGAAAGAATGGGGACTTCAAGACAGAATGTTAAAAAGATGGCTAGTATATTAGAAAGAAGAGGCTTCTTAGTAATAGTTAAGGATAAAGAGGATGGTAGAATACAAAGATTAGAATTAACAAAGTACTGTACAGACTATTTTGAACAAAGAATGGAAAGTGAAGAAAAGTATATTGAAAATTTGTTTGCAGATTTTGATGAAGAAATGTTATTAGGTGTATTTAAAGGAATAAAGCAATTAGAGAAAAATATTATGGTATTGGAGAAACAAAATGAAGAGGAGAGTTAAGAAAAAAATGGGGTTAATTTCAGGCATAATTTTATTATTAGTATCTATATTAGTTATTTATTTCAATGTACCTTATTCAAGATTAAAAACAAACTTTAAGGATTATTTAGTTGCAAGTGAAGAAAATATTAATGAAAATAAAAAAGCTGCTAAATATACATTGGAGGATTTACCACAATCCATGCAGAATTTTTATAGCTATACTAAGCTAGTTAATAAGGTTAGTAGTAACCATGTGAGTTTTAATTTTAAGGATGCCGATTTTGTAAATATAGAGATGAATAAAACATTGAAAATAAATTATTCAGAACATATTTTTGGAGATGTTCCAGCTAGATTTGCTTTTATAGATTCATCACTTTATGGCATACCATTTCAAGGCTTGGACTCATTTATTAATGGTGAAGGTGGGATGAAGGGAGTAGTAGCAAAAAATATTACTCTATTCAATCAACGCGGGGAAGAAATGAATAAAGCAGCCTTGGTGACCTGGCTTGCCGAAATTATATTTATGCCGTCACAGTTATTAAGTGGAGATGTAGACATAAAAGAAATAGATAAAAATACAGTGGGTGTATCAATAACGTATGATAACATAAAGGCAAGTGGAATTTATAAATTCTTAGATAGTGGAGAGCTTGTTGAATTTACAACTGATGATAGAGCACTTATCTATAATGATGGAAGATTAGAACATAGAAAATGGTCTGCGCTATATGAAGATTATAAGAATAATGGTGATTTACTATTACCTAATAGATTAAAATCTAAGTGGCATTTTGATAATGAAGATATAATATATTTTGATGGTACTGATATAGAATATACATTCTATTAGTAGATTGGTAGTTACAGTAGATATGGTTTGAATCTATAGGTGGAAACCCTTTTACTAAAATTGTTATATGAAAATATAATATTATAAGTTTTACATTAGAGGTTCAAATATAGGTGAGAGTAGACAGATTTGTGAAACAGAGGTTGTGACAAAAGTATGAAAATACTTTGTCACAGCCTCTTTTCTCATGAGATTTCTTTGCTTAAAGTTTAAAAACAAGAAAACTAAAGAGTGTGTAAATTCTTTTGTAAAGCGTTGACTCTAACACCACGTCATAGTGTAATATAAAAATATAACTTGAGTATATTAACAAAAACTCACAGCCGGCTGAGTATTAGATAATATTGATAGCTGTAAAATCAAACTTTGAGGTGTAGCAATGAGAACAGTAAAACAAGTTTCGGATTTGACAGGAGTAAGTGTGCGTGCATTACATTACTATGATGAAATAGGATTATTAAAACCAAGTGAAATTACAGAGGCAGGATATAGACTTTATGATGATGAAGCTCTTAAAACTCTGCAGCAAATTTTATTTTTCAAAGAGCTTGATATACCTTTAAAAGATGTTAAAGAGATAATGATGAGTCCATATTTTGATAAAATGCAAGCACTAAAAAATCAGAAAAAGTTGCTTATTTTAAAAAGAAAAAGATTGAATGGTTTAATAGAGCTTATAAATAAAACCTTAAAAGGAGAAAGCACAATGAATTTTAAAGAATTTGATATGAATGAATATTTTAATGTATTGGAAGAATTTAAAACAGAACACGAGGATAAGGTAAGTGAAATTTATGGTAGTGTAGATAAATATAATGACCATATTGAAAAATTTAAATCTAAGGAAGATGAAATTGCTAAAATGGCTATAAAGAAATATGGAAGTATTGAAAAATATGCTACGGCTTTAAAGAAAAATCTTAACAATAGTGCTACGTTTACTTTAGCAGAACAATATGATGAGTTTAAAAGAGATTCCTTGGAAGGTAAGCACCCTAAATTAAAAGAACTATTTAAGAAGCTTACATCTGACTTAAGTAAGGATCCTTATTCAAAGGAGATTCAAGAAATTGCTGAAGAAATAACAGATATAGCTAAAAAAGATTATGAAATTTTCAAAATGGATAATGGGGATGATCATTGGTACTATATGGTGCAAATTTATTTGGTATATCCTAAGTGGATAGAAGAAGTGGATAAGAAATATGGAAATGGTGCATCTAAATTTATCGGAGAAGCTCTAAAAAATTATTTGGGAGATAAGCAGCCTAAATTAGAAGAACTATATAAAAAGCTTGCATCTGACTTAAGTAAAGATCCTTATTCAAAAGAGGTTCAACAAATTGTTGAAGAAATATCAGATGCAACTAAAAAAAGTCAAGAATTTTACAAAGTAGATGAGGGAGAGAATCATTGGGGTTATACAGCAGAGCTTTATTTATCAAATTCCACATGGATAAAAGCCATTGATAAACAATTATGGAAGTGGAGCATCTAAATTTATGGGGGAAGCTTTAAAGTTTTATGCTGAAAATAGTAAGTAATGAATTAAAAACTATGAAGGATTTGCCATATAGAAAGAAGGTTACAAGTATTAACGTATATTGGCGCTAGGATATATGTTATAATTAGGTAAAATAAAATTTTTGTAATATATACAAGGAGATGGAATTATGAAATTTAGAATTGTTTCATTACCACCGTTTAAAGCTGCTTCATCAGGGGTTGATAAAAATTTTGATTTTTCTGCAGAAGGAATATTGGGAAAGTTTGATGCATATTTTTCTGATATTAAGCCATTACCACGAGATGACTTTATGCCACGAGATTTTTTATTTTTTGATCCTGTCGAACAAGGTATGGTTTGGTGGTGGGCGCTAAATGATGACATGGATAGCGGTAGTAACAATGTAGTTGACTTTGATGGCGGGTATTATCTTACTTACACATATAGAGACGGCGATGAAGAAATGAGTAGTAAATTGTATAATGAGGCTATAGAATACATTAATAAATCAGAATTGTTTGAATTGGATGAACGCAATAATCATTATAGTATGGGACATATTATTACTCCTAAGGATATTATCAAGGCACAGGGATGGGCACAGATGGAAACATTTATACCAATTAAGCTAAGAATGAAATATGATAGATAAACAAAGTACGAAGTTGTTAATGATAAAGAAACTTATGATGTGATAACCTTTGGACCACTTTGTGTGGAAACTGATTTACAGAACACAGGTATTGGTGGTTTATTATTAGAAACAACAATGCAGCTTGCTAGAGAAGCAGGGTATAGGACAATTATATTTATTTTCCCAATCAGAAGATTATAATTTTATTAAAGTTTAATTTAGGTTAAGAGAGAGTAGGTAAATTTGTGTAAATACAAATTTACCTACTCTCTTTTTGTTGAAGTTAGCTGTTTTTCCATAGCTATATAAATTTTAAGAATGGACCTTACCTTCTACCAGTGAAGAAGTCGTTATAGGTTGATGCGATTTTTTCCCAGGTTATTCTATCCACAACTCCAGTTCTCCTTAGGTCAAATACCTTTTGAAGACTCTTAACATTTCTTTCCGTTGCTAAGTCAAATATATTATCTATAGGTAGAATTCTTATGTTATATCCGTTTTTAGCTAAAACATTCATATACTCTTTAAGAACAGCAACATACCCATTGTTATCTCCAAGTTTTAGTTCAAATGGGAATGGGAAAAGAATATCTGAGGTATTTATATCCCTACCAGAGTCTAATGCCAAATATACAAATACAATATTCCTCCAAGTATTAATATCCACCTCGCCATTTTGAACTAATCCAAAGGTTCTTTGAAATCTTAACACAGCATTTTGTGTTCTTCCATCAAAATCTCTATCAACATTAACTTCTGGTATCTCTTTATATAATGTAGATATCTTTCTAAGCATTGTTTTAAGTCTTCTTACATCTTTATTGCTAAAATTTTTCCTTAAAACATACCCTGGATATCTAGTTAAGTCCTCTACTGAGTAAATGTCTTCTAAATCTACATAGGCACAGTATATAGTATTCCAAAGCCTTCTATCAACTGATTTTAAAATAGGCAAATTAAATGCCTTTTGAAATTCCATTAAGGTTTCCAGAGTTTCATAATCAAAAATACCAGTTATAGCATTTTTCTTTAATCCATAAGCCTCTGCTAGGGTACTTAAATATACTTGTAGCTCCCTTACTTTTCCTCCTTTAGAACCATATTTTAATCCTCCTAATGGATAATCTCCATCAAAACTTCCATCTAATTCTTCAATAATCATATTTTCTTCTGCTTCTTGATCTAATTCAGCTAATCTTTTTACAGCAGTATAAATTGCTGATAATTTATACCAGGTTGCTCTTCCCACTATTCCATCTTGAACTAAATTAAATATTCTTTGAAATACTTTAACGGATGCTTCAGTGTTAGGTCCAAAGATTCCATCTGGAATTAGCTTAGGGATAGCAGGATAATTTTGTGATATTCTATTTAACTGTTGTTGTATTATAGTTACATTGGAATTTCTATCGTTGATCCTTATTGCTGATCCAGGATATGATTCTACTAAACCTGCAATAATTGGAGTTCTTTTTAGTATTTTATCATTACCATAATAATACTGTAGTATTTCAAAAGCATTTCTACCAGCATTTGCTAGGTCTACAGTTCCCCATTGAGACAGTCCATTACACCTAGATGTTGTACCATTGCAATATTGTGTGAAATATGGCGCTCTGCTATTAACTATAGAAAAATATTCATTAAAAATAGAATCTACAATTTTGCTTATATTTTCAAATATGTTTCTACCAGGTACAAAGTATTGATCATAGGCTGTAGAATTTGTTATTTGAAATGAATAACCTCTACTTACATACCATTCTGTATAAACTCTGTTAAGAGCAAAGGTTATTTGTGCATAAATATTGGCTCTTAGGGATTCTTCAGGCCATGTTGGGTAAATTTCACTGGAAGCAACATTTTTAATATAATCTACAAACCTGACAGTGACATTTTGCGCCCATGCACTAGGAGCTCCAAGGTGTACTGTAATATACTCTGGTATATATACTTCTCTTAATACAAAAGGTTGAGATAACACTCCAGTTTTCTGATCTCTTTGAACATCCAATAATAATTGATGAGGAGGTATAACAATCCTATTTTCCGTTGTGTTGTAAAATGCAGCTGCACCAACTTTAACTATCTCAGTTAATGATACATTTTGAATAGAAGTAGTTTCATCAAAAATACTAACACCTTCTATTAGTACATTATTATATCCTTCTGCGGTTACTAACACATCATATCTAGCATAAGGAATATATGTTTTATTCATTGGTTCTAATGACAAATTTTTATCGGGAGCATCTAACTCAATAATCTCACTTCTGCCACTTTCATCTACACCACTGTCTGTCTCAAAAATAACCTCTTTTGTTTTTTGATCTCTAATTTTTATCTTTGCACTTGTGATAGGTAAGGCTTCTTGTTCTTTTGAAAGTTGAACTATTATATATCCTTTTCCCATTTTACACCACTAAATATTACTCTAATATATTATATTGATGGATATTTGTTTTGATACTGTCACATTGCGGTATAAAAAATAATTATATTGTAATCAGCTATTAATGCTAAACTGTCCTAAAGGATAAGACTGCCTAAATTGATATTTGTTCATTGAGGGATAAAGATTAGGGTGATACAAGAAAGGTATTATTAAGTCTTATACATTTAAAAATAAGAGTATTAATACATAAAGGAGAAAATTATGATAGAAATTTTTAGGTTAAAGCTACTACTCTTATAATAGGTGGTAGCTTTATGTAAAAAATGATATAGAAATATTTTCTACTATTGTAATATAATTTTATTAACTCTAAAATTATATTAAATAGAACTAAAAAATAAAGAATGTAAGTAAGGAGTATAGTAATGAACAGTTTACTAGCAACAAAAATAAATGATTTTATGGAATTATACTGCAATACATGGGCATTTAGTGGTTCCATATTAGTAGCTGAAAAGGGTGAGACTATCATTAAAAAAGGCTATGGAAAGGCTTCTATAGAACATAGTATTCCCAATACATCACAAACAAAGTTTAGAATTTGTTCTATAACAAAACAATTTACCGCTATAGCAGTGATGATGTTACAAGAAAAAGGCTTATTAGATGTTAATGAAAGCATTACTAATTATTTTCCTGAATTTCATCAATTTGATAAAAGAATAACTATACATCATCTTTTAACTCATACTTCCGGTCTTCAATATTTATTTGGACCAAACTTTCCAATAATGTATAGTAAATCAAAGCATACACATGAAGATATGTTTAATATATTTAAAGATAAACCTCTTTTGTGTGAGCCAGGGGAAAGGTGGAATTACTCTAATTACGGATACTATTTGCTTGCATGTATTATTGAAAATGTTTCAAGTGTGACCTATGATGAGTTTTTAAGTAAGAACATTTTTCAGCCTTTAAATATGAAGAATACTGGTATTGAAAAAAATAAAGCAATTATACCAGGGCTAGCTAATGGGTATTATCTAAATGATAATGATTTAATCCATACTGATTATGTAAACATGGATGTAACATTTGGATCAGGGGAAATCTATTCTACAGTTGAGGACATGCTAATATGGGATCAAGCTTTATATAATGGAGGCCTTGTTTCAGAGGAAACACTGAATACTATATTTTCACCATATGCAAATTCCGGAGAAAGAGGAACTGAGGATAATGATTATGGATATGGATGGTTTATAGATGAAATGTACGGACGCAAGAGGATAAGTCACGACGGCGGTGGATTGGGGTTCACAACTGGATTTGACAGATACATCAATGAACAAGTAAGTATTATTGTATTAAGTAATTATGGATTTACAGCAGTTTGGCGTATTACAGATATTCTTGCTGCTATAATGTTTCAAGAGGAATATCAATTTCCAAGTAGACCACTCGAATATGCTTTAGATTCCAAAATATATGAAGAATATATAGGGATATATAAAGGGGACGGCGAGAAACTCACTGTTGGAAGGGCCAAAGAAAAAATGTTTTTTGTTCTAGATGATGAATATATTATACCCATGTATCCAATATCAGAAACTGAATTTCATCATACTTGGATTGATGAGAGTTATGCCTTTTATAAAAACAAGAATGGAGAAATGTACTTTTGGGGAGCTAAAAAACAATAATTGATACACTTCAAAGCTTAAAGAGAATTATTTCATATAAAAATATAAATTGCTTGTTTAGAATTCAAAAAAGCAGTCTGAAAAAGGCTGCTTTTTTAAATTTAAAATGTTTTCTATTTACCTGGAACAAGTATTTTAGCAATAGGGTAACTTCTATATCAATACAGATAAACTTCTTATTTTATATATTTTAATATAACATATGTATAAAAACATACCACTTATAGACAATAACTAACCACTTACTGTTGTTATATTTACAAGGGAAAAAATAGTTAATATAATAAAAATATGGGGAGTGAAAATATGAAAATACGAATTGAGGTAGATAATAAAATAAGCGAAAATGAAGTTATTATTAGATGTAGTGAACTTAATGAAGACATTAAAAATATTCAAATTATGTTTCACGATATGCTATCATGCAAGAAATGTATAACTTTTTATAGAGGTGATACCGAATATTATCTTTCTTTGGAAGAAATAATATTTTTTGAAACTGAAGGAAATAGGGTTTGTGCACATACTATAGACAATATATATAACGTGAAATACAAGCTTTACGAACTTGAAGAGTTTTTGCCAGGATATTTTATGCGAGTTTCAAAATCAACAATTCTAAATACAAATCATATTTACTCCATAACACATAGTCTATCATCATCAAGTAAGGTCGAATTTCAAAATACTCACAAACAGGTGTATGTTTCAAGATATTATTATAAACCACTAAAAAATAAATTATTAGAAAAGAGGAGATAAAATGGATAACAGTAGACTTTCGGGAGGACTTTCTCTTATACTATGTGGAATTGCTTTAATTATCTATAAACTTGGATATTTTTCAGATACAAATATTTTTACAATTTTATTTACAATTTTCTTAGTTGGTATCATTATAAAGAGTGTATTAAAAGCTAATTTCGCGGGCATTTTATTCCCAATAGCACTCATTTGTATTGATTATGATGAACAGCTTGGTATAACAGCTATCACTCCATGGACAGTATTAATAGCAGCATTACTTGGAAGTGTCGGTCTTTCTATGGTTTTTAATAAACATCCTAAGTGGTCTCGCAGAAAAAGTAATTGGGATTCTTCTAAATTTAATACTATTGATACGGAAGATGAAAGTCATATAAAGTTAAAGACCTCATTTGCTGGAAGTATTAAGTATATAAATACAGATAAATTTGAACAAGCAGATTTAAAGTGTAGCTTTGGAGCAATGAAAGTGTATTTTGATAATGCTGTTCTTTATGAAGGAAAAGGATATGTTAATATAGAAGCTTTTTTTTCTGGTGTAGAGTTATATATACCTAGAAATTGGACTGTTGAAAATATATCTACTACATCTTTTAGTGCAATAACTGAAAAAAATAGAAATGAAGGAACAGCAGATAATATTCTAACTATATGTGGATGTATAGATTTTTCAGGAGTAGAAATAATTTATATCTAAATAAATAAATATAATACCTATGCACTCTATGCATAGGTATTATATTTTAAATAGTATGTCTTATAACTGTTAGGGAGAAGCGTGTACTATAGGTAAATCTGTTTTTTAGCTAGAATGAAAAATTGCTCTAGCTAAAAGTACTATAAAACTAGGTAATTAGGAACACAATATGTTTTGCTACCTTAAAAATTTTCTTGACAACATAATTGTATATGTATATAGTTTACATATAATACATTATAAGGGGTAGGGTTAATGGATTTATTGTTACAGGTACACTATAAAGAAAAAAATAATCCTGATGTGGAAACATCAAGGTTTATTAATATTTTACTAAATACTTTAACCAAGAAAGAATATACGAAATTGAGAATTTTATTTTATATATTAAGTTTAATTAGCATAATAGCATTGATATATTTTATGTGGATTATGAATAATATTATAATTTCTATGTATGTCGTATGTGTTCTAGGATTTATAGTAATTTTTCTCCCAAACCTACACTTAGCAGTACGATTAATGTACATGTTAATAATATGTTATACAGCGATTGTTGAATTAATTAGAAGAATAGGACTTAAAAAAACATAGAAAATAAATATAATTGAAAGTATGAAAAGTTGGGGGTAAATACTATGGAATATGAAATTATACATTTAGCAAAGGATAAATGGAAGGAAACTATAATCCCGATAGGTTATACTACAGATAAATATTATGATGTTGTAGTAAATGAAACGGATAAAGGCTTTACTATTGATATAGAAAAGAAAGACTTTAGCGAGCCAGTAACCCATACACCAGAAGAGTATGATTTTCCAGATAAGTTATATGAAGACCACTGGGAGAATGCTTATGCTTGGGGAGTGTTAGTTAAAGATAAATTAATTGCTGCAATTGAAACAGATCAAGAACTATGGTCTAATCGTCTAAGAATTACAGAACTTTGGGTAGCAGAAGAATATCAAAAGAATGGAATAGGTCATGCATTAATTCAGGTTGTAAAGGAACAAGCAAGAAGAGAACGTCGTAGAGCTATTATACTAGAAACACAGTCTTGCAATGTTAATGCAGTGGATTTTTATCAGCATGAAGGATTTACTTTGATTGGTATGGATGCTTGCTGCTATAGGAATAATGATTTACAAAGAAAAGAAGTTAGATTAGAATTTGGATGGTTTCCAGAAGAAAAGAAAAAGTTAAATGGTGAAGAGGTAGAAATTAGAATGGAAACAGAGGATGATTGGTACAATGTGGAGCTGATGACACAGCATGCTTTTTGGAACAAACATCATCTTGGCTGTGACGAACATTACCTAGTGCATAAATTACGTAAGCATAAAGACTATCTTCCAGAGCTCAGCAGAATAGCAGTAAAGGATGGTAAAGTAATAGGATGTATAATGTATTCAAAGGCAAAGATTGTTGATGGTGTAGATACCCATGAAATTATAACCTTTGGTCCTCTTTGTGTAGAGCCTAAATGGCAAGGAAGTGGAGTTGGTGAGCTGTTATTAAGGGAAACAATGAAGCTAGCTACAAATAAAGGGTATAAAGGTATTGTAATTTTTGGAGAACCGGATTATTATCCTCGAATAGGATTTAAAACCTGTGATAATTTTAATATTACCACTGCTGATGGTAAAAACTTTGATGCATTTATGGGAATTGAATTAGCAGAAGATAGTATGAAAGATATAAAAGGTAAATTCTACGAATCGGAAGTTTTTGAAAATCTACCTAAGGTAGAAGTTGAAGAATATAATAAAAAATTCCCAAAGCTACAAAAATTAAGATTTCCAGGTCAATGGGATTGATTAAATATTAAAGGATAAGGCAAAATAATATTAATACAAAAGGTAGATTGGCAGAAATGAATAAAGGAGTTAAGTTAGTTCAATATGTTGAGAAGAATAATGGAATATAAAGCAAAAACCTCAGATATAACTGAGGTTTTTATAATTCCTAAATTAAACTTCTAAAGGATCTGTGGAGCCTGTGAAAAAAACTCTGTAAATTACTTCAAATCAGAATGATTTGATATTATTTTATTGACTATACCATATGTTATAGCATCATCAGAACTTAACCAATAGTTTCTATCAGTGTCTTTTTCAACTCTTTCTAGTGGTTGACCAGTAGCTTCACTTATAATTTTATTAATTCTTTTACGAACTCTTAATATTTCTTCAGCTTCAATACCGATGTCTGTAGCTGGACCATTAAATCCTCCTAATGGTTGATGAATCATATATCTTGTATTAGGAAGAGAATATCTATTTTCTTTATCAGCTGCAAGATAAATTGTTATACCAGCACTTGCTACCCAACCTGTACCTATCATTATAACTTTTGGTGTAATGAACTTTATCATATCATGTATTGTATCTCCAGCTTCAACATGCCCTCCTTGACTATTTATAAATATTTTAATAGGGTCATTTCCCATTTCTTCAAGGATTAAAAGTTGAGTAACTACTTTTTCTGCTAAAGATTGATTAATCTCACCAGAAATAACTATAGTTCTTGATTTCAATAATTTTTCCATGACTATATTGGGTGTGTCTTTTGAAATTTCCTCTTTTTCGCTCTCTTTACTATAAAAAATCATATTATTTTCCTCCTATAATCTTAAATATATTTAAGTTATGAATATATAGCTGTATATTTCTATAACCTAGTAGTTGGATTTAAATTGATTAATACGAAAAAATTGCGACTATATTATGAATCCGTTTTTATAATTTACTATATTTACTATATTTGTTTTAGTAATAACTATACTAACACTAATTTAATTTTTTTACAATATAGTTAAAATAATTGGTAAATTATAGAAAATAAATATATATTATAGAAACTAAATATATATTATAAAAGTAATAGGAAAGATATGATTTAACAGTATTAAAATTACCTTTTTATTTAAAGCAACTTTAGGTTGTCAAATTTGTTATACTTAATTGGTAGAAACATGATAATATTATCAGTATACTTATATAAGAGGTGATTAAACAATGAGTTTTCAAGAACAATTGCAAACACTTAGAAAAGCAAAGGGTCTATCACAAGAAAAGTTAGCTGAAGTTTTAGGGATATCAAGGCAAGCAGTTGCAAAATGGGAAGTGGGTCAATCTTATCCCGATATAGCTAGACTGATTGCACTAAGTGATTATTTTAAAGTAAGCATTGATAAACTAGTTAATGATTATGAAGAAAATTGCCGCTTATGTATAGAAGAGCATAGCGATAATCATATAAATGAAAATATAATTGATTTCTTATGTAGGGCTAAAAAAGCTACATATGCTGGAGAGGGGACAGAGAGTGAATCTTCAAGACCAAATTCTCATGATTTAAAATATGTAGAAGGAAACTTGAAATATATTGATACATATTTAGGTGGAGAGAGGTTCGCAGGAGAGGAAGCACTATGGCAAGATGATATTCCATTTTGGTCAATGAATTATATTGGGAGAGTTTTAGATGAAAGATTTTTAGGGAGCTTTTTAAAGGAAGCCTTGAGTTTAGTAACTAAGGAGAATCCATATAGAGGTCCTATTATTTATCAAAATGGGCAGTATAAATATCATTGTATAATAAATGGAGAATTTAAGTGGTTTCAAGGACATGAGGAAATATATTTTGACCATATTAAGGTTTATGAATGTCATTTCCATGGAGGATCAGTTAAATAATTAAAATGAATATATGAGAGAGGAAAAGATTATGAAATTAAACAGAAATAATTTATGTTGGTGCAAAAGTGGATTAAAATATAAAAACTGTCATTTAGAATCTGATGAAAAGTTAAGTGATTTAAAAAGAAAAGGTCATATAGTACCAACTAGAAACCTCATAAAAACAAAAGAGCAAATTGAAGGAATAAGAAAGAGTGCTGAGATTAATAATGGTCTTCTAGACTTAATTAGTGAAAACATTAAGGAAGGCATGACAACAGAAGAAATAAATAAATTGGCACATGAATATACAGTATCCAATGGAGGAATTCCAGCTACTCTTAATTATGATGGATTTCCTAAAAGTATTTGTGTATCAATAAATAATGTTGTATGCCATGGAATACCTAGTAAAGATGTAATTCTAAAGAATGGTGATATTGTAAATGTTGATGCAACAACTATACTTAATGGATATTACTCAGATGCATCAAGGATGTTTATGATTGGTGAAGTAGATGAAGAAGCTAAGAAATTGGTTGAAGTAACTAAAAAATGTTTGAATAAAGGCTTAGAAGCAGTTAAACCTTGGGGGTTCTTAGGAGATATTGGAGCTGCAATTCAAGAATATGCAGAAAGTAATGGTTATTCAGTAGTTAGAGAATTCGGTGGACATGGAGTAGGCTTAGATATTCATGAAGAACCATTTGTTTCTCATTTGGGAAAAAGAGGAACAGGTATGGTTTTAGTACCTGGTATGGTATTTACCATTGAACCAATGATAAATGCTGGAAGTAATGAAATATTTATAGATGAAGATGACGGGTGGACTGTTCTTACCGATGACGATTCTCTTTCAGCACAATGGGAGCACACAATTCTTGTAACTGAAGATGGAATAGAAATAATTGCTAGATAGATCATGTGATAAAAGCCTGTAGGAAAAGAAACGTAAAATGAAATCTATTATAAAAGAAAGCTAATAAAATAATGGGGAATCTTTTGTATTAGCTTTCTTTAAATCTAGAGTAAGTTATATTAATGAGGGGATAATTAATTAAATTGTAGTAAATACTTCTTCTTCAGAAAGTCTTGATTTAGGTAATTGTGCATTGAAATCATCATTAGCTTTGTATCCTAAAGGAACTAATGCTACAGCGGTGAATCCTTTTTCAGTTAATCCTAATTCTTCATTTAAAACTTTAACATCAAATCCTTCCATAGGTACTGCATCTATTCCAAGAGCAGCAGAACCAAGTAATAAGCTACCCATATTTAAGTAAACTTGTTTATCCATCCAATATTGTAAGTCATTGTAGTCATTTTTATGGAAGTTAACAAATGTACTACGTCCTCCATGCATACCATTTTTGATTTCTTCGTTAGCAAAACGTCCATCTTGATCTTCTTTTTCTAAGATATGTTGTAAGTAATCTTCATCCATTGAAGTTCTTGCACAAAGTACAACTATATCTGATGCAGTAAGTACTTTTTCATCATTAAAAGCGTAGAATCCTTGAGTACTTTTGCTTATTTGTTTTTTCCCTTCTTCACTTGAAGCTATTATAAAATGCCATGGTTGAGTATTAACGCTTGAAGCACTAAGTCTTAAAAGTTCTTTAATTTGTTTCATATCTTCTGCTGAAATTTTTCTTGTATTATCAAATTTTTTAGTTGAGTAACGTCTTTCCATTATTTCTATTAAGTTCATATTATATATCTCCTTTTAATTCAAAAATAGTTTATATTAATTTTATAAATTTTCAAAGGCTTACTTGTTTGCCGCCCTTGTATGCTATAATAATATCAACATACTGTTATATGAACAAGTATGCACTTAAAAGTAAGTACTATCTAAAAGGATAGTGATATCAAAAAGGAGAGTTGTATGAATAATAAAGAAATAGAAATAAAAAATTGTAGTGAACTGTGCCCTATGGAATTTGCAATGACTCAGATATCAGGGAAATGGAAACTAGTTATTTTATGGCATATTTATGATAGTGAAGTTATGAGATATGGTGAATTAAAAAGAGCTGTAAGTGGAATTACAGATAAAATGTTAAGTAATCAGTTGAAAGAGTTAGTTAGTGATAACATAATACATAAGGAAGTTTATGAAGAGATTCCGCCAAAGGTAGAATATACTTTAACTGAATATGGAAAATCATTAATACCTATAATGGAAATGTTATTTAAGTGGGGAAAAGAACAATTAATAAGATTAAATAATGATAAATAGCTTTTAAGTAAAATTGATAATAATAATTTTAAAAGTTAATTATAAAGGAGAGAGTTATGAAGCATGTAGAGCATACCTTTGAAGCTGTATTTGATAAAAATTCAAAAATTCTTATTTTAGGAACATTGCCATCTGTTAAATCAAGAGAGGCGGATTTTTATTATGGTCATCCACAAAATAGATTTTGGAAAGTTATTGGAGCAATAACTCGATGCTCTGAATATAGAACTATTGAGGAAAAAAAGAAAATGTTATTAGAAAATAATATTGCAATATGGGATACAATAGCTTCTTGTGATATCATAGGTTCAAGTGATTCTAGTATTAAAAATGTAGTCCCATCAGATTTAACTAGTATTTTAGATAATAGCAATATTAAAAAGATATATGTTAATGGTGGCAAGGCATATCAACTTTATAATAAATATTCATTAAAAAAAACAGGAATAGAAGCTATTAAACTTCCATCAACTAGTCCTGCAAATGCAAGATATAGTCTTGATAAGTTAATAGAAGAATGGCAAGTGATTGTTTAATGAATACCACTGGTTATACTGGTGGTTCAAAAAGCTTTTAGCTATAAGTAGAAAAAAAGAACCCTCTTTGATAAATAGAAGTAGGTTTGCCAACCACATCTAAAATCAAGGAGGGATATCCAAGCGGATAATAAGGAATATGTAGAAGCAGTAGAATTTTAGAATTCTGCTGTTTTTTTATTGTAGGTACATGCTAAATAAAGGGAATATTTTGTTAATATGGTATAGATTTATTGAGCAGTGGAGAGTGAGGTGATACAATAAAGATGTTATTGATTAAATTTAAATAATAAGGATAAGGTAAAGCAATATCAAGACAAAAGGTACATTGTTATAAATAGAATAATAAAATTGAAAAAGATGAAGGAGTAATATTATAAATATCAATTATAATAAAGGAGGAGCTTAAATGAAAATTGTTAAATTAATAAAATATATAGCTATAGTTATTATTTGTTCTATACTTGATATGACACTTCATGGAATAACTTCGGAGATTAGTCCTTTTCCTAAAATTGCAAACTTCAGTTTTCTTGTTAAAACTATTGGAGCTGTTGGAGCAGCTACGGTATGGATTCTGGTTGCTTTTTCCAGTGTAGCCTATGTGTTTTATAGATATGAAGATAAAATTCTAGGAATAAAGATTGGAAAAGGACTGCGATATGGTAGTGCAATAGGTTTATTGTGGTTATGGGGTATGATGGAAGGTGTTTCTTTATCGGGTAATACTTTAACACATGAAATTGTAATGGGAATTTGTGATGCTGGACCGATAGTATTGATGGGATTATTATTAGGTAAATTTACAAGTGACTCCAGTCATATTAAACAAAAGAAGAGACCTTTTAATAGTAGTAACATATTTTTATCTATTTTCATTTTTTCTATAATCTTTTTATTTGGACGTTACTTTTTCTATTTTACAAAAATTATAGATTCAGGTTATGAGAAAAGACCTTATTTTACTTTTATTTGGACTTTATTAATGGGTACATGTATAGGTATCGTATATCTATTATTAGGTAATACTACTAAATCACAATCAAAGGCTTTAAGTGCAATAAAATTTGGAATTACAATATTTGGAATTAATTGGTTTGCCTTTCTTATTTTTATCCCAATTATATTTTCGGGGACGTTTATTGATACACTTCTAAGACTTGGTATTGATATATTGTTAGTTAGTTTAAGCTGTTATTTATCTGAAACTTTAATAAAAACTAACTGTTATAAAAGGAAAGTTCATAGTAGTTTACACAATTTGGAATTGTATGGTGGTGCAGATGAAAGGGAATAGTAAGAGCGCTATTAATTAGAAAAGGAAAGAGGTCTAAACTTACTCCCTTAATGGGATAGGTTTAGACCTTTCAAGTTTAGGAAGAACCTAATCTAACAAAGGTATTAGGTAGGGCAAAAAAGTAAATTCTAGAGCTTTTCAAAGGTAACAGGACGTTTTAAATTACCAAGGTAGATAGGATGTGTACAATTCTTATAATCACTAATTAGTCTTGTAGTCGCTATTTGACTGTTATCATAGGTTTTAAAGTAATACTCACAGGTGTTTGTGTTTATAAATGCAGTATATTTAGTGTAATCAAAAGTACCTTTATCTGTAAGAACAATTCCCATTGGAATTGAAACACTCTCCACAATGTGGAAACAAGTCATTATTGCATCGACTCTATCTTTAGGTACTTGACTATGGGTTTTTAGAAAGGCTGTTCTAACAAATCGTTCTGGAGAGGTGTATCCACCAGGTAATAACATTGTTCCACCAGCCTGACCAAAGGGTGTTAACTCAACATTTTCCCAACAGGTTTTCTTTTCTTGGATTGTAGATAATTCCATATAATTTCTTAGATTAGTCATATGCCACATAAAATCTGGACTATTAGTCATAACTCCTATAGGATTATCAAATATCTCAAGCCCATTTCTTGTTTGCTCAATAACTACACATTTACCACTTTTATCAGTTGCAATCCAATGAAGAGGAGCAGCCGTTTTAGTAACAGGATCGGGAAGACCTATGACACATATATTTTTCAGTATCATATCTAGTTCATCTACTGAAGCACAGAGTCCTAAAATATAATGTAGAAAATCCAATGATGCAATAGGCTCTTTATTCTTATCCTCTACTGGTATATCATAATCGGCATAACCCGCAAAGTATAGAGCTGCGGCAGCAAAGCCTCTTTCATTTACCCCATCAAAAAAGCCTAGCACATTATCAGCTTCTTGCCCGATACCTATAAAGTTATAGCAATCATTATGCTTTTTCATGGTAATAGGATTATACCATGGGTTATTTCTAGGTATAATAAAAAATCCAGGTTCTATATCGTAAGAAAAATCCATAGTCCTACAAAACAAATTTTCCATCTGTAAAGATTTTAAAGTAAACGCTGTACACATATCTACACCTTCTTTTTTATATATCTATACTATAGTATTTACAACTTTATAATTTTTATAATATTATAATATATGTTTAGAATATGTTAAAGTTACGATACTTAGTTTATTTAGATCACTGGAATGTTGCAACTCAGTAGAATTAACTTAATTAGCTAAATATGATGAATCTTATCACTGTTATTTTAATGCTATATAAATATCAATATCTGCATTTTCAAAGTCACTATTTAGGTATTCCTCAAAGTCACCTGTAAAGCTTCTGTCTAAGTCCATTTTCCAAATTTCGTCCCAAGCTTTTGCTACTGCTGTTTCCATGTGTCCATGTACAGAGAATTTTGCATATTTCCCCGCAGGAATGATTTTTGTTGTAAACTCACTGTTTTCTGATTTTGATACTTCGTTGCCTGCGGTAACAAGATAACTGTTTTCTGTATAATCGGAATAAAGTCCAATTGCATATTCATTTACCTTATTCTTGATGTTTGCATTGATGCCACTTTGATATAAATCAACCCAAAGCTTGCCGATTTTCTCACCCATTTTAGGGTCTTCGTTGCTCGTTGTCACACTTACACCAACAATAATTTTTTCTTCAAGATTTACAATTTCATAGTTCATTTTAACTACCTCCATATATTTGATATATTTATAATAAATCAAATAATATGTCAACAGTATGTCATATTATAAATAATTGTTCATCATTTTTTGTATTTCTTCTTTTATGGAGTTTCTTATGTCCAATGGTTCTAATACCTCGCAATGGCTACCAAAAGAAGCTATATAAGGAAATAGCCATTCACCCATAGGATAAATTGTTTCAGTTATAAAACTGCCGTCAACTTCTTTAGTATAATTATCAAACTCGTCATATACTCGAAAAGCCATTTGGGGAGACAGTTTTAATTTCAAAGTGATATATTGCTCATTAAACATGTTGTCCTTCTTAAATATAGGTTCCATAACTTTTCGATGAAAATGTTTATCTGTAACCACAATATCCTTTATACGACTTAGTTTGAAAAATCGAAAATCCTGCATTAAAGTACAATAGGCATATAAATAACGTGCCATACCTTTAAAACAAAGCTTTAAAGGTTCTACATCTCGTGTAGTTCTTTCGCCTTTTCCGCTTGAATAAGTAAAACTCATTATTTTCTTAGATAGGATTGCTGATTTAATATCATTAAAGGATTTAGATTCGTTCTCTGAATTGTACCAGGATGAAAAATCCACTTCAATCCAATCGGAGTTATTCTCTCCAAATAGGCTGCCTAATTTTTGTAATGCAGAATCTGTTTCATTAAAATTGATTGCACCAACTGCTTGTAGTGAGGATAAAATATCAGACTTTTCTTCTTCGGTTAATACAGCTTTGTTCAGCACAAATTCATCTAAAATAGATATTCCGCCACCTTTGCCTTTGGTCATATAAACAGGAATACCTGCTGATGATAATGTTTCAATATCACGATAAATGGTTCTACTAGAAACTTCAAACTTCTCTGCAAGTTCTCTTGCTGTAACGTTTTTTTTATCAAGAAGTATGTATATTATTTCAAACATTCGGTTGATTTGCATATCTTCACCTCTATCATATTATAACACATGAATATGACATCACTATGTCATATTTATATACTGTCAAATAAGGAATGGCAGCCACATTATGGCTACCACTTATAAGTTTGAGAAATCCCCTTTACAGATGAGATGTATTCCGTTGGTGACATTCCAGTTAACTTTTTAAATTGTTTGGAAAAATGCTGCAAAGAATTATAAGAAAGAAAATATGCGATTTCAGTGATATTCATATTCCCATCACGAATAATTTCCTTTGCGCGCTCAATCTTCATATATATGAAATAATCAATTACTCCACAGTTTTTATTTTTGTGGAAGAGTGAATGTAAGGTAGAACGGCTGATAGAAAATTCATTGCAAATATCTGAAATTTTAATTTGCTCACAAATGTGTAGCTGCAAATAATGCAAAATTTGTTCAAATACATAGGATTTATTAGAGCTATCCCAAGACTGTTTTGTAACAGAAGATAGGTTTTTAACTTTTTCATCATCACAATGATGCCTCTTTATATGAATTAGAAATTGTTCCAGATATAACAAAATCAATTGTTGTGAGCCAAAAGGTGCACTAGTAGAGAGTTTTACTTGTTCAATGGAAGGGATATGGAGTGGAGTTGAAAATGCAGCGCGCGCTTCTGAAATAATTTTTGCAATTAAAGTTTTTTCTATAGAAGACAGAGTGGTAACTTTACCAGTAAAAAAATCCATTGATGGGGAATTGCACAAAAATGAAATTGCCACTAAATTAGGCGATTTCCTTCCTATTGCCTTCACAGCGTGAAATTCATTTGGTCTATGAAAAATCATATCTCCAGCATAGAGCTGATAATGCTCAGAGGCTGCTTGTACCATAACTGTTCCTTTGTCTACATATAGGAATTCCCAAAAATCATGAGACTCACCATGGAAAACAAAATCTTTCAAGTATTCAAAATAGTGAATGGTGATGATTTCAGTGATTTCAAATTCTTTTTTTAATCTAGTACTGATATAAGCCATACAACCAACTCCTTGCTTATGAATTATTATCAATTTATTTTAGCAAATATAACAAAAGAATACAATTTAACAAATAGATATTTTGGATGATATAACAATTATACTGGATGATTGTATAAGCTAAATTTTAAAAAAAACTATACAATATATGTAACAGTATGGAAGTTATAGAAAAGGTCTTCTCTATGCACATAGAAATACCTTTTAAAATATGAATGGAGAAAATAGAAATAAATAGGAGGAAATAAAATGAGTAAAAAATTAAAGGTAGCATTAGCTGGACTTGGTAGTAGAGGAAAAGACACCTATGCATTAACTGCTAAATTATTCCCAGAGAAAATTGAAATTGTAGCAATTGCAGACATTGATCCTGCAAAGGTAGAAGATGTGGCAAGGGAGTATAACATTCCGAAAAGGGCATGCTTTTACAGTGCAGAAGAACTAATTGCTCAGGATAAGCTAGCAGATGTTATGTTTATTACTACTCAGGACAAGGAACATGTAAGACAAGCAATCCCGGCCCTTAGAAAAGGCTATCATCTGTTATTGGAAAAGCCAATTTCACCAGACCTTGATGAGTGTAGGGAAATTGTAAAAGTAGCAAATGAATGTGAAAGAAAAGTGGTTGTATGTCATGTGTTGCGTTATACACCATTCTATACAAAATTAAAAGAAGTAATTGACAGCGGTATAATTGGAGAAGTAGTTTCTGTTATGGCAATTGAAAATGTGGGATATTGGCATCAAGCACACAGTTTTGTACGTGGAAACTGGAGAAACTCAAATACTACTAGTCCTATGATATTACAGAAATGTTGTCATGATATGGACTTGTTATTATGGCTCACAGGTAAAACTTGTAAGTCTGTATCTTCCTTTGGAAGCACCTATTTATTCAAAAAAGAAAATGCACCGGAAGGAGCAACGAAGCGTTGTATGGATGGATGCAAAGCAAAAGCAAATTGTCCCTTTGATGCAGAAAAGATTTATATAACAAATGAAAAAACTGGTGTGGCAAAGGGGAATACAAAGTGGCCTGTTGATGTATTGACCCTTCATCCTACTGTAGAAAGTATTACAGAAGCAATTCAAAGTGGACCTTATGGAAGATGTGTATATTACTGTGATAATAACGTAGTAGATCATCAGGTTGTAAACCTAAATATGACAGATGGTGCCACCATTTCATTGACAATGAGTGCATTCACTGCTACAGGTTCACGTTATCAGAAGATTATGGGGACAAAAGGAGAAATTGTTGCAGATTTGTCTGAAAAAACTATTAAAGTAACACCTTTTGGAAAAGAAACTGAAGTAATGGATATATCTAAGCTATCAACGGATTTTTCTGGTCATGCAGGGGGAGACAATCGTATGGTGGAGGAATTCATTGATATGATTGCAGAGGATGGAGAACCGACTAATGCCATTACATCAGTAGATAAATCCGTAGAAAGTCATTATTGCGCAATGGCAGCGGAACAATCTAGGCTGGCAGATGGCGTTGTGGTTGATTTGGATACTCTAAGAAAATAAAATGGCATGTAGTAATTAAGTAATGAATTTAACATAGATTAATATAAAGAAAGTATTGAAATATAGGTGGTAATATGAATGAAACAACATTAGTAGTAATGGCAGCTGGTATGGGAAGTCGTTTTGGGAGTTTTAAACAGCTAGAGCCTGTGGGTCCAAATGGGGAAATAATACTTGATTTTTCAATATATGATGCAGTAAAAGCAGGCTTTTCAAAGGTAGTTTTTATTATAAAAAAAGAAATGGAAAAGGATTTTAGACATGTTATCGGCAAGAGAATTGAAAAGATAATAGATGTAGATTATGCTTTTCAAACACTAGACAAAATTCCTAAGGGGTGTTCTATCCCTAATAATAGATATAAGCCATGGGGAACAGGGCATGCTGTGATTTGTGCTAAAAGTGAAGTTACCACTCCCTTTATGGTAATAAACGCAGATGATTACTATGGTAGCCATTCCTACAAAATAGTTGGGGATTATTTATCTCAAAATAAAGGTATGTGCATGGCTGGGTTTAGACTAAAAAATACACTAACTGAAAATGGCATGGTAAGCAGAGGATTATGCGAAATAGAAAAAGGGTATTTAAAAAGTGTGGTGGAGCATACATCTATTGATAAAAATAGTGGAATACCTCTTGATACTATAGTATCTATGAACATGTGGGGGTTTGACATTGATATATTTAATGTCCTTGAACAGGACTTCACTCTGTTTTTAAATGATTTAAAAAATCCATTAAAGGATGAATTTTATCTTCCGTCAGTAGTTGATAATATGATTAAAACACAAAGTGCAAAGGTGAAAGTACTTGAGACATTAGATAAGTGGTATGGAGTTACATACAAAGAAGACTTGTCTATAGTTAAAAATGCTATAAACCGAATGATTAGAGAGGGATTATACCATGGAATATAAATTGCATCAGGTTTTAAAACAGTTTAATATTAACACTGAAATGAGCTCTTATGGTAACGGATATATAAATGACACATATATTGCAAAACCATATATATTGCAAAGAATCAATAGTAATGTGTTTAAAAATCCTGAGGGTTTAATGGAGAATATTGCAGCTATAACAGAGCATCTGAGAAAGAAAATCCTTCTTAGTGGAGGAAATCCTGACAGGGAAACACTAACAATAATAAAAACTAAGAATGGTGAAAAGTACTATAAAACCAATGAAAATGATTATTTCAGGGTATATAAATTTATAGGTAATGCAGTGACCTACGATCAGGTTGAAGATCCTATGCAATTTTATTATGGCGCCAAGGCCTTTGGTAAGTTTCAAAATATGTTGTCTGATTTTCCAGCAGGTAAATTATATGACACAATACCTAATTTTCATAATACAGCCACAAGGTTTGAGGATCTGTTAAAAGCAATTGAAGATAATAAATGTGGCAGATTAGAAGAAGTGGGAAAAGAAATTGAATTTGTAAAAAAACGCAGAAGAGATGTGAGCATTATATTAGATGCAATGAAAGATGGAAGCATTCCTCTAAGGGTAACACATAATGACACTAAGCTGAATAATGTCATGATAGATATAGATACAGGTGAAGGGGTATGTGTAATTGATTTAGATACAGTAATGCCAGGGTCACTTCTCTATGACTACGGCGATGCACTGAGATATGGAGCTTCTAGCGGAAGGGAAGATGAAACAGATTTATCAAAAATATGGTTTGATATGAATCTGTTTAAGTATTTTACAAAGGGATATTTTCATGAAGTATTACCTATACTTGTGCCAAAAGAGATTGAACTTATGGCGTTTTCTGTGAAACTTATGACCTTTGAATGTGGTATAAGATTTTTAACGGATTATTTAAATGGAGATACCTATTTTAAAATTCACAAGGAGAAACACAATCTTCATAGAGCAAGAACACAGTTTAAGCTGGTTAGTGATATTGAAGGGAAAATGGATATTATGAATAAGATAATAGGGGAACTTATAGAGGGTAATTAGAATGATAGCCACTTTAGGATAGGTTGCTTATTAATAGGCGCTGAGAATCTATGTAATGAATAATACAGAATTGTTTTTTACATATTTAATGATAATTTACTATGTTAGAATATGTAATATAAATTTATTGAGAAAAGGATAGCCCTTAGTGGCCATATCATTATTATACTAGGAGGTACAGAAATGAAGAGATGTGAATTTAGAAAAATTACTATTGGTGATATACCTGCAATGTCTGATTTGTTAATATTTAGGCAAAACCTTGAGAGTAAGTCATTTCCGTCCTTGAAGAATAGTTGTCTTAATACAAAATATATCACGGGTTTACTTGAGAATTTATTTGTTAATAGAAAAGCAATTGGAATAGGAGCCTTTGCTAGTGATGAACTAGTAGGTTATATATTTGGTGAGATGAAAATTGATGATAGAGGCAGACATATATGGGTGCCCTATGAGGGAATAGCAATTAGAATGGATCAATCCTCAGAGCTTATAAGGGAGCTTTATACAAAGGTTTCTGTTTTATGGCTTGAACATGGCTACTTTAGCCACCATACATTTGTACCTCTAGGAAATCAGGTGTACTATGAAGCCTTCCAAAGATTAAGTTTTTTTATTGATCATGTATATGGAATAATGAATATGGAGGATTACAAGGCTTTTAAAAATTCATCTGATGCAGAGATTAGATTTGCTAACAAAAATGATAGTGAAATAATGGGTAATATGTCCAGTATAATCTTATCATGCCTCAATTCAGCACCTACTTTTTTACCTATAAAACCTGAACTTGTAATGAATATAAATGCTGGGTATAAAAGTTTAGTAGAGGATAATGATTCAACGATTCTTATTGCAGAAAAGGATATGAAGGAATTAGGATTTCAAGTATATGAGCCTATTACTCCAGATTTGATGGCACCTGATAATGGGGTAGAGCTGCATATTGCTGGCACTCACCATTCCCAAAGGGGAAGAGGTGTTGGTAAAAAGTTAATGAATGAAGGCTATAGGATTATGAAGAAAAAGGGATATAGTAGCATAATAACAGATTGGAAAATAACAAACCTTGGTGGTTCAGATTTTTGGCCTAAGTGTGGATTTAAGCCAATAGCTTACAGAATGATTAGAAATATTGACAATAATATAGCATGGGCAAACTTTAATAACCCAAGTATTATTCTATAGTAGCTTAGAGTATTAGAAAAGTTAAGCAGTATATTTAATTAAGGCAATATCTTCTATAAAATTAGCAAATTTAAAACACATAGAAGCAGTAGAATTTCAGGATTCTACTGTTTTTTGTAGTTATTATTGAATGTGTAAACAATATTATGAGTAAAATGTAAAATATTTAATATTATTGTTCAGTTTGGAAATAAAGTATATAATTTAAAGTATGAGTTTAGAGGTTAATATTCTAAGAGAGGAAGAGATTTAGCAATTATGAATACAAATATGTCATATATTAAAAAAAGATATAACAGTGCCTTAGAGAAATTTATTGAAAAGGTAAGAAGGGACAGTAACATTATTGCTGCATTTTCCTATGGAAGTATTACAAGTGATAATTTATGGGGAAAGTCTGATATAGATATATGGTTAATATTAAAGGAAAACAGCAAGAAGGTATATAAGCAGTATTCACTTGTAGAGGATGATATAGACTTCCAAGTGGAACTATATAGCAGAAATTATTTTATTGAATTGGTAGATAGTCCCCAAAATCAAAACTTTTTTAGAACAGTTTTAAATGAAAGTAATTTATTATTTTCAACTGATGAAACAATAGAAAAGCTTTTTAATGGAGATAAATTCTTAGGTGATAGAGACAAAGAGGAGAATTTATTAAAGTCGGCCATCTATGGAATTATATGTGTAAAAAAAGCAGAAAAGCTATTACTGGTTGAAGAAGAGCTTGTTGATGGATTCAGTTTAATTCAAAAACTAGTATGCCATATAGCATGTATAGAAATAGCATTAAATAATGAGTTTAGGGGCAGAGAAGTAATAAGTCAAGGATTAAATCTCAATCCTGATTTTTTTAATTGCACCTATATGACTTTGATTAAAAATGAAGTAACTATTTTAAGTTTAGTTAAAATATTAGAATTGTGTAAAGAGTATATAGAAGAGAGAAAAGATGTTCTTTTTCATCCTATTGTCAGATGGATGAAAGAAGAAGGTGAAATAAGAGGCGTATCAATGATTAATGAATACTTGAAAAAGAAATATAATATTAGTAATGATGGCAATGAACTTACAGATACTTATAATTGGCTTGCAGAAAGAGATGTACTAATTAAGGTTAGTGAATCAATAAAACTTATGGATAAAAGCAAGGTTACCTTTGAAGAAGCGGCATATTATTATAATTTTGACAGTGATATATAACTTAGAAGCTATTTAGAAAGTAAAGGAGAATACAATTGGTTAGAAAAAGTATAAGTGTAAAAGGAGCAAGAGAGAACAACCTAAAAAATATTGATTTAGAGATACCTAGAGATGCTCTCACTGTAATTACTGGGGTAAGCGGTTCAGGAAAATCGTCTATTGCTTATAACGTATTATATGCAGAAGGACAAAGAAGATTTTTACAGTCTCTATCATCATCTTCTAGATCTAATATAATGAATATGGAAAAACCTGATGTAGATATGGTCACAGGGTTATCCCCAGTAATATCAATTCCACAGAAGAGAGGTATTAACAATCCCCGTTCATCAGTTGCAACTATGGCTGACTTGTCAAACCATATTAGACTATTATATACAGTTTTAGGAACTCCACATTGTCCTATATGCCATAAGGAAATTCAGTGTTTGTCAACCAGTCAAATAGCTGAACATATATTGAGTCTCCCAGAAGGTACTAGAATTGAAGTACAAGCCCCTGTTAATAAAATATTTGATAAAAGCTATGATTATTTATTAACTGAACTTAGAAGTAGAGGCTATAGAAGATTTGTGATCAACAATAAAGTATTTGATATTAAAAATAATATAAACTTAGATGAGACTGGAACTTATAAAATTGAAGTAATAGTAGATGAGGTTTCAGTATATAAAAAGAATTATGAACAAATAGTTAGCGCAATAGAAAGAGGATTGGAAGTAGGGCAGAATTTTATAAGATTACAGATCCTAAACAAGGAGCTTTCAGAAGAGGAAGTAAGAAAGTTTACTAAGGGGTTTATTAACTGTGAACATAATATTATTACAGGGAAATTCCTCCCTAAATATTTTTCACCAAATGATGTCAGTGGAGCATGTCCTACATGTCAGGGACTTGGAACCTATAAAATGACAGAACCATATCTTTTGATTAAGGATGAAAAGAAGAGCATGAGAATGGACCCTCTTTATGTATCTCAATTCAGTTTGAGTGATAAAAATGGTGCAGCAAGATTGCATAGCCTTGCAGCACATTATAATTTTAGTATTGATACTCCTTTTAATGAGCTCCCAGAGAAAATAAAAGATATTTTTTTCTATGGAACTAAAGGTGAACGTTATGAGCTGCTGAAGCCAACAGGAGAGCGAGAAACAGAAGGAAGACGAAGGTACGTAAGTTATGAAGGGCTAGTGAACTATATAACACGTCTTTATAAAGATAATTTAGATAAAGGAACAAAGAACAGAGATAACGAAAAACTCTTTGTCAGTCACATTTGTCCAGAATGTAAGGGTAAAAAGCTAAAAAAAGAAAGATTATTAGTAAAGATAAACGGAATAGACATAAATGAGTTTGGGAAAATGCAGATACAGAAATTAAAGAAATTTATATCATCCCTAGAAGTAGTTGAGTCTAAAAGGGAAGTTGCACAGCAGATTATTAATGAAATGATAATAAAACTAGAGCTTCTGGAAGAAATAGGACTTGAATATTTGAGCTTGGGGAGAAGTTCGGATACTCTCTCTGGAGGAGAAACTCAAAGAATACGTTTATCTTCACAAATCGGATCAAATCTAATGGGGATGATGTATATATTAGATGAACCAAGTATAGGGCTTCATGAGAAGGATACATTTAAAATAATTAATACATTAAAAAAGCTAAGAGATATGGGTAATACTGTAGTTGTAGTTGAACACGATATGGAGACTATTGGGAACGCAGATTATATAGTAGAATTAGGACCAGGTGCAGGAGCAAATGGCGGCGAGATAATTGCAAGTGGAAATATTAAAGAGATTATTAATACAGAAAGATCTATAACAGGACAATATTTGGCTGGAAAGAAGAAAATTGTTATTCCTAAAGGAAGACGCTTAGGCATAGGAAAACATATAAGAATACATGGTGCAAGAGAAAATAATCTTAAGAATCTTAACCTAAGCATACCATTAGGAACCTTTATTTGCATTACAGGTGTATCAGGGTCTGGAAAAAGCAGTTTGGTAAATGAGATATTATACAAGAGCATATACTCAAAGTTGCATGATTCTAGAATTAAGCCAGGACTCAATGATGGAGTTGAGGGTATTGAGAATATTAGTGATGTTAGATATATTGATCAATCACCAATTGGAAGAAGTTCACGTTCAAATCCAGCAACCTATATTAATATTTATGATAAAATAAGAGATATATTTGCAGGAACAGAAGAAGCAAAAGCTAGAGGGTATGACATTTCAAGTTTCAGTTTCAATAATAAGGGCGGTAGATGTGAGACTTGTATGGGAGAAGGAAATATTGTAACTGAGTTGCAATTTATGCAAGATATCATAACCATATGCCCAGTATGCAAGGGTAAAAGGTATAGAAGCGAGATATTAGAGATCAAATATAAAGAAAAAAACATAGCTGATATTCTTGAACTAACAATTGAAGAAGGAGTGGAATTTTTCAAGGATGTAAACCTAATACACTCTAAATTGAATGTATTAAACAAGCTAGGATTAGGATACCTAAAATTAGGACAATCCTCATCTACATTGTCTGGGGGAGAAGCTCAAAGGTTGAAGCTAGGAAGAGAACTGGGGAAAATTAAAAAAGAGAAGGATAATCTATATATCTTAGATGAGCCAACTACAGGTCTCCATATTAAAGATATTGAGAAATTGTTGCTATCTCTTAATGAACTTGTTGATTTAGGAAATACTGTGCTGGTAATTGAACATAATTTGGATTTGATAAAAACCGCAGACTATATAATAGATATGGGCCCTGATGCAGGAGAAAATGGTGGTCACATTGTAGCAGAGGGAAGTCCTGAAGATATTATAATGTGTGATAAATCCTATACAGGAAAATATCTGAGAAAATATATGGAATGAAATATTATACCCTGGGTTTATGTATAATTACGTTCCAATCTTATAATTACTAAAGGAGATGAACAAAATATGAATAATATTTTAAACAAAATTCAAATTCCAGAAAGAATAGAACTTTCAAATATGCCAACTAAAATTGAAAAACTTGAGAGGTTTTCTAAAATGTTAGGTGGACCCAATATTTATATAAAGAGAGATGATCAAACTGGACTTGAAGTATCAGGAAACAAAATTAGAAAATTAGAATTTACAGTAAAAGATGCTATTAATAAAGGGGCTAATGTGCTTATAACTTGCGGTGGAATCCAATCAAACCATTGTAGAGCAACGGCAGCAGTAGCAGCGAGGCTTGGGATAAAATCAGTACTTGTTTTAAGAGGAAGCAGCAGTATTGAATCTGATGGAAATTTATTTATAGATAAGCTTTTAGGTGCAGATATTCGTTTTATTACCGCAGAAGAATATAAAAATTCAAGATTAGAAATTATGGAACAGATTAAGACGGAATATGATAAAAAAGGTTATATGTCCTATATTATTCCAGAAGGTGCTTCAAATGTAATAGGCACATTTGGATATTATAATGCAATGAAAGAAATTATTGAGCAGGAACAGCAGTTAGGTGTTCATTTTGACAAAGTTATACTCGCCGTGGGATCTGGAGGTACTTACGCAGGAACTTTTTTAGCAAATAAAATATCAGAAAACAAGTGTGATATTTTAGGTGTTAATGTTTGTGATGACAGTGAATATTTTAAAAATCGAATCTACGAAATAGTACAAGATACCATGAAGTATATTAATGTAGATTTGGAATTGTCTAAAGATGAAATAAGAATTATAGATGGATATGTAGGAAATGGATATGCTTTAAGTAGAGAAGAAGAAATAAATTTCATTAAGGAATTTGCAAAATTAGAAGGAATAATTTTAGATCCTGTTTATACAGGTAAAGCTATGTATGGATTAAGTGAAGAAATAAAAAAAGGAAACTTTAAAAACAATGAAAATATTTTATTTATCCATACTGGTGGGGCTTTTGGAATATTTCCTCAAAAGGAGCTATTTAAATACTAACATATTGAATTTATCCTGTAATATTAGAAGATGAAAATGAGATAGCAAAAACTAAATAAGAATTAAATAGAACTCTACACTATATCACCAGACTTTCCATAAGTGTTATTATAATAACATGGAGGTGCACATAGTATGGATAAGGTATATAAAACATCAGAAGTAGCTAAAAGAGTTGGTGTACATTCCAACACTGTACGTTTGTACGAAAAGCTTGAATTAATACCAAAGGTGAATAGATTACAAAATGGTTATAGAGTATTTACTGACTATCACATAGAGCAATTTAATCTTGCTAGAACTGCCTTTAAAGTAGAGGTTCTACAAAATGGGCTAAGAAAAAAGATAATCAATGTTGTTAAGTTATCTGCCAAGGGGGAGTTTCAAGAAGCAATTAACTGTACAAATGATTATATAAGTCAGATAAAGCAAGAACAAAAAAATGCAGAGGAAGCTATAGACCTTTCAAAGAAGCTTTTATTAGATAGGGATGCTCAAGATAATTATATATTTTTTACGAGAAAGCAAACATCAGACTATCTTAAGGTCACAATGGACACATTAAGAAATTGGGAGATGAATGGTTTACTTACTGTTAAGAGAAGGCATAATGGATATCGAGTTTATACTGAAAGTGATATTAATAGACTTAAAATAATACGTACTTTACGTTGTGCTAATTATTCTCTTTCAGCAATTTTAAGAATGATTAATTCAATGTCAGAAAGTATAGAAATTGATATTAGAGAGGTAATTGATAAACCAAAAGAAGATGAGGACATTGTTACAGCATGTGATAAGCTTCTTACTTCCTTAAGTGATGCAGAAAAAAATGCAAAAATTATATTAAGGCAATTACAATTTATGAAAAACAAATTTAATACAAACTCTACACTTTAACACCAGACTTTGTGCTGGTGTTATTCTTTTATCAAAAGGAGGGAATAACACATGGAAGTAATAAAAGTTCATAATCTCTATAAATCCTATGGGGATGCTCAAGTGGTGAAGAGTGTTAGTTTAACAGTAAAGAAAGGTGAGGTATTTGGATTGATAGGTGCCAATGGGGCAGGGAAAAGTACTACCATAGAGTGTATTTTAGGTACAAAGAATTTTGATCATGGTCAGGTATCTATCCTAGGCATGAATCCTCAAAAAGAAAGAAAACAGCTATTTCAAAGGGTTGGGGTTCAGTTTCAAGAATCTAATTATCAAGATAAAATAACAGTGAAAGAGTTGTGTGAAATAACTGAGGTTCTTTATAAAAATCCATTAGATTGCAATAAATTATTAGAAGAATTTGACCTTCAAGATAAGGGGAAAAATTTAGTAAGTGAATTATCAGGAGGTGAAAGACAACGATTATTTATTATCCTAGCCTTAATTCCTAACCCAGAGGTAGTATTCCTTGACGAGCTTACAACAGGATTAGATGTAAAGGCTAGAAGAGATGTGTGGAAGTGCTTATTAAAATTAAAGAAGCAAGGACTCACAATCTTTTTAACATCTCATTTCATGGATGAGGTTGAGGTTCTGTGCGATAAAATATGTATTTTGAAAAATGGAGCAATAGATTTTTATGGAACAGTTGAAGAAGCAGTGGAACTGAGTCCATATGAAAAATTTGAGGATGCCTATTTATGGTTTGTAGATGAGGAGGATTTGGATGATGAGAGCATTTAAAGCAATGTTAAAAACTGAATTAAAATTATCACTAAGAGGCATGGATATGTTCATCTTTGCAATCTGTATGCCAGTGGTTATAACTATTATTTTAGGTATTATTTATGGAAATAAACCCGCGTTTCCTGAAGCAGACTTTACATTCATGGAACAATCCTTTGCAGCTGTATCAACTATTGCAATATGTGCAGGTGGTTTCATGGGATTACCATTAGTATTATCTGAGTATCGTCATAGAAAGATATTAAAAAGATTTAGAGTAACACCAGTTAGCCCAGCTATGATTTTAGTAGTTCAAGGAATGATTTATACTTTATATGCCATTGTTTCATTAATAATTATTTATTTAACAGCAAAAATATTTTTCAAGTTTCAATTTAGAGGCTCATGGATAAACTTTTTAGGAGCTTATACATTAGTAATGGCATCAATGTTCAGCATTGGATTTATGGTGGGTGGAATAGCGAAAAATAATAAAATGGCAAGTGTTATTGCAAGTATTTTATACTTTCCTATGCTTATATTTTCAGGAGCAACATTACCCTATGAGGTTATGCCAACATCCCTTCAAAAAGTGGCAGATATCTTACCATTAACTCAGGGAATAAAGCTTTTAAAAAGCGCATCACTTAACTTAAGCATAGATAATGTAATGATACCAATTTTAGTTATAAGTATACTTTCTGTGATATGCATTTGGGTATCTATTAAGTTTTTTAGGTGGGAATAGTTTGAAACTGATAAAGAAATAGTGATAGTCTAAGCAATTAAAACAAATAAGTGATGGAATTGTAGCTAGTAAAAATATGATAAGTTTTACTAGCTACTTTGCATAAAAATATAGATGGTTGAATTTTATATATTTTTAGTTATGCAGTTATTAGAATAACATTAATTTGATTCACAAGATCTTAAAACTGGTACTTCAATTTGAACAAGCTTTTGAGATTTAACAGTAGCAGTTACCTTTATAGTACAGCATAAATTTTTATTATGGCACCCAATTGAGTAGTTACTTGGTTGCATGCATGAACAAGTTACATTATTAATAGAGCAATATACATCAGCACCTTCAGGTTTTATAAGATTAACATTTTTATAAAAGCATACTACTTTTTTAAATAAATAACAATCTGGATAGTTACTTGTAAAATTAATAATTACTTTTATTTGCAACTTTACATTTACTAAATTAGTTTGTTTGTTTATTGTAGTTATATTTAATATATTACATCTAGTTTCTCCAACATCACATTGGATGTGTTCAGTATTATATAATGGTGGAAGTTTAAAGGTCTCTTTAAGTTCTTCTTCAAACTTATTTGAATCAAATATTCTTGTTGTTTCAATGCACATTCTATTTAAAGGGGTTGGGCATGGAAAATCAACATTTGCTATTGCTATACCAAGTGGTAAAGGAATATTAGGGATGGTATTTACCACTGTATTTGTATTTATATCAATTATAGAAATATCATTAGTACAGGAGTTTGTAACATAGGCAAAGCTACCATCTGGTGTAATTGCTATATCAAAAGGGCAATTTCCAACAGGGATAGTATTTACTACTGTATTTGTATTGGTATTAATTACAGAGACATTATTAGTAAAGACATTTGTGACATAAGCATAATTTCCATCTGGTGTTATTGCAACATAACTAGGGCCAGTACCAACAGTTATGGTATCTACCAATGTATTATTGGTTAGATTTATTACAGATATAGTGTTTGAGAAGGCACTTTGTCCTTGATTTGCAACATAGGCAAGGGTACCATTTGGAGTTATTGCTATGCCTTGAGGAAAATCTCCTACAGTTATGGTGTTTACTATGGTATTTGTAGTGGTATCTATAACTGATACATTATCTGATTTTGAGTTTGTAACATAAGCAAAGTTGCCATTTGGTGATATTGCCACAGCAATGGGATTTCTACCAACAGTTATAGTATTCACAATTGTATTAGTATTGGTATCTATGATTGATACTGTTCCTGAGGGAGAGGTTGCAAGGCCAGAGTTTACTACATAGACATATTTACCATTTGGGGTTACCGCAATGCCTGTTGGGGAAGTGCCAACTGTTATTGTATCTACTAACGTATTGGTGCAAGTATTTATAACTGCTACCAGGTTTGAAAGGTTTGTAACATAGGCAAAGCTACCATCTGGTGTTAGTGCAATAAATTTTGTTATATCACTTGGAGATAAAATTGGAATGGTATTTATTACCGTATTTGCACTTGTATCTATAACTGAAATTTTATTATTGTCATTTGCAACATAAGCAAAAATAGACATGTTTATCTACTCCTATATTTTTTTATTATTATAATATGAGGGAGTTTAGCAATAAGTTAATCTGTAGGTGGAGAAGTTTAAACTTTTTACTTGTGGTGCGGTGAAGGGTATCTGTGTATAACCAAACTTAAAAGGAATTTGTAAAGTATTTAAATTAAGCCAATGATATTAAAAGTGTCATTGGCTTGTGTTATAATTATGTTATTAAGCTATTGGAAAATTATATATAGATAAACAAGAATTTGGAGGTTGATTATGAAAAAATGGTATGATGAGGAGTACGAATTTGAAATTGAGGTAACTGGGTTTCTTCGCAGTGACCATACAGAGCGGTACTGCAGAAACGGCGAAGAGGTGGGTGATAAGTATACCTGCACCTATGGCTGTCCCATAAATTCGGATGGACAGGGTATCTGTTCCAAGGTTATGATGATTATGTTCCCAATCATGGAGTCGGTGAGAAGTGGCGGAGATTTAGAGAACATTGGTGGCAGTAGCAAATATAGCAAGGATATTGTATGCCCAGATGGCTGTGTCATGTTCAGGCTTACGGCAAAGAAACTTGACAATGAGAATTTTTATAAAGGAAAGTTTTTTGATTAGTTTTGATTTTATTGTGCTCAGTTTGAAGAGAAGCCGAAATATATACCTCAGTAATATAAGAAAAATCTATTATAATATAAGAAATACTTCCCAGATTGATTTTCAAACTGGGAAGTATTTTCTAAGTTTATATTACCACAAAATTACTAAAATTTCAAGTCTTGTATTGGATCAGACTTAGGAGTACTGTGTATCTAGAGGTGATTATGGTGGATAAAAATATGACTTTAGCATTTCAAGATTTCCAGAAAAAACAAGCTGCAATTGAGTTAAAAGGGTGTAATGAAATAACAATAAAATATGGGTTAGCTTTATGTGATGGAGAAATTAATGAGCTGGTGGAGAATCGTTTTAGGTCATTAAAAGATACAGGAAGAATTGAGTTTTCTGAAGGAATTTTAAAAAAGATAGTAGAGGTTTTTTGTGATTCTCCTTATATAATGCAACAGAATTATAAAGAGACATTAACGGAGATTCAAGAGTCGTTCTATTTTTTTAAAAATGAAGCCATGGATCAGATAGCTGATGATGAACTTATTGAGTTTATGAAAAGACATTTTGATGGAAAATGTCAAGGTTCCTTAGAGTATTTAAGAGGAACTACTTTAGAAGAGCTTTGTAGAAATACAAGATACGGACATGAAGTGGATGATATAGATATGTACGGACATGAATTTTAGGAGGTATTATGGAAGAAAGCAACAAGAGTTTAATGGCGTTTTCAGATAATATTCAAATAGATAAAAATATAAGTGAAGAAGATAAAATGCTTATTGAGTTTAAAATATGGAATTTACTTGGCAAGCACACTGAGCGATATACAATGGGTGATAGCACATCAGTTCCAATAGAAATAGCGGAAGAGTTACTTAATTCAATTTGTTTTTCATTAGGATTAGAATTAAGAGAATTAATGAACGCAAAGGAAGTATTTATGGAAGAAGATATAAGTGACTTGTTAAAAGCTTCTTGGAGTAAAATAGCCTCTTTGATGGAGAGCGGAAAGAAATTATTAGAAGAAGTTAGAAAAAGTTCATCTAATATAGAAAACATATCATATAAGGATACAATAAATGAAATAGATAGATTTTTTAATAAATATGACTATAGATTTTTTGCTCATAAGATAGACTGTAGCATAGATTATCAACTTTCTAATGCCATATCAGAAAAGTTGCAGGGAATTGAATATATAAATGAATACTTAAAAGCGCTACTTATAGAAAATGAGTTTTGCATATGTTTTGATAAGGATAATATTATTTATATTCTAAATAGCTATTGCTCTGATTATAAAGAGCTATTAATTAATATTTTTGAACCAATACTAACAAATGCCATAGGGCTTGATATTTTAGGCGTGGATATATTAACATTAGAGATTTCGGCATTGCAAAGAGAAACATTGTTAGGGATTTTTAGAAACTTGTCCAAAACTGAAATTTTAGTAAAATTAGAGAGCTCAGCAAAGAGCATTTGTAATGTTTTAGGGATAGTTGATAATGAAAAGAAAGAATATATCCAAAAAACAGCTGTGAATATTTATCCTAGAATTGAAGTAGGATTATCCACAGGAAATATTGATAATATATTTTTATCCTTTAAGTATGAAGATGATTTAAAAGAAAGTGAGTTTATAGATAATGATACTATGGATAATGAAAGGTTACGCAATTTAATCAATGAAATAAATGATTGTAGATTTATTTCAGATAAGATTGCAATGGTAAAAGAAGAGGTTAATAGCTTAAGTGACCTAGTGGAAGTCCTAAACCTGTGTTTTTGGGAAGATGAAGCTTTAGAATTATTTAAAACACTTTCAAAGGAAGAGATTTATATTATTAAACACTATTTAGATAATAAATATGAAGCATATAGTTCAGATTCACAATGGGAAATTAAATTTATGCATTATATAAGAGATCTAAGTGAATAGTAATAAAAACTTTAACATTACTTATCCATTTGCTTTAGGGGTTATTATTGTTACAGATTCAAAAAATATATTTTAAGGAGAGCGAAAATATGACGGAGTTTTGGGAAAAAAGTTTTATAGAAAAACAAACAATGTGGGGATTTAAACCATCAGAATCAGCCATTATTGCCAAGGATTGCTTTATTGAAAATAATATAAAAGATATATTAATACCTGGTATTGGTTATGGAAGAAATGCAAAGGTATTTATTGATAATAATATAAATGTTACAGGAATCGAAATCTCAAAAACAGCTATTGATTTAGCAAGGCAACATGGGATTGATATTAATATTTATCATGGTTCAGTAGGAGATATGCCTTTTGAAAATAAACTCTATGAAGGTATATTTAGCTATGCACTTATTCATTTATTAAATGAAAGTGAGAGGGAAAAATTTATTAGTGATTGTTATAATCAATTAAAACAAGACGGATATATGATTTTTACAGCTGTTTCAAAGAAAGCTCCTATGTTTGGAAAAGGAAAAAAACTTAATGAAAGTTATTATGAAACTAAAGACGGAGTAAAAATCTTTTTTTATGATTCAGAATCAATAAAAAAAGATTTTCAAAAATATGGACTTGTAGAATTTTCTGAAATTGATGAAATAGATAGTGATAATAAAGATAAACCTCCAATGAAGTTTTTGTTGATAAAATGTAAAAAATAAGTATAATCATTACATTTATATAACTTATCTAAGGCTGTTTTAAGCAGAAAATGTCTACTATAAGTAATGTTATATTTACAAAATATGTTACACTTAAATAAGTAAGAAATTTTTTAATGACAGGCAAATAGTATTTTGTAGAGGAGATTTTTAATTATGCAAAATTTGATATTAACATCTACTGGATTTACTAATAGAAATATTAAAGAAAAGTTTTTAGAATTAGTAAATATGCCTAAGGATAAAATTAGAGCTATTTTTATTCCAACTGCTGCAATAACAGAAGACGCAAAGGTATGGATTCCAGAGTGTAAAAACGACCTTTTAGATGCTGGTATTTTAGAAGATAACATAGTTACATATGATTTAGATAGAATTATGAGTTGTGATGAAATTTGTAATTTTAATGTTATATACGTTTGCGGTGGAACTACACAACATTTATTGAACAAAATGAACGAAACTAATTTTAATATTCCATTGAAAAAATTTTTACATAACGGAGGGATATATGTAGGAGTAAGTGCAGGGAGTGTTGTTTTATCACAAAATTTACCTAACAATTTAGGTTATATCAATTGTACGCTCAATGTTCACGCAGAAGAAGGTACAGAATGTGGATATTTAAATACAAGTGATTGTCCTAATATTAAATTAATGGACAGTCAAGCCATAATAATTACAGATAATGATATTGCTATAATAGAGTAAAAAATCAAATGTTCGTATTATTAATATGTTATACACATAAAATAGTATATATTACAAGTAATAATATAGATTATAGAGAGATAGAAATTTGTGGGGAAGATTTCAAATGAACATTGCTCCTTGGATTGCGATAGGTACTGCTATTTAGGCGGTATTGTTACTATTAGTATTAGTAACAATAATAAAAAGGAGAAAAATAACAAGAAATAAACTACAATTTGTTTAATTAGTTAAAAAGGTTTATATAGAAAATATTATTTATGTTTATCTTTCATATAAATTTGATATAAAATAGATAGGAAACTCACTCAGTCGAGCTGAGAAGTACAGAATTCTTAGAAAAAGTGCTAATCTTTACGGGATGTAGCACTTTTTCAGTACTTTTAACTTCTATATCAAGACCAAGAAATTTAATCATAATTTTTAAGTGATGCTCTAAATCTTTGATTTAGTTAGCAGGACTTACTCAGTGAGCGAATGTGAGTCGAGTTTCCTAAGTAATGTATAAAAAGATTATGTTTTAGAATTAATCTAATTACATAAATTTATTTATTACAAGAGTAATTTTCACTTTAATCTTTCATCGAAAGATAATTGAATTTTAATACCAAATGGATCTTCAATGATTCCATATGCTTTACTAAATATATTACTAGCTAATGGTACAATTATTCTAACTCTCTTATCTGCGATTAAGCTATCATAGAATTGATGGATTTCCTCCAAATCAGCACTTTGAACACATAGAGAGGTATTATTACCAACTTTGTACTCTTCATTGGCATCCATTGTATCTTCAGCAACCATAACCTTAGTATTGCCAATTTTTAAAACAGAGTGAGAAATATAATCTTTATTTTCATCATTAATTTCTCGTGATTTATCCCCCATCTTTAACATATCTGCATATGTTACAATCATTAACTGTTCTGCGTTAAAGTGTTTCTTATAAAAATTAATAGCATCTTGTGCTTTTCCATTCATTGAAAGGAAAATAGCTGTTTCTAAGATTTTACTCATAATATTAATCTCCTTTTTGTAGTAAATTATATATCAATGATTATATTATTGATATAAATATATTATAATATTTAAAGGTGTCAAAATGTGAAACCTTTACTTAAGATAATTTAAAAACGGAGGATATATGAAAAAATCAGAAAGATTAAACCATATGATAATGTACCTAAATGACCTGGATTGCTTCAATTTAAGTGACTTAATGAATAAATATAACATTTCAAAAAGTACAGCTTTGCGTGATATTAGTTCATTAGAAGAATTGGGAATGCCTATTTATACAGAGCAAGGTAGATACGGTAAATATGTTATATTGAAAAATAGATTATTGTCACCTATTATATTTACCATAGACGAAGTATACGCGCTGTATTTTGCAATGCTCACACTAAATGCCTACGAGTCTACACCCTTTCATTTAAGTGTAAATAAACTAAATGAAAAATTTGAAAACTGTCTATCGGAAGAACAAATAGAAAAAATTAATAAGATGAAAAAGTCCTTACAATTTGAAGCCTCTAAACATAATAATGTCAGTAAATTCTTAGATAGGATTTTAGAAAGTATTATTAATGAAGTTAGTTGTACGATTAAGTATTTGAAAAATGATAAAACTATAAATTACCATATTCAGTTTTTAAAAATTACATCTAAATTTGGACAGTGGTACGCTAGTGGAATAGAGCTTAATAGTAATAAATACAAAGTTTTTAGATGTGATAAAATAACCTCATTAGATTTTAGTAGTGAGAAGCAAGAATTTCTAATTGATGATGTTATAAACTCTCCCATAGAATTTTACCAATCTGATAAAAGTATTCATTTTGAAGTAGAGATTTTAGATGGTGCATCGGATATTTTCTACAAGGAACATTATCCTTCTATGAAAATAGAAACAGGAACAAAGACAATTATAAAGGGATTTTGTAATGTAGGTGAAGAAGATTTTATATCTGATTATTTTCTTAGATATGGCACTTGTATTAAATCAGTAAAACCGCAATGGTTAAAATCCATTATTTATGAAAAGATCAAAAAAATTCTAAATCATTATGAAGAAATCTAAAATTCATCTACACTAAAATATTAATTCAATCATATCCTTTAGTTTATGCAAGAAGCCTTTTTTATCAGTATATTTATATATTTTAATAAAAATATATAAATAACGAAACCAATAAAGAAAAACTTGACAAGTATATCATTTATGGATATATTATATTTAATGATATATCATTTAATAATATATCATTAAATATAATATGAAGGAGAATTTTATGCCAAGAAAAGATTCTATTGATATAGGGGAATTAACAGATTCTGCTTTTTATATTTTATCTAGTGTTGTTGATGAAAAGCATGGATACCTAATTATGAAAACTATTGAGAAGTTTACTAATAATGAAGTTACTATTGGTCCTGCATCACTTTATACAACATTGAAAAAGCTTTTAGCAGCAGATTTAGTGGAGTTAAATTGTGACACAGATGAAAATAAAAAAATATATAAAATAACCAATAAAGGACGAGAGATGCTTATAAAAGAGATTGAACGTAAAAAGCAGATGATCAAATTCGCTGAAAATTTTTTGGGTTAGAAAAGAGGGATATTTTTGAAAAGTAAATATGTAATGATTAATGGGTTTGCATTTAGTGAAGAAAGTGATATGGAAAAATTAAAAGAATATGCAAGGAAAGGTTGGATATTAGAAGATATAGTAGGAGGGTTTTTCTATAAACTAAGAAAAGATAAATCTCAAGATATAATATATAACTTAGATTACCAAACAGAGGCAAATGAAGAATACTTCACTATATTTAAAGAAGCAGGATGGAATTGTATTGTTTCTATAGAAAATTATATGCACATTTTTTCAGCGCAAGCTGGAACTAAACCTATTTATAGTGATTGTGAATCAGAAATAGATAAATATACAAGTATAAGAAATCAAACAAGAAAAGGGACTTTATATTCTTTAATACTAGCTATAGCTCTAATGGGGTTGTTAGTTGTTTCTTTAGTTGCCATTAAACCTATATTTTTGATTATTGTTGGATTGTTGATAATTGATATATTTGTATTTGTCTTTAATTTTATGCCTTATTTAGCATATAGCTCTAGAATTAAGCAAATAAAAAAAGATGGTACGTGTAATTGTAAAGCAATAGATAATAAAAGTTCATGGATATTAGATGCAATTTCAGGGGTTCTATGGTTGGCAATAGGAATATGGCATTTAACCGGGAAACTATATTTTTCTGCAGCATTTTTTATAATTTTTGGTGCTTTTTTTACTTTTTCAAGTTTAGTCTACTTTAAGAAATATAAAAAGTCTTTATAAATTATATAAAGTATGATAGAAGTATTTTTTAGAAACAGTAGAATTTCAGAATTCTGCTGTTTTTTATATATTCTAATTTTAAGTTAAATCATACAAAATATTTCTCAAATGAGAATAAGAACAAATGTTTGTGTCGATAATTTAAATAGTAATAAACTAAGGAGGAATTGAGACATGAACAAATTATTAAATCCTAAAAATGATGTTGTATTTCAAAAAATATTTCTTTAGAGGAAAAAGCACTAAATTTATCTTTGATTGCCAGTGAAAAGCTAAGTATTTTAGATATTAATGTAACAACAGAAAATAGTACTCATATCAATGTAGAAATACAGCTGATAAATCAGTATAATATGATTAGAAGGACAATATTTTACTTATCAAAGATGATATTAAAACAGTTGATTAAAGGAGATAATTATAATCAACTTAATAAAACTATAACTATAAATATCTTAGATTTTGATTATATTAATGATGAGAAGTTTCATAGTAGTTATCATCTATATGAAGATATGACAAAGAAATTACTAAGTGATATTGTTGAAATTCATTTTATAGAGCTTAAGAAGTTCGAAAAATCAAAGAAAGACTATAATAATAAGTTGCATAGATGGTTAAGCTTTTTAATAAATCCAGAGGGAGAGGAGATAGATATAATGAAAAAAGAAGATACTGAAATCAAGGAAGCAATGGATGTTCTATACAATATCAGTGGTGATAAAGAGTTAATACAACTAGCTGAGATGAGAGATAAAGCTATAAGGGATGAGAAAAGTAGACTTCAAGGTGCTAGAGATGAAGGGATAAAGCAAGGAGCAAAAGATGCTTTAGCTAAAAGTACTATAAAACTTTTAAGGAAAAAATTTAAGGATATTCCAGAGAATATAATAGAGTCTATACTTAAATTATCTTTAGAAAAGATAGAAAAGATTAATGGAGATTTGTTTGATATAGAGTCCATTGAGGAGTTAAGGAAGTATATTTAATCATTAGAAAAATACAAAAGGAACAATGACCAATTATATTCTAGTATCTGTGTCCTTGGGGAGATTAGAAGCACTGGCGATTCAAAAATTATTAATGAACTAAATAGGGGGGGGTTACAATGATTTATTATAATAATGATAATTTACTTATACGCTCTATGATAAAGAGCGATATTGAAAATTTGGTTCATGGTTTTGCAGAACAAAATTGGCATAAACCATATGAACTATTTAATGACTATTATAATCAGCAAGAGAATATTGAAAGGTTAGTGATTATTGCTGAAATAAAGGGTGATGTTGCTGGATATGTTACATTACTTCCATGTACCAAAGTTGGTCCTTTTGCACATAAAAATATACCTGAAATTGTTGATTTTAATGTCCTTATTAAATATCAAAAAAGAGGTATAGGTAATAAGATCATGGATGTAGTAGAGAGCCTTGCAAAAGAAAAAAGTGATTTTGTTTCTCTATCGGTAGGACTACATTATGGTTATGGCTCTGCTCAAAGAATGTATGTAAAACGAGGATATATTCCAGATGGTACAGGGGTTTGGTATAATGGAAATCAATTAGAACAATATGCAAAATGTGAAAATGACGATGATTTGACTTTGTATTTTCTTAAATCATTTTTATAGAGCTTAAGATGGTGGAATATATAAAAATGAGATAACAAAAGCACTTAAAAATAATTAATTTAGTTAGCTTATTAAGCATATATAATTAAGAAAAGATATTAAAAGGGGGAATTTGATGATAAAAGTAGAGAAAGTAACATCACCAGAAGAAAGATTTATTTTGAATAAAGAGTATATTAAGACTTTAGCATCGCCAATAGATGGTTACTGGGAAAATGTAATTATAGGGAATTCCCAGTGCTATATAATTATTTATAATGGAAAGAAAGCAGGTCATTTTTTCGTCGATTCTAAAAAAACTTTGGTACAATTCTATACTTTTACAGATTATTTTATACATGCACCAGAGATTTTTGAATATATTATTGCGAATAATATTGCCGAAAATGCTACTGTTTCTACTAAAGAGACAGAATTTCTATCTTTGTGTCTTGATTATCAGAAGAATATATCTATAGATTGTTATCTTTTTGCTGATAACAAAAATATAAAATATGAATTGGCCAATTTTAAAGATGTGTCCTTCAAATTAGCTAAAAGCAATGATATAGTCACTATAAAAGCAAAATGTGACCCTGCATTTGAAGGTTATTATGAAGATTTAATAGAAAACAATCAACTATTCGTACTATACAGTGGTGACATTCTACTAGGAATAGGTGAATTTAGAATATTTAAATCAAATGAACAATATGGTGATATAGGAATGGTTGTCGCAGAGGAATACCGTAAAAAAGGTATCGGAGCATATATTATAACTCAGCTAAAGGAACATTGCTATAGAAATAATTTAAAGCCCATGGCTTGCTGCAACCCTAAAAATATAGCATCAAGAAAAACATTGGAAAAATCCGGATTCATCGCCAATCATAGAATTATATATGTAACTTTAAAGTGATGCTGCCATGAATTATCAACTTAAGGTGACAGCCATCATATGAGTAATGAGTTTTAAAAAGTAACATAGTATCAACACTGTTATTAAACATAGCTAAACTTTCAAGGAAAAAGTTTAAAGGTATTCCAGAGAATGTAATAGAATCTATACTCAATTTATCTTTAGAAAAGATAGAAAAATTAATGGAGATGTGTTTGATATAGAATCTTTGGAGAAGTTAAAGAAATATATTTAATTAGAAACACCTAGAAACAGTAGAATTTAAGAATTCTGCTGTTTTTTTATGTAGTTACAGGTTAAACAAAGGAAATATTTGTTGAATATGGTATGAATTTATTGAGCAGTGGACAGGGAGGTGGTACAATATATGTGTAACGTGTAATATATTGGTGGATGGGTTAATGCATCTTTAAGATATAAGAAATAAAGTAGCCATAGGAATGGGGTAGAGCATGAGTAAAAAGGGTATTATAAATGAAAATAATTCATTAATAGACGACTTAGAGAAAAATCAATTCCATGTTAAGGATATTACATCCTCGATTATTACTAATCCTTATGGTGCTATTACCTTACCTTATAATGGTGGTGTAGATTTAAATAGCTTTTCACGAATATTGGAAGATAAATTAAGCAGTAGCTATAAAATATTTTGGTTCTTTGGAATCTATGAAGAGATAATTAAGGGAAATAAGTACATATCCTTTAGAAAACTTGTATGTAGAATGATAGTGGGAGCATGGTATCCTGTTACTCAATACAAACTTAGTTTAGGAATTCAAGATAGGCTCTATGATTTAGTAATATTAATCCATGAAAAATATAATATACCTTGTGAAATAAATAAAAATAAGCTATTAGAGCTTATAGAAAATATAGAAGATGTTGAAGTTGAAAAAAGGATTAAAACACTTCATGATTATGTACCTTATAGACTTTTAACTCCCTTCTTTACTAGGGAATTAGCTATAGTTAAAGAAGACTTTAAGAAGAATGGTATTAAGAGAAATAAGTTTATAGCTGAGCTAACCAATCTAGATGAGAGAGCTATATATAAAATAGATGTTGACAATAAGGTCATAGAGATTAATGATTCTTGGTATAAGTACATAAGAGCTAATCAAACTATTATATGTGGATGGATGCATTATAACCTGGTTTGTTATCTTCAAAAGAGAAATCCTAACGTACCAGCAATTCCATTTAAAATCACAGCACCAGGTAAAAGGGATCTAAGTAAGGCAACTAAGTTTTGGACAGAGATAAATAGGGATAAAACTGTAAGTGATATTTATACAGGAAAGGAACTAACAGAAGAGAACTTCTCTAATTATGGGAATCTAAGCATAGATCACTTTATTCCATGGAGCTTTGTACTACATGATGAACTATGGAATTTAGCACCTACCTTTAAAAATGTGAATAGTCAAAAGAGTAATAAACTACCTGACCTTAGCTTATACATGGACAAGTTCTGTGAAATTCAATATAAAAGTTTTGATACAATGCAAAGAAATCCTAAAAGATATAAAAACCACTTAGAAGGATACTTATCCATAAATATAGCTGCAAACAATGAAAGAAAAATTGAAAAAGAAGAGTTCAATAAAAGATTAAAAGCAAATATAGAGCCTCTATATCAGATAGCTTACAACCAGGGATATGGGATTTGGGAGAGGTAATAGGATTAAAGTATAATATAAAAATAAGAATTTGAAGGAGGATAAATTATGCCTAATCACTTTGGATTGAAGGTACTTGAAGGTAAACGTGGACTATAGTTAACGAGAGAAAATTATATGTTAGTTAGTAATAAAAATACATTAATGAAATTCCTTATGGATATTTACGCTGATGAAGAAGGTAGAATATATTAAGATCAATGGTGTATAAACCGGCAAGGTGACTGTTTAAAAAGCTATGATCTAAATATGGAAAATAAATAAGTTTCTTAAAAGTAATGATGTTTCATTGAAGTATTTGACCTTAATTTCTATGATAAAAAAAGCGTAAGTTGAAGTAGGAAGAATATAGTAAGATATCATTCACAAAAATATCCTTAGATATTGAAATAAATTGTGAGAAATTGTTTTAATAGGTAAAAATAATGTATCATAATAAAGAGTATTCTTTTGAAAGTATATTATAATTGTATGATATTTAATTTATATATTTACTAATTATTTTTATTTTAATATGTCGACAATATATATAATGGAAAATTAATGATTGGTGTGAGAATGAATGGAACTTATATATTTATATATAGAAAAGTATAATAATATATTGAAAAATCAAGAAATTAATTTTTCACCTAATTTTCATGTGAAAATTATGAATAAAAAATTAATTATTGAGAATAAAGTATCTTATATGAATGAATTATATCCTAATAATATTAAAAATATCACTATGTTACTTGGTAAGAATGGCTCTGGAAAATCAACAATATTAGATATACTAGGAATGAATAGACATGATAGATGTAATGAATCAATAAAAAGAAAAGGTAAATCCAGAAGTGAAATTGTTGACAGCTATTTTATACTTTATCACATACGAGGAGATTATTTTGGAATTGAAGTTATGGACAATATAGGTTCAGAGGATAAAATAACGAAGTTATTTAAGAATAATTTAACAAATTTCAATTTCGATAAAATTAATAATCCTTTTTACAAAGTTCCTATGGGATTGATAGTTAAAAAGGAGAATAGTAATTTTCAAGTTGTAGAACACTTTTTTCGTCAATATTCGCCGCTTGGATATAGAATAGGCGAAGAAATAGGGGTAAATTATATATCAAATAGTTATAGTAAAAGATTAGATATAAGAAACTCCTATATCGGAAAAGATGAAGAAAACTATGAATATGATGATTACTTATGCAAAAGAAGGTATTATTTAAGCGCCAGTAAAGAGATGCAATATAAGTTTATTAATTATTTAAATAGTTGTAATGACTTATATTTTTGTGGAGCATCAGCAGCTATAAAAATTACTACAAATTTTGAATATAGTTTACTATATGAAAAAAATAATAAAGACATGGAAAATTGGATTAAATATTTAGAAAAAACATTATATATGGATAAAGCAGATAGAAGAAATATTATAAAATTATCAAATGATAATTCAATAGATGACAAAGCCAAACTTGAAAATAGTAAAAAGATATACAAGGAATCATTCATTTTAGATACATTATCAAGTTATATTATTCATCAATTTGTAAATGGTATTTGCAACATGATAGATAGTAATCCTACAAAAAAGAGAAATAGTAAAGGAATTAATATTGATCTTTCTAATTATAAACACGTTGAATTTCTAAATAATTTAAAGAAGAGAGAATATATACAGTCTAATTCTAAATCTCTTTTCGGAGCTTTATTAAATAAGACGAGGGAATATGAAAATTTAATTAAGGTAATAAATTATTATAAGGAAGATATAACATTAAAAAACTATGATAAGTTAATGTTTACAAGTAGATATCTGTATTCAAGAATGGAAAGTGAAATTGCACTAGGTTCAGAAAGTAGATATCAAATAGCTATTGAAGATTTTATAAACGCTTTAAATTTATTAAAAGACCAATATTTTCATAAAAGAAATATATCTATTAGTTGCAATTCAGAGATAGATGAGGAGGTTATGAATGTCTTTAGAATATATGATAATTATTTGAATACAAAATATAGTGATATAGGTATGAGATTTCAAATTGAGATTTCTAATTTATCTGAAGGAGAAAATAATTTTTTAGATTTGTTATCAAAAATATTTGATATAATAACAAAATCCAAAAAAAATAAATTATTAATACTTTTATTAGATGAACCTGATAAAAGTTTACATCCTGAATGGAGTAGACGATTTATAAAATTTTTATGTGATGAAATATCTCCATACAAAAATCAAAATATTCAAATAGTATTATCCACACACTCTCCATTTATGGCAACAGATGTTATGTCAGAACACATATATTGCTTAGAAAATATGAAAAGTATAGAAGGGAGTAAAATCAATATATATTCTATGAATAAAAAAAATGATAGAATTCATAATACTTTTGCAGCAAATATTTATGAAATTTTAAAAGATAGCTTTATATTAGAAAAAACAGTAGGTGAATTTTCTTATAATAAAATAGTTCAGCTAATTAAAGGATTTAACAAAGATGAAAATGATATAGGGTACGAAAGGTTTTTAATAAATTCAATTGGTGAGCTACCATTAAGAAAAAAACTTGAAGATATGTATAGAAAAAAAAGAGAAAATAATTATAAGTTGAAGAATAGTTTGTTAGAGCAAATAAAGTCAGAAACTAATGAAGCCAAACTAAATAAGATAAAAGAAATTTTAAATGGTGATAAAGTATGATTAAGATTGATTTTGAAAATAAGAAAGAAAGTATTGAAAAAATATTTTGGGATTGGTTTTACAAGTATCATTTGAAGGAATTTTTAGAGGTAATAAGTAATGATGCTATTTTACAAAAGCTTATATTTGAAGATGAAGAAAAATACTTGTTTTGGAAAAATGATATTTCTAAATATAAAAAAGCTGATTATAAGTTGTTAAAAGATTTTTTCTTTTCAGTACCTCAAAAGCATTTTGAGTACTGTGAAAAAATGAAGGGGTTACAAGTTAATAGTAAATCAAAAAAATTTTTTCTGGATAGATATGAAAATCTCAGAAACTCACAAATGCCCAAAATTATTCATGCATTAGACGTTCATTCATGTCCATATTGTAATCGAAACTTTATAGATGTGTATTATAAAGGAGATGGGTTAAAACCAAATAAATTTAATGGCGATATAGATCATTATTTTGCTAAATCAAGATATGAGTATTTAGCCTTAAGTATTTATAATCTTATACCTTCATGTAAAACTTGTAATCAAGAAAAGGGAAGAAACATCCAAGAGAAAATACACTTTCATCCTTATATGGATAGTCATAGAATATATAGATTCAAGACAAACTTTGACTTAGATGAGGATGTGATTACCATTGATTATTTATATGGATTGTCAGAGAAATTTAATATTGAAGTATTTGATTATATAGATGAAATTAATGCAGATAGTATAAAAGAATCAGTAGAAACATTCCATTTAGAAGATAAGTATAAAAATATGATTTCCTTAGCACAACAAACAATTAGAAAAGCTTATATTTATAATAATGGATATCTTAAAGATTTTGCTAATCTATATTCTGATATATTAAACGAAAAAGAAATAATCAAAATTTTATTTGATTATGAAGAGGAAGGCTTTTTAAATAAACCTTTATCTAAATTTAAATATGATTTGATGAAAGAATTTGATGTAATCTAACAAAATACTATAGAATTAAGAATGTTTTAATAGATTGATATTTGAAATATGAACTTAGTATTATCCATAAAACTGAACATGTTATGTCTAGAATGTTCTTAATTTATGAAAAGAGTTTTTTATATTTCAATTGAAGAATTAGAAGCTTTAGTTACAAATATAGAACCTATAGCAGAGTTACAAAGACAATGATTGCTGAAGAGTATAGGCAATCTCTATCTTCAGATGAGGTATATGATAATTCTATTACTGATATTTATGATGAAGAAGATGATGAAGAGTAAATTACATCTGAGTTGAAATAATTAGGGGGATTTTTATGAATTTTGAATATAATAATATGCAAATAAGAACTGTATTAGGATATAATAACAAACAATTATATATTCCTAGATACCAGAGAGATTATTCATGGGGAAAGGAAGAAATAGCAGAGTTTGTGAACGATATATTATCTGAAATTAGTACAAATAATGAAAAAGAATTAGTTAGTAGTGAATATTTTTTTGGAACTATTTTGTTAGCTGGAAGTTTTAATGAAAGTGGTAGAAATATTGAAGTAATTGATGGACAACAAAGAATTACAACTATGACTATATTTTTATCTGCATTAGCTAAGAGTTTTTTCAATATAGGTAATGAAAAGTTAGGAAATTTAGTTTGGACATATATTATGAAAGAGGATGATAATGGAGAGGATTATAAGATATTAAAAAATGACACAACTAATTACTATTTTGAATATTTAATTCAAATGAAAGAAATATGTAATAATGCACCTATAGATGAAGAACAAGAAAAAATAAAAGAAGCATATGAATACTTTATTGATATATTAAAAGAAGATAAATTAATAAAGAAATTAAAAGAAGTAAATAAAAATGTTAAGTTAGATAATATAGAGTATTTAAATATATTAAAAGTAATTAGAGATCAATTGTTAAATAGTAACATTATATGTATATCTACAAAAGATAAAAAAAGTGCTAACTCTATTTTTGAAATATTAAATGCCAAAGGGAAAAAACTAGAATCTATAGATTTAATAAAGAATAGTATTTTTAATTATTTAGATACAGTAGAGCCAACTGATCATGCAAATAACATTTGGAAAAATATTAAAAATAAATTAGTATCAAGAAAAGAACGAGTTGAGTTTTCAACATTTTTTAGACATTACTGGATATCAAAATATAAAAAAGTTAAAGATGATCAGCTATATAAGGAATTCATAAAGACAATAAAAGAAGAAAAGTATAAAGAGTTTTTAGAAGAACTAGAAAAAATGGCTGATTTATATGTAAAGATAATTTGTCCATTAACTGATGATTATGAAAATAAAAAGCAATATATGTATATTATTGAAAATCTAAAATACTTAAATGATTATTTTAATATAAAGCAGATAAGAGTATTGCTATTAGCATTGTTTGATGCAAGAATAAACAGAGATATATTAACAAATAAAAAGTTTAAGGAAATATTAATATATTTACATGGGTTTCACTTCACATATAATGCCTTATGTACAAAGAGATCAAATGCATTAGAAGGAAAGTATTCAAAATTTGCAATTAAATTAAATAAAGCTAAAGATAAACAAGTTGCTAATAAAATTATAGATGAGTTAAAAGAAAACTTAGATGCTACATTTCCGAGTTATGAAGAGTTTGAGCAGGAGTTTATCAAGTTAGAATACTCTAAACACAAAAATCAATCTAATATGCTATCTAAATATGTTTTAAATAATATAGAGAAGCATTATTCAAATTTAGATGTATGTCATATAAATGGATCAATTGAACATATATTAGGTGAAGATACTAATAGAACATGTACTTTAAATATTGGGAACCTTATATTATTAGAGGAAAATATAAATAATAAAGCTGAAGACAAGGATATTATTGAAAAAATAAATATATATGGGGAGTCATCTTATAAATATGTTTCAAACTTTAGACAAGATTATAATCATATTAAAGTTTGGGATGAACAAATAATAAAAGACAGGGCTAAACAAATGGCTAAATTATATTATGTAGAAATTTTAGGAAAGAAAATTATTTAGTCAATGATATAAATATGGAGAAGAATATGAGCTTGGATAGATTAAAAATCAAAATTAATTGGAGTAATTTTTATATATGAAAAGATGGAACCTGTTATAGTGATGGTATAGATTTCGATCTAAAGCCAGAAGATTTTTTTAGGTTTGCGAAGGCTGATTATGAAAATTTAGATAATAGGGGACTAGTAGGAGTATTAAGTAATTCAAAGCGCGCTATAGATTGTCAGGTAGATTGGATTATATCATATTTGGGATTTGATTATTTAAATTTTAATGAATTAAGATATCCAAGTGTAAAGGTGATAATTAATAACTTTGAAGGAAGCTTGATATACAATAGTGAACTTTCGTTTAAATTACGATTTATACAGGCATTAGAGATAGCACCAGCATTTTTGATATCTAAAATAAGAAGATTTAGAAATAAACTAGAACATGAGTATATAATATCAAAAGAAAATGAAGCAAGGGAAGCTATCGAAATAGCAGAATTGTTCATAAATGCAACTCAAAATGTGATTTTACATAAGTTTTTTTCAGACTATTGTATACGAAATGAATATAATGAAAATGATATTAAAATCAAATCACCATTTATTTTTGTAAGATTTGATTTATATTCCGATAAAGAATCATTAATTAATTTATATTATAATATTGATGACATAGATAAAGGAGAAATAATTTTGAAAGCAGAAGATAAAGAATATATATTTTTTGTTAAGGCATCTATTTCACATAATTTTAGTTATTTGCCAAAAATATTTGGATGTAATATAAATTTTAAATATATAAATTACACAATAAAGGAATTCTAGATATATTATAAAATTTAACTTAAATGGATTACGAATAATTCAATACAATTTTTTTAATATGGATAATGAATGATGAAAAATAATATTCATGTTCATTATTCCCCTACAACACATTTAAGTGCTGTAGGGATTTTTTATTTCTGAAATAAAACCTCTTTAATGTATCTAACAATAAACATCATATTCATCAGATGACAGTTTATTTATATAGCTAAATATAAATAAATACTGTAAAATCATATTATAAAGTGTTTTAATATGTAAGATTAGCTAGTAAGTTAAAATATTAATTTACTATATATGTTTTATAGTAATAGAATTTGGTGGGGGAAATTGCGATGTCTAATTTTAATTTTTTAAGTAAGAAATGGCCTTCTTTAGCTAAGTTAGGTGTACAAGCTGAGAGTTATATTCATAAAGATAATAATGCGTCTATGCTTAAGATTCGTATGTTTGGGGAACAAATAATAGATTATATACTGGTAGCTCTAAGGATAGATGTAGATAGATTTGCAACTCAGGATGATAAAATTAAACTTTTGAGAAATACAAAAATTAATGGAGCTATTCCAGATTTATTTGACATAGTAAGACGTTATGGAAATAAGGCTAATCATCAAGGATATGAAAATAAAAAGGATGCTCTAGAATGCTTAGTTTCAATGTATAAGGTTGCAGCATGGTTTTATATAAAAGTTACGAAAGATACATCTATAAAGCCATTAACTTTTAAAGTGCCAAAGCCTAAAAGCACTAAGGCTCCAGTATATAACATTGAGGATTATGCTAGTGAAAAAGAAGAAATTAAAGAGAATCATACAAAAGAAGTCAACTCTGTTAAAGAAGAACGAAAAGGAATTACTGAAACTCAAGAAGATAAGAAGATTGAAAGAGAAGTAGAAGAAACGCTAAATCTAAATGAAGCTGAAACTAGAAAGAAACTTATTGATATAATGCTAAAGGATGCAGGGTGGGATATTAATAATAAAGAGCTAGTAAAATTAGAACTACCGTTAGAAAATCATAAAGACCAAGGTAAAAAAGGTTTTGCTGACTATGTATTATTTAATAAGAAAGGAAAGCCTGTAGCAGTTGTAGAGGCAAAGAAATCTTCTGTTGACCCAATTATAGGGAGACAACAAGCTGTAGAGTATGCCAATACAATAGAAAGAGATTATAGTATAAGACCAGTAGTTTTTTATACTAATGGATATGAAATCTATATGTGGGATGATAGACATAGTGAACCAAGACAAATTTGGGGGTTCTATACATTAGATGATTTAGAGGAATTATATTTCAAAAATAAATACAAAAAAGATTTAAATAAAATTGAAATAGATAAGAATATTGCTGGTAGACCATATCAAATAGAAGGAATAAAAAGAGTTTATGAAAAATACTCCAATGGATATAGAAAAGCACTTTTAGTAATGGCAACTGGAACAGGGAAAACAAGAACTGTTATAGCATTAACTAAAGGTTTAATGGAAGCTAATTTTGTTAAAAGAGTTTTATTTTTAGCTGATAGAGATGAACTTGTAAAACAAGCTAAAGAAGATAAAAATAGTTTCAAGACGTTTATGCCTGAGCAAATATCATGTAGATTTACTGGTAAAAATGCTGATAATAGAGAAGCTACATTATACTTTTCAACATATCAAACTATGATCAACTATTATAGCAAATTTAGTGTAGGATTCTTTGACCTGGTAATATGTGATGAATCTCATAGAAGTATATATAAGACTTATAGAGATATCTTAGAGTATTTTGACTCAAATATAATAGGACTTACAGCTACACCAGTAGATTTTATAGAACGTAATACTTTCGATTTATTCAATTGTGATACAGAAGATCCTACTTTTAATTTTTCAGTAGATCAAGCATGGAGTCATATACCACCATATCTTATTGAGCCTAGAGTAATTGATGCAACAACTGATTTCTTAAGAAAAGGAATTAAATATAGTCAAATGACAGAGGAACAGAAGCAACAAGTTGATGAAGAAGGTTATGATGGTGATGAAATAGAGTTCACTAAAGAGGAACTTGAGAAAAAGGTTACCAATAAAGATACAAATAGATACATTTTAAAAACCTTAATGGATAATGGTATAAAAGTTGGAGACCACATAGGGAAAACAATAATATTTGCGAAATCTAAAGGACATGCTAATTTATTAGATTCTTTATTTAATGAAATGTACCCACAATACAAGGGGAAGCTTACAGCAGTAATATATTCTGGAGTTAAAGATAAGGAAAGACTTATAGAGGATTTCAAAAATGAAGAGTTTCCTAGAATAGCAATTTCTGTTGATTTATTAGATACAGGAATAGATGTACCAGAAATTGTTAACTTGGTATTTGCTAAGCCTATTTATTCAAAGGTTAAGTTCTGGCAAATGATAGGTAGAGGAACAAGAAGATGTGATAACTTATTTGGTGATGGATTAGAGAAAAGTGAATTTGCGATTTTTGATTGTTATAAAAACTTTGAGTTCTTCGAAATGAATCCTAAAGGATTTATACCAAAACCTCAAAAAACATCTATGCAAGTAAGATTTGAGTTTATGTGTAAATTGTTAGAAACATATAAGACGAAGCGAGAAAGTGATATTTGTGATGAGTTTGTAGAGAAAATAAAAAAAGATATTTCAGAACTACCAACTGAAAGTATAGAAATAAAGAAAAATAGAAAGAAGATAGAGCAAGTTAAAAAAGAAGAATATTGGAGTCACTTAAGTGAGGATTTTATTAAAAAGTTAAAGTTAGAAATAGCGCCATTAATTCAATGGATAGAAGCTAGGGATAACTCTGATGCAATTGCCTTTGATAATTCTATTTATAGAATACTTCAATATTTTGAATCTAATGATAAGGATGGATTAATAAGAGAGATTAATACTACAATGGAGAAATTAGCAATGCTAAAACTTAATATTAATCAATTTGATGGAAAGAGAGAACTAGTAAAATCATTATTAGATCCATCAGGATGGGAAGAATTAAGTTATGAAAAACTTGAAAAAATTAGGATTGATTTAAGAGATCTTATGAAACATAAAGGGGCAACAGCTAGTAGTTTTGTAGTATTTGATATAAAAGATACTGGAAGTATGATTAAAGAGGTTAGTGCAGGGTCAGTATTGTATGGTGCTAATATGGAGCCGTATGAGAAAAGAGTAAAGTCTGCCATAGAAGATAAATTAAAGGATCAAATTATAATTCATAAAATTAGAAAAGGTGATAAACTATCAGAAGTTGAAATAGATGGAATTTATTCGATTTTTGGAGAAGATTTTGTTTATAGTATAGATGAGCTTTCAAGTAAAACAGATATAGATAAAGAAGATATTGTTGGTATTATTAGAAAGTTTGTTGGTATAGATGAGATTGAGTTAAATAAAATATTTGAAGAATTTATACAAAAGCATCATAATAAGATGAATTCTACACAAATTAAAACTTTGGAGTTAATTAAAAATGATATTGCTAAAAATAAAGGGATATCTTTTGCAGCCTTATTTGCACCACCGTATACATCATTTAATCCTAATGGGGTAGATGGAATTTTTGGAAGAATGGCTGATGAAGTATTTGATTTAATTGCTCCATTTAAAGCAACATATATATCTTAAATTTAGGGAGGACTTAAAATGTTAAATTCGGAAATAAAGAGTAAAATAGATAAATTGTGGAATGGATTTTGGTCAGGAGGAATTTCTAATCCTCTGACTGTAATTGAACAAATTTCATATTTATTATTTATAAAAAGATTAGATGATATAGATAATGCTAATGAAAAAAGAGCAAATAGAATAGGTAGATCTCATAACTCAATTTTTAAAGAATTAAATTATAAGCTAAACGAAAAAAATAATGAAGAGAATTCTAATTTTAATTGGGAATTATTAAAGTGGAGTCAATTTAAGCATTTAGAAGTAGAGAAGATGTTTGAAGTAGTATCTCAAAAAGTATTTCCAGCAATAAAGTTAATGGGTGGCGAAGAATCAAGCTTTACAGCTGAAATGAAGGATGCTGTTTTTTTGATACCAAAGCCATCATTATTGCAAGAATCAGTTAGAATTATAGATGGAATTAATATGGATGATGCAGATACTAAGGGCGATTTATATGAATACTTATTATCAAAATTAGCAACATCAGGTGTGAATGGTCAGTTTAGAACACCAAGACACATAATAAGAATGATGGTAGAGTTAATGGATCCAACATCAGAAGATAAGATATGTGATCCTGCATGTGGGACAGCTGGATTTCTTGTAAACTCCTTAGAATATATACTTGAAAAATATACAAGACCAGAAAGTATATTTAAAGATGAAGAAGGAATTCTTCATAACAGAATTGGAGATATGATGAGTAATGAGGATTGGGAACATTTTAGAAATGAGATGTTCTATGGATTTGATTTTGATCCTTCAATGGTTAGAATAGCTTCAATGAATCTAATGCTTCATAGTATTGATAACCCTGATGTTAGACAAATGGATACAATGTCAAAGAGATATGAAGAAGAAAATAAATATACATTGGTACTAGCAAATCCACCTTTTAAAGGTAGTATAGATGAAGGTGATATAAATCCTACTCTAGCAAAAGGAGCTAAGACAACTAAAACTGAACTTTTATTTATGAAGCTTATAAATAGAATATTAGATTTAGGTGGAAGGTGTGCAGTTATAGTTCCAGATGGAGTACTATTTGGTTCTAGTAAAGCCCATAAGGATATTAGAAAAAACTTAGTAGAAGAAAATGCACTAGAAGGTGTAATATCAATGCCATCAGGAGTATTTAAGCCATATGCAGGAGTAAGCACAGCTGTTCTTATATTCACTAAAGGTGGAGAGACAAATAAGGTATGGTTCTATGATATGCAAAGTGATGGTTTCTCTCTAGATGATAAGAGAAATAAATTAGATGATAATGGAGATATTCCAGATATTATTGAAAAATGGAAAGCTATTAAGGAAGATAGTACAATTGAACCAACTAAAGAAGATATGTGGTTCTGGGTTGAAAAAGAAGAGATAGCTAGCAATGGTTATGATCTTTCTATAAATAAGTATAAAGAAGTTGAATATGAAGAAGTAGTATATGAAAAACCAAAGGTTATTTTAGACAAGATTGAAGCTTTAGAAAAATCAATTTTAGGTGGTATAGCTAAGTTAAAGGAAATGGTGGAGTAGTATGAAGTTAAAGAATTATAATAATTATTGGATTGAAGTTAATCTTAAAGATTATATTGTCGAAATTGAATCTGGTAAACGCCCTAAAGGAGGAGCAATATCGGAAGGTGTTCCAAGTTTAGGAGGAGAGCATATTGATAGTAATGGTGGATTTAATATAAAGTGTGAAAAGTTAAAGTATGTTCCAAGAGAGTTTTATGAGAAAATGAAAAATGGGATTATAAAACTAGGAGATGTATTAATTGTAAAAGATGGGGCTACTACAGGAAAAGTAGCATATGTAAATGATGAATTCCCATTGAAAGAGGCCTGTATAAATGAACATGTATTCTTATTAAGAACTAAAACAGAACTGAATAGCAGGTACCTTTCTTATTACCTAAGAAGTTCTTTAGGACAAAATAAGATAATGAACGATTTTAGAGGAGCTACAGTTGGAGGTGTATCTAAGAAGTTTATTGATTTTAAGATGATGTTACCAACACTAGAAATACAAATAAAAATAGTTGAAGTTTTAGAAAAGGTTGAAAATACCATAGAAAAAAGAAAAAAAGCTATTAAGTTATTAGATGAATTAGTTAAATCAAAATTTATCGAGATGTTTGGGGACCCATTTTTAAATCCTAAAGGATGGCAAATAAAAGAATTAAAAGAGGTAATTTTATTAGCCAATAATGGATTAGCTCGTAGAGGAAATGATTTAGACGGAAATATTGTATTAAGATTAGTTGAATTACAAGATGGATATTTAGATTATACTTCTGTAAATAGAATTAAATTAACAGAAAGTGAAGAAAAACGATATTGGCTAAAAAATGGAGATTTTTTATTTGCTAGAGTAAATGGTAATCCTTATAATGTTGGAAGATGTGCCTATTACAAAGATATTGGAGAAAAGGTTTTTCATAACGACCATATAATAAGGGTTAGATTTGATAATAGTATTATAAATAATTGTTTTGTAAGTACAATGTTAAATAGTCCATATGGAAAATTACAAATGAAGGATAAGTTAAAAACATCAGCTGGTCAATATACGGTAAATCAAACAGGAATATCAGAAATAAAGGTTGTTGTACCACCAATACAGATACAAAATCAATTCGAGGACTTTGTTAAAGAAGTCGGTAAATTGAAATTTGAAATGGAGAATAGTTTAAAAGAATTAGAGAATAACTTTAATTCATTAATGCAAAGGGCGTTTAATGGAGAGTTATTTTAATTATAAACATAGGGGGAGAAATGGATTTAATTAAATCAATAGTAGAAAAGTTAAAAATAAAAGAAGTAGTAGGAATTCTATTTTGTGCAACTTTAATTATTACTGCGTTACCTCAAGATGTATTAACATACTTAAAACTGTCAGAAATTAGAGATAAGTATCAAATGTATATTAGTTTATGCTTGATAATAACATCAGCATATTATATGTCCAGTATTCTAGGATTTGTGGGTAAATTTATTGTTAGAAGAATAATTAATGAAAAAAGAATAGGTATTAAATATATGAAGAATGAAATGAGTGCAGATGAGATGGAATTGCTTATCGAAGTTTTCTATGATAAAAACAATAATACTTTTAAATCATCAGGGTATATAGAATATTCAGATGGACGAAAGACACCATTAGAAAATAAATGGATAATATATTTAGCTTCAAACATGAGTAATACTAATAGGTATGATTACTGTGCATTTGCATATAACTTACAACCGTATGCAAGAGAGTTCTTAAATAGAAATTTAAGAACTGGAAATATTAAAATACAGAGTAATTCATTTGAATATAGATTGGCTTAAATCAAAATGAAAATAAATATATAAGGCAAAGAGCATAGTTGAAACAACGATTTCAGCAATGACTGTATATCAAAGAGATTTCAGTAAAAGTACTCAAGGTAAAGTATTAATTAGAAAAGAATTAAGGAGTGGAGAATATAACTATAAATTTGATAGAGGGTCAATTGGATTCTTTAGATGGATAGAAGGTATATTTAATAATGTTGTTAAAAATACTAATAAAGGAAATCTCTATCTAATTGATGATGGTACTAATAAAGGATTTAAGGAAACTTTACTTATACTTGGTATCCTTGAAACTCTAGATATATTAGTATTTAAAGCACTTGGAGGTAAAAATAGCCGAATATATATTTATATTAACCAAACCAAAACCTTGAAAGAAATAATTGAAAAACCAAGAAGATATAAAAATAGATTGTTAGAAATTGTAGGAGAAAGACATGAAATTTCAGTACAAATGTTAACTTATATATTTGAAGGTGGATTCACGAACGAAAAGATTTGGGAGCTTATAGAAGATTACTTTCTAGGATTGATTCCAGAAAAAGTTATAAAAAACTATGAGAAGAAAACAGGAAAATTATTGAACTTAGATAATTAATTAAGAGATAATACAAAGGAATATTTTACTTAATATAATAAACTTGATTATAATTATATGTGTAATATTAAGGATATTAATAAGGTATGAATATAAGAAGAGAAAATACAGAGAAAAAGCAGTAGAATTTAAGAATTCTGCTGTTTTTTTATGCAGTTATAAGTAAAACTGAGGTAAAATATTGCGGAAATGGTATATCTTTATTGAGCAGTGGAGTTTAGGGTGGTAAAATAAAGATAGATATAACAATAAAGAATTAACTAAGGGTAGACAAACTATTATTGATTACTTAGACTAACTCTCAACATAATTATAAAGATTTAACTTAAAGAAGATTAAGTGAGATAATTAGAAATATTAACATAAAAATAAAGTATCTAAAATGAATTAAAATAATATTTAGTAAATGGAGTATAGAGAACTATGAGTAAAATTAAGTCAGATTCATGGAGTAATAAGGAAACTAATGATAAAAACTTTATTGGCAGAAAAAGGACAGATTACAGTGGGTTTACTAAAGGAACTACAATACCTCAAAGATATCATCAAGGCTTTTTAAATAATTTATCGAAGAAATTAAATAAAGGAATGCAAGTTAAGATAGAACTTGTATTAGAGGATAAAAAGTACAAAGCTACGGTAAGATGGCCAAATTCAAAGGCTAGAAATGGAGTTACAATACAACTGCTATATAGTAATAAATTATTATTAGATTTATTAAGAAATAGATTAGAGATAAGTTATGATTATATAATGAAGTATATTGATGAAACAGGAAAAAAACCTAGTAAAATTCCAGAGGAATATAGTGAATACATAGAATTTTATAAAGGAGATTCCATAGATACTTTTAATATTAAACTAGTTAGTAAATCAGATGAAGATACTTATGAAAATAATGATGATGATATAGAAAATAGCGATGAGTTAAATAAGGATGAAGAGATAATAAAATGCGAAAATATATCAGAAGCAATTAATAGAATAAATTCTTATATATCAAGTCAAGGATTTACTTATGATGCAAAACTTATTAAAAATTTTTATTTATCATTAAAAACCAAACCTTTTGTAATATTATCTGGAATCTCAGGAACAGGAAAGAGTAAGCTCGTAGAGCTATTTGCTAATTCTATCGGAGCTACTACTGAAAATGAAAGATTTAAATTGGTACCAATAAAGCCAGATTGGTCTGATGCTACTGATCTATTGGGATATAGAAACATAGAAAGCAAATTTACCCCAGGAATAATTACTAGAGTTGCTTATGAAGCCATGAAAAAACCTTCATTATCATATTTTGTATGTTTAGATGAGATGAATCTGGCTAGAGTGGAGTATTATTTTAGCGATGTATTATCGCTGATGGAAACTAGGAGAAAAAATGAAGATGGCGAAATTATAACTAATAGTCTATTAAGCAAGGAACAAATCGGAAGAGATGCAAATGCCGAAACTTCTTATGGGGATGTATATTTACCAGAGAATTTATATATTATAGGAACTGTTAATATGGATGAGACAACCTTTCCATTTAGCAAAAAAGTTTTAGATAGAGCTAATACTATTGAGTTTAATACTATTGATTTAAATTACAATTTTGATAATGAAAATTTAAATATGAATGGTGAAGAAAATTCAATTACAATATATAATAATGATTTTTTGAAATCAGATTTTTTAAAAATATCAGAGTGTAAGGAACATAAAGATATTGTAGAAAAAGTTATTCAGAAATTAATTAGTATAAATAAGGTTCTCGAGCAATATAACGCTCATTTTGGATATAGGGTAAGAGATGAGATTATATTCTATATGATTTATTCAACGAATGAGGAGTTAATGAGTTTTGATGAAGCTTTTGATTTAGCTATACTTCAAAAAATTTTACCTAAGATTAGTGGTAGTAGCAGTGAGATCTTAGAAATTCTTATAAAATTGTTTGAAGAATTTAATAAAGTTAAATTTCCAAACAAGGAGTATTTGGAAGAAGAGGATATAAGATCAATGGAAACTAAAGGATTATCTATTTATGGTAATACAAATAAAAAGGTTATCTACATGATTAGGAGGTTTAATCGTGATGGATTTACAACCTTCTGGCAATAATGTTAGGGATAGTATAAAAGAAATCACTAAGAGTATAGAAGAAATAAAATTTGATAATGAGCTTATAACAGTAGAAACTAAGGATGTATTGCTTGTAATAAAAGGACAGAACTTTGGTATAGCAGATTTAGATACTATAATTATAGATACTTATGATAAAGCAGCTGAAATTAGTTATAATAAAAGACTTTATCTTAAGGAATATTCTAACTATGAAGTAATTATAAAGAATAAAAATAATGCTAATGTGGAGTTTTATCATGAAAATATTAATATCAGAAATAAGATAACTCCTATAACTAAAAAATCAAAAGATCTAAGTGGAATAATAAATTTTAGAGGTGACATAGGATTCACAGATATACATGTTAAAGTTAATAATGAATGTAAAATAAGTTGTAGACTAGAGGTATATCCAAGTAAAATAAGTTATAAAGAAGATTATGAATCTATATTAAAAGATGTTAATGATGAAATCTATAATTTAGCTTATGGGTTTTTAGCACGAACTTATTTAGGAGCTGAAATAAATAATAGAACTAATAGTTGTGGTACTGAGTTTTATAGTATTTTGAATTATGTATTTGACAAATTAATTAAAGCTGTAGATATAGTTCTTTGCAATCCACATCATGAATTACAGAAAAAAAGTAATATAGTTAAATACCATGCAATTAAGAAGGTAACTAATGAAACTATAAAATGGCTAGAAAAAAGACCTGATATTATAAGAAAAGTTCATGGAAGATACATACCTACAGAAGCTCTTCAAATTGAGAAACATATCACTTTAAATACTAAAGAAAATAGGCTTTTAAAGTATATTTTAATAAGAATAAAATTTCAAGTGGGAGAATTTATTAAGTCTTATAAAAATATCAATGTTAGTAGTTTAAGAGGAGAAAAGAGTCAGAATTTATTATTGATAGATCAATTACATAAATTTAATAAAGAGATTACTATAAGGCTTAATACACCTTTGTTTAGAAATATAACTGCTAAATATAATGAAGCATATCTTTCATTAGTATTTACTATGGGGAGTGGATATAAAGAAATATATAAATATTATTTAATGCTTCAAAAGGGGTTATGTTTAAAAAGTAATATATTTTCTATTTCTATTAAAGAAATTTCACTTTTATATGAGTATTGGTGTTTTATTAAAATAGGAAGTATACTACAGAAAAAATACAAACTAATAACTTCTGACCTTCTAAAAATAAATAGAAATGGAATTATTGTCTCTTTAAAAAAGGGTATTCAATCTTCAATTACTTATGAAAATGCTAAAACAAAGGAACAGTTTACTATCTATTATAATTCTTCTAGAAGTTCAAAAACTGTATCTCAAAAGCCAGACAATATATTATCTATGTATAAAGATGGATCATCAAAGGCTTATGAATTTATTTTCGATGCAAAATATAAAGTAGATGATACAGAAATCTATAAAAAAATTCATGGTACAACTGGACCGAAAGAAGAAGATATTAATACAATGCACAGATATAGGGATGCTATTGTGTTTAATAGTAAAGAAAACTATAGGCTAGTAACAAATAAAAATTGTATATTTGGAGCATTCGTATTATTTCCGTACAATAATGAAGAGGAATTTAAAAAAAATGATTTTTATAAAAGCATAGAAGAAGTAAACATAGGAGCAATACCATTTCTACCTTCATCAACAAAACTAATGGAAAGATTCTTAGATGAATTAATAAATGAATCGGCTTACTCAAACTTTGAAAGAGCTATTGAATCTATAGGTAGAGAAGAGTACTTAAAAGAAGAATATTTTAACAATAGAAATGTATTGGTTGGAAGCCTAAAAAGTAAAGAACAACTTGAAGTAAATCTAAATAAAAAATTCTATCATATTCCTAAGAAAAGCATTAACTTAGGAATTCATAGTATAGAATATGTAGCATTAGTTCAATCAAAGAAAGAATTTGGACATGAAGCTGGAGTGTATTATTATGGGAAAATTAATGAAATAAAGATTCTTAAACGATCTGAAATAACGGATATACCAAAATTATCAGAAGAAATATACTACAGATTTGAGATTGGAGAATGGAAAAAATTAGATAGAAAAATAAAAGTAGAAGGCCAATCAATACGCAATATTATTTATACTTCAAAATATCTACTTGAGAATTCTCTAACAATTACTGAACTTTTTATAAAATCTAAAGATGAATTTAGATTATGGAAAGAACTCAAAAGATTAAGTGATGACGGAGCTACAAAAGTAACTAATAAATAGGGAAATATAAGTGGAATTTCTATTTCAGGTATAGATATAATTGTGAAGGATGATGAGATTAAAGCTATTATTGGAGATAGGGTAATAAACATAAAAAGGGATGAGTTATTAAGAAAACCGAGATGGAGTATTAAGAGAATAATAGAATGTAAAAATAATTCAGGATTAAAAGCTAATCCTAATATATTGATTAATAAATAGTTAACTACTTAAAATACTACTAAATATGTATTTCACTTATAGAATACATATTTAGTTGTATTTGTTTGCATTTCCTGTATTTATGAATTATAATTACAATATATAACATATAATTTAACAATATGTAAAGAGGGATGAAAAATGCAGCTAAATGTAGAACAGAAAAAAATAATTGAAAGCAAGCCAAACGGACATACATTAATAAAAGGAGTAGCCGGATCAGGAAAGACTACAGTAGCAGTAAGTAAAGTACCAATATTACTTAAGAATTATTGTGTTGAAAGTGATGATTTTGTCTTAGTTTCTACATTTAATAAATCATTAGTAAAGTATGTTTCATACATATATGAAAATATATTAGATGAAGAAGATTTTCAGGAAAATTTGTTTAATGAAGATAATAGCAATAAGTTAGAAATAAGAAATATCGATTCTCTTATGTATACTTATTATAATACATATAAATCAGAAAATAATTTAAAATTAACTTTAGCAAATGCTGAAGAAATTCAAAATGCTTTAATTGATGCAATTGCTATGGTTTCTTCGAAGTATCCTGATATAAAGATAATTGGTAATAAGAATTTAACCTTTTTAAAAGATGAAATTATGTGGATTAAGGCTTGTAATTATATTGATCTATATGAATATCAGACAATAGATAGGGTAGGGCGAGTTTCAAAGGCAAATCAAGATGGACCACAGAAAATAAGAAAAAATTCCAGACAGAGAAGTGCTATATTTGAAGTTTTAAATTTATATAATGAAAATTTAAAAAAGAAAAATAAAATAGATTTTAATGATATGAATTTGCTAGCTTTAAAGCAAGCCAAAAGATCTCCTGGAAAGAAATATACTCATATTTTAATTGATGAATGTCAAGATTTATCTAAAGTTCAGCTTGAATTCTTAAATACTCTTTATAATTATAAAAATTACTCAAGTATAACATTTATAACTGATGTAGCTCAGAGTATATATCCTCAAGCATGGCTTGTAAAGAATAGATCATTTGCTTCTTTAGGATATGATATGACTGGAAAGTCTACTTCCTTGAGTAAAAACTACAGAACTACAACACAAATTGCACAAGCAGCTTTTAGCTTAATTAATAAGGATGAAGAGCTTTTTGAAGATGATAATTTTGTTAAACCAAATTTAATTGATAAACAAGGTGAATATCCTATATTTAGAAGTTTTAAAGACAAAGATGTAGAGGCAGGTTATATTACAAAACTAATAAATACAAATTTAAAAAACAACTATAACTTAAAGGATATAGTTATAATAGCTAGGTTAAAATCACAACTTGTTGAAATGAAGAGGTATTTAGAAAAAGCAAATATTCCAGTATCTTTATTTGATAAGCAAGATCAATTTAGTTTTTCAGATGATTCTGTGAAGCTAATTACTATGCATTCTATAAAGGGACTTGAATTTAAAGTGGTTATAATGGTAGGAGTAAATTCTAAAATCATACCAAATTTTTCATTAAGTTCCAATATTGAAGATAATGATATAGTTGAATCTAGAGAAAGAAAATTACTATATGTAGGAATGACAAGAGCTACAGAAAAGTTGTTTATAACTACAAATGAAGCACCATCTAAATTTATTAAGGATATAGACTATAGGTATTTAAGAATAAAAGAAAAGTGCTTAATAAGAAAAATATCTAATATAGATATAGAAGATTATTTATTAAAAGATAATATTATGGATATTTATTCAGCAGAAGAAAAGGTACGTCAATGGATGATACGAGAATTAGTTGAATCATATAAATACCCACTAGATTTTATTACCTTAGAAGAAAGAGTAAATATAGGATCTAAAGTTGCTTTTGCTGATATTGGTGTAAATATTAATAGAAGCTCATCAAAAGGACCATTCATTTTAGTTGAAGTAAAAAGGTGGGGATTAGGTATAGAATCAGCACTTTTACAATTAAAAAGTTATATGGCAAATAGTCCAAGTGTACAATATGGAATAGCCTCAGATGGGAATGAATTGATTATAATAGATAGAAATATGGAAGAAATTAATGATATTCCTAAGTTTGATTCATCTATGTTACCATCAACTTTGAAAGAAGTAGAATATATCAACTTGAAGTGGAATACAAGTCACAAGTTTATAAAAGATACTACTGCAAAAAGTGATATTTATATTAAGGAAAATGGCAGAGAAATTAGAATTAATGATATAAAAGAAATACCAGTATATAATGAAATTGCAGCAGGAACTCCAATACTTATAAATGATTTACTAGAAGAAAAATTTTGTTTACCAAATGAATGGGTTGGAAGTTCAGATGATCTATTTATGTTAAAAATTAAAGGCGAGTCTATGATAAATAAAAATATAAATGATGGTGATTATGTACTCATAAATAAACAAAGATCTGCAGATATAGGAGATATAGTTGCTGTAGATATTGATGGAAACGCTACTTTAAAAACATATAAAACCTTGGGAGGAAAAATTCTATTAATGCCAGAAAACAATGAATATGAACCTATTATTTTAGAAGAAAATCAATTTAGTATAATTGGAGTTGCTGTTGGATTAATAAAAAATAAATAACTTAAAAGATATAAAAATATATGAAAGTCAAACAAAATATATCACTCACGAAAATGACTATGGCAATAATTTTTCTATCGCCATAGTCAATTTCTTTTCTAAAACATCCACCAAAAAATAATTTTCTCATCCAAAAAAATTCTCCAACTTCACCCCCAAAATATATACATATTTAAATATATCCCTATTTAAATATACAAAATTTTATATAGTTAAATAGGGATATATATATAATTTTACATAGAAAAATAGTTATATATTAAACTAGCATCCTAGTTAAATATGTTCCTAGGTAACTATAAAACTATATAACTATTTAACTAGTTGTTGGCGCTGTGGGGCTTTGCGGGTTTTCTGAATATTTTTTATGGGTTAAAACATACATTTTAAACGTATTCCATATTTATATTTGAAATACCATTACATTTTCATCCCACATTATTTCATCAGTTTCTTCAAAGCCAACACTTTCATATAACTTCTTTGCAGATATATTTTGGGGCGAAACTGTTGTATAGAATTTTATATTGCCATATTCAACTTTTATTAAGTCAAGCAATTTTAGCATTGATTTTTTTCCTAATCCTTTACCTTGAAACTTTTTATGAATCATAAACCTAAGTAACATTGGTTTACTTGTATCTTCTTCAATTCCATATAAAAGAAGTCCAATTAGTATATCATCCTCATAAATGCATTTTGCATTCCAATTTTCATATAATAAACTTAAAATGATTGAATTATAATTTGGCGCAACAATTCCTTCTTGTTCTTTATAAACCTCTAAATTATTACATTCGTACCAATTTTCTTTTGTTACTTGTTTTAACATAATACCCATAGAGTTTCCTCCTTATTTTAGATTTGGGATAATAAAATCAAATAAATCTCTAGATGTTATTTTGATTTGCTATGGTTTACATATACGACCTATTTATTAGTGTATCATTATAGTAAATGTAATACAAATTACTATAAAATATTGAAATATATCCCTTATCCAGTAAGAGGAAAACAATCCTTTGAAGACTAGAAAATTATGAACCTTTATTTAACTCAAAGAGACAAACATAATTAATTAACTTTATTTTGAATATATGGTATTATTATAAGGTAACTTCTATATTAGGAGGAATTGTATTAACCGTTTTTGCACTCTTTTTTACAGGCTATTTTTCCAGTAGTTCGTAAATTGAATTAACCACATTATTTATATTTATTAAGGAGGATCTAGATATGAAGAAAAAGATTATTGGGTTACTGGTTATATTAGTGATAATTATCATAGGACTTATTATACAACCATTTCTTATACCAAAGGATTTTAAAAGTATAATAGATATTGATTTTACAAAAGTAGATAAGATACTTATGAGCTCTGGAACCTATGGAAAAACTGTAGAAATAACGGATAAAGATGAAATTGAACAATTTTTAAACCAGTTTGAGAATACTAAAGTTAAAAAAAGCTTTAGCCAATTAAGAAAGACAGGATATTGTTTGGAAGCTAGATTGTTTATTAATGATAAAAAAGTAGTTTCATTTAATTATGGTTATGATAGGATTACTATTTACAAAAATGATAAAGAAACAACATATATTTCTAACACAAATATAGGTATAGATAAAGTTAATGAAATAGAAATAAAATATAATTTGAAAAATTAAATAAGTAAGATACTCTAGCAACCATAGAATAAATCCTTGAAATTTTACTCTATTCTTAAATAACCCTTTTATATTATAGAATATCAGTATAAGATGGTGATAGATTTTGATGAAGAAATTTAATATAACGGGAACTTGTATACCTAATAAACACTATAATGAATAGCTATAAGTATTTATGCGACAAGTTATTGACAACTTACGTATAATATATATGATAATACATAATAGTAAAAAATTATGCTATTTAATTTTAATCCGATGACTATCAGCTCTAATACTCCTATCGCACTCTGTGAAAGCGATTAGCACCAAATCAGAGATTTGGGCTCTCTGCTTTTCTTCAAGGTTGGAGTAAAGAGCTGTTACGTCCCTGGATAAGGATTTCCCCTAAAGGACAACGACTTCTAAGTATCAAAAATACTGATACTAAGAATTCTGTTAGTAAAGCTTTAGAGAAGCTTATAACTCTCTTTATATAATATATGATTGGAGAAGTTAATATGAGTAATAGGATGTTAGATAAAAATAATATACCTACAGAAAAAGAGATTTTTGAATTCATTGGAAATGATATGAAAAAATTATTGAAGCAATTTGAAGAAATGTTTGATAGACAATATGATATGCAAAAGGAATTAAAGTTCCCATTTGGAAATAATTACGGTTGGGGATATAAGTATTCCCATAAAACCAAGCACTTATGTTATATCTTTTTTGAAAGTGACGATATAGATGTAATGATGCAAATAAGTTCAAAAGATAAGGAAAAACTCAATGAAGTAATTAATGGGGGTTTATCTTTAACTAAAGAATTATGGAAGAATAAATATCCTTGTAGTGATGGTGGATGGATTAATTACAGACCTAAAACAAAGGAAGATATAGAAGAGATAATAAGATTATTAGCTTTTAAAAAGAAGCCTGTTGTAAAATAATACTAAATTTAATCTTCTGTTCTTTACCTATTATTTGAAGTCCTTCACTGGCAAATTTATTATAATAGCTTATTAATTGATAAAAAGTGTTATTCTTTGTAGGATGGGGCACTTTTTTTCTTTGCTTTTAACTTCTATATCAAGACTAAGGAATCTAAGCTTAATTTTAATTGATGCAACCGCTGGTTTACAGCTAAAGTAACTAATATATGCTTGTATAATAGCAAATAGATAGAGATAATTATACATGAGGTGGTTACTTTGAATTTTAAAGAAAATCTAAAAAAATTAAGGAAAGAAAAAAATATATCACAAGAACAACTTGCAGAAAAGTTAAATATATCACGTCAAGCAATTTCAAAGTGGGAATCAGGTAAAGCATATCCAGATATAGATAACCTTATATTATTAAGGGATATATTTAATGTTAGTTTAGATGAGTTGATAGTTAATGAAAAGGCAGATAAAGAAAAAAGCATAAATCAAGAAGAGTATGTATCTAGTGATAACAAAGATAGTTATGATGAAGAGGATGAGGATGAAGATTCAGTAAATTTAATGCTTGGAGGTTTTATAATCGGGACAGGTGTTGGTGTGATTACAGGGAATTTTATGTGGGGAACTGCAGGGACTTTTATAGGTATGGGAATAGGATATGTGTTAGAAGTTATTAGAAGAAAGAATAAAGAAAAGAGATAATTTTATTTTTTAGCGGGGTATGGTGTATGGAAATATTAAAAGTTAATGGGTTAACTAAAGTATATGCTTCATTTAAGGGAGCAAAAGAAGTTAGTGCTTTAAATGGATTAAATTTCACTATTAATAGTGGTGAATTTGTAGGCATAATGGGGCCAAGTGGAAGTGGAAAGAGTACTTTACTTAACATTCTCTCAGGAGTAGATAAGGGTACTTCAGGTAGTGTAATTATTAATAATAATGATATTAGTGAAATGAAAAAGGACAAACTTGCTTTATTTAGAAGAAAAAATATTGGATATATTTTTCAAGAGTTTAATTTACTAGATAGTTTGACTGTTGAAGAAAATATATCATTACCTCTTATATTAGATAAGAAAGAGCAAAGTGAAATAGAAAATAGTTTAAATGATCTTATGAAGTATTTTAATATATTAGATTTAAAGAAAAAATATCCTTATAATATTTCAGGTGGTCAAAGGCAAAGAGTTGCTGCTGCAAGAGCACTAATTAATAATCCCACTATAATCTTTGCAGATGAGCCAACAGGAAACTTAGATTCGAAATCAGCAAATGATGTTATGACAACTATAGCTAAAATGAATGATGAAAAAAGTAGTACAGTGTTAATGGTAACCCATGATCCCTTTGCAGCTTCTTTCTGTAAAAGAATTATATTTATAAAAGATGGAAAAATAAAAATGGAAATTACTTCTGATGGGGATCGAAAGAAATTATTTGATAAAATTCTAGAAGTTCAAAGTCTTATAGGAGGGGACAATTAATGACCTTTCGTGCTATAGTTAAAAAGAACTTTTTATATAATTTTTATAAATATATATCATTCTATTTTGTTAATTCCTTAATATGCGCAATGCTATTTATGTATGGAAGTTTAATGTACAATTCTGCCATAATCAAAGGTATTGGGAAAACATCAACATATGGCATAGTAAAGCTGGCATTAGTGGGAATTATCATATTTTCTATAGTTTTTATTACTTATACCAATGTATACTTTTTGAAAAATAGAGGTAAAGAATTTGGTGTGTATTTAACATTAGGAATGACATACAAAGATTTAACTAAAATGGTTATTATGGAAAATATCGGGGTTATGATAGCTTCTCTAGTTACTGGAATTGTTAGTGGTATAGTTTTGGGTAGAATGTTCTATATGGCTCTAAATAAAATGGTTAGTGGAGCTAATATCCAGTACACATTAGATTATGAGAGCTTTTTATTAAGTGCTGGTGTATTTGCAATAATATTTTTAGGGAATGTAATTTTCAACATATTTTATCTTAGAAGTATATCTATTGTTGAAGGAATTAAAGCTGATGTAAAAAAGGAAGTTGGACATACTAATGTATTTATTGGCGTAGTAACTATAATGATTTTTGTGGCAGCTTTATATTATTTACCTATTATTATTCTAAAGGGAAATATTGAGGAGGTTGCACCTATAATATTAGGATTATTTTTAGTGATTATAATTTGTCCATATATAATAATTGGAGCAATTATTACCTTAATCAAAGCTATTTTAAAGAAGTTTCCTAATATATATAATAAGAACTTGTTGGTATTAAGCAACTTATCTCATAGATTTTTAGCATATAAAAACATATTGTTTATTACTTCTCTACTATTAGCTGGAGCTATGCTATTTGTAGGATATAGTTATTCAATTTATGTTTCAACTAGAGAATATATTTCAAATGAAAATCCATATGATATTATGTTTGTTGAAAGCAACAAGTATAACAGTGTAAATAGAGAAGATGTTATAAATGTTGTTAAAGATAATGGTGGAAGTGTAGATGAATACAAAGAATTAGAATATATTGAAGTACCTGTATTTAAGGAAGAATCGGATAATCTTAGTGTTTTAAATGCCAGACATTCAGTAATTAGCCAGTCAAACTATAATAAACATATGGGAATTAGTATTAATATTAAACCTAATGAGGCATTATATGTTACTGTTGAAAATGAAAGTAAAGACTATAAGATTCCAAATCTGATTTTTTTAACTCTTAAGGATAATAATCTAGAAATAGTAGATAAGTTAGCTCGTAAACATGGGACTTTGATAGAGAAAGAACAATTTGATGACCTTGTTAATGAATCTCACTCTTTGAAAATAAACGCTGATAAAATTAGAAAAGAAAAAGGTGTGCAATTCACTAATTTTAGGTATGGTGGAGAATATGATTCAGGATTCGCATTTGTTCTTAACGATAATGACTATAATATGATAAAGAAAAATGTAAAAGAAGGAGCCATTAAAAGCTTACATTTAATGAATGTAGGGAATAAAGATGTTGCCTTTAAAGGGTTACTAAACTATTTAAAAGGTGTTAACGATTTAGATAGCACCTATTGGAATGAAGGTCAGCTATGGGGTGGTAAGATATCTGAGGATGAAAGAGGAACCTTGGAAGCATATAGACCACTTTATAGAGAAGAGCTAATCAGAATGCAATTAGATGATAATGGTATGTTATTATTCACCACAATTTTTATAGGAATACTATTTATTATAACTAATGGAGTAGTATTATATTATAAAGTAATTTCTGATGTTAATGAAGAGAGAAAAAGAAACAGTATCCTATTTAAAGTTGGAATTTTGGAGAATGAAGTAAAATCCATTATCAAGAAGGAGTTAAGAATAATTTTCTTTGTTCCCATATTTATAGGAGGAATGCTAGGCGTATATTTCTTATATATTATGGTATTTAATAGTGGAATCACTGAACTGTTAATGAAGAAGTCAATTAACACTCTTCTTTTAGGAGTTTTAATTCAGATTATATTCTATAAAATAAGCAAAAATAAATATATAAAGGAAGTATTAAATTAATTTTTAGAATATAAAAGTTTTTATACTATGCAGTAAATGCATAATATAAGAACTTTTTATTATCACACATGTTTTAAAATAATTTCAGACCTTATGGATTATTGCAGATGAGGTAAAGACAGATTCAGCATAGGCAATAAAAGAAATAAAGACAGCTAATATTAAACAAACAGTTATGTTAACAGGTGATAATAAAAATGTTGGCTTTTATACTATATTATCCAGGAGAAATTATGCTTTTCTATTTGGCAATATTAATTTACAATAGCAATTAGGCATTTATGGGTATTGGAAGCGTTGTTGGTGTAATAGAAGTTGATGGATAGATTTAATGGTGTTGCAACTAAATATCTTGCTAATTACATATATTGGTTTAAGTGGTTAGAGGTCTTTAACACAGAGAAAGATACCATTAAGAGTAAAAATATATTAGCACATTCTCATACCTCTCTTTCAGACGCAAAATTAAAGGAAATTAGAATTAGAGAAGCAATTTATACAGCTTATGTTAGGTATCTTTAATATTGAAAATATATGGTATATAATCAAATAAGTAGGTAATTAAGTAATGGGGGATTTAGCATGGAACTAAATATAAAGCAAATGAATTATAATGAAGCAAAGCAAATTTCAAAATGGGTTTATAAAGAACCATTTTCAATCTATAGTATGGATGAAAGTAATAGCTGTATAAGTGAACTCCTTAATGGATATTATTTTTCGGTTTCTGACAAAGAGAATAATCTAATAGGCTACTATTGCTTTGGTGAATCTGCTCAAGTTCCAGTAGGAAATCAATTTGGTGTTTATGATTGCAAAGATATTACTGATGTTGGTTTAGGAATAAAACCAAATTTGTGTGGCCAAGGATTAGGGTTTGATTTTTTTAATAGTGGTTTAGACTTTGCCAGAAATAAACTATCAGCAAAAGTATTTCGTTTGACTGTAGCAACTTTTAATAAACGAGCAATTAAGGTATATCAGCGATTAGGATTTCAAAAAATTAACTCTTTTGAAAGTATATCGGATAATGGGAAAATGGAGTTTGGGATTATGATTCTTCACTAAGAAGAAATTAGTAAATAAACTTATTTAATTCTATTCATATATTCTCCCTATAATATATCAGTAAGATTAATTATTAGAATTAAATTTTTTGCCTAAATTTTTATTTAAATAGGAAGGTGCTAAAAATGTATAATGAAAAAGAACAGCTAAAAGCAAATTTAATAAGGATTAAAGAGAATGAATACAACCTTGGAAATGGTGAAAATATTAATGATTATGTTAATTTAATGCTTAAGTATATTGGTGACAATGATCCTGAAGTAAGAGATGAGTTGATATATACTACTTTTGTTAATTGGATTGAAGAAAAAGGGTATTTTACTGATGAAGAGTTAGAAACATTATTAAATACTATATTAAGTAAAGACTTTGCTTTTTATAACATTGGAAGTGAAGATGATGATTCAGTTTTAAGAAGAAGTTTTTCTATACTTTTGGTAAATACAATCTTATGTGTTCATTTAGATAAAGAATTTTTAGATGAAGAAATGATTCTAAAGACTAAAGATTGCTTAATTAAATATTTAAATGAAGAAAAAGATTTACGTGGATATGATAAAGAAAAGGGTTGGCTACATGCTATAGCGCATGTAGCTGATGGAATACATGCATTAATAAACTGTAAAGGAATTACTGAGGATATATGTAAAGATATTATGGGGACTATAGAAAATAAGTTACTTGAAGGAAGAGAAGTTTTCAATGCAGAAGAGGATGAAAGGTTAATTACAATAATATATTATGATATAATATCAGACAACTTATTAAGTAATAAATATATTTGTAATTGGATAGATGGGCTTAGTAAGGTTGTTGAAATAGAAGATAGAAGAACAAGATTTATGGCTAGAACTAATGTGAAAAATTTCATACGTAGCCTGTACTTTAGACTATTACATCTTGAAAATAATGAGGAAATATCAAAAGCAATAATTGACTTAGAAAAGAAAATAAATTTATACTTAGATTAATAATGTCATAAAATAATGGAGTGAATGTAGGGAGATAGCCCCTTTCTCATTCTTATTAAATAAAATCTTTGAAACTAGCTGCATATTTGGTAGGAATAAATTCAATAATTTCATAACTGGCGATTTTTTCTTTGTAAAATGGGTCTTCACTGAGTATGGCATTAACCTTCAACATTTCAAAAGATAGTCTATAAATACTTCTTTCAGTAGGCATACAAACTACTTTATTTATTGCTGTTAGCAATACAGAATTTAATAGAATATCTAAATAGAAATTTTATTAAGGATGAAATTTTAGAAAATGAGGTGAATAGAATGACAAAAACATTATTTGATCCAGAGGTTGAAAAGAGGGGCATAGAAAAAGGCAAAGCAGAATTACTAATTAAGCTACTAATAAAAAAATTTAAAAGTTTACCAGATGGATATGAGAATAAGATAATGAATTTACCCATTAATACCATTGATAGAATTGGTATGGATATTTTTGATATAAATTCTGTGGAGGAATTGGAAGAGTATTTTAAGCTTACTAAAGTATAACAAATGATATAAATAAGTAATAGTATTTATATCATTTGTATTGTATTTAATAAGCTTAAATAGAGAAATTGAAGTTAAGGCATGGGATTATAGGATAATCACCATGCCTTTAAAATCATTATCATAGAAAGCTACCTTATCCTAGACAGAATAGTATCAATGTACTCTCTAAATCGATTGTCTATAGTCGCTCTTTGATATTCTTTTGCTGTTTTTATTAATTGTGATTTGTCAAAATCATTGAAGTTTTCTATATCTGCATTTTTCTCTAGTAAAGTAAGCAATTTTAATTGAAAATCTACGACTTCAATATAACTCTTTGCTTCCATCCTGTTAGTTTTATTTTGCTTTTTCATAATATTGATAATTTCCATAAAGTAATCTTTTCCTAAGTCATAATTACTGTTTTTTATATAGTGTAATGCTAATAGACTACCGCAAGTGAAAATATCACTTATGTCTTCATGGTTATTAAATACTTGAAATAAATTATCTATTTCAGCCTCTGTTAACTCACTAGCATCAATATCACTTAAATATATATTTTGGAGCCAAACTTTATTTTTAATGCCCTTATCATTTTTTAGTAATAAAAATGCCATCCATCCATCGTTTCCTTCAAAGGGCAGTGACGTTGCTAATGCAATAACAAAATTGATTATACCAAAGGTGGTAATAACTGTTTTAAAGTAAAATTCAGTTTCTATTCTACTTATAAGAATGGCAGGAATAAATAATAATAAATTAGTAAATATGCCCCCTAAATAATAGAGTGAAAAATTCCTTGATACCTGGTTTTTATCAATGCATTTAAACATTTGACATAAGCCATTACTTAAGGAAAAAATGCTATTTTCTTTAAGTTTAACCTTGTTATTCACAACACAAATTTTTATGGGCCCAGCATAAAGGGATTCCAGCTTCATTCCTATGATTTTACCAAAGGCAAAATGTCCAAGTTCGTGGAAAGTAACGGCGATTAAAAATAACAAATAGTAAAGGGTTATTTCATTTATTATTGTTATCCGTAGAAAAAAACTAATTAAATTTAATAATATTAGTATTAAAAGAAAACTTGTATAGTTGAAAAATTTATTCATTATGGCTGTTATCCTTAATTAAAAGTTCTGAAAAACTGTTTGCATTAAAATATCCGTGACTATCCCAATATTTATATTCGTAATGTTCTTTAGGGAAAAATAAATAAGTATACTTTAATTGCTGAAACATAGCCTCTTGCATTGGAGAGGATTCTAAAACAATATTTCCTTCAAGAGCATCTTTTATGATACTTCTTATTGATTGGAGCTTATGAAAAATCTCCTCCTGTGTATCATATGCAAAGAAAGTTTCATTTGAAATAATTACTGCTCCCATATACTGAAACATTTTAGTTAAATAATCATTAACAAAGCTTTCACCATTTGTATCTGTTGTGGTTAGTATTATAACTGGCTTTCCTAACAATTTAAAAATGTGCAACCAATAAGAAAGTCTGTCAAAAATTAGTTTAACATCAGAGGTTACATTATGGGCATACACTGGTGAACTAATAATTATTAAATCTGCAGATAAAAGTAGTTGTTTAAGTTCACTACCTTTATCATCTTTAAGATTATCAAAAATACAAATACCATTACTAAAACAATTTTTACATCCAGAGCAAGGATTAAGGCAATATTTTGTTGGGTCTAAAATAGTATTATTGTATTCACTTTCTACATTGAGTTCATTGAAAATCTCTTCAACATATTTATAGGTTCGAGTATTTAAATTACGTGTACCTATTAGTGTTACAATATTTTTCATATAATATCACCTCTCTAACTTAATACTGAAGGAACAATTTCAGGATTAATCAAACGAATTAGCTCAAATAAAATACCAGTTTCTCCAGTGAATAATCCTATTGAAGAAATATGCTCAAGTTGTTTCAAATGGAATTTACCCTTTGCCTTTTGGGTTGTCATAATCTTGTTCATTATTGTTTTTGCCATGTCATAATCATGTAAATCCCATGTTAAAGAATACCTAGTCAAGAAATATTCTACTAAACCTGAATTACCATGGCATAAACAATCATTTTGGAACATGGCTGACTTCATAATATGGTCATTGATTTTTTCAATTTCTTCTAAAACTTCAGTATAATCTAAATTTGCTTTTTTCATAGTTTTGCAAATTTCAATACGAGAAATTGCCAGACCAGTTAAACCTCTACACCATGATAGTGGCATTTCTTCATAATTGGAGTGGAGATGCTTGTCCTTATCTAATATATCGACTGCAAAATTAAGGTACTTTATTGACTTTGTAATACTATACAATTTATAGAATATTAAAGAAATAGGTCCTAAGCCATGTGCAAAACCAGCCTGAAAATCCTTTACCTCATCTTTTTTAAAGCATGCTAATATTTTTTCAGCATAGGTGATAATATGGGATAAGTATGTTGTATCATGAGAGTTATCATATAATCTAATTAAAGAATTTACAAGGGAAGTTGCTCCATTAAGATAATCAACATCAATTTCAATATTATTCTCTAATTTTTTTAAATACTTATTTATATAACCTTTAACTTTACTTTTTTGTAAATCTTCTTTTTCTAAGAAGGATGCCATGTGTATAAAACTAAAGGTGCTGGTATATCCAATATTTTTTTCAACATATATTATTTGATCTTCCGTATTACACTCATCAATTATTTTTTCAAAATAGCTATAATATTTGGTCTCATTTGTTACTTTATATAAATAGTACATAGCTAATGCAATTCCATAAACACCGTCATAAAAGTCTGCTGATATAACATTATAGGAGTCTTCTTCATATTTACTTGTGTTTACTGTCATCCATAGAAGGAGATCCTCACTTTTAATTCGCTCAGATAATATTTTTTTGCTAAGATTAATAGCACATTCTAAGAAAGTGTTTTCAGTTGAAGAATTTTCTTTAAGGGATTGTACTGTCATTTCATATTCCTTAATTTTATTAGGTATATCATAGTTTCCATATGCTAATTCTATTAAGGAAACTTGTTTCAAGATATCTTCATTACTAATCCTTATAATATGCTCTATAAGATACTCATATGAAGTTTTTGAAGTAAACTCTCCCAGATTTCTATTTGAGCTATATATTTCTAATCCATGGGTGTAATAAGAAAAATAAGGGACATCATTAAACATCATATCTTCAATTTCACTAATAATAAATGTTGAATTGTTAAATTCAATGCTCCACATGTTTTCTAATATTTTTTCTCTATCTAACATATCAGATAAAAAGTCAGGATGATAGGAGTGACCCAATATCTTAGCATATTGATTAGTATTTCGTAATAATTGCCTTACCTTTAACCCTTTAAAGCTTTTAAACACATCTGAATTTAAAATTTCTTCTCTATTATTTATAAAATAATTACATATAGTAGTAAAGCCATCAATTACGTTATTTTTATATTTTTTAAAATCAATCTGTTTTAATGGGAGATTTTGGCTTCCTGGTAGTACAGCAGTTTCTTCTACAAATCTAATCTCATCAGTATTAAGATTAGTGATTTGTAGTACCTTTTCATCAAGGGTTTTCTCTGCTCCAGATAAAGCACTAATGTCTATTCCCTTACTGTTATCACTATTTTTAAGTCTGCTAGTTAATAGCATTATTCTATCAATATTTTCAAACACTTTTCGTTTGATTAGCTGTGTAGTTTTATCATTATCCTTACCATTGAATAATGTAGGTTGCTGCACTATTGTTTCTAAGTCAATAATAACTGGATGTTCGCCATGGGCAATTAAATTTTCCATATGCATATCAGTGCCGTTAAGAAGATACATAAGACCTAATAAATAACCAAATCTTGTATAATATCTTTTTACTTCCTCTTCTGATTGGCAATCTATATGATCAATAAAATCTTCATAGCCATGATCATTGACAGCAAGAGAATTTACAGTTTTCAAAGGCAGAATGGGAGCTCTATCGTTAAGGTAATCACATAACTTAGAAAATGCAATATTTACATGTAAATTCTTTGGCTTATACAATATTTTTCTATTATTTTCAAAAGCTAATGTCATTACGGTTTTATTTCCATTATGTGAATCACCGAGTCCGTAATATATTGTATCAATAATAAAATCTTTTTCATCTATATGAAAATGGCTCTTTAGCTTTATTTTATCTTCATTAATATGGTCAAATACTTCAATGGTATTCTTAATAAACATTGTGGTCATTTCTACAAGAACACGAGCTAATACTGGATATTTATCAAAGAAATTTAGAATGTCTTCTGGATTTTCATATTTGCTAATAAAATATTTATATCTGTCCTCAGTAGTATCTCCAAGAAGAAGGCCTTTTTCTCTTTGCATATTAATTTCAAGGGTAATAGCCTTTATTCCTATGTCACTAATTTGTGAAAAAAAGGATAATAAAATAGACTGAATTGATTCTTGTTTAATAAATTTGATTATTTCTGGTTTAAGCTTACTTCTGATTTCTTTATCAGCATATATTATATAATATCTTAATAAATATGAAAGTTTTGTGTTATCAAAATCAATACATGAGTTGGATAATTCATGTATTTCAATGAGCTTATTATACCAATCAGAATTTTTTGTATAGTCTATGTATAATTCTTTTAATTCCTGATTTGGATTTTTCTCAACAGCAAATGAAAAAATATTTTGGTTATACTTATTTATTTCTAGCATCTTTGAAAATTCAGCATTACTTAATATAGACATATCATTTCGCCAAAGCATAAAAGCTTCTTTATTAAAGTTATTTTTATATTTTAATTGATTTTCTATTATTGAATATCTTTCTTTTATAGTAAGTGCATTATAAAAATTATAGTACATAATATTTTCTCCTCTACCTATTTAGTTACGTACTTCCACAACCTACACAATGCTAAAAGTGGGTACTTTTATTTAGTTATAAATTTTATATTATTACATAAGTAAGAGGTGATGGTGAGCCAACACCTCTTACTTATGATTATTCTATATTTTAATTATTATTTATTGTCCTTACCGCATTTAGTCACTGCAGAACCAAGGTATGAGCCTACAAAAGTTATTAATGCAGAGCATACCATGGTAGATTGAGGTTCTGACATTCCACGTCCACCATAAACGTCCATTAATTCTTTTTCTGACAATTCCTTTAAACTCTTTCCAACAATTTTATCTTGTTTCATTTCCATAACCAGTCTCCTTATTTTTTATTAGCCTAAGCAGTCTTTGTTATATGAAAGAATACCACTTATAGCAGATGCAGATGCAGATATGCACGCCTTTGAGCTTTTTGTTACAAATTTTGATATTGCACTAACAACAGTAGCTGGTGTACCGTTTGTTTCAGATGAAGCACCATATATATCTTGCATTTCATTTTGTGACATTTCCCTTAAGCTCTTTCCACAAATTTCATTTGACATTTTTTGCATTTTTATTCCCCCCCTTTTAATTTGTTAAATTCATCTAACATGCATGTACTTTTGAATTTACATGTTAAATATATCACGAAGATTTTATAATTTCAATATTGTTTACATATTATTAAATATTTTACATTTTTGTTTTTATATATAATATGATATATTAAAATTGAATTATTGTATTTACAAGGTTTCCCAAATAATAGCCATATAAATCTTGTAAATTAAATTATTTATTTCTCATCAGAGCAATGTTTAATTTTTAACAAGTACACAACATGTAAAAAGTACAGTATATATTATTTACAGCAAAAGAAGATTACATTGACAATTTTACATATATTTGGGATAATACAACCATAATTTTTAAATAAATAAGGGTGCTTTTTTATTTATTTAGCTCTTTAAGTTAATGGAAAGGGATGGACACAAATATGGGAAAGTTAAGTTTAGTAGAACAATCTGAACATAGTGAATGTGGTATTGCTTGTATAACAATGATATTAAATTATTGGGGCATTAAATCTACATTAAATGAAATAAGGGATCATTATGGGGTTCCTAGGGGAGGTTTGAGTCTATACAATTTAATTGAGATCATATCTGATCATGGGATAAAAGGTAAAGCCTATAAAATTAACTCAGATGATTTGATGTCGTCAAAAATTAAACATCCAATTATTATTCTATGGAATAATAATCATTTTGTTGTGGTTAAAAGTATTAAAAATAAAGTAACATTATTTGATCCTGATAAGGGAATTTTGAAGGTTTCAAAAATGGAATTTGAAGAATCATTTAGCCAGGTTATTCTTAGTTTTGAACCAACTGATATGATTATTGATACGGGGAAAAAACAGAAACAATCACATGTAGAGACTTTGCAAAAAATCATTATGAATTTCTTTGTGAAGCAAAAAAAATCACTAATATTCTTACTTGTATCAATGATAATTTTACAGTTATTTTCAATAATTGTGCCTACCTTTATTAGACTTCTCATTGATGGCAACAATGTTGTAAGATCACTACTTCAAAGAACTTTATTAATAGTGCCTGGGTTTATTATAATCTTTATAATTTATACTCTGATGCAATTTTTAAATGACTTATTGCTGGCAGAATTAAAATATAACTTTAATGGGAAGATGATAGATAAGCTAATTAAGAAGATTTCGGAAATCCAATTTAAGTATTTTATAAATCGTGCCTCTGGTGATTGGATTTATCGAGCAAATTTAATAAGTTACATTCAGCAATTACTAAGCCAACAATTTTTAAAATCAATAATTGAAATTATTTTAGTAGTTGTATATCTCTTTATAATGTATTCTTATTCTCCAATTCTTACTTTCATAACTGTTGGAATAGGTGCTATTATTATTTTTTCATCCTTATTCTACACAAAAATGCTATTTAATTTTAATAGCAAAGAAATGATTTTGCAGAATCAAACTCAAAATATTATTATTGAACTTTTTGAAGGAATGGAAACAATAAAATCTCTAAACCTAGAAAATATTTTTCTAAAGAGATGGTCAGAAAAATTCAAGCTAGAACGCGATCTTACTTTAAAGAAGGATATAAAAATTTCTGTCTTAGGTAGTTTTATAAGTTCAATATATTACTTTACTCCTATTATTTTAATATTGATTGGTACAACATTAATTTATGGACAAGGAGTATTTTCAATAACCCTTGGAAAATTAATAGGGTTTATAACTTTATCTCAATCTTTTCTCTCACCCTTGAATGGGGTTATGAGTACATTTATACAGATGACTGTTATTAAGATACAGTTTAAAAAGATAAATGAAATATTTGCTATAAACTCTACAAAACATCTTAATTCAGATACACACATGCTAGAAAGAATTGATCACATTGATTCTTATAGGTTAGAAAATATATCTTTTAAACATTCAATATTTGATGGGCTAATACTAAACAATATTAATCTATCCATCCATAAAAATGATAAAATTGCTGTGGTAGGTTCAAGTGGTTCTGGGAAGAGCACATTATTAAAAATTCTTGATAATTTATTAGAACCTACTGAAGGTGAAATCTATATTAATAATCTAACTATAGATAAATACTCTAAAGAGGCTATTAAAGATGCTATAGGAATGGTTAATCAAAATCCTATTATATTTAATGAAAGCATTCTTTACAATATTACCCTTGGAGAAGAAAATTATGATCCTGATTTTTTACAACGAGTTATTTGTGATTCAACTTTAGATACATTGATAAAAGAATTACCAATGGGATTATCTACTACCATATCAGATCAAGGAATGAATTTATCTGGAGGTCAAAAACAAAAAATAATACTAGCAAGAATATTATTTAGAAACACTAAGATGCTACTATTAGATGAACCAACCAGTGCCCTTGATTCTTTATCAGAAACTAAAATAATTGATAATCTCTTAAAAAAATCAATTCCATGTATATTAGTATCGCATAAAGCAAATTTAGTTAAGCGATTCGATAAAATCATTGTGATTTCAAGTGGAACTATAATGGAGTGCGGTAATCATGAGAGTTTGATTAAAAAACAAGGTATTTATGCAGAAATGTTTGCAGCAGAAAAAGAATAATTTCTTATTAGGTGCAATCTATAAATTTCATAGAACCATATTGAATGACAAATACTATAGTTTATTATATTTAGATTAATAGTATATTAGTGCTTGACAAGAAAAATCATCAATGATAATATAGATACCAACGGTAGGTATGGAGGTGGATGCTGTATGGCACGAAATAAATATCCAGAAGAAACAGTTAACCTAATCTTAGAGGAAGCATTGAAGCTCTTTATAGAAAAAGGTTATGAACACACTTCAATTCAAGATATCATCAATAATTTAGGGGGGCTTTCCAAGGGGGCAATCTATCATCATTTTAAATCCAAGGAGGAAATTTTTCAATCAGTATGTGAGAAGATTGGCAATGAAAATACGGCTTATTTCAATAAACTCCGTGATGATAAGACAATTACTGGCTATGAAAAGTTAAAAACAATGATTAAAGCCGGCTACGCTAATCCGGGTAGTAATGCGATTATAGCAATGTCAAACAAAATTATGAATGATCCTAAATTTGTGATGAAACAAGTTATAGAAATCTATGAATTGATTGTCCCATGCTATATAGAGCCTATCATCAACGAGGGAATAAGTGATGGTTCAATTGAAACCGCTTATCCAAAGGAACTTGCTGAGGTGATCATTACACTAATGAACATTTGGGTAAACCCTGCCATTGCAAAATCTACACCTGAAGAAATGCGTAGGAAAATGGAATTTTTCAGTGTGATTTTGAATGGAATAGGAATTGATATTTTAGATACAGAGACTATCTTACAATATGTTGAGTACAGTAGTCGCTACAATGGGTAGAAATAACTGCTCCTCAGGGGGCAGAATATTTTTGGTAAAATACATACCGAACGTCGGTATATGAATAAGGAGAAGTATATGGAACATCAATTTGCAGTGCATACAAACAGACTATGCAAGGAATTTTATGGCAAGACCGTATTAAATCGTCTAGAAATGAAAGTTAAACAGGGTGAGATTTATGGCATATTAGGTGTAAATGGAGCGGGGAAAACAACCCTCTTAAAGCTTATGGCTGGGCTGCTTGAGCCAACTGAGGGTGGTGCATATGTTCTGGCAAAAAATGCTTGGGCCCAACGAGACCAGGTACTCGGTAACATCGGTAGTCTTATTGAGGTACCATATTTTTATGAGCATCTGAATGCTACTCACAATTTGTCCATTCATCTTAGATATATGGGGATGGATGCAGATATATCAAAAGCCCTTGAACGTGTCGGTCTTGGTGATGTGGGCGATAAACCAGTATCAAAGTTTTCTCTTGGCATGCGTCAGCGTTTAGGCATTGCTAGAAGTATGATACATAGTCCCAAGGTATTGCTCCTTGATGAGCCCATTAATGGACTTGATCCTGTTGCAATTAAGGAAATGAGAGATTTATTTATTTCCCTTAAAAATCAAGGGATGACAATTTTACTTTCAAGTCATATTTTAAGCGAAGTTATACAAACCGTTGAAAGAGTTGCGGTCATTGCAAATGGCACGTTAACCCTTGAAGCTAATGTGAAGGACTTAATTGTAGAGCATGAAAACAATCTTGAAGATTTCTTAATTGAAAAAATGAGAGGAGGGAAATTATAATGATAAAACTTATAAATTTAGAACTTGAAAGAAACAAAATTAGATCTTATATTGTGGCATCCTTTCTTATCTTGATTTTTGGATTTGGATTTTGCTTTTTAACAGCATATATACCACAAATTGAACAATCACAGCAGATGATCCAAATTAGAGGAGGCGTTTCCCTGCCTACAGATTTGAGTATGTTTAGTCAATGGAATAATTTTATATCTTTGATTTCCATACTGTTTGTTGCTGCATTCGGTGTCTTATCTGCTATCATGCACGCTAAATTTACAGTTGAAGAATATACTGGGAAAAGAGCAATTCTATTGTTCTCATACCCAATAAAGCGAAGCAAAATTCTCTTTGCGAAATGCAGCTTTGTGTTTTTCTTTATTGCCATTGCGGTATCTATATGTAATATTGTTGCAATCAGTATGTTTGCTTTTTTATCAAATACTTTTCACATTTTACCCAATATGTTTACAGGTGAAATGTGGCCAAACCTACTTGTTACAACAGGAGTTTCAGCACTGCTGGCAGCTTCAATAGGTCTTATAGCAATGCGTATAGGATTTTGGAGGAAGTCATTGGTAGCTACTGTAGTAACATCCTTTCTGTTAATTATTCCATTTGGCAATATGATGTCGTTTGTACCTGAAAATTCTTTGCAAATCAGGCTAATAGGAATGGTTGTTTTACTAGTGTTAGGTCTTGTAGTATTTATGGAGCTGTTGTCAAAGGTAAATAAGATGGAGGCATTGTAATATGGAACAAACAAAACTATTTAATAGGAACTTTACACTTGTAGTAATCGGACAAATCATTTCAATGTTTGGTAATGCAATCTTGCGATTTGCGCTTCCTCTCTATCTTTTGCGAGAAACAGGCTCAGCATCTCTTTTCGGAATTGTAACAGCGTCCTCCTTTCTTCCCATGATTTTTCTCTCATTTTTAGGAGGTATTTTGGCTGACAGAGTGAACAAGCGAAATATCATGGTAGCACTTGATTTTTTAACGGCAAGCATTGTTTTTCTGTTCTTTATGGCTCTTGGAAAACTGCCCATAGTTCCACTGTTTATTGCTGTTTTAATGTTGCTTTATGGCATTAGTGGCACCTATCAGCCAACAGTGCAAGCAAGTATTCCATTGCTGGTTTCAGGAGATAAAATTTTATCAGCAGGTGCGGTAGTCAACCAGGTTGGTGCACTGGCAGGGCTTTTGGGGCCTATTATTGGTGGTATGTTATTTGGTGCTTTTGGCATTGTACCCATCCTTCTCATTAGTATTGCTTGCTTTGCTGCCTCTGCTATAATGGAGATTTTTATACACATACCCTTTGAAAAAAGAAATAATGCAATGAAAATATCTGCAATTATAAAAAGTGACTTTCTTGACAGCACAAATTATATGAAAAAAGAAAAACCGGTCCTCATTAATATCATTGGTCTGGCTACTATTTTCAATCTGGTACTATCATCAATGCTGATTGTTGGCATGCCTATTCTAATTATTGGCATACTTAAAATGAGTGATGAGCTGCTTGGGTTTTCACAGGGAGCCATGGCACTTGGCGGACTTTGCGGAGGAATCTTAACCGCTGTATTCAGCAAAAAACTAAAGCTTACAAGTTCACACATTTTGATGTTTCTTTGCAGCCTATCCGTGGGGGTCATGGCAATTCCACTGCTACTAGGCATGGCAAATATGGTCAGTTATGTAGTAATTACAGCCACAAGCTTTGTCATCATGGCACTTGCCACAATGTTCAGTGTACAGATGATTGCAGCAGTTCAAAGTGAAACACCGCCAGAGCTTGTGGGAAAAGTAATCGCAGTGATGATTTCTCTCTCCATGTGTGCACAACCGATTGGGCAAGCCATATATGGGGTAGCTTTTGATGAATTTTCAAATCATACAGGGATTATTCTGCTAGTGGTTGGAATTCTATCTGCAGCCATCTCCCTTACATCAAAGGATATATTTAAAAATATGGATGCATCATGATAGTTCTTATTATGAGCAATCCCTCTAAAACTAACCTAAAGTCCCTACTAAAGTAAAGCTTATTTTAGTAGGGACGTGATAATGCTATTTTTTACGTTTTTATATGGGCAATACAATTTGTTATCTTTTATCATTTTGAGTTACAATAAGTTTAAAATATCATAAAATATATTTATTATGGACAAAATAAGTAAAACTGAAGGTGGCAAGATTTATGATTTTAGATAAAGAAACTTTTTTAAGTAAATATCATCTTAAGAATGAAGAGATTATAAAGAGTGGAATAGTTTGGGACACTTTAGAAGAAATATATATGGATTTCAATATGTATAAAGAGGCTTATGAGACACAAGCAGAATTTATAGCAAATACACTTAGGGCACATAAGAAAATACATACGGTAAAATCTAGAGTAAAGGATTCTGAAAGGCTTATTGAAAAGATTATTAGAAAGACAGAGGATAGAAAATCAAAGTATGGAGAGGATTTTCAATTTTCCGTTTCTAACTATAAAGAAGAGATAAATGATTTGATAGGTATTAGAGCCATACATATATTCAAGGATGATTGGGAAGATATACATAATTATATTCTGGGAACTTGGAAGGTTGTTGAGATAACTGCTAATGTACGAGAAGGGGATGATACAAAAATATTTGAGGAATTAAATATACAAATTAATTCTAGAAAATCAGGATACCGTTCTGTCCATTATCTTATAGAATTTTTTCCAACTAATCAAAAGGTTATAGCGGAAATTCAAGTAAGAACCATATTTGAAGAAGGTTATGGAGAGATTGACCATCAACTTAGATATTCTCACAAAGAGATCCCAGAGGTCTTAAAATTAAATCTTTTGCTATTTAACCGTATAGCAGGAAGTTCCGATGAGATGGCATCCTTTATAAATATGTTAAGCAAAAACTTGATGGAAATGGAACAAAAGTATGAAAAGATTATAGATCTTAAGGATAAAGAGATAGAGGATTTAAAAAGACAGGTAACCACAAATAAATAAATGTTACTAACACCAATAATTGTCAGGTAGTATGTCCTATAATGATTAATGGATTAAATTATTTATTGTATCGAAATTAAGGCATGGGACCATCTTATGATCTCCATGCCTTTAAAATAATTCTTATAGAGATATATTTTCATTAAATTATTTATACTCACAAACTTCTAATCTCTACATCCATTAAGGCATCTGAAAATAAATAATAAGTGAAAGTTGATTTTAATATGCCTATTTTTTATCTTTCCTAACCACAATTACAGTTAATACAAAAATGATAAAACTCACAATGGATATGACTAAAAGTGCCATAAACCAAGTATTGTGCCCTAATGCATTATTATCTGCCAATACCCCTTGAAACATTAAACCTGCAGTCATTGCTAGTCCACAAAAAATATCAATAACCAAATCAAATCTTTGAATTAACTTGCCAACTGAATTATCTCTCTGTAAATTCTTTCTAATATGTAGGGATTTATAAAAATTCAAAACTATAATTATAAACAATACTACATAGGCGGAAAATACAAATCTAAAATGAGACATAACATCATTTAAAGGCTCCACTACCATTCTATAACCTCCTAAAAGAATAAAATTAAAATATTATATACTTTAATTTTATTGTAACTATCCAGTTACTCCTACTAATTGTAAAATATATACACGTATATAGCAACATATTTGAAAAACACTTTTATGGATAAAAACAATAAATTTTCAAAATAATTCAAATAATTCCTTGACCTTCCCTTAAAAATGTCATATAATGTAACTATACTTTTATGGAATTCGGGTTAATGATAAAAGTATTTGGTAGAAAAGACATAAATAAAAGGATATGTTAGGTTATATTAAGGGGAAATGTAGGTAAATGATATATTATCTATATTATGATTAAGTAATTTAAAGGGGAAATTAGTATAGAGAGGGGGATTAGATGTAATTGATTCAGGTGAGATGCCCAATTTGCAATAATAGATTATTCGATGTGGAAAATAGCTACGTTGGAATTATAGAGATAAAGTGTAATAAGTGTAGAAAACTTCTGGGGGTAAAAAATAATATTAAATTAAGAAAAATAGAATTTTCATATACAATGAGTTAAGATATAGGTTAAAGTATAATAAAACATACCGAGCAATGGAGTGATTAACTACCGAATAGCCGGATGGTTGCTAAATTAGCAGTCATCGGCTATTTTTTTATTTTAACAGAATTTAATCCATCTAGGGTTAGTTTTTAAAGCCTTTCACTGTGGAAGGCTTTTTTTATCCCTTTATAAGCATCTCCACCTAGGCTTTGAATAGCTTCATAAAAGTTTCAAAATAATTTGAAGCTAGGAGAGATGAATATGAAAATTAAGTATGAATTTATTACAGGTGAAGTTCAGAAGGTAGATATCCCTGATGAGCTTATTAAAGTTGTCATGGAGATAGAAAGGCAGGTTCATAATAATAATCGCAAGGAGAGACGCAAACACAATTCTCTTGAGGAAATGGAGGAGCATGGTTTTCAATTTAGATCTAATGATATTGAAGTTATTGAGAATGTAGAAGAAATATTAATTAATGAGAGTCTTTATAAAGCACTAGGTAAATTATCTTTCGATGAGAGAAAGTTAATTTACCTAGTGTTTTTTCAAAGGAAAACCATTGTGTCCATTGCCAAAGAGAGAGGGGTTAGTGAGGGAAATATAAGAAGGATTCTTAAGCTCATATATAAGGAAATAATAATCCTTTTAAAAAAACTTTAAGAAATTTTCAAAAATAGCTACGAATTAATTGCTACGAAGGCTTTATATATAGAGGGTATTTTTTTGAAGGAGGTTTATTTATGGATATTAATATTAATGTGAACTTTAATTGCAGGGAACTTATCAAGGTTTTAACATTGTCAGCTAGGTTTTTTAAAGCTTTGGATGAGAAGGAGTCTGAGGCTTTAGGTGCTGACGGTGAATTACCTAAGGATCAGGAAGAGGGACTGATTTGGAAGTTAGAGGATGTTAAGGGGGAAAGTGAGGAAAAGGATGCTAAGGAAGAAAAGGCATCGGTGAACTTTACAAAGCCAATGACTAAGGACGAAATAGAATCTGAGAATTTTAAGAAGCCAATAACTAAGGAAGAAAATCTAAAGGGGAAAATAGCTTTAAATGAATTTTCCCATAGAACTATGATTAAGGGTAATCTACCCTGGCATAGGCTTCTTAATAAAAAAGAAGGGGATCAGTGGAAGGACAGTGACGATTCATCTTTAAGGCATTATATAGAAAAGGTTTATAGGATAACTAGTCCCATGAAGATTAATGATGGTCTTTTAATTGTAGAGGAGAAAAATAAGTTTCATCCCATTAGAGATTACTTTAACTCCTTAGTGTGGGATGGAGTTAAAAGAGTGGACAACCTATTTATAGATTATCTAGGAGCTAGTGATACTAAATATAACAGAATGGTTACAAGAAAAGCTTTAATTGCTGGGGTGGCTAGGATTTTTAATCCAGGAGTGAAGTTTGATTATATGCTGGTTTTGGTTGGAAAACAAGGTGTAGGCAAGAGTCATATTTTAAGCCTTCTTGGGCAAAACTGGTACTCAGATTCCTTTAACACAGTGCAAGGGAAAGAAGCCTATGAACAACTTCAAGATGCTTGGATTATAGAAATGGCAGAGCTTACTGCTGCAAAAAAAGCAGAGACGGAGGCAGTTAAACACTTTATATCTAAGAGGGAAGATATCTATAGAGTTGCCTATGGAAAGAGGGTTACAAAGTTTCCAATGCAGTGTGTATTCTTTGGCACCACCAATGAAATGGACTTCTTAAAGGATAAAACAGGGAACAGAAGGTTTTGGCCTGTAATGGTAGAGAAACATAGAATTAAAAAGAATTTATGGAGAGAGGATATAAAGGCTGAAATCCACCAGATTTGGGCAGAAGCTGTGGAGCTTTGGAAGATGGGAGAAGGGTTATACTTAGAGCTAGAACTAGAAAAGCAAGCAGTTAAAATCCAAGAGAAGCATACAGAGAGAAGTTCCATAGAGGGATTGATTCATGAATACCTTGAAATGCCTCTTCCTGAAAATTGGGAGGACCTTGATGTGGCAGCTAGAAGAAGTTATATTCATGGAACTAACTTTAAGGAAAATATAATACCCACTAAAAAAAGAGATAAAATATGTGCCATGGAGATATGGGTGGAGCTATTACAAGGAGATCCTAAGTACATGAAACCTATGAATTCTAGAGAAATTAATGATGTGCTCCGTGTCCTTGAGGATTGGGAACCCTATAACATGGGCACAGGAAAGCTGAGATTTGGTAAAAATTATGGATGTCAAAGAGCCTTTATAAGAAAGAATAATTATGAAAACACTTAAAAGCTGTATCCTTGATTCCAAAGACACAGGGAAAGACACAGTTAAGGACACGCCTCAAACCTAGTAATAATAAGGGCTAACCCCCTATGTATCTATTATGTCCATGATATTCTATTAGAGCATATTTATAATATAAATAATATATATATACTATATATGTATATATAGGGGAAAAAATGGACACATGGACACAGGAGGAAATAGCCTAGGAGAAAGGATTTTTGTTATGGATAATTGTGCTAAAATTCAAGAATTGGTGACAAAGGCAAAAGCAGGGGAGGATACTGCCCTTGAAGAGCTAATAAAAAATTTCAAGGCTTTTATATCTAGCCAAGCTGTGGCTATAAGTGTAAAGGGCTATGACATAGATGACCTAATTCAAGTGGGTATTATTGCCCTATATAAAGCAGTCCATGGCTATGATATAACCAAAGGTCACTTCCCATGTCATGTAGCTATAGCTATAAAAAACAACCTTGAAGGTCTAATTTACATGGGCAGAAACACCGATGGAAAGAATTCTGTTAGTAAGCTTCAGAGAAGCTAAAAACTCTATTTATAAGGTTTTACTGAATGTATATAGAAATTTAAATTTAAGTTAATACCATTGGTCGTACAATATGGTAAAATTGTAAATTATAATAGAATATTGCAGCGTGCTAAATAAGCACCTTGCATTACCATGGAATATCTAGGAGGTTCAGTATGAAATTAAGGTTAAATATTTACTCATTCATTTTATCATTGATATGTGTAATATTATTCTTTTTATCAATAGAATCAAATAAGGTAATTAACTTTACAATGGATCTATTGCAAGTGCATCCATTAGTTATAGTTATGATACTTTCTATAATCACACTATTACTAGGGCTACTTGGATTTTCGGCAGCCATCAGCTGGTTTCAATTATTTAGAGGAGTCTTTACAGTAGCCATAACCATTATAATGACAGGATTTATAATTTTTATCTTAACTGTTGGTAGGGTAGTTTCATTTACTTAAACTAAAAAGTGGTTGCTTCTAGAAAAAAGTAGCCACTTAATTTTATGACCTTTTCTTTAATTGGATGCTTTTTGTACATAAACATACACTTTATAGAAATTATGTTACAATAAGTTTATAATATAAGTGAATAATTGTAGGAAAAACATGTCAAAGTACTAAACAATAAGAAGGAGAAGTTATAATGAATAACAAGATTTTGTATCAAAAGATATATACTGATGACTATAAAGAATTAACAAAAATCATGACTTCTGCATTTAATGAAGATACATCAATGCACACGGATATAAAAGAGGATGGACCTAAAGGATATAATGATGGCAGTTTGATTAAATGGCTCAATGAGCACACAGATTTTGAAAGTTATAAAGTTATTTATGAAGGAAATACAGTTGGTGCTTACACAGTTGGAATTAAGCCCAATAATGAATATAGTTTGGAAATGCTCTTTATTGATCCAAATTACAGAGGACATCATCTTGGAACTATAGTTTGGAATGACATAGAGCAAAAATATATAAATGCTAAGATGTGGACAGTTGAAACGCCGGATTATTCAATAAGAAACCATAGATTTTATACTAAAAAATGTGGATTTACATTTTTAAAGGAAAACATATATAATGATGAATGCAAATCTTTTGTTTTTAAGAAGGAAAAATAATATTATAAACAGATTGAATTAAGATAAGAAAGAAGATTAATCAAGTAATTCATTGGTTAAGATGCATGAATTTAAATGTTTTGAATTTGGGGGATAAGTAATTATATGAATAATATATATTTTAAAGATATAGATAATACTAATGAAAATATTGTTAGGAAAATAAAATTAAAGTCAGACCAAGAGAAATTTATTGAAACTGTAGATGAATGCTTAGAAGAAGCAAGAACTTGTAGTCAATGGAATCCTGTAGCTATATATCATAAGGAGGCAGTAATTGGATTTGCAATGTACGGATCCTTTGGGCCTAATAAAGATACTTGGATTGATAGAATAATGATAGATGAAAGATACCAGGGAAAAGGATTTGGAAGAATTGCAATGACCAACCTTATTGATATAGTTTCGAAAAAATATGATGTTAATACTATCTACTTAAGTATAGTTGAGCAAAATACATTAGCTTATAGTTTATATAAAAGCATTGGATTTGAGTATATAAATGAAAAGGATGTTAATGGAGAACTTATATTTAAGTATACAATTTAAAATAATTGTTTAAGCAAGGTGGAGTCAGAGAGTTTTTATGTTTTAAAATCTCATCTTTTTATATGGTGAAATTGATATATAATTAAATAACTTATTAGTAATACTGTTTATTTTAGAGCATCTCTATATGGAGGTGCTTTTAATATGCTCATACAGTTTATTTCAATTGTGCTATAATAAGTATGTTAAGGAATAATTGTGTTAAATTACGAAGTAAATAAAATACGTATATTGCAAAAGTATAAATTTGTATTTATTAGAAGGAGGTAGTATGAGTACAAACAGTATAGAGATGTTAAAACTTATTGACTTGAAGCCTGTGAGTAGCAGAATAAATTATGAGGTTTTAGAAACATTCCAATGTAATGGATACAGAAGGGAACTTATTCAATATTTCATACATGGACGTAAAAACACTGCCTTTTTGTTTTTGCCAGATGGAGAAGGTAAGCATCCAGCAGTTTTAATAAATCATCAACATAACAGAGAAAGAAATCTTGGCAAAAGTGAAGTTTGCGGTCTTGCTGGGAATCATCTTCAAGCCTTTGGTCCTGCACTTGCAGAGAGGGGATTTGTTGTCATCGCACCAGATTCATTGTGTTTTGAGGATAGAAGAGTTAATGCCTCAGGAATCAATAAAAATGATGAAGATGATGACTGGCAGCATTTTCTTACAATGTGCTACGGAATACTCACAGGTCAGACTCTGGCAAAAACAGTAATTGAAGATGCAATGGGAGCAATCAGCGTGTTAAATGGATTGGATTGCGTTGATTATAATAAAATAGGTTGTTTAGGACATTCATATGGAGGTAATACAACGATTTATCTTACTGCATTTGATAAAAGAATACATTATGCTTGTGCTAGCGGTAGTGCCGCAACATTTAGAAACAGAATTAAGAATAATGTTGGTATTGAAATGGCAAGTGTTATACCAAATTTTATGAGATATTATGATATTGACGATGTAGTATGCGAGATTTGCCCAACTAAATTTCTAATTGTATCAGCAACAGAAGATAAATACTCGAAAGATGCAATGGATATCTATAAAAAGGCAGAAAAGGAATATATAAAATGTAATGCAGGGCAACAAATTAGTATTAAACAATATGAAGGTGGTCATGCACTTACATCAGAAAGATTTAATTATATAGTTGACTGGATTATTGAGGCTGCAAAATAAATATAGAAGTTTAATTAATTCGTAATCTTCTATAATTAAGAAATTATATTGATAAGTTTCGCATAGGGGTATAAGAAAGTGAACTTAAAGTCTAAAAGAAACTTAAATGAGGTGTTTTAGATATGTTAAGGAATATGACTACAATTTATATTATATTTAAAAATAAAATGTTACTGCTTTATAGAGTTGGTTCAAGAGTTGTGAAACCTTCTTGGTGTGGTATAGGTGGTCATTTTGAAAAAGGCGAACTAAATAATCCAAAGGCATGTGTTTTAAGGGAACTGTTTGAAGAAACAGGTATTACAGAAAACGATATTGGAACTGTAGATTTAAAATATGTTACACTTCGTATGAAGAATAATGAGATTAGGCAAAACTATTACTATTTCACTGAACTACAAAACACTGAAATAGACATTAATGAATGTGATGAAGGCATATTGGAGTGGGTTAATATGGATGAAGTTTTAGATAGAGAAATGCCTTTTACTGCTAAAGAATGTTTGAGGCATTATTTGTCTATAGGTAAAGATAATAATAAGTTGTATGCAGGAATTGCAAGTGAAAATGGTGTTGATTTTATTGAATTAAAGGAATTTTGATGGTTGTCCTTTTCTTAAAACGGAAAATAAGAAATTATTAGTGAGTGGTAGAAATTAATTCTCCACATAAAGTAGCTAGTTCAAATATATATGAAATGGAGAATAAAAATGAATATAAAATATAAAGAAAATGGAACGTTTGAATTAAAACAATTGATAGAATTATATAAAAATGTTGGGTGGACAGTATATTCAGATAAACCTGATAAACTATTTAAGGCAGTAAAAAATTCCTTATTCAATATTGGAGCTTTTGATGGGGAAGAGTTGATTGGATTAATTAGGGTTGTTGGTGATGATGCTTATATTATTTATATACAAGATATCTTAGTAAAAGAAGAGTATCAAAGACAAGGCATAGGAAATTATCTTTTACAATCAGTATTAGATAAATATAAGCATATTAGACAAATTGTACTGATGACTGATAATACAGAAAAAACTAAAGCCTTTTATAAGAAAAGTGGTATGTCCACATCATGTGAACTTGAAGGAATTGCATTTGTTAAATACAATTTTGAGGCATAGATTGATCAGGTTTTAATGGCTTTGATTAAAAATCAAAGCTGTTTATTTTAAAGCATCTCTATATAGAGGTGCTTTTATACATTTTATTGAAATTGTGTTATAATAAGTATATCAATAAGAATGTGAAGGAATAATTATAAATTGTTACGCACTATCATATAAGGGGGTATATATTTGAGAGATATATTAAGAGAATTTCCTGTTATTCTAGAACTACTTTCTTTGATTCCTTATTGTATAATACTTTGGGGATATATAAAGCATATAAAGATATCTAAAAAACTAAAGAGGCATGATGATACAGAAATAGTTAGTAAGGAAACGCTAGAAGAACTTAAGGTAGCAAATAGATTAATTATAATTGGATTTATTACAGTAATAGTTTTGAGAATAATTGGGGTATTAATTTACATTGAATAATTTGAAAACTTATTAATGGTTTAATTTTAGCTTATTTTAGTCTATTATAAAATCCAAACTCTACTAACAAGACTTCTTTTGCTTTAGAGGAATTTATGGTATTTTATAGAATATATTACCATAAAGCGATCAGCGATGGTTGTGCAAAAAGCATATATACAAATGCATTTAAGCAACGGAGCTAAAAGGAGGATTGAAGCATGCTAAAAGTGGAGGAACTTCTAAATTTCGATTTAGACCCGATACCTAGATATCTTTTAATTTTCCTTTATCTAATTCATGGAGAGACCATGTTAATAGAAAGATTGACTGTACGGTTAGGATACAAAAAATATTATCAAGGCTAGATAAATAATAATTTGCGGAGGGGTTTTATGGCTAAAGTTAGAGCTATTGTCTTTGATTTATTTGACACATTGCTTCATGATATTAAATTTGATTTTAATTCGGGTTTATCTTATCTACATAAAAATATTTTATCAAAAGACACTGTTAAAGCTGAATTTCTAGATTATGCAGCTACATATTGGAAAGAACTTTATGATAAAAGAAGCGAGGATAATTCAGAACTGGCATTTGAAGATGAACTTTTAGATTTTAAAAATAAATATGGTTTTAAAGTGAATTATTCCCTAGAAGAAATTTTATTTAATTGTGCACTTGAAATAAATACTACTGAATTGTTTAATGACACTATTTCTACCTTAGAGCAACTTAAGTTATTAGGAATCCCAGTATATTTATTAAGTAACTCCATATTTAAAAAGAATGTAATGAAAAGATTCATTAACCAATATGATTTAGAAAAATATTTTGCTAATATACATTTCAGTGCGGATTATAAGATAAGGAAGCCCCATAAAGATTTATTTAAAATTGTATTTGATGATATTAAAAAGTATGATACTACCATCGAAATGGAACAAGTTTACTTCATTGGAGATAACTTTGAAGCTGATGTTCTAGGGGCTGAAAAATTTGGTTTTACACCTGTTTTTATAAACCGTAAACATGATACCCATATTAATAACAAAAATTTTATTGAGATTAATTCCCTAAATGAATTATTAGAGATAATTAGATAAAAATAGGCATGTTAGACAAATTGTAGGATGACTGATAATGATATATAAGCAAGAGTGAATAATGCTTTAATGAGAATGTCAAAAAATATGGATTTACTAGATAAAAAGATAACTAATTATATTGTATATGAGGGTGATTGTATGAACTATAAAATTGTGAAAATAGATGCACGGAATTATTCATTATTTGATGATATGATATATTGGAGAATGAACGGTAGTGAAAGATTACCATTGAAAGAAGCAATTAAGCAAAGTATTATAAATGAATTGTCAAATCCTAATTTGTTTATATATGTGGTTGAAGTGGAAAGACGATATGTTGGTTGGATTTCATTAATTTATATGCCTAAAGTTGGTAAATATAATGGTTTTGGACATGTTTATGTTGATGAATTATGGATTCATCCTTCATATCGCAGAAATGGGTTTGCCTATGAATTAATGAAAAAAGCAGAGATATTAAGGCAAGAAAAGAATGCTACAGGCATTAGGCTATACGTAGATGTTGATAATATTAGTGCAAAAAAATTATATGAACAATGTGATTTTAGTGTTTCATGTTCAGCATACTTAATGGAAAAGTAGTTGCAATTATAAACTGCATTAAGTTGAAAGTTTCTTAAATTAGGTAATGAAATTAATAAATAATAAGCAATTGAATAAAAACCTATATGATATCGTAATTAAATCCATAAATATTGATAGGTCTAAAAGATATAATTCAATGGTTGATTTTTATATTGAATGGAACAAATCATTAAGGACATTATAAACACAATCTTATATAACATAAGACTAAGTAAAGGTTATTTATATAATATTTCATCATAAATTATAATTCAATAAAAAGAAACTAGGAGGTTTGTCATGACACAGAAGAAATATTGGAATACAGTCGCAGAAAACAAAGAATTTACAACACCTTTTCACTTTGAAGAGTTTGCTAAGTTTGTTAATAAGGAAGGTATTATTCTAGATGTGGGTTGTGGTTATGGAAGAACATTAGAACAGCTAAATTTAGAAGGGTACAGCAATTTAATAGGAATTGACTTCTCAGAGAAAATGATACAACGAGGCAATGTAAAATATCCTCATTTAGATTTGAGGGTAATGCAAGGAGATAATATTGAATTAGATAGTGAAAGTTGTGATGCGGTTATTTTATTTGCAGTGCTAACGTGTATTGTTAACGATAAAGAACAGGCAGCATTGCTAAAAGAAATAGAGCGTGTTTTGAAACCTAATGGGATTCTGTATATTAATGATTTCTTACTAAACACAGATGAACGCAATATAGAACGTTATAAGTTATTTCAAGATAAATACCAAAAATATGGTGTATTTGAATTACCTGAAGGTGCTATAGTTAGGCATCACGATATAAAATGGATTGATCAATGTTTGCAGCCATTTGATAAATTGATTTTAAATCAGGTGGTATATACAACTATGAATGGAAATAAATCAAACGGTTATTATTACTTAGGTAGAAAAAGAGGATAATCATAAAGCTAACGATAATAATTATTAGTTAGGATAATTGACACTCTTTTCATTTTGAATTTTTTCATAAGTTGTTTAGTTAATACCTAAGCCTTGCCTTCTTCTTAATTTGTCCACCTTATAGAGTACATTTTATATTGCTCCTATTTTATAGTGCAAAATGATATAAGTGAATAATTGTATATTATTATTAATAATACATAAAATATCACTGAGAGGTGGATATTATATGAAAAAATTTATTATGATCTTACTAATTTTAGTAACTATTATATTTGGTACATCTATTACAACTTATGCATCTTCACGAAATATGTATAAAGAGGGGTTTTATAAAGTATCGGATTTTAATCATTCAAAAGATGGTTCTTATCATGTTCAAAATATATCAGCATATAGTATTTCTGTTATTGTTTTTAATGAAAATAATATTAAAACACAAGTCTTATATCTAGAACCTAAATCACCAAGACATTATTTAGTTTCTCTTAAATCTGAATATAAAATCGTAATAGTTGGTGACGGTGAAGTACATATTGATGCAGGTATAAAATAATTAGATCTTATATTTTTTAACTAGTTATTATAAAATAAGTATACTTATCATTAAATGGCTTTGATTTGAAATCAAAGCTATTTATTTTAGAGAATCTCTATATAGAGGTGCTTATTTGCATACATTTTATTGTACTAATGCTATAATAGGTATTATATTTATGATTGCAAATGAAAAAAATTAGGAAATTGTGTTCAAATTAATTTTAGGGGGGGATTTAATGTATCAATATTATAAAGGATTGATTATTAGAGAAGGTGCAGATGGGATTAAGGGGGATATCATTAAAAAAATGTACAATGAAGTTGGTTGGGTGTCTGTAAATCAACCGTTATGGCTAGATGAAAAGTATGAAATCTGCTTTAAAAATTCATCATGGGTTTTCACTGTCTGGGATAAGGAAGATATGATAGCTATGGTAAGGGTTGTATCAGATAGAGTCATGACAGCAACAATCCAAGACCTGGCTGTGAAAGAAGAGTATAGAGGAAAAGGCATAGGTAAAAAACTTATAGACTTGTGTTTAGAAAAGTTACCCCATGGAAATTGGTGGGTGCATACTACTCCAGAAAATTATGATTTCTATAAGAAATGTAGATTTGAGATTCCTCAAACATCTGATAGTTCATCAATGATATATATGGGATATATTAAGGCTAAATTAGAAGGACATAGATGAGGATGTGGAAGATAGTGTTAGGAAATAAGGGGAATACTAGAAGCAAATAATAAAAGATTATGAAAATCTAGCTAATTACGAACTAGAACTTACTAGCATAGAAGAAATATTACCAATAATCATTAATAATGATAAATCAAAAATTATATTTAGTGATAATGAAAATGATGAATATTGCAATTCATTTGTAGAGGTTTTTAGGAAATACGCTCAAATAGTAAGGGATTGGAGTATTAATATAGATGCTGAAGAAGTTTATGGTTATCCTAGTATGGATGATTTGAAAGAATTGCTCAATGACTTAAATCAGTACTATGATTTATTCTGTTTAGAAGAAAGGGAAAATGAATATTATGTTGGAAATATTCATTTAAAAGATTTTAATTATTCTTACGTAAGTAAAGCTATAACTAAAGTAATTAATAATTCATATTTTGAAGAAATTAAGAAATTATATTAATATATGATTCTATTAAGACATTTAATAAATCTATAGATTAGTATTTAATAAACCTTGATTTGAGCATCTCTTTTTAGAGGTGCTTTTTGTATTTTAATATATCTTATTGTAGTTGAGCTATAATAAGTATTATATTAACAAACCTACCTCATAAAAAAGCAAATGATACTTATTTGAAAATAAAATGGATAGATATAACATGGTTATTAATCTTCTTAAAATCACATAATATAAGTGCTTATAATTTATATTATGGAGGTAAGAACATGAGAAAACTTTCAGAAGCAGAAGTACTATCTTTAACATCACTTTTGAAGATGGAACAAGATGGATTAATTGTACAAAGAGCAGTAAATGCACTAATAACGGATGAAAATCTAAAAAGACAAGGTGAATCTAGCACGCTAGCATGCGAGGGTAGGATAAAAGGAATACAACAATTTATCACTGAAAATCAAGTAACAGTTCCAAGGGAGGTATAATGGAATGGCAAATTTAGTTGGAAACCTAATTAAAAACAACATTAATATCAATGATGAGGTTATATCTACAAATATGCTTTCTTCTGGAAAAGCTGCAGCTGACGCTTATCTAAATGCTACATTAACAAGCAGTACTCCAGAGTTAAGATCCATTTATTCTTCTGGTTTAAATCAAATAGTTGGAGGGCACACTGCTCTTACAGAACTAGCTGTAAACAAAGGTTGGGCTAAACCTTATAATTCACCTATGCAACAATTGACTGATACCTATAATGAATCAAAAACTGTAACTGATCAAACTGAATAATAAATTATAAATCTATTATGATTAATTGGAAGGGCTGTTACACAATAGAAAATTACTTCTAGGTGCGACAGCACTTCTTATTTTTTGTATATAAAAGAGGTAGTTACCATTGTAATAACTAGAAGAGTTATACTTACAAATAAAAAAATATATTATAACTCTTCAGCATTCTGAATAGTTTACTGCATATTAATAACTGAAAAATATACTTGGAGCAAATAATAAATGATTATGAAAATCTAGCTAATTACGAAATAGAACTTAATAGCATAGCAGAATAATTTACTAGCATAGAAGAAATTAAGAAATTAAGAAATTATAACAATAAAAGGACACCCTATTGTGTCCCTTTATCAATAAATATTTGACCGTTACCAACTATAACAATTCTATAGTCAGGCTTAAGAGGAATTAAATTATACTTAGCTGACTTAGGTTCAAGACGAATAGATTGTATTATAACTTGATTTTCATCATAAAGAGTAAGAAAAACACTATCATTTGCTGAAACATTTTGGACTATATAAGATTCATTTGGGGATATATTGAAATCAGTTGCTTTATAAACACCTTCTGTAAATATATTTTCAGCAAATACACGTGTAGAAGCAAAAGTACTTAATACCAATGTAATTAAAATTAACAATATAACGGTAAACTTTTTCATAGCACAGCCTCCTTTCGTCTTTAGTTTGTGTAATGGAGCTAATAATATACAGATTTGTAATTTAAGGAAATGAATTAATTAGGATAAATAAATTGGTAGTTTATTGCAATTGTCTTATAATGAGTATGTTATATAATTATAAGATATTATAAAAGTAATGAATGCAAATTTAAAATACATTAATAAATCTATAGATTAATATTTAATAAACTTTGATATGAGCATCTCTTTTTAGAGGTGTTTTTTGTATATTGGTACATTTTATTGTAAGTGTGCAATGATAAGTATTATAATTATGATTGTAAATGAATAATTGTGTTATAGTGCATAACATTGTAGATTTTAAATATTGGAGGATGGAATAATATGATTGAAGCAAAATTTTATTATAAAAATGAAAATGCACCAAAGCCTAATAAGCCAAACCATATAGGTGCCTGTGCAATTATTAAGTATAATAATAAAATATTATTAGAAAAAAGAGCAGATAGTAACCGTTGGGCACTTATAGGCGGAGGTTTGAAAATTGATGAAAGTTTAGAAGAAGGAATAATTAGAGAAATTAATGAAGAAACAGGAATTATAATATCAGAAGAGTCTTTGTTCTTTTGGAAAATGTTTTCAGACCCATCAAGAATCGCAGCATATCCAGATGGAAATATTGTTAGAATAATATCTGCTGCTTATATAGTAAATTTAACAGAGAATCATAAATTGGTATGCAGTGACGAATCAGAAGAATTGAAGTATTTTACTTACCAAGAGCTAGAAAAATTAAATATCGCTGAAACACATAGACATATAATTAAAGAGTATTTTTCATCAATGATAAGTTAACTGTTGATTTTTTTAAGTGAGCATATTTCAAATCACCTAACAAAAATTATAATATATTCCATAAATGGTTTTCACATTAGTTACTATGTGATATAGTGTTTTTATGGTATGTTTACAATATTATAGACAATATTGTATATATTTGTACTTTATCAAAGATAAAATCTTATTGAAAAAGATTTTAAAGTACTAAAGAATGTAGGTGGAAAGTATGAAAAAAAAAGAAGTTAAAATGAATGTATTTAGTAAAAAAGTAATAATTAGTTTTATACTTATAGTTATGGGTCTAACATTTGTAGCTTGTACTAGTTCAGATAAAACTAAAGAAAAGAATCTTAAAAGATCCCAAGATACAGAATTTGCATCAGATAGTGGAGTTAGGATAGAAAAATTAAGTGAAGTTCAACAGAAGAATTTGCATACTTTAGCAAAGGTCTGGGGATTTACTAAGTATCGTCATCCAGAGATTACAGCAGGGAATGTTAATTGGGATGCAGAATTATTTAGAGTTATTCCCAAAGTGCTTGAGGCAACCACCAAGGAAGAAGCTGGAGATATCATGGCTACATGGTTAAACCAGTTTCCATTTCAGGTTAATACACTTAGTAAAGAACAGGAAGATCTATATCATCAAGTAAAAGAGAAAGTATACTTAGATGTAGAATATTCATGGATAAAGAATAGACAAGTCCTTGGAAATAACCTTGCTGACTATCTTGAAAATTTATCAGAGGTAAAAGTAACTGATAATGACAATGGATATGCTGTTTTTGAAGAAGGGGATATTGTTAATGTATCTTCAGATTCTTTTATGGACAATTCTATTAACTATGAAGACACAGGAATGAGATTGCTCGGGTTGTTTCGTTATTGGAATATTATAGAATATTTCTATCCATATAAAAATCTCATGGATGAAGATTGGGATCAAGTACTTTATGACAAGATTCCTGAGTTAGCACTTCAAGGTGATAAGGAATCATATGTATTATCCATTGCAAATCTTACCACATATATTCATGACTCTCATGGCTTTTTTAATGATAACTTTAAGGTGCTACAACAACACTTTGGAGCATACAAAGCAAAAGCATCAATATTTAATATAGATGGTCAGATTGTCATTGCTGGCAGGGAAGATAAGTCCCCTTTAAAGGTAGGAGATATTGTAGTAGCTATTGATGGAACTACTATAGAAAAGATAATAGAGGAGTGCAACAAATATATATCAGTATCAGATAAAAATCGTTTTACAAATGCTTTTGACTATTACCTTTTGCGTTCTACAAAAGAAATAGCTGAAATAGAGGTAATAAGAAATGGTGAAAAGTTAAGCTTGAATGTTCCATGCTATTATAATAGCAAGTATGATGTAAAAAGACTGGGCCAAGATGAGAAAAGTTGCTTTATGGGAGACAAAAAAATAGGTTATATTAATATAGCTACACTTGAAAGTGGAGATTTAGATAAATTAATGAAAAAATTTAAAGGGACAGAAGGGTTGATTATTGATGCGCGATTCGATAATGTAAAAATGAGTGAATATTTAAAATTTATTAATTATCCTATAGGGGAATATATAAAACCTAAAGTTTCTGAATATCAACAATTTTATTCAAGTAATAGTTTCGAACCAGGGAAATTTATCAAATCAACCAGTAATAGTTCAGGAAGAGGATTCATAGCGGAACAATTGGACAAAGGTATAGATTCAACTACATTTAGCAAAATATTTGATAACGGCATTATTAGAACCTCATTAGGAAAAGTAAAAGATAGATATCAGTATAATGGGAAGGTAATAATACTGATGAATGAATGTACACAAAGCGTCTTGGAGACAATGGTTATGTCTTTTATGGATGCACCAAATGCAACGGTAATAGGAACTCCTTCTGCAGGAGCTAATGGTAATAAAATGGACATTACACTCCCAGGGTGTATACAGACATCTATATCAGGGCTAGCAGTAACATATATGGATGGAAGCCAGACACAAAGAATAGGTCTTAAACCTGACATAACTGTAAAACAAACTGTGAAAGGAATTGCAGAGGGTAAGGATGAGGTTATAGAAAAAGCAATAGAGTTAATCACGAAACCAGAGAGTAAATAGCAATAGTGTAAAATAAGTAAGAACATGTGAAATAATATTATGATAAATTCTATTTTGTGGTTTCAAAAGTTGCTAAGTATATATAATTATGATTGTAAATCAGAAATTGTAAAATGTTGTGAAGTAATTAAATATGACACCTTGTGGTGGATGTGGTGAATTTATTCATGAAAGTATCATATTGTAATGTAAATGGAAAATTTTCTAGAGGTGTACGAAATGAATTTGAGATTGGCAGGTCTTACAGAGCTATATGCAAAAGAAGTTTGCGATTGGAAATATGACGATATATATTCTATATATAATTATCCAGGATGGGATAAAGTATCTAATGAAAAATGGGGGATTACAATAGAAGAAAAGAGAAAGAGTGAATTTAATGCTGTGATTGATGATTGCAATTGCTTATGTGGATACATAAGGTTACTGGATAAAAATGAGTGTGTTTTTATTGGAATTGGTTTAAAACCATCTCTATGTGGACAAGGATTAGGAAAGGTCTTAATGGAAATAGTAAAAGAACAATGCAAGAAGATATATACAGATAAAAAGATTGCTTTAGAAGTTCGGTCTTTCAATGAAAGGGCGATTAAATGTTATAAAAGTGCAGGGTTTAATGTAGTAGATACTTATAGGAAAGATACGCCTCTTGGTTATGGAGAATTTGTTAGAATGGAATTTTATGAGCACTCTTCTTAATAGAATTCCTAATAAAGACTATTGTAGTTTATAGAATTTTATTTTACAATCAGCCTTAGGAAAGTACAATATTGAGGCATAAAGTGACTAGATATTTAAATTTTAATTTATATTAGGGGTAAAAAACAAATGGAAGATTGCTCTTCCATTTGTTTTTATATTTCATTTTACATATTGTCTTTCATATCTGGATATTGTCTATAAATATATATTTACTTCAATTAAACTTCTTATTACAATATAGACATTGATATACCAAATCAATATCACTATCTTTGTCAAATTTCATTGGTAACCTGTAATTACAATAAGGACATTTCCAAAACAAAAGAGATAATACTATAAATACTGGCAATAAACTTATACCAATAATTGTAAATAAGGTAAAAGGAAAAAAACATCCTATAAAGCATAGAGGAACAGATAAAAATAAGCAGGCCAAAGAAATTTTACGAATTTTTAGTAAATTTTCTATCTTATTCATGATACACCTCCCAATATATATTAAAGTTAATCAATCTGATCTATTATCTTCTTGTATTTCCTTTTTCCATCTTTCCATAGATTCCTCATGTTCTTTCTTTTGAGTTGAATTTTCTCCTTCTGCATTAAATATAATCTTTGTTCTCTTTTTCATCTACTTACTCTCCTCATAATTAATATCATAACTCAAATTAGAAAAAAATACTAAAAAATCAATTTATGGATTAATTATACTATGAATAGTTTACTACAAAATAATGAAAAATAAAATAATTTTAAATTTACCGTAGAGGATATATTAACTTTAACTTTTTTGCCCTTAATGAAGACTAAAAGGAATAAGGGGAATATAACCATTGAAAGTATTGAGTTAGCATAAAAAATGCCAGAAGGATTTGAAGTTCAAAAGAATCTTGAGGATTATGCTTATAAGCAATATTAAGACGAATAGTATAAGCATAATATTGAATTTAATGGCTTTGATTAAAAATCAGAGCCATTTATTTTAGAGCATCTCTTTATGGAGGTGCTTTTTTCATATACATACATTTTATTGTAATCGTGCTATAATAAGTATTATATTTATGGTTGTAAATGAAAAAATGTAATTTATTATTCGTTAAATACAAATAAATGTAAAAGGGAAGTGTATATTATGAGAGCGCCTATACAGGTATTAGTAATACCATATAAATTAGTTAATGAAATCCCATTATATTGTATTTTTAAGAGAAATAATGGAGATTATTGGAAATTTATTGCTGGCGGAGCTGAAGACGATGAAACTCCTTTAGAGGCTGCAAAGAGAGAATCATTTGAAGAGTCTGATATAGAAAGTTTAAATAAATTTTATCAATTAGTATCTACATTTTATGTGCCTGCTAACTGCATATCAGAGAAATGTAGACAATATTGGGATAAGAATGTATTTGTAATACCTGAATATTGTTTTGCAGTTAATATTAACAATAACCATATAGAATTATCATTAGAACATACTGAATATTTCTGGGGGACATATCAAGAGGTTTTTAAAAAGTTATATTGGGAAAGTAATAAAGTTGCACTATTTGAACTAAATAGTAGAATTGAAACAAACTTATTTTAGAGTAATCAATTTACAAATTCAATATATTGTCTATAAGTTATGTAAGATATTAAAATTTAAAAACTATACCCTTACCTAGTTTAAAATACATATAGGTATATACTTAACTATCTAATATAGGTAAAAATGCATATAGAGACCTATTTAAATATAAAAACATGAACCAGTTTAACTATAGATATATTTAACTATTAAACTAGAATATTTAGTGCATCTCTTTAAGGAGGTTAAATAAATGATTGGATTAGCAAGGGGAACCGTTAAGATTGTTCCATATAGCTTTAATTGGAAAGAGATTTATAAGGAAGAAGAAAAACTATTGTATCATTTGTTAGGCAAAACTGCTATAGACATACAACATGTAGGAAGTACATCAATAGAAGGACTTGATTCAAAACCAATTATAGATATTGCTGTAGGAGTTAAATCATTGGATGATGTAGATAAGCATAGAAACTTATTAGAAGCAAATGGATATCAATTTAGAGATAATGCAGGGATTGAAGGTCGTGTAATGTTTGCTAAAGGAAGGGAAGATTTAAGAACTCATTATTTGCATATAGAAATAATTAACGGAGAACTGTGGAAAAATCACATCTATTTTCGTGATTACCTTAGGCTAAATAAGGAAGCCGTTGAGGAATATTCAAGGCTAAAGAAGAATTTAGCTTCAAAGTATACTAATGATAGAGGTTCATATACAAATGCAAAGAATGAATTTATTAATTCTGTATTAAAAAAGGTAAAAGAAGAAGTGGATTGACACGCTCTTTAGTAAGGAATACATAATGGAATTTATGTTTGTAGCAGAAAATAAAAACGGTTATATTAAATTGTGAAGCATTATGAATTTTAAAAAGTTTCATTGAGGGGGAGTATTATGAATATTTTATTAGATGGATTAGATTTTAACGAATCATGGGCATATAAAACATTAAAGAATATAATTAGACCTGAGTACAAAATTTGTGTGATTCCTTTTGCTTTTCATGAGGATTGGATAAAAAATGAGGCTGAGTGGGAAAAATCCTATAATAAAATAAGTGGTGAGCATTGCAAAAATATAGCTGCTCCATTTTACACTTATGGAATAGAGGATAATAATATAACATTGATTAATTACTTTACAGACAATTCAGAAAGTGCTAAAGCAAAAATTAATTCAGCGGATATAGTTTTTTTTACAGGTGGATTCCCAGATAAAATAATGAGTAGGCTATCGGAGTTAGGATTGATTAATACCGTAGAACAGCATAGTGGAATAATAATGGGATGGAGTGCTGGTGCTATGATGCAATGCTCGCAGTATTATATTTCTCCAGATAAAGATTATCCAGAGTTTATTTATGAAAAAGGACTAAGATGTATAGACAATTTTGCAGTTGAAGTACACTATAAAAATACTGATTCACAAAATAAAAGTATTGAAAAATATATAAGAGAAAATGGAAAGATGGTATATACTACACAACAACAAAGTGCAATAATTGTTGACGGTTATAACCTATCATTGTTAGGAAATGCAAAAGTTTATCAAAAATAACTTTAATATTAAATTTTCAATAAGAAGGAACTGTAGTATAGAGGAAAGATTGCCAGATTACTTGAGGATTATGCAATAAAAGCAAAAAGGTCTGCACCTATAAATGAAATATAAAAGAGGTATTAGAATGTTATATGAAATTAGATTAGCAGAGGAAGATGATATAAGGATAATAGTTGAGTTACTAAATAAAGTAACGTTAAACTTACATCAAAAAAGTATTAATCAATGGACATATCCTTGGGATATTGAAGAAATAAACATAGACGTAAAAAATAAAAACATCTATATGATGACAATAGACAAGCTAATAGTTGGAACATTTTCTATAAAAGACATGGATGTTAATGCTGTACTTCACATCAACAAACCCAATAATTTATATCTTTACAGAATAGCAATATTACCAGGGTATCAAGGAAAAGATATAGGACTTAAAATTGTTAATTATGCCTTTAAGATTTCAAGAAATTTAAGAAAAACACTATATTTAGACTGTTGGGCTGGAAATGTAAAATTAAAAAACTATTATTCTAAAGCGGGATTTGATTATTGCGGAGATTTTCAAGAAAAAGATTATATGATTAGTGTTTTTAAATATACATTTCCATTAAACAATTTACAATAAGTGTATTGATCAATTCTATTTTAGTATTCTGGCGCGAGAATATTATAATAATTATAAGTAAGGTTAATACATCACCCCGGATATTTTTGGTCAACAGCACTTGAAACTGGAGATATAATTAAAGTATTAAATAACAACAATGAATACGAATTAAATAAAGTGGTAACTTCTGTAAGATTAATAGAATCTATAGAATAATAGAAAAACTATATTAAATGGTTAACTCAATATTTGCTGATTTTTCATAAAATAATAAATTAGATTTTAATTATATTGCGAACTAAAAATACCGTATATTCAGTTTTGAATAGTACGGTATTTTCATAAAATATTTGATTTTATTTTTAGTGAGCTATTTATATCTTTTACAGCTTTACATTTCAATTACTTCACTGTAACTTTCATTACAAGTTGGAGGTTGATTTTAATTTAATGGGTATAAACGCTTCCATTTGTGCCCATCCTTGTGCTTTTATAATCTCTGGTGGTGTAATAATATGTCCCATACCATAATGATTTTGACGGATATCCAGTTCGAAAATATCAGAATTCTTAATATATTCCAAGGCTTGATTATATAACTTACCACGTGTTTCTTCATCTCCATCTTTGAAGAAATAAGTTACATAGTACCCGCCTTCAAAATCAACAATTTCGTTACTGCCATCATCCATATCATCACTCAATGCCCACCACCATACTAGGCCTTGTTTTTCTTCATCAAAACATAAAAAGTCTCTGGGCATAAAACTATCTCGTTCACATAGATTAATTGCAGAAAAATACTTATTGAACTTTCCTAAAATACCGTCAGGGGAAAAGTTAAATTCTTTATCTATCCCAGATGATGCTGCTTTGAATGGTGGCAATGATATTATCCTAAAATCCATAAAAATACCTCCCGTTATTTTTTATCAACTGATTTAAACACGCTTACTTTGACCATATTATAACATATTTCCCAACACCGTACTATTCAATTTTCAAAGAAAAGTTTGTATAAGGATGCAGGGTTGTACTATTACACTATACTTTTGTTGTACATCACAACAGTTACAATTGAAACAACAATAATCATAGTATTTGCCACAACAGTTCCTAACCAAGTCATAGTCATGGTGCCAAAGATGGGGGATGCTGCATTAAACATGGTATGGAATAATACACACATAAACACACAGCCTTTTCCCGATATTTTGTAGATTGCTCCATTAAAAAAACGAAACGCCATGAGTTGAACTGCAAACATCCAAAAGTTAATGAGTCCCTCTCCATGATTAGTCCCCGGAATAAAAAAGAGAGGAATATGCCAAAAAATCCAAACTATACCTGTAAAAATGGAAGAAAAAACAAAGCCATAATCTTTGTCAAGCTCAGGCTGCAATATGTACATCCAGCCAGCTTCTTCCAAGCCACCGATAATAAGCCCCCCAGGTAGAGAAAGGAAGAACGTATAAAACGGAAGCACCATTTCCGTATGGCCTGAAACTGCAATATGTATCAAAAAATACAGTGCAAGCCCTGCAACAACGAACAAATAGAGGGAAATTTTATTTTTAAAATAAAAAACAGTTTTCAACCATTCCTTAAAATCTGCTATTTTGTTATTCTTCTTCAGAACGACGTATGAAGCAATAGCGGGTGACAAAATATAGATTGCAAAAGGAATGTTCATACCGAATTGCTGTAACGAGTGAACCCAATTGTAAACCGAGTATCCGAACTGCCCAAGAATAATCAAAGCACCTGACACAATATAGGCTATGCAAAATGTCAGCATCGTAAATTGTACTATAATTTTTTTATCTGTCATGATTTCTTCACCTCACATTTTGAAGTATCCATTGAATTTTAATGGATGGATGATTCTACTTGAAATATTTAATGAATTTATTAATAATGATATTTTGAAAAATTAGGTTACACTTGCTTATATTCATATATAATTATTTTATAGGTGATGTGTAATTATAATGAATTGTATTTATTTGAAATTACTCCTCTATATACTATAAAATGGGGACTTATCCCGCATTACAATTAATTTTTGACAGTATCTACAACTATTTCTATTGCTTTCTTAACAAAATTTATTTTTCTTTCACTAATTACTTCTCCGCTATAGGATATTATTATATCAGATATGGCTATTTGATTTTCTTTCGTAGCATCCTCAGAACCCATTAGAGTCAACCATTTTATATCTATATCTGATTTAGAAATCTTCTTATCATATTTAATTATATATTGCATATCATCAAAAAACTGTGAATTTGAACTTGAATTTACAATGATAGAATTATCTGATTTTTGAAATACTTGTACCACAAAAAATACTTTATCTTTCTCCAAACTAACATAGTTTTCGTTTGGAGATTCTTTCGATTCATATATTAATTCTGAATTATCTACAGATATATTTGATGAATAATCTTTGCTTACAGATGAACATCCTGTTATCATGGCACACACAATTAATATAAAGCAAGTTAATAATGCGTTTTTCCTCATTACCAATCCTCCTTACTTCTAGCTCAATGACTCCCATTTATCCAGTACAATTCGATACTATTATAACATATCTTACCAATAAAGTACTATTCAATTTTCAAAGATCAAACTTTCTTAATTAGTTCCCAATATCTACATATGACGAGGGTAAATTTCACTTTAAAATTAAAATGATTCTGATTGAAATATTTAATAAATTTATTAATACTGATATTTTGAAAAATTAGATTATACTTGCTTATATTCATGTATAATTATTTTATAGGTTATGTGTAATTATAATAAATTGATCGAAGGAGATTAAGAAATATGAAACTGAATAATTTCTTTAGACATGCCCCATTAATAATAGGTATTGGATTATTTATATTTTAGGAAGTGATAGTATTGAGTATATTAGGATACAATCGCATTATTATTGTTGGTAATAATGGTAGTGGAAAAAGTTTTTTATCTAAAGAATTGTCTGTTATCACGGGTTTGCCACTTATTCATCTTGATGTTGAGTTTTGGCATCCTAATTGGGAACAACCACCGAGAGAAGAATGGATAAAGAAGCAAATGGAACTTACATCAAAGGTAAAATGGATAATTGAGGGAAATCATACTGGCACAATGGAATTGCGATTTAAAGCAGCAGATTTAATAATATTTCTTGATATAAATCGTTTCATATGTTTGGTTAGTGTATTAACAAGAAATGGTAAAAAGCGTTCGGATATACCCCAATATCTTGAAGAAAAACTTGATAAGGAGTTTTTACGTCTTTGTAAAGGCTTATGGAGTTTCTCTAAAACACGTAAACATACTATAATGAATTTACATAAAAAATATCCTAATAAACCGTTTTGGGTTATTGATAGCAGAAAAAAATGAAAAAGTTGTTAAAACTATGGAGAGATGAAAAAATAAATATATCAACAGAATCACAATAATAGGTTTAAATGAATATGGAAAGCCAGATATTTATATAGAAAAAGGATTGGTGGGAAAATATATGTATTTACCAAATAAGTTAGAAAAAATACTTGCAGGTATGCACTTTGAAGTAGATAAAGAAGGTATGTCGAAAGCAAAAGTAATTAAGTGCTTTGATATGGATAAATCTTATTATTTAAAGATAGAAAAAGTTAATGATGAAGTGATCAGAGAATATGAGATGTACCAGTGGTTGTATGGAAAACTATCAGTACCAAAAGTGATTTATCGTGTGATAGAAAATGACATTTCTTATATGCTGATAGAGAATGCAAAAGGTCAGATGCTAGAAGATGAAGCATATAGAAAAAATCCAGATAGATTAGTTCATTTAGCAGCTATTGGTATAAAGAAATTGCAGAGTGTTGATATCACAGAATGTAATTTTAACAGTAGAATAGAGGAAAAATTAGAAAAAGCAAAATACAGGATTGATCATAATTTAATAGGAAGAGTGGATAGAAATAAATATACGGAAGGCCTTGAAACATCTAGGGATGTATTTAATTATCTCCTAAGGAATAAGCCAGTAGAACAATTAGTGTTTACACATGGAGACTATTGTTTTAACAACTATTTTACAGATGGTAAAGATATTACATCCTTTATAGATATGGGACGAGCAGGAGTTGGCGATCTATATCAAGATATTGCATTATGTGTTCGTGAATTAATGGATTTTGATTCAAGATATACAGATATGTTGTTTGAAGAATTAGAAATAAAACCTGATTATGCAAAAATAAAATACTATATTTTATTAGATGAGCTATTCTAATTATGTATAAATTGCGGAGTAGTAACTACAAAGCTGGGTTATCTTATGAATACAAGTATTAGGGGGGATAATGTTGGCGAAAATCAAATTGCAAGACTTAATAACAGTACTAAAAAGTGATGTAGTAAAGTATAATTCATGTATTGAAATTAACTTTTGTATTGATGATGACACAGAATATGAAGATTGCTGGCTTGGGAAAATGCCAGATAGAGATAACCCAGGTAAAGAAGTATACTGGTATGGATTAACATCAAATGACTTACAAGCCTATGATTATGCTAAATTAGAGGATATTTTAAATTCCAAAGTATTTCATGGCAAAAGTTTGTGTGATGTCATTGAAAAAATAACTTGGTATTCATTAGATGGATGTAGTATAGAGGAAAGATTACCAGATTACCTTGATGATTATTCAATAAAAGCAAAGAGGTCTGCACCTATATATGAAATATAAAGAGGTATTAGAATATTATATGAAATTAGATTAGCAGGGGAAAATGAAAAAGTGGGGGATAAGAATGGAAAATATAAATATAGAAAAACAATTACATCATCTATTAAAAGGAAAATCTATAGAACTTGTACCTGTAACTGAAGAATATATGGAGTTTATATGTAATGAAGAAAGTGATGAAGAATTATGGTGTTATGAGGAACATGTTGAGACTGACAAAAATCGTATTCGAAAGAAGTTTATTAAGCGAATTGAAGAAAATGATGTTTTTGATTTTATAGTTAAACGCAGTTCAGATGGGGTACAGATGGGAGTAGTTTATATATGGGAATGTATTACTTCACGTAAGAGCTGGGAAATTGGATATGTTATGCTGCCTGAGTTTCAAGGTAATGGTTATTGTTTAGAGAGTGTACAGATTTTGCTATCCTTTGCATTTAATGAATTGAAAGCTCATAAGGTATTAGGTATGTGCCATTGCGAAAATAAAAAATCTGCATCAATAATGGAAAAAGCAGGTATGTCAAAGCAGGGTGTATTTAGGGAAGAGTATCTATGTGGAGGTAAGTGGGTCGACCAATTCTATTTTAGTATGCTGGATCGAGAATATCATAATAATTATAAAGAAGGTTAATATATCACGACAGTATTTTTTATTTAATAACTCAAATTATAATAAACGTTATTCATACACTGACTAGAGCATCTCTTTATAGAGGTGCTTTTTGTATTTTAAAACATTTTATTGTAATTGGTCTATAATAAGTATTATAATTATGATTGTATATGAATAATTGTAAGATATTATTCACTAATTGATAAAAGGAGTAGGAATATGAGTGATATCTTTGTATGTAAAAGTGAGAATGAATTTATTCCAGGATTAAAATTAAATAAAGGATTTTACTTTGATATTATAAAACCACTAATAGATAAGCAATATCCGGATCTTCGATATGCAGCAGCGCTCGTTGGACATTGCTCAGATGTATTGGGGTTTGATGACTATAAATCCACTGACCATGTTTGGGGGCCCAGATTACAAATTTTTTTAGAGGAAGAAAACTTTAATGATGTAAAAACTAAGTTAGATACCCTCTTCAAATATAACCTACCCTTTGAATATAAGGGGTTTCCAACTAACTACAAGGCTGTCGAAGGATGGACTAATAATAGTTATATGCAATATAAGAATACATATCCTATTAACCATTTTGTAGAAATAAATACGGTAAATTCTTTTTTAACAATGATATAGTTGTTAATCAACATAGAGAAATAGATTTTAAGGACTGGATATCCTTCCCAATACAGCATCTACTAGAACTAACAAGTGGAGAAGTATTTTATGATGGAATTGGAGATTTAACTAAAGCAAGACAAGCTATTCAATTTTTCCCAAGGAATGTTTTGCTCTTACGTTTATTTATACTATGGAAATCAATTAATGAGGAACAAGCTTTTATAGGTAGATGTGCAGAAAAGGATGATAGAATAGGTGAAAGTATTATTACGAATAGAATAATAAATAAGCTAATGAAGATATGTTTTTATTATGAAAAAAAATATTATCCCTATAGCAAGTGGTTCGGAGTTGCTTTCAAAAGGCTTGAAATATCGAGTGCTATATCTGATTTAATAGAGACGGCGATAGCTTCACCTGAAAGAAAAGAACGGGAAGCAGCTTTATGTAACTTATACATTAAGATAATAGAGAAACATAATTCTATAGGCTTAACAAGTTATGTAGAACCTAAAATTATAAACTATTATAGTAGGGGTTATCTTGGTTTTGATTCAGAAATAATATTAAAAGAATTAAGCAGCGAAATTAACTGGAGTAATATAAAAGATATTGATTTACTATCGAGAATAGAATTGTTTGATGATTCTAATTTTGGATGTAATTATTCTATTAACAAAAGAATAGTTGAAGCGTCAGTAAATAGAAACAAATAATGTAAAGCAATAAACATAATATTTAAAATCGTAATCTTAATAGATTAGGTAATAAAATTTAATATAAATAACTACTGTAAAAAATTATAAGTATGATTATCTTATAAAGACAAGTACTGAGGGGAGAGTAATATCCCATAGTCTTTTTATAATTAAGAGGTGAAATTAATGATTTTATAATATTTAATAATAAATATGCTTTACCAAAATGGGGGGATAAAAAATGAATTTAGAATTTAAGGAATTTAAAATAGAACATATACGTGAAGTTAACAAGTGGCACTATGATGGAATTTATTCATTTTATGATATGCCATCAGAAGATGGTTTAAAGGAATTTTTAGCACCAGATAGCGAGGTAAGATATTTTGCCTGTTTTAATGGAGAAGATATGATAGGATTTTATTGCCACTGGTTAGAGGATGGACAAATGACCATAGGGTTAGGGATCAAACCTGAGTTAACGGGACAAGGCTTAGGCAAAGAATTTACCAGAGCATGCATTGAGTTTGGTATTAAAAGACTAAACTATAAAGGAAATAATGTTAAGCTAATGGTAGCATCCTTCAATGAAAGAGCAATAAAGATATATAAAAAGTTAGGTTTTAAAGAAACTGAAAGAAATGTATTGGAAACTTCTGATGGATATACGGAATTCATAATAATGGCTAAAAAACTGTAATATATTCTTGTATTTTTATAATTTGGTTACAATATTTTTATATTAGTTATAAGTCATGTGAGATATTAAAATGAAAAAAATATCCTTACCTATTTATATAAGGAAAAATGGATATAGAGAACTATTTAAATATAAAAATATGAACCTATTTAACTATGGATATATTTAACTATAAAACTAGTTGTTGTGTTCATGCGGCTTTCAGGGGTTATCTATTTTTGAAAGCGACATGAAATTGTTTATCAATAAATTAGTAGATTGAATTTACAAATGAATAATTGTAGGAGAAGACGTACTAGTCAATTGTCAGCTAGAATAATATTATCGGATATCAACGACGGGAATACTAGTAAAAATCAGATATCCCAACATTAGTTTTGTGTAACTGTGGGGAATGAAATGTTAGATGAAGTTCTTTCAGAGGGGGTCAAAGTATTCATTTTATTTAACAATATAATTTGATAAAGGTAAAATTGGGGTATATGTTACACACAAGTTAGAATGATTACTTTCGATAAGATGAACATTACCATAAATCACGTAGATTTTTTTAAAGAACTTTATGTAGAACCATACCTTAAATGACTTGGAATTTTTGTATAGGAGTTAAATAAGGTTCGCCTCCACCAGTGAAACCCTCGACCGCATGTAGGTGGCTTAAAAAGCTGCTTACAGTCGGTTGTGTTTTTTGAATGATGAGGGTAGTTCCAGCAATAAATTTAATCATTATAAACATTATGAGTTTAACATATACAATTTAGTAATTGATGCGAATTAATCAGAATTTTAAAAAAATATTGACTTTAAAATATTATTATGTTAATATATTTGAAAATGAATATTGATATGACGATGATAGAGGAAAGTAAATTTATCTAAAGCTTACAGAGAGTAGGGGATGCTGAGAAACCTGCAGTGGAAGTTACTTTGAAGTTCCCTCTGGAGTTTTAAGCTGAAATTTTATTAGGTAAAACGGAGCTTTCACCGTTATAAGAAAGAGGATATCGGATTTCATTCCCGTATCTGTTTGAGATGTCAATTGTATTAGGTGTTCTGTAAACAGTATTAGAATATCAAATATGATTGATAAATAAGGTGGTACAGCGTGAGTTTAACCTCTCGTCCTTTTTAGGATGAGGGGTTTTTTAATTTTCAAAAAGTTAAAAGGAGAGGATTAAAATGGCAGAGTCAATTAACCAATTAAAAGAAGTGGTAGTGAGAGCTTTTGAAGAAGTTAAAATTATGGAAGAGCTGGAATCATTGAGAATAAGATTTTTAGGTAAGAATGGAGAATTAACAAATATATTAAAGTCACTAAGCATCTTTAGTATTGAAGAAAGAAAGGCTATAGGTGTTGAAGGAAATAAGCTTAAAAACTACATTACAGAAAGAATATCAGAACTAAAAACTGACCTTGAAAACAGCAGCATGGAAAATAAATTTGATATAACCCTACCTGGCATGGAATTTGAGGAGGGAACTTATCATCCAATAACAATTGTTCAAAGGGATATTGAAGAAATTTTTAAGGGAATGGGTTTCATCATAGCTGATACCAATGAGGTTGAAACAGACTACTACAACTTTGAAGCTTTAAATATTCCTAAATATCATCCAGCTAGAGATATGCAGGATACCTATTGGCTAGAAAATGGTATGGTATTAAGGACTCAGACTTCAGCAGGACAGCAGCATATAATGGAGCAGTATTCTCCTCCAATCAAGGCTATTATTCCTGGAAGATGCTTCAGAAATGAAGATATTGATGCGTCCCATGAAAATACATTCTTCCAGCTTGAAGGTATTGTAATAGATGAGGGAATATCTGTGGCAAACCTCATTTATACTATGGAAACAATGTTAAGTAAAATATTTGAAAAGCAGATTACGGTGAGACTTAGACCAGGATATTTCCCGTTTGTAGAGCCAGGCTTTGAACTTGATATAAAATGTGAAATTTGCGGAGGAAAAGGATGTCCTACCTGCAAACATTCTGGATGGGTAGAATTACTGCCATGTGGAATGGTTCATCCAAATGTATTAAAGTATGGTGGCATTGACAGCGAAAAATACACAGGCTTTGCATTTGGTCTTGGACTTACAAGACTTGCAATGATGAAATACGGAGTACCAGATATCAGAGTTTTCAACTCTGGCAATTTGAAAATTATGAGGCAATTTAAATAAGTAATGGGGGTAAGAAAAATGAAGATATCATTAGATTGGATAAATGATTATGTGGAAATAAAAGATATAGATGTTGATTGGCTTGTAAGTAAATTCACAATCACTACTGCAGAGATAGAAGAAGTAAATTATATAGAGAATGACGTGATAATTGAAATAGATAATAAATCTTTAACCAATAGGCCAGATTTATGGTGCCATTATGGAATAGCAAGAGAAATTTCAGCAATCACAGGTAGAAAATTAAAAAGTATAGATTATATAAAGGAAGAGCAGCTAAGAGACAGTAGTAAAAAGACTTTAGAGGTCGATATTGAAGATAAAGAAAAGGTTTTGAGATATTCTGCAATTAAAATTGGTAATGTGAAGGCAAATAAATCGCCAGAGCTTATTGCTGATAGATTAAGTAACTGCGGCATTAGACCAATTAATATTATAGTAGATATTGCAAACTATGTTATGCTTGATATAGGTCAACCTCTTCATACTTTTAATAGTAGAGATATCCATTCTATTAGAGCAGCTAGCTTAAAGCAGTCAATACAGTTCGATACTTTAGATAATTCACAAAGAGATATTCCTAAAGATACATTAATGATATGCTATGAGGATAAGCCTTTAGCCATAGCAGGCATAATAGGAGGATATGAATCAGAGGTATGTGAAAATACAGAAGGAATAATCCTTGAATCTGCTACTTTTGATGGGGTAGCTGTAAGAAAAACTGCCTCATCCTTAGGTATTAGAACAGATGCAAGCGTGAGATATGAAAAGTTCTTAGATACCGCAATTACTATTGTTGCCATTGGGAGATTCTTGAAACTGCTTCAGAAGTATCAGCCTGAAATAGAAGTAGAAACATCGCTGTACGATAATGTTATTAATGAAGTAAAGTCTATAGATATTAGCATTGACCGTAAATATATAGAAACTTATTTAGGAAACAACATTGATAAGACTGTTGTGATGAATATACTAAAGAGTTTGGAGTTTGAGATAGAAGAGAAAGAGAATGTATATTATATAAAAGTGCCCACCTTCAGGTCAACAAAGGATATCACCTGCAAAGCAGATATAATAGAAGAAATTCTTAGAGTGTATGGCTATGATAATATAAAAGGCAGTCCTAATAAAGCAGAAGTAACTGCTGGTATAAAAGATCCTATAAAGGACATGGAGTATTTATTGAATGATATATTAGTGAAAAAATTTGACTTCAACGAGGTTCACTCCTACTCATGGTACGATAACAATTGGCTTAAGAGACTTGGCTATGAATATAAAAATACCTTGAAGATAGTGAATTCTGGAGTAAAGCAGTATGAAAGCCTTAGAAGCGATATACTGCCTAATTTACTCAAAATAATTTATGACAATAGAAAAAGCTTCGAGGAAATTAAAATCTTTGAAATAGGAAGAGTATTCAAAATGGATGATGGTAAATTAGCTCAACCTAAGCATTTGACAGCTGCAATTTACAGCAGCAAAGATGAGGAACAATTATATCGCTATACAAAGGGAATTAGCAGCTATTTATTAAAAACTGCGAAAAATATTGATGGAAAGTATATTCAAATAAAGGATGACTATAAGGAGCATTGCCTTAGCATAAGCTATAAAGATGTGAAATTAGGATATGTATATTCTATACCGTCCTCTACACTGAAATTATTCAGCAGCAAGCATACTATAAAGGTAATAGACATTAATTTGCAGATTCTTAGTACTGTAGAAAAAAATCTAATTAAATATGAAGCAATTTCCAAATATCCTGAAACTTATCTTGATTTCAGTATTTTAACTCCAATGAATACGCTTTATGATGATATAGAATCCCTAGTGAATAGATTCATCCACCCATTAATAATACAAACTAATTATATAGACACTTATTCAGGAAAAAATGTTCCAGATAACTTGAAGAGTACTACTATTAGAATGATTATTGGTGATAGTAATAGAACTTTACAAATTGAAGAGATTACTAAGGTAAAAGAGCTTTTTATTAATTATCTTAATGAAAATGGGTTACAACTTAGATAGTGGAATGGTTATACTACGTTAGAAAATAATTAGAGATAAGTTCACAGTTAGAATTGAAGTAGAGTAAAAATAAATAGTATCTAAGTTTTTTTGTAAACTAATTAGCAATCGTGGATTTGGGATGACATGTTTCACCTCCACCAATGAAACCCTCAACAAGTTGTTGTTGAGGGTTTTGTTATTGTGCGCCCAGCATGGGCAACAGCAAGTAGTAGCAAAATTTCGATAAATGAGTAGCAGGTATTTATAGTTAGTTTACAAATTTATTGAATATTAAATTTTAGGTCTTCTAAAAAACGGTCAGTAGGTTTAAAATAAAATTAATCTACTGACCGTTTTGGTCTATAAAGGAGAATACTATGAATCAATCATATTTTCAGTTACCATCATATAAACAAAAAAATTTGCTCAATTCTGGATACAAGCTATTCGCATTATATACGTATAAGAAAGCTTCAATGAATGCAATTGCTAGTGAAGCCGATATCTCCAAGTCGTTATTGTTTTATTATTTTAAAGACAAAAAGGAATACTACTTATTTTTATTTAATACCGCAATTAACTTTCTTGATGAACAGAAGGAAGAGAGTGTTAATAAAAAAATAAATGATTTTTTTCAACTAATCAATAAAACTGTGGAGCGTAGAATGAAAATGATTAATGACTATCCATATTTGTATAAGTTTGTCACAAAAGCGTATTATGAAAGCTTTGAAGAGATAAAGCTTGAGCTAGATAAAAGGAAAAAAATAATGCTGCAAACTGGGGAAGAGGAGATATTAAAGATTATCGATTATGATAAATTTAAAAATCCAAGTGATGTAAAGATATTGCTTGATATAGTTCTTTCTGCGGCAGAAGGGTTAATGCGTGGACTGGAAGATTTGGATATTTCAAAAATGCAGCAGAAGGTAAGTGAGTTTAAGGGTATGATGAATTCTTTGAAAAAATATTATTACAAGGAAGAATTCTTGATTAAACTATAAGGGGGAGTTCATTATGGAGGATAAAGTCACACATTTGGTATTTCAAAATTTGAATTGTGAGATTCATTACTGGTATAGAAAGGGAACAACAAATAAATGGGTGCTATTTTTTCATGGAGCAGGTGTTAATCATGAAATGTTCAATGAACAATTTAAGGCATTTGACGATACTTACAATTTAATTGCATGGGATTCTAGAGGGCACGGTTTATCTAAATTGGAGCAAGGGAAAAAATTTCAGTTTAAAGAAATGATTAGCGACTGCAAAAAATTATATGAAATTTATAATATTGATAAAGCGATTCTTATAGGACAATCAATGGGGGGAAATCTGGCTCAGGAAATATCTTATTATTATCCAGAACTAGTTGAGAAATCAGTGCTGATTGATTGTACCAAAAACACAGGTAAGCTCACATTTATGGAAAAGTGTTCACTGAAATGTACCAAGTTTATATTTAACTGCTATCCATGGAAGTTACTTATAAAACAGAGTGCCAATGCTTGTGGAAACAAAGCTAGTGTAAAGAAATACGTTAGGGATTGCTTTGAAAGGATAGATAAAAAAACCTTTATTGATATAATAACAGATTTAACAGGATGTCTTCACTATGATCCGGAATTTAAGTTTAAAAAACCTGTGTTGTTACTTTGTGGTTCAGATGACAAAACAGGCAATATTAAAAAAATTGCTGAGGCATGGGCAAAAGATGATAGCAATTGTACATTTTATTTTATTCATCATGCAGGGCATAACTCAAATCAAGATAATCCAGATATGGTTAATAAGTTGATTATTGACTTTGTAAATAATTAGTTATATTAGGAGTATAGTTGTTACATACATTTATATTTTCATTTTTAAAAATGCAAAACGCCAAATGGTAATTTGCGGTAGCTAATACTTATTATATCTTCAAGACAGATTCATGAGTTATGATAAATAATAAATTTTGCTTAAGCACGCCGATAGAACTGTTACGAGAACCGTACTATAAGTAGCTGTAGTTTTTTCTATAAATATGAGATAAATTTTATATTATTATTTTAATTGTCTGATACAAGAAATTTATGGACCTTTGGAGGGATAAAATGAGGTATATAGAAGATAAAAATTTTAAATATAAAGATGAACTGATAAAAGAATTAAGAGCTTATAATTTAAAACATATTGGCGAAAAAGATTTATCAACTGAATATTTTTATGCTATTGATGGTGAAAAATTGGTTGGAAGTGTATATATAAATTATTCTTGGGATTGGGTAAGTATTGGAAGTATGTTTTATGAGAACATTGATGTTTTAAAAAAGTTGATTTCAGAAGTTAGTCATTATTATAAAAATAAAGCAATAGGCATGAAATTATATACAGAAGTTGAATCTAGAGTAGAAGATTTTAAGTCTATTGGTTTTGATATTGGAGGAACTACAGAAAGGACACCAAGAACAACTAGATATTTTTATTTGAAGAATATTGATTTTGATATAAAAAGTAATTTACAGATACAAGTTATGGTTGTGACTGCAAAAGTAGATAAATATAATTCTATTTTATTAAATCGAATAGAAAAGTTTAATAGAGATAATAATATTTATCCAATGGAAGAAAGAAATATAATGTTTGTTGCATTAGATAATGATAAATTTGTTGGAGGAGTTCATGGGAGCATTACTGAAGATTCAATGTATATAGGTTGGCTTGTAGTTGATGAAGAATGTAAGGGAAATGGAATTGGTAAAAATCTTATGTGTAAAATAGAGGAAAAAGCAAAAGAGCTAAATGTTTATAGTATTAATCTAGGTACAGTAGAATTTCAAGCAGAAAAATTCTACGAAAAATTAGGATACAAGGTAGTTTTGGTAAAAGAGAATGATCCAAGAGGCTATAGATCATATAGTATGGTAAAAAAAATATAATTATAAAGAGTGAGGTGACCAATAAAAATAATTAATAGATGAAAAAAGGAGATCACTAACATGAAAAGTATATCAGTATTGCTAACTAATTAAGAAAGTTTGATCTTTGAAAATTGAATAGTATAGTATTTAAAATATTAATTACTAAATTTGTGAGATATATGGATGAATATTCAATATGATGTGGTATAATTTTCTTAAATTGATTCTAAGCCATATAAATTGTATTTATATTAGTATTACAGGGGGGAGAATATACATGATTGAGAAATATTTATTTATAATTATTGCATGTATTTATTACATTGTAGCATTAGCATTTTATTTCTTATTACTAACACCCAAACTTCAAAAAAGTTTAAAGAAAGCAAGTCCAATACAAATAAGATTAATAAAAATTATATATCTAATAGGTGTAACTGTAATATTTTTAGTACTTATTTATTTTCATTTCTATATATCTGGACAAATTTCTTTAAATATCTAGCAACTTAATAAAAGTTACAATTACTTAAAATATGGATATTAATTTCTGAATAGTATGATATTTTAAAATATATAATATGTATCATTATTATGTGAAAGGGGTAAAATATGGCTTTATATAAATTGCCGTTAGGTATTAGAATTACTAAAAATAATGAATATCCTAGTGGATTTGATGTGAAATCAATTAATTATTATAAAATATATTAAGGGGGATTATTATGGGGATTTCTGTTGATGAACTTTTTACATTGAGTGAATTATATGCACAAGCAATATTTTGTGGGATTAAGTATCCTTGGGAAGCTCTTACAGAAATTAAGGATTTCATTTTTGAATACGCAAAAAATCTGCCAAGCGATTTTGAAAGAATAAAGGAATTTGTATGGGTTGGAAAAGGCACTACTATAGAAAAAAGTGTTCTTATAAACGGTCCAGCGATTATCGGTTACAATTGCGAAATCAGGCATTCTGCTTACATTAGAGACAATGTTATCATTGGTAATGATGTTGTAATTGGAAACTCAACTGAAATTAAAAATTCAATCCTCTTTAATAAAGTGCAGGTTCCCCATTACAATTATGTTGGTGATTCAATATTAGGGTATAGAGCCCATTTGGGGGCAGGTGCAATAACCTCCAATTTAAAGTCTGATGGAACATTAGTAAAAGTAAAATATGGTACAGATATTGTTGAAACTGGTTTAAGGAAATTTGGTGCAATTGTAGGCGATTCATCTGAAGTAGGATGTAACTCAGTTTTAAACCCAGGGACAATAATAGGAAAAGATAGTATTGTTTATCCATTAAGTTCTGTAAGAGGCTATATTCCAGAGAATAGTATTTTGAAAAGTAATGGTGAAATTGTAGAGAGAAAATAAAGTCAAGGAATCAGGATATCGTATTAATTCAGAAGTGAATTTTACTGTGTTTTAATTCGTATTTTGTAGATATTGCGAAGTAGTGATACCTATTTAACAAACAGATAAACAGGAATTTGAATTGTAAGTTATTTATATTACTGGAGGTAAATGAGTGGATATTGAGATACGCAAGTTAATACCAGAGCTTGCAGAAGATTACGTGCATTTTTTTGACACTACGCCACACGATAACAATGTGGACGAGCATAAATGTTATTGTGTGTGTTGGTGTAACGATGATTATGAGGGCAAAGATCTTTCAACAGTAGCGAAAAGAAGAGAATGTGCCTTACAATATGTTAAAGGCAATAACATTCAAGGTTATCTTGTTTATAGTGGTGATACAGTCGTTGGATGGTGCAACGCAAATACGAAATCAGATTGTTTGAAATGCGCTAGTTGGCGAAGATTTATGGATTATGTACCTTTAGAGCAATCCAACACGGGCATAAAGGTGAAATCCATATTTTGTTTCGTGATTGCGCCGGAGATGAAAAGAAAAGGCATTGCCACACTGCTATTGGAGCGTGTGTGTAAGGATGCGGTCCAGGATGGATTTGACTTTGTGGAGGCATACCCATACAAAGAATCTAGTTATCAGTCATCAGATTTTGGCGGCCATTATGAGATGTATAAAAAAAGTGGATTTAATGTGTCTTTTGAGACTGAACAAGGGCTTGTTATGAGGAAGCAGTTAAAGTAGTACTTTTCAAAATAAGCAATATATTAAGCTGACAAATTCCAATTTATCGGTTAGCTTGTTCGTATTTTTATCATTTAACGACTAAGCATAAATAGAATAATCTATGTGAATACCGTATTACTCAACGAGGATATGCGATATTTTTTATGTAGCAATTCAAAGGAAAGTACGAACTGAAGATTATAAATATAAGGTGGTGCAAAACATGAAAGTAAGAAAAATGGTTAAAGAGGATATTGACCTCCTCATAAATATTCGTATGGATTACCTGTTTGCAGAAAAAGGTGTGTATTCTCCGGAAGAGGTGCAAGATATTAGAATGAAGTTAGAAGAATATTTTACTCAACACCTTAACAAGGGATTTATTGCTATCATTGCCGAGAATGAAAATGAAGTATTAGCAACTGCATTTATGTCAATCGTGGAAAGACCTCCGATAATAGCGTTTTCATCATATCTTGTAGGTACGGTATACAATGTTTTTACATACCCTCAATATAGAGGAAAAGGCATTGCAACGAAAGTTATGACAGAACTTTTATCGGAAGCAAAGCTATTAGGCGTTGCCGCAGTTGATTTAATGGCGACTGAAAAAGGGAAACCATTATATGAAAATCTCGGATTTCGAGTATCAAAATATACATCAATGAATAAGTATCCTCTAACACCCGCAAAATAATCATAATCAGAAGTTATATTAATACACAATATTCTTATATTGATTATAAGTCATGTGAGATATTAAAATGAAAAAAATATCCTTGCCTAGTTTTAAATATAAATAGGTGTATATTTACCTATTTATATAGGTAAAAATGGATATAGAGAACTATTTAAATATAAAAATATGAACCTATTTAACTATGGATATATTTAACTATAAAACTAGTTGTTGTGTTCATGCGGGTTTCAGGGGTTATCTATTTTTGAAAGCGACATGAAATTGTTTATCAATAAGTTAGTAGATTGAATTTACAAATGAATAATTGCAGGAGAATCCCCACAGAAAAACACAGACACATTCTTATCTATACTAAAATATAAAAATAAATAAGTTTATAGCAGTCATTTAACTGACTATAAACTTATTATACGAGGAGTATTGATTAATGAAAACTCTTATTTTTAGTGGCACACCTAGAAAAAATGGTGATACTATGGCTTTGATAAACGAGTTTATTAAATATTTAGATGGTGAATATAAAATAGTAGATGCATATGATTGCCATATTCATCCTTGTATTGATTGTAGATACTGTTGGCAAAATGATGGCTGCTGTATAAACGATGAGATGCAAGAAGTTTATAAATATATTCAAGAATGTGACAACATATTAATTGCATCACCACTTTACTTTTCTCAATTAACAGGTCAGTTACTGGCTATTACAAGCAGGTTACAAACATATTTTTGTGCAAGACATTTTCAAAATATAAAACCTATTAATAAAGAAAAAAAAGGTGGAGTTATAATTGTTGGAGGTGGGGATGGACGTATTGAAGATGCCTACACTACAGCATGTACAATTTTACATCATATGAACTCTAGGGATATTGCACCAATTATTTATAGCCATAATACAAATAATATATCATCTAAAGATGATATGAAAGCAATGGAAAGTTCAAAGAATTTAGCATTGTTTTTTAATGATGATGAATAGATCTTCAGCATAATCTAAAATTAAGTAATTCGTATTTTTCTTATATTGCTTATAAGTCATGCGAGATATTAAAATGAAAAGATGAAGTTCTTTTTAAGTGTCAGACAAAGAGTATTTTAACAACCAGTTAGTTTTTTTATGGAGGTAAAAATGAGCATTAGAAGTGCAGCAAAAGCAATTATTATAGATAACAATAAAATTTTATTAAACAAGTGCTTTGATGAGAATAATGGGAATTATTATTCATTGCCAGGTGGAGGACAAGATATATATGAAACTTTACATGAGGCTGTTATAAGAGAATGTCTTGAAGAAACAGGATACAATGTTGTACCAATAAGATTTTCTGCTTTATATGAAGAAATATGTGATAGCCCTAAAATACGAGAGTTATATCCTGAATATATTCATAAAATGTACCATATTTTTATATGTAAATTAAAAAATGACAAAACTATTAATCCTACAGAAATAGATGATATGCAACTTAAAAGTGAATGGATTGATATAAATAATTTAAAGGAAATATATTTATTACCTAGTTTTTTAAATGATAATATTTTTGAAATGATAAGTAGTGAGAATCCTAAGTTTTTCGGTTCAGAACATATAGCTTATAATCACGGTTAAAATATTTTTGTTATGACAAAATATATAGAGAAGATACCTTATACAAAGCTTACCATATAATTCTATTGTGGTAAGTTTTATTCAATTTATGTACAATATAGATATCCTGCAGGAGAGGATTTAATGTTGATAATTGATTAGTTGTACACCATTTTGGGGGGAGATTGATTGAAGCGATTATTTGAAATAATGTATTTGCTATCAGAAAAAAAATGTATAAAAGCTAGTGAATTAGCAGAACATTTTGAAGTATCTGTACGAACTATTTATCGTGATGTGGAAACGTTAAGTATGGCTGGAATTCCTATATACGCTAAAAAAGGAAAGTATGGAGGAATTGCAATACTTGATAATTTTGTTTTTGAAAAAAGTATTGTATCTGAAGATGAACAGATTCAAATTTTAGCAGCCATTCAAAGTATACAAGAGGTAGAAAAAGGCACTATTAATGATTTATTAGTTAAATTATCTGGGCTATTTCAAATAAAAAATCCAAATTGGATTTCGATAGATTTTTCTGATTGGAGTAATCAACATCAAGAATTATTTCAAAGAGTAAAATTTGCAATAGTGAAAAAACGTGTTTTAAAATTTGATTATTATGGTAGAATTGGAGATATTTCAACTCGTAAAGTGGAGCCAATACAACTTTGGTTTAAAGGACATGCATGGTATTTAAGAGGGTACTGTCAAGAAAAACAGGCTATTAGAGTATTTAAATTGTCAAGAATGAAAAGAGTTGAATGTCTTGATGAGTCTTTTAAAAAGAAGGAGCTTAACATAGAGGATAAAGAAGAAATTGATAAATATATAGATTCTCCGCAAAATAAAATTTCGTTTTCTATGAAAATAGATAAATGTATGGCATATCAAGTATTTGATTATTTTGAAGAACATGAAATAAAATCTAATGAGGATGGAACTTTTACTGTATCATTGAATTATCCTAAAGATGAGTGGCTTTATGGGATGATTATGTCATTTGGGAATCATGCTAAAGTTATTTCTCCTGAATCATTAAAAAGTGAAGTTGCAAATAGATTTAAAGAAGCTTATGAAAATTATTTTTAAAGTTGACATACAGGTGTCAATTTTAAAATGGTATAATAAGACATAATTAACAATTTAAATATTGATAGGAGAGATTAACTATGGAGAAAAAATATGTCAAAGTTGTGGTATGTCTTTAGAAGATGAGAAGGAGCTTGGAAAAAATTCAGATAGTTCAAGTAATGAAGACTATTGCTGTTATTGTTTTTCTAATGGTAGATTTATAAAAGATGAAACTTTGGAAGAAATGATTGAAAGCTGTATTCCGTTTAGAATAAGGGACGATTGTCCAGATGCAGAAACTGCACGAGCTAAAATGATGAAGTATATGCCAAATTTGAAACGTTGGAAAAAGAAGTAGAGGAGGATTTTTTTATGTTACATTTAGGTTCCATTTATCTTGTTGTAGCAGATATTAATAAATCTATAGATTTCTACAGTAAATTGCTTGATATAGAAGTAAGTTGTAGAAATCAAAATAGGTTTGCAGAATTTCACTTTGAAGGACACAACATATCTATGCTTAATCCACACTTCGATGAAGAAAATCCTGATAAGATAATAAGTATAGGCAAATATAATAAAGAATTTGATTTCACTGGTGTAACAAGTGCACCTAATAAAAATAAGTTTGTTTTAAATTTTTGGATTGAAGATTTGCAAAAGGAATACGATAGGATTATAAGTTTAAATATATCAACGAAGATTACTAATATAAAATATTTTTATTCCAGAACACCATATTATTATTTTCAATTAAAAGACCCTGATGATAACATTATTGAAATTACTGGTGGATATAATGGTGAGGTAGTAAAATAAAATTTGTACAACTATAAGTAATAATGTTGAAATACCAGTATGTTCAGAAATAGAGATTATTTTTATAGAGGAGGTGTAAGTTATGAAAAAACAAAACGATTATTCTTCAGAATATATCAAAATCAATGGAATAGAACAATACTTGTTACACCACACCATCAGTGCTGAACTTCCTGTACTTTTGTTTTTACATGGTGGTCCAGGAATGCCAGAGTCAACATTCGCATATGCTTTTCAAAAAGAATTATCAAGTTTTTTTAACATTGTTCATTGGGATCAAAGAGGTGCAGGAAAAACATTAACCAAATCGAAAAGAAATAGTAACTATCCTTCTTGTGAAGAATTAATAGATGATTTATTTGAAATAGTTAATTATTTGAAAAAGAAATATAACAAGGAGAAGATTGTTATTTTAGGTCATTCTTGGGGAAGTGTACTGGGAACATTATTTGTGCTGAAATATCCTCAAGAGGTATTATACTACATCGGTGCAGGACAAGTAATAGATATAGTGGAGAATGAAAAGATTGGTTACGAAAAAGTAAGGGAATTAATAATAAAAGTGGGCAATAAAAAGGATTTAGACAGCCTTGAAAAAATAGGGGTTTATCCTGAAAAAAATTACGAAAAACCTATGATAAAGAAATTACAAAGAATTAGAATATTGCAAGGAAAGTATAAGGTTGGAATGAATTTTATTCCTATAATAAAAACATTACTTAAAAGCCCAATTTTCAGGTTGTCAGATATTGTAAGTTTATTTAAAGGGATGAGTAGTAATAAAAAACTTTGGGATTTTTTATTTTCACATAGTTTATATGAAGAAAGTCGTGATTATGAAATACCTGTTTTTTATATTCTTGGGGACAGAGATTTTCAAGCCCCGCATACAATAGCAAGTCGTTATTTTGATTCAATTAATGCACCAAACAAAAAAATGTTTATTATAAAAGAAGCTGGTCACTTTATGATGCTTGATCAACCGAAACTATTTACTAATGCTTTAGCTGATATTTGCAGATTATGAGTAAATACTAAGATTATGAAGTATAAATAAGAGGTAGTTAAGCCGTATTTTAAATATATTAGCTAATATAATCAAATATAAATACATATTATGAAAATTACCAAATATGGTTTAACCTCGTGAATCAAAATAATTAATAGACGAAAAAAGGAGAGCACTAACATGGAAAATATATCAGATGAATGTAAATTGGAATCAATAAAATCCTTCCAGTCAACTATCAGTAAATCCGAAAAGGCCTTGGCTCAGATGACAGAAAAAGGTTCAAATACTACATTAATAAAAAAACGGCTTAAAGCTCTTCACATTGGGTTGGCAATGCTAGAGAAAGTTTGGAATCAAATACCCCACCATTACAATGAGAAAGAATTAGTTGAAGCTGGAAATATTCTTACTGGTTTACTCCCATCAATTGAAAGAGTTTATGCTAAGTCTAAGGTTGGAAGTCCTCAAAGAACGCTTTTAGAAAGAAGGATTAAATCATTGGAGTTTGCTATTCAAGCCATTGACCATTATTCAAATGAATAAATCATCTATTTCTATAGGTAGTTTAGGTTTTATAGATTCAATTCATGGAAGAAAAAGGCCTTATTAATGAATAATTACTGATAATATTTGTTGTATAGATTAAATAAAATTGTAACAAAAATCGTAAATAACTAGGTAAAATAAATATAAATGTCTATTGTAAGAAATTGTTCACCATACAAAAGGGGGGTATCCAATGAAAGGGGTATATACAGAAAAAATAAGAGACATAAACCATATATATATGTTGAAGAGTGTTCTTCATGCAATTAATGTAACACTTTCACAGCAAATTTATATTGAACGTTTTCACGATAACGGAGAAGGTGTTGACAGGACATATAATGTCTATAAAATAATATCAGATGATAAGACATATATTTTGAAAAAGACAGATAAATATGAGGTGGAAGTTTATGAAAAATTTCTTGAGAATAAAAATCTACCTGTGCCAAAACTTGAGGGGTGGGCTTATTTTAACAACGTGAGGTGGATATTAATTGAATATATTGCTGGAACGGATTTACGAATGTTTAATGAAGACATGGCCTATGGATGTGCTGATAGTCTTTCTCGTATTTTTAATATGTACTGGCAGGAAAATGACTTTAAAGATAATGAGTTGGACAACCGATTTGAAAGATATTGGACAAGAATAAATAAAAGGTCAAAATGTCTTATAAATGAGCAGAAACTATTTTCTGCATATGATGTTTTTTTAGATAGACAGTTAGTATGTCCACGCACCTTATGTAATGGGGATTTCTTGCAGTGTAATGCAATAGAAAGCAATGAAGGTATTGTTTTAATAGACTGGGCATTTGCAGGTATTATGCCTTATTCTTTGGATATTGCGCGTTTAATATCCCACGGATCAGAGAAGTTTTTTCCTTTTCCATTTTATATGACAGATGAATATAGAGAGATTTTCCTAAAAAGCATATATAATAAATTGTTATATAAACCTGATTACAAACAGTTTCTTTGGGATGTGACACTTTCACGGCTAAATGAATGTATTGAATTTATTGAAAGAGAATTAAATGATGAATCTCTTGAAAGAGATGAAGGTTTCACTTATTATTATAAAAATGCAGAGGCTTTAGCTGATATCATTTTAAATGGCAAAGACCAATTTGAGAAAGAAGAACGAAATCATTGAAATCATTGGAATTAGATGTTCAAGCCATTGACCATCCTTCCAATTAATAAATCATCTATTTCTATAGGTAGTTTAGGTTTCGAAAGTAGATACTTTCAATGATGAATAAAGATATAATCAAATATTATTATTTTTAATACCGTATTATGGTAAAGGTGTAGAATATTACACTGAAACTTTGCTAATAATAAATTTAATAAAAATATATTATTAGGAGGAAGTAGAATGTTTGAACATAAAAAGCAATTGTTGCATGAAGTTAAAGTAGAGAGACCAAATCCTCAGTATGCAGTACTAATGCAAGAACAACTAGGAGGAGGAAATGGTGAGTTAAAAGCAGCTATGCAGTATATTTCTCAGAGCTTTAGAATAAAAGATCCTGAAATAAAGGACTTATTCTTAGATATAGGAGCTGAGGAACTTAGCCATATGGAAATGGTTGCACAGACTATAAATCTTTTGAATGGTCATGATGTTAATAATACTGAAGTATGTAATGGAGAAATTCAAACACATGTACAATGTGGTTTATCACCTGTACTTATTAACTCATCAGGTGCTCCATGGACAGCAGATTATGTAACTGTTACGGGAGACTTAGTTGCAGATTTACTATCTAATATAGCATCTGAACAAAGAGCAAAGGTTGTTTATGAATATCTCTATAGACAGATAGAGGATAAAGAAGTAAGAGCAACAATAGATTTTTTACTTAATAGAGAAGAAGCTCATAACGCATTGTTTAGAGAGGCTTTAAATAAAGTTCAAAAGAGTGGTTCAAATAAGGATTTTGGAGTTACTGAAGATTCTAAGTTATATTTTGATTTATCAACTCCAGGACCTTCCCATGAAGCTCCAAACCCAACACCACCTTCCTTTGAAAACCCTAGAAGATAGTAGCATTTTAAATACCGTATTATTCAGAAGTGAATTATGCGGTATTTTTTATTTTGTGACTTAAATAATATGAAAAATTGATCATACGCTACTTAGAGCATATCTTTATAGAAGTAATTTTTACAAATATAAAAATACATTATATAGTATTTATGCTACAATAAGTATATAAAACTGTAAATGTAAGTGAATAATTATAATTTGTGGTAAACTAAAAGATTATTTGAATTAACGGAGGTATAACAATGAGATTTGGAGCAATTGGATTATATGTCAATAACATGGAAACCATGGTTAAATTTTATAAAAATGTAATGGGATTAAATTTAAATTGGGATGGCAGTGGATTTACAGCTATTGAAATGGAAGGACAAATTCATCATTTTATTTTATGCATAAGAGAAGGTTTTGAAAAATCTATACCTGAGGTATACCATTGGAATAAAGGCATAAATGGCAATATGGAGCTTTGTTTTGATGTTCCTAACTATTCTGATGTAGATATAGAATTTCAACGTGTTATAAATGCAGGAGGAGAGCATATATGGAATATTTTAATGTATATAACAAATATGGAGAAAAAACAGGTGCAATAATTGAGCGAAACGAAGCTCATAAGAATGGGATATGCCATAGGGTAATACACTTATGGATTCTAAATTCTCGAAATGAGCTATTAATTCAGCAACGTAGTGCGGACAAAGATGCAGGCGCTAATTTGTGGTATGTATCAGTCAGTGGGCATATTGAGAGCAGTGAAAGCATTGAAAGTACGTTAATACGTGAAACAAAGGAAGAATTAGGGCTGGATATTTCACCTTTCATGAATTCTGTAGAATATCTTTATACGTTCAAGGAAACTATGATAGAAAAAAATGGAGCTTTTTTTGATAATGAATTTTATGATGTTTTTGTATTAAAGGCAAATTTTGATATTGACGAGGTCACTGTGCAGGAAGAAGAAGTACAGGCGGTAAAATACATAAGTTATGATGAATTTAAAAATATAGTAATGAATCAGAATAAATCATTTTGGCAGCATAAGACCGGATATAAAATGTTGCTCATTGCATTAGATGAATTTTGCAATTCACATTAATTCACTATGTATGGTATAAGCATAATCTAAAGTAAACTTATTACACAATATTAATAAATTGTGAACCTATCAAGGTAATAAATATACATAATTATCTATAGGAGACAATGATGATTATATAAGTTTCAATTATTCAAATTTATAAAAAGGGGGATATACTTATGCTTGAAAAAGTACCAACAGAAGAGGAATTGAATCAATTAATGGAAGAAGATGTATTTAAAACTTGGTGTTCTATCAATAACTTCATTAAGGATAATTATGATATGGATATGCTATGGGATAATGGCGGGAAAACAGGTGTTTTTGAATTAAAATATCGTAAGAGTGGAAAAACATTTTGTGCGTTGTATCCAAGAGAAAAAGGTATGAAAGTTTTAATTATATTGGGAAAGAATGAACGAGAAAAATTTGAAACTTCAAGGAAAGACTTCTCTGAATATATTAATAATTTCTATGATAATACTCGCCAGTATCATGATGGGAAATGGTTATATTTAGATGCAATAAATAACACAGTAATCGCAGATATAGAAAGATTATTATTTATAAAGAAAAAACCAAATAGAAAGAGAGCGTAATTATCATGAATATAACAAGATGTGGATATTGTTGCGACTTATGCAAAGCATTTGAACCAAATATAAAAGAAAATGACCAGCGAAAAGAACTTTCAAAAGCATGGAAGGATTATTATGACCTTGATATTTTAGCAGAAGATATACATTGTGATGGATGTAGATGTGAAAAAGAAAATCGAAAACTTATTGATACCAATTGTCCTGTAAGAAAATGCGTTATAGAAGAAAATTTAAATCATTGTGGAGAATGTAACAAATATCCCTGTTCCACTTTTGATCAAAGACAAGGACTTTCAGTAAATGAAGTAAAAGAAAAATTAGGAGAAAACTATGATGCTTCTAAATATAATGAGTATTTACTTGCTTATGATAATAAATCAAGAATTGACGAGTATAAGAAAAATAAATTTTAATAAATAATTTGAAGAGGTGAAAAATGGGAAAACATTTTAAGTCATTTTCAGCAATATTTCCAGTTATTTTACAAGAGAAAGATGATACTATACAAATTTTATTGCATCGTAGAAAAAATACTGGTTATCAAGACGGGAAGTGGGATATAGCAGCAAGTGGACATGTGGATGAAGGTGAAACGGCTAAAATGGCTGTTGTAAGAGAATGTGCAGAAGAGTTAGGGATTGATGTGAAAATTAAAGATTTATCTTTTGTTCATCTATCTCATCGTGTTAGCAACAATGGAGGAAGGACTTATTATGATATTTATTTTGTCGTTAATAAGTATCATGGTATACCTAAAGTCATAGAACCAGATAAATGCTCAGAATTGAGATGGTTTAAAATAGATGATCTTCCAAATGAAATTATTGATATTAGAAAAATAGTTCTTGATAATTATAAGAATGACATTCAATATAGTGAAGTAATTGAAATGTAAAGCTGTAAAAGATATAAGTAGCTCACTAAAAATAAAATCGAATAATTTATGAAAATACCGTATTGTTCAGAAATGAGTTGCACGGTATTTTACGTCGTAATTCAAGTATATCAGACCTAGTGTGTAGGACAACCATACATCCTTATATAAATTGTTCTTTGAAAATTGGATAGTATGGTACTAATAATAATTATATAATATATATATTCCAGTTTAACAAATAGATTTAAATGAATAATTTTAGCATATGCGAAGTAGAGATTAAATTATGTTCTTTGAGGGAGAGAGCCAACATTTTCGACAAAACCCCCTCTAAGAGCAAAAGTGGGTAAATTAATTCTATAAATTGGAATTTAGCGAACTTCCTGTTATTCTCATAACAGGAAGTTATTGTTTTCTTGCAAGTTGTAAATCTATTATATCGTATATAGTAATAATACCACTGTTGTCATTAATTGTTTCTTTTATTTCATCAAAGAATTTCATTCTTGTGGTTTCTTCAATAGCAATGTGGTCTGAATAAGTACCCAATAATGATGTATATTCGTCAGCTGTAAAAGTTCTTGTTCTATGATAGAGTCTATAACTTACATCTATAAATCCATATTTGTAAGCTATATTTGCTATATTTTTAGCATTTTCCTCACTATATTCATCTCCACCTAATGAATCAGGCTATACTTTGCATATATATTTTCAAATGCAATATGTATGTTATTGCGTTTCTTATCTTTGTATGGGTGATTAGCAAATCGTGCAAAAATACCACCGCTTTTTAGTATGTCAAATACTTTGGTATATCCTATATCTTCAGGAATCTAGTGAAAGGCTGATGCTGAAAAGATGAGGTCAAATGAATTAGCAGGACACTCAAAATCCTGAAATGCAAAATTTTTAACATTAAATTTATCATAATCTTTAAACTTATGTTTTGAAAATTCTATACCTGAGGTATTTCATTGGAGTAAAGGCATAAACGGTAATATGGAGATTTGTTTTGATGTTCCTAAGTATTCTGATGTAGACATGGAATTTGAATGTGTTATAAATGCAGGAGCAAAACCAATTTATAGGCCTACTACTGAATCTTATGGTATGCGAATCTGCTATGTTGCAGACCCCGAAGGAAACCTTATTGAAATATGTTCAGGTAATGACGATACCAACCATACAGAATAATCATAATTTGAGTTTAGTTAGTTCATTATCTTCTTAAATGACGTGACAAGTATACTTATCTGGAAATAGCTTTGAATAAGACCTGCAACTGGCAGTTGCGAAAGTTCAAGGTCTCTTTGGTAGAATGCAACTGAGCAAAATGCTAAACTAAAAGCAAGAAAACAGGAGGTGGTCTTTATGACATTTGGGGAAAAACTACAATTATTAAGAAAATCAAAATGTATGTCGCAAGAACAACTTGCTACACAAATTAATGTATCAAGACAAGCTATTTCAAAATGGGAGCTCGGTGAATCAAATCCCGATATGGAAAAAAATTGTACAAATAAGCAATATTTTTGATGTAACAACAGATTATCTTTTGAAAGATGAACAAGAGATCAGCATAAGCAAAATTACACTTCAAGGGAACAAAAATGATGTTACCGCACAAATTTTATTAATATCTTCTGTAGCATTTTTAGCAATCGGTTTATTTTGCGCATTTGGCGTTTGGTATGAAGAGCAATCTGCTGAAGCTATTTGGGGTGGAATGATTATACAAATTGTCGGTATTGTAGGTTACTTCATTGGAAAGATATATTCTCAATCAAAAATACCACTTGTAATAAACTTCGCTAATTTAGCCATTGGTTTATTTATGCCAATTTCTATTGCGATTTCGTTATTATGCAGACAGGTAATTTCTCCTTATCCTACAGATATTTATGCCATTGCTGTATTTATTGTTGTATATATCATTACTTTGATTTTTAGTTATATCATTCTAAAAAATCAACAAAGAAAATGAGCATAATGCTAAGCTAACAAATTCCAATATATTTAATAGATTAGATAATATTTCAAGTTTTTTTGAATTGTACATCACTATGTTGTGGTAAATTGACGAGGCTTTTTTAGAGAACTTTTTAAAGACGACCATAAAAAAAGTACAACTTTAACTATGCCTCGCAAAGCTCACAAGGGAGGTCTTAAAGGTAGTAAAAGCAGTAAAATTATTGTTGCATGAAATTTATAACACTTTATGTAAAGATAATTTCCTATTATAAGCATCATTCATGGCAAAGAAATTCAGGGTTAAAGGAGATTTTGAACTAAAATTATAAATTACAAATTGTTCACTTAAAAAATATTCCATATGAAAACTTGGATATTTTAAATCAAGTTCCGCTGTCTCTTAATGCAGAAGACTTATTCAAAAAATGATATTAAACCATAGGGGCGGGTATTGCTTTGAGTTAAACGGATTATATAGTAATTTGTTAAAAAGCCTTGGATTTAATGTTACAAATTTAGCAGGGCGTTTTGCGAATGATGAGACTACTATTAAGATGCGAAGCCATCGTATACTTAAAGTTACAACGAATGATGGTATCTATATATGTGATGTGTGGGTGAGAAGTGAATATATATTTGAGCATGATGACTTTTATGGACATACTTTTTGGCAGAAGGAGCAAGGTAAGAGTTGGAAAAGAGTTTATGGTTTTACAGAAGAACCTCAACTGGACATTGATTATGTCATGCCTTCTTTCTTCTGTGAAAAACATCAACAATCGCTTTTTACTGGTTATAAAAAGATATCAATTTTTACTGATACATCTAATATTACACTTGTAGGCAACACTTTAAAATTTTATGAAAATGCAAAAGTAATAAAGAAAGTCAAGTTAAAAAATGAAGAAGAAATTGATGACACACTTGAAAAGTATTTTAGGGTAAAAATAGATTATTAGTAAAATTATAGAACTAATAGCAGCTGTAATTATGTTACATTTTTCTTAAATGATGTAACATATATGTAATTAGAAAATTGAACAGTACGGTATTTGAAAATATGCTATAATGTGGATAAAAACAGATGGAAAATATGTTAAAGGTTAAATACAATTTATTCTATTGTTGCAATGAAAGATAATGAAATTGTTGTTAGGTATTTTCACTTTTAGTTATAAAATATAATAAGCCATATTTAGAGCATTTCTTTATAGAGGTGCTTTTGTATTTTGATATAGTTTGTTATAATGTGCTATAATAAGTAATTGTAAATGAATAATTATAAAAAATGCGAACTAGTAGTTATTTATATAATCTTATGGTTAAACATGAATTTGCAAAACATTGGAGGAACAATATGAAAGATAATAATAAAACAAACAAGTTAACTAATGTATTATTTATAATTTATTTGATTGCATTATTTTGGATTATAGTATTTAAATTTAATGTACGATTACCTTCTTTGAGAAATATGAGAAGTATAAACTTAATTCCTTTTAGTGAACCTTTAATCTTAAATGGTAAAATTGCTTTTAGTGAAATCATTATGAATGTAGTGATTTTTGTACCACTTGGTATATATGCAGGAATTTTATTTAAAAGATGGAGTATTGGAAAAAAACTTTTCTTGTTTTTCTTAATTAGTTTAATATGTGAAGTATTCCAATTTATTTTAAATGTTGGGGCTTCTGATATTACAGATATAATTAATAATACTTTAGGCGGAATAATTGGATTAATGATATATAAAGGAATTGAAAAAGCATTTAAAAATAGTGTTAAGGCACAAAAATTCATAAATATAATTGCAACAATAGGAACTATCTTAGTGATTTTATTGTTATTATTACTAATGACAAACAACCTATGGATATTTAGACATTAATACTTTACATACTGATCCTATGTATGTTTTAGAGGATTGTCAGGATTATTTAGGAATAAAATTATTTAATGGCTTTGATTAAAAATTGAAGCCATTTATTTTAGAGCATCTCTTTATAGAGGTGCTTTTTTTATGTAAATACATTTTATTGTAATCATGCTATAATAAGTATTATAATTATGATTGTAAATAAATAGTTGCAAAATAATTAGAAGTATAAAATTTATATTTTATTCAGGGGATTATAATATGCAATGCAAGATATGTGAACAACAAAAGAATATTGCAAATGATCCATATTTTATTATGGAACTTGAAACTGGATATGTTATCTTAGGATGGTATCAGAGGTTCAACACCTTGAAGAAATGTCGATAGTTGCAGAAGCTGTTTCTAATGTGTTTAAGCCAGATAAAATGAATTATGAGCTTAATCACTGGATTTTATGAAAGATATGATGAATAAAATAGACTTATAATAAACAATGCTAGAAAAATAGCATATATTACCAAATGTATGAAAAGTGTATGCAATAAAGTAGTAAATATATTGTACTTTTCTTGTGAGTTAATACATAGTTGTAAAAAAATAAAATATTATCAAATAGTATAAATGTAATTTTAGGAGGTTTTATTGTGAGTAATAATTTGACAGTAACAGCAGATCTTATAAATGACAAGGTGAAATTTTCAGGGGTATCACGTTATAATAAGGAGATAATCATTGATTCCGTGGATGGCGATGGGTATACTCCACTTGAGCTATTTCTTATGAGTCTGGCAACCTGCAGTGGGATGACCTTAGCTTTATTGCTTAGGAAGATGAACAAAACTGTATCTGAATTAAAAGTAATCGCTTCAGGTGAAAGAAGAGAAATCTATCCTACATATTTTAAAAGTATACATTTAATATTTGAAATTGCATCAAAGGACGTACAGACTGATGAGATCGAAAGGACTATAAAACTGATGGAAGAGTCGTTATGCCCTGTTTGGAACATGGTAAAAAGTAATGTTGACATAAGCTATGATTATAAGATAATATGCCACTAAAAAAGGTAATTGAACATAATTTGGATTTGATAAAAACCGCAGACTATATAATAGATATGGGCCAAGATACAGGAGAAAATGATGGTCAAATAGTAACAGCGGGAACCCCTGAGGATATTATAATGTGTGATGAATCCTATACAGGAAAATATCTAAGAAAATATATGAAATAAGGTATAAATCGAGAGGAATGTATTATAATTGGAGGAATGTAAAATTGGAAAATTTATCACTAAAACCTCGCAAACTTGAAAATGTAAAAATATTTTGGAGACAATCCCAGGACGAAGAAGTAGAAGCTATGTTTCCATTTGAAAGGAATACATTAGACCAAGCAGTTAAGATGTATGAGGAATCATTAAAGCCTGGTGCAAGGAGTTTTGGGAAGGTTATTTATTTTGATGATAAATACATAGGTGATATCTGGTGTTATGGAATCGATGAAGCTGATGAGAAACAGGCATTTGTAAGTATAGTTATATTTGATAAGACATATTGGGGTAAAGGGATTGGTAAGAATGCGTTAACACAATTTTGCCACATTGTATTTGAAAAATATAATGTCAGCAAGTTATGTGCATTCACATATAAAAATAACACAAGATCTAAAGGTGTCTTAGAAAGTGTGGGATTTAGGATGCTTGAGGAGTTTGAAGAGGATGGTGTGCCTTCATACTATTATGAATTATTGAACCAATAAAAAAGGAAAGTGTAATATAAAGAAAGTAGATTATGAATTAGTAGAAGCTAATAATAAGAATTGTAAAAGTAAAGTATAAAAGATAGAAGAAGTTTATTTTATAAAATAAAATTATAATTTATAAGGAGTGAAAAATGAGCAATTATAGAATTATAAAATTACAGGAATACCCTGAATTGAAAAACTACGCGGCAAATTGGTTTCATGAAAAGTGGAATATTCCCCTTGAAGCATATATTGAAAGCATAGATGAATGTATGAAAAATAAAACTGCTGTTCCACAATGGTATATAGTAATAATAGGAGATAAAATTGTAGGTGGACTTGGTGTAATAGAAAATGATTTTCACAACAGAAAAGATTTAACTCCTAATGTATGTGCTGTTTATGTGGAAGATGATTATCGCTGTCAAGGAATTGCTGGTAAAATGCTGAACTATGTATGTGATGATATGAAAGAAAAAAATGTTGATACACTTTATCTTGTTACAGACCACACGTCTTTTTATGAGCGTCATGGTTGGGAGTTTCTGTGTATGGTCCAAGCCGAGGGTGAAAAAAATCTGACAAGAATGTATATCCATAGAACAATATAAATTAAAGTTTATTGATTAGATTATTGAAGAAATAAGAAAAATATAATAAGAAATACTAAATAATATGATATGATGTAATATAGTTAATAGTATTTATTTAACTTAATAGAGTTTTCTAATAGTATAAAATATATTATTAGAAAAGCAATAGAAAGGGTGAACTTCATGAGTGTATTCTACTCTTACTTTTAATATTTTTAAAAATGAAGGAGAATAGAATGATTAAAAAATTTGATATAAGTAAATTAGATGATGTAATGGCAATCTGGCTTGAAACTAACATTAACGCTCACAGTTTTATACCGGAAGAATACTGGATTAAAAATTATGATATGGTGAAACAAATGTTGCCATCTGCTGATATTTATGTTTATGAAGAAAATAATATTATAAAGGGTTTTATAGGAATTGTAGAACAAAATTATATAGCAGGAATTTTTGTGAAAAAAGAATATCAAAAAGAAGGTATAGGACAGAAACTGATAGATCATTGTAAATCTAGGTATCCATATCTCCTATTAGATGTCTTTACAAAAAACAAAAGAGCAATAAACTTCTATGATAAAAACGATTTTATAGTTGTAGATGAACGTATTCATGAGGATACAAAAGAAATGGAATATACTATGTCTTTTGGTAAAAAATAGTTTAATATATAATCGACAGAAATAAGCGTGTTGCAAAAAATTCTGCAACACGCTTTAACAGTAGGAGGATTATTTGTGAATAAGAAAAAAATCATTTGGGGAATAGTTATTTAATATAAAGAATTAGTAAAAGGCGATATTTATAGCATCTCTTTATAGGGGTGCTTTTATTAAAATTACTTTAAAATAGGAATTTATGAAAGGGGTACTAATATGGACGATAGAGTAAAAGCATTGAGTGGAGGAAGTACGAATAGAGATTTGGCAAGTCAGGATGTTAATTGGAAACAGAATCAATGTCATTGGAATGTTGAAGATAATAGAAATAAATATAAATGTGAGGTAAAAGGAACGCCAACTGTGATATTTGAATCAGGTTTAGGCGATGATAATGGAGTTTGGAAGTTAGTTCAGCAAGAAATTTCAAAAACTACAATAACATTTTCTTATGATAGAGCACAGCTGAGAAATAGTGCTATAGGTGATTTATCAAGAACAAGTTTAGAGCAAGTTCACGAGTTACATACCCTTTTAAATAAAGCAAAGGTTAAAGCACCCTATATTATAGTTGCACACTCAATAGGAGGCTATAATGCAAGATTATTTGCTGGTACATATCCTAAAGAATTAGCTGGTATTATATTTATTGACTGTTCACATGAAAATCAATTTGAAGATAGGGTAAACCGTTCTTCTGCTGAAGAAATAGAAATGGTGAGAAAACAATTGATTGGAGAAGAGCAAACTTTTGATAAATTATTAATAAGTGCTAAGCAAGTAAAAGAAATAAGAAAAAAGGATGCTTTAAGGAATATTCCAATAATTGTACTTACTGCTGACCATAAAGGTGAAGAGTCTGCTGCCATTTCGGAAGAAACCTGGTTAAACTATCAAAATGACATAGTAACATTATCGGATTATAGTAAACACATCATGGTTAAAGATTGTTGTCATTATATACAGAAGGATAAGCCTCAGATAGTAATTGATGCTATAAATGAAATAGTTGATAGGATGCTTTAAATACGTACATTTTATTGTAATTCTGCTTCAATAAGTATATGTAACCATGTTTGCAAATGAAAAATTATAGGATAGAACCAAGTAAATATTATTTATATTTGTAGATATAAAAGGAGTAAGAGAATGGAAAGAAAAATACGTAATTCTGCAAAGGCATTGATTATTAAAGATGGGAAAATGTTAGCATCAAAAATCAATGATAACGGTGATATTTTTTATATAATGCCTGGAGGTGGTCAAGAATCTGAAGAAACTTTGGAAGAGGCTGTTAGAAGAGAAGTTAAAGAAGAGTTTGGATTGATTGTTGAACCCAAAACCCTTGAATTTGTAATTGAAGGAGTAACAGGGGAGTCATTTCATAGAGTTGATTTAGTATTTTTGTGTGAGTACATCAAAGAAATACCTGATGCTCAAATTACTGGTGATTATAATCAAATTGGATTTGATTGGTTACCTATTGAAAATCTTATGAATGAGCCATTATATCCTTCAAAATTAAGAAAACAGATAATGAATTTATATAATGCTGAAGAAACGGTAGTATATCTTGGAAATGAGAGTATAGAATAAATATTTGCTAATCCATATTGGACCTACTGATGCTGGTAAGAGTACTACGTTAAAATGTTTAATTGGAATACTGCAACCGACATTAGGAAGTGTAGAAATTGAAGTGCCTAATTGTGAGATAGAAAGTGTTATTTATAGTAGTAACTTTTATAAATATAAACATACATTATATAGCATTTATGCTATAATAAGTATACAATATTGAAACTATAAAATATAAGTGAAACATCTTTAAACTACCTTATAAAATTAGGAGGATTATTTGTGAATAAGAAAAAAATCATTTGGGGAATAGTTATTTTTATTTTCTTTGCTATAATTGTATGGATTGACATACCATATATTTTTCCTACAAATAACTTAATATCAAAAAATAATTATGATTACACCTATAAACAAGTAAATGCATATGACTATACCTATAGACAAGAAGATGAAATAGATTCAGATTTACTAGATAATTCAACTTGGATAGATAATACTGAAGATGACAAAGTAAATAAGTTAGTCAGTATAATTGATGAGTTATCTTATAAAAAAGCTAGGAGGCCTAAGGATTGGTCTAAATTTAGTCTTAATTTTATGGCAAGCTATGATGAAGATGAATACACTACTTATACTAAAGATGTATTTTCTATTACATTTTATGATGATAACGTAATTGGTTTTCGAGAACAAGATCAGCATAAGGAAAAATATTATAAAATCCAAGATAAGGATTTTGATATTAAAAGGATTATGGAAGAGTTAAAATAATTATTTAATGTAAGAAATAGTAAAAGACAATATTTAAAGCATCTCTTTATAGGGGTGCTTTTTTATATACATACATTTTATTGTAATTATGCTACAATAAGTATATACAACTATGTTTTCAAATGGGAATGTATTATAATGGGAAAAAGAAAAAGTTAATTCATAGGAGGGGTATTATGAAGAGAAATATAAGTTTCAATGTTATGCTTATTATTATTACTTTGATCCTTCTTGTCGGTTGCTCAAGTGAGAGCAATAGGTCAATTGATACTAAAGGTGATTCTGCTCAAACTGTAGTAGAGAATTATTTTAAGTATGAAAATGAAAAAAATAAAGATAAGTTATTAACTACTTTAACAGAGCATTTCAACGCTCCAAATGTAGTTTGGGGCTTTGATAATTTGGACAGCACTAAGATAATAAGCATTGAAGAGGAAATGAACGAAAAAGTTAAAGAAGGTTATTTGCATAATGGACGAGGTAGTACAAATGGAACAACAGAAAATAACCTTAAAGTTTACAAAGTAAAGTATGAAGTAAAGTATAAAAATGATGGAGCGAGTCCCCAAAATAGTGGGATATATGATTGGTGGTATTTTGTTATAAGAAAAGATGAAAATTCACCATGGCTTATAGATGATATGGGCGTATAATTAATTCACACTCTTCTTAAATAATATACTGTCTGTAAGAAGTAATTGGGAAGTGTAATTTTCATATTATACAAAACACTATAGAAACCTTAATATGCAAATAATTTATAAAATAAAAAGTGCATAAAACTTTACACTAATTTATCTAATATGGGGGAGCATAAATGGAAAATATCAAAGTGGAATTAAAGACACCTAAATTTGAAGAGTTAGATTATAGAAGAAAACTTTTATCAGATAGAGAAACAATGATTTACAATATAGGGTATGAAGACACTGATGGAACAGGATGTATAGATTTTAAGGAAAATACTTGGAGAGACTGGTTTTTTAGATGGGTTAATAATACTCCAGAAAGATATTATGCATATATTATTAAGACTGATGAAAATTTACCTGTTGGTGAGGTTGCTCTACGATATGTAAGTGAAAAAAAGTCTTACTGTGTTAATATAATAATCGAAGCAAGACATAGGGGCAATGGATTTAGTGAACAAGCCTTAAGATTATTAGTTGATGTTGCATTCAATGAGTTAGGAGCAGATAAGGTATTCTATGATTTTCCAAAATCCAGAATATCCGCAGAAAAAGTGTTTAATAAAGTAGGCTTTAAAAGAGTTTCAGATGAAATTGTTGAATTAACTAAACAAGATTATTTAAGTAAGCAGACGGTATAATACAATTGGAATAAAAAAGGTGAAAGACTAGACTTGAAAATAGATAATAATTTAAAAGAAACAAAAAGATTAATAAATAATTAGATGGATTGAAAATTATAGGTGGTATATTTATGTTATTAGACCAAATTCTTTGTATTATATTGATACTAATAAGTATATTTATAATTATAAAACCTTTGAAAATTATGAACACAATTAGAGTTATGTTTATCCTACAAGAATTAGATAAGGAGGACCCTAAGGTTTTTTTCTATAGATTTTCTGGTATAGCAGGAGTATTAATTTTTGGACTATTACTGCTGCAGACATTTTCATATTAGGAGATTTTAATTTTAGTTTGAAACTATAGCATATTCTTCACTCTTGGGAATGAAAATTAAAAAATTTAATTGTAGGAATTGTACTTGCTATTGCTTTAATGATCTTCACCACACTCTATATACTCGGTTAATAAACAATAATTTTAATGGTGCCTTGGGTGGTAAAATAGTTGTGGAAAAGATGAAGAAATAATGGCTCATAGAAGAAAGGTTTATAATATTACAAGAGAGAGGCATCCTTAAAGGTTTAATAGGGAAATTAGAAATTGGGCATCCCCTAGTGAGGTAGCACTTAATACTAGTGAAGAGGTTAATGAAAGGCTTAAGAATACAGACACCCTATTTTAAAATACCTAGTATTTTACAATAGGGTGTCTTTTTTAAAATGCAACTGTAAAAATTTTAAACATGAATTTCATATGAAAATATAAAAAGGTTATCCATCTACGTCCTAGCCAACAAGAATTTTACTATGTTCATATTGCGCTTCCATAAATTTTGATTTGCATTAATCTTAAATAATCGATTAATTTAAAAGGGCTTTCACTCTCAAATTTTTAAACTCGATTTTTATAGCTTCATCTTCTGCCTGAGGGTTTAAGCTTTTTTGCCAGGCAATGTAATATGTCATTATTTTATCTTCATATTTAGCCCAATCATCTTCATCAATTTTTAAAAATACACTGCTACCTACTTTTGCTTGCTGTTCTTGCGTGGTTTCTTCTACGCTTTTAGTTTCAATAATTTCAATAATTTCTTCAGACAAGGCTATTCCCTTTGATGCACTATTCCATGCACCTTGTACACCAATAAAAACCCCACCTGCCACAAGCAGCAAAGAAACAAGTAAAAGCAATAAACCGGTTTTAAAATTTCTTTTTTTAAAGTAAAGACATCCAAATAATATCCAAATTGCTACAATAAATCCCACTGCACCTATAACGGCTAATATAGTTCCAAAATTATTCATATTTTACTCCTTAATCTATACGTCATCTTTGAATCCATTCAATATGAAGCTCTATATTTATACTCCATTTTTAAAATTTCATTTTAAAACAATTATTTTCCATTAAAAATTTTATTCTTGCTATTCTTTCATTAATCCTAATAACTCCAAATACAAAAACATCCCACAGGGTAATTTAGGGACACAACCCCTTTGCAAATATTTTGCCTAGTGGTTATTTTTATATTTTATCATAGCAAGATCATTGCTTCAACCATTTAATTCAGTTCACTATCCAATCTATTTAAATTTTAATCATCCCTAAAATCTGATTTGAAAAGTTTAAAATCCTATCTTTAAAGGTATTTTTTTCAGCTATCCCTGGGTAATATATATATAATATTGTAAATCATGTTATAATTAGTATAATTAAAACTATACTTAAGGAGGAAGAACATGGAAGACTTCAATATAAAATTTAGAGAAATGAGTGATGCTGAGTTTGATAGATTTGCTCAGTGGGATATTCTAGATTATTCCAAAGATTTAATAAAGGCGGGTCTATCTAGTGAAGAAAATGCACTGGAGGATGCAAAAGAAAGTTTTAATGAATTGCTCCCACAAGGAAAGGGCACAAAAGATAATTATATTTATGTGATTGTAAATAAGTACAATGAAAGTTTGGGATTTATCTGGTATCAAAAGTATAAGGAAGATATAGGGTTTATTTGCGATTTCTTAATACTTGAGAAGTACCGTAAACAAGGTTATGGAAAACAGACCTTGCTTATGCTTGAAAAAGAAGCAATAGAAAAGGGGTTTAATAAAATATTACTCAATGTTTTTAAATACAATAAACCCGCTTATTCACTATATAAAAGTTTAGAATATGAAGTTAGAGATGAAAAAAATCAGAATATATCTATGTTGAAAAATTTGAAAATTAGGAATTATTAATTCACTGCGTGTAGGTAAGGTGAAGTAAAGATTATTAAATAATACATGGATAGATAAAACTTAGGAGATGGATAAATGAATAAGATGCAAATTAAAAAAATTGTGAAAGAAAATCTTGGAGAACACTTAAATTGTGAACAAGAAATCTTTGATCATAACGGATTAATTTTTCATAAACCAATTAAATTAAATGAATTTCAACAAAATCCATTTTTGGAAATTACGAGCATTGAAAAAACAATTATTGTATCAGCTTCAGATGAAATTATGGAAAATGTGAAGACTTTATTAGTTGGGAAATCAAGAGATGAGGTATTTGAATGCCCTTTAATATATGGTCAATCAATTTATTATATTCCTGATATGAAAGAAATGAAGTTATGTGATTTATTACCACAATACGAATATTTCTATTTAGAAGGAAATGAGATAAATAAATTAAGAGAAATTAAAGGATTTAATAATTCATTAGAGTTTGATGAATGTGGAAATGCATCTACTGCAATTGTATTTTTTGCTATGAAGGATGGAGAAATCATAGGACTTGCTGGTGCATCTAAGGAATACAATAATATGTGGGAAATGGGTATAGATGTAAAAGGTAATTATAGAACAGGTGGTTTGGCTACAGTACTTGTAAATCATTTAATGCATAAAATATTAAGCAAAAACATTTTACCCATATACTGTGCATCATCATCTAATATTGCCTCACAAGCAGTAGCTCATAGAGCTGGGTTGATACCTTACTGGATAAGCACATATAAGAATATACTTGATGGTAGTTCATCTTATAATGAATTAGTGAAACTATTATATTAATATTACAAGTGAAGTAACAAGCAATTTACACCTCAATTTTTTATGTGACATTTTAATAGGAAATTAGAGTTTAGATTAATAAATATATTTAAATAGGATTTCAAAATAATTAATAATGGGGGATAAAAATGATAAAAAACGTTTATACATCTGAGGAAGTAATTGATTTTATATGGGAATTAAGTCAGGACAATATACATGCAAGTTATCCAAGGATAAACTCAATAGAGGAGCTTAAAGGAGAACTTGAAAAGGCTCTAAATGAGAAGAATCGTAATATAATAGCCTATTATCAAAATGATGTACTATGGGGCGTATGCACTTATTTTTGGATACCTGATGAAAAATATGCACAAACACTACAGTTTTTAATAAGAGACGATTATCAACAAGTTGCAGAAGAAATGATTCATTACATAAGTAAGGAATTGTCTGGATATAAGCTATTTATAGGTGTACCATTTTCTAACGAAAATGCAAACCAATATTTTAAGAAAAAGAATATAGAATGTATCGAATCTAGTATTGTGGCAAACTTATATAATTTAAAAACTCATTGGAATCAAAGGCATGATAACGTAGATAAAATTACTAAAGATAATTTTGAAGAATATGCTATATTTCATGATAAACATGCTATTCCATTAGGTATTTATTACAATAGCACAAATTTGAAAAATGATATGGATTATTTTCAAGTACTTGTCTTTAGAAAAGACGAAGAGATTCATGGAAGCATTTTTACTAAGGGTAACAAAGACTTATCAGACGTTGTTGGTTTATTTATTGATAATGAATATAAAAATAAAGGTATTGAAAGTATTTTAATCAATGAAATGCTCATGGAATTATATAATGAATTTGGTTCCGTAAAAGAAATATTATATTTTGTTGATGAAGATAATAGTGACGAACTAAATTTTGTGTTGAATGCAGGTTTTGAAATTAAAGAAAGATATAGATGCTATAGATGTATACTTTAGTTTACTAAATTATTATTTAATAAAGATTAGCAATATTCATACAACATTAAGCAATTATAAAATAATTAACGTCCTTAAATACTGAATATTCAGGAGAAAAAATTATGATTGAAGAAGCAATAGAAAAATACAATTTTGTAAATCCCACATCAAGATTTGTGCGTCATAATGAAAATATGACATATTGTATTACTGATGATAATGGACAATTTGTTCTCAGGATACATAAACCATCAAAGGGTTTTTCAGTGGATTTTTTGCGTCTTGGAGTTGCACAGAATAAGTTTGTAGAAAGTGAAATGGAAGTACTTACTTATCTGGAAAACACTTCTCAATTAGGGACACAAAAAGTATTTAGAAACAAAAGTGGAGAACCTATTACCACTTTAAGGGATGGAAGTCTGGTTACTGCTTTGGAATGGGTAAAGGGTAAGACTTTAGAAAATGTGGAAATTACCAATGAATTAGCCTTGAGGCTAGGAAGGATGATTGGTAGTGTTCATAAATCTATGAGTAAGGTAAAGATAGAAAATAGATATATATATGGAGCAGAAATGATTGATAAATTATTGGAAGAGGCCAGGTATGCAATAGCAGCTAAGCATTATGATAAGGAGCATGGGGCAATTATTATAGATACTTTATTAAAAATTAAGATGAAGATGGATAAAGATAAAAATAGATTTTCTTTTATTCATGCTGATCTTGGAAAATCAAATCTCCTTTTATGTAATGAAGCAATAGTTCCAATTGATTTCTCATTATCAGGATATTGCCTTCCAGAAATGGATTTAGCATCAATATTCAGTCATATCAATAATGACAAGTTAAATAAAGAAATTTTGAAGGGTTATGAATCCTATTGCAGTATAAAGGTTGATAAAAAAGCTATTCAAACATGTTTAAGCTTACAGGTACTATTATTTATCATCTGTCAACATGAAAAAATTTATAATCAGCCATGGATTGAGAAATCAATGGAACGTTGGTGTAATGACATATTTTTACCATATCTTAAAGATTAATAATTATACAAAAGGGTTTGTGGTAAAAGGAGAAAATACTGAAGAATTTCTGCAAGAAAAGCTTGAATATATTGGGTTAACATATAGTATGAGTTCATTATATTTAGTATTAAAAAATAATTGATTAACTTATTTGGTAGGAGAGAAATTTATGGAAGACAAAAGTATAGAAATAAAAAAAGATATAACTAATATATTTAATAAGGTATCAGCAGTTTTTGATGGTAGTGGTCCAAGATACTTTACATACTTTGGAGAGAGATTGGTTGAATTTGCAGATGTAAAGGAAGGCGAAAGAGTTTTAGATGTTGCATCAGGAAAAGGAGCTTCACTTTTTTCAGCAGCAGAGAAAGTTGGGAAGAGTGGAGTTGTTACAGGTATTGATATAGCTGAAGGAATGGTTAATGAAATTGATTTAGAAATGCAACGCCGAGGTGTAAAAAATGTACATGCAATGGTAATGGATGCTGAAAAATTAGAATTTGCAAATGAAACTTTTCAGCATATACTCTGTGGATTTGGAGTATTCTTCTTACCAAATTATAAAGTTGCCTTTCATGAATTCATGAGAGTTCTAAAAAGTGGTGGTCGATTCTCATTAACTACATTTCTTAGAAAAAAAGATGAAAAATTTATGTGGCTAAATGAATTATTTGATAAATATTTACCTGTATTTGAAGATGAATTAGATGAGTATCAATCAGAGGATATCCCTGAATTTGATACAGAAGAAGGTTTATATAAAATTTTGAATCAAGCTGGATTTAAAAATATACGAGTTATAAGTGAAGAAAAAGTTTTTATATACAAAGATGAACAAGAATGGTGGGATAAACTTTGGACTCATGGCGCTATAAGCACACTAGAAAAGATACCAAAAGATATGCTTGAAGACTTTAAATCAGAAGTTTTTGAAAAACTTAGAGAAATGAAAGAAGCAGGAGGCATACCACATACAAAGTCTGTTTTATATGCCTTTGGTGAAAAATTATAAATTCTTAAAAAAATTTAGATACCGTATTATTCAGTAATATGTAAAAGCATAAAATTAGTTATATATTAGTTACGTTATAATTTATGAAAAAAGCGACATAACTAATTGAATTTAGAGTGATAATAATGTTCTTTGAAAACTAAATAATACGGTATTAAAGATAAAACTTAACATAAGCATATTGGGAATTAGTGCAATAAAACAGTTAGTATGATACACTTTTTTTATGAGTTAAGTCATAGTGGTATTATATGATGAATTAATGATTTATAAATAGTAATTTGTAGGGAAGATTATTTATATTTTGTGAGGTGAAAAGTAATGAGGAGTCTTGAATATACAGAGATGAGGGCTAAAATAATTGATCGATTGAAAGAACAAAAAAATGTTGTATTAGCAACCTGTGAAAATAGAAAAGTTACTGCTAGAACTGTTTACTGCACATCAAATGAATTGAAAATATATTTTATGACTTCGAAAGCCTATGCGAAATATAAACAAATTATTAAAAATACTTTAGTGGCAATGTGTTTTAATAATGTACAAATACAAGGAAGAGCAGTCATATTAGGACATCCATCAAGTGATGAAAATAAAGAAATTTTAGAGAGATGGTGAGTGAATTGGATATTAAGTTAGCGAGTCCAGAAGAAATCAAAATAGTAACCAATATTTCAAAGAGAGCTTTCGATACAGACGTAATGGTAGGTGCCGATGAGGTAGGAGGGCCACCCAATTATGATTCTGAAAAATGGCATAAAAAAATGATGTTAAGTCATAATTTATACACTATAAAGCAGGAGGATTATCTCATTGGGGGAGCCGTTTTATTTCAGGATAAAAGAAATAAGGAGATTATGTATGTGGGAAGAATATTCATAGATCCAAAAGAGTATAAAAAAGGTTTCGGATTAGAATCAATGAAATATATTGAAAATATGTTTCCCAAGATTACAACATGGCGCTTAGAAACTCCGATTTGGAATACAAGAACAAATTCATTTTATAAAAAGCTTGGATATTTGGAAATGTACAGAGATAAGGAATCTGTTTATTATCAAAAAGAGGTATGAGTATAATGAGAAGTTCATCAAATTCCAATTTGTAGGGTTGATATAACATATTTTTTATTCAGTTATGTCGTACCTTTCTTAAATGGACAAACTAATATACAATTAAATAATTTATTCACAATACCGTACTATTCAAAATGAATATGCGGTATTTTTTATTTCGCAATTCAAAGACCTTCAGTACTAATAAAATTAAAAATCCTTATTTGTAAACTGGATGATATATTATTAGGAAATATTTATATTAACATAAATTGTTTTTCATAGTATAAATTTAATGGTAAAATTTATATATGGATAGGTGAGGTTGAACTGTAAAATACTATAAATATAATTGTAAAATTTGAAGTGGAGTGTGAAAATATTGGATGCTCATATTATTAAATCACAAATATTAAACAAGAACCCTGATTTTTCTGGAGTTATATTCCTCTCGATTAGTGGAAAAAAAATTATACAAGAAGCTATTGGGGAAGCTAATATAAGTGAACATATTAAAAATCATATAAATACGAGATTTCCAACAGCATCTGGATGTAAGATTTTTACTGCTATTGCCATATTAAAATTAATTGAAATGGGAAAACTGTCATTAGATGATTCGGTTACAGATTGTTTGCCGAACTTTTTCCCATATATGGATAATTCGGTGATAATTCGCCATCTACTTACCCATACATCGGGATTTAGCGACTATTTTGATGAAGAAGAAAATGAATCTGATGTTTACTATGCTAAGGTATGGGAGAATATTCCGATGTATGTCATGAAATCACCAAGTGATTTTTTGAGATTGCTTAAAAATAAAAAAATGGAGTTTGAACCTGGTTCTCGCTTCAAATATAATAACGGTGGATTTGTAATACTTTCTATGATTATAGAAAAAGTTTCAGGAGTGGATTTTCCACTTTTTATCCAGAAATACATTTTTGACAAATGCGGAATGAGTAATAGCGGTTATTTTTCGATGGACAATCTTCCATGTGATACTGCAATTGGTTATACAGATAATGGAAAGGGAGGCTTAAAGTCTAATATTTATTCTGTGCCTATCATTGGCGGTGGAGATGGAGGGGCATATACTACTGCAAGTGATATGTATTTATTCTGGGATGCTTTGATAAATGGAAAACTGCTATCGGTTCAGAATGTACAATCTATGTGTACTCCACAAATAAAAGCTGGAGAAAATGGTAGTGCCTATGGATATGGTGTATGGTTAGATACATGTAATAACATGGTTATGAAAATTCATGTTATGGGTGGTGACCCTGGAGTCTCTTTCAGAAGCGCTTATTATCCACATAACAAAAGTGTGTGTACTGTTTTATGCAATCGTGATGCAGGTAGTTATATGGCATTTAAGGTGTTTGAAGATATAACGATAGGGGTTTAAATCCTATATGTAAACAAAGGTGAAAATTATTTATATTTTATGAGGGGAAGTTAATGTGTATTATATTTAGTGTGACTACGGTGAGTGATGTTGAATTTATACGTTCTTTATTTACAAATGAGGAGTATGAACCATACTTTGCTGAAAACAATACGTCTGAAAACGAATGGAAAGAATGATTCGAACTTTTATCACGTAAGGAAAACTATATAATCTTGGATATCTAAACGGGCAATAATGTCGGCTGGATTATGTATCAAATCCATGAGAATGAATGCTATTTGGATTTGATTGTATTAAAATATGGACTCATTGGTAAACATAATATGAAGTCGAGTTAAGTTTCTTTCTTATTATAAAGATAAGTATTTAAAACCAAAAATGAAATTGGCTAACAATTATAAAGAAGGAGATTATGATGCTTATAGAAAAAAATATATCCTTTAAAAATAAATTGGAAGGTAAAGTTATACTTTTAACTGGTGCAGGGAGTGGTATAGGTTTTGAAACTGCAAAAGCACTAGTTTATATGGGCGCGAAGGTTATTGTGGCTGAAATAGATAAACGAAAAATATTATGTGCACAAAGCACTTTAGATAGTATATTTGGTAAAAACTCTGTAGAATTTTATGAAATTGATTTATCCTATGAAAATCAGATATATGCTCTAGTTTCTCATGTGAAAGATAAATATGGTGGCATAGATGTTTTATTTAATAATGCGACCATAGCTACTATGGGAACAGTAGAAGAAGTTTCTATTGATGTATGGGATAAGAGTTATGCCGTTAATTTCAAAGCCCCATTACTATTAACACAATTAGTTTTGCCACTCATGAAACAAAAGCGTTCTGGGACAATTGTTTTTGTTTCATCTTCTGGTGCAGCACCCTTTATGGGCGCATATGAAGTCTTTAAAACAGCACAGGTGGAATTGTCTAATACACTATATGGAGAATTGGAAAGTACAAATATAAAAGTATATACTATCGGTCCAGGACTCATTAAAACAGAAACCGCAATGAAGGGAATAGAGCTTGTGTCATCTCATATGGGAATAACAACAGAAGAATTTTATGAAATGAATAAAGATCACATAATTGGAGTTGAGGAAGCTGGCACTGGATTTGCTATATCAGTTTTAATGGCTGATAGGTATAACGGTCAAGAAATTGGTGCTATACAGGTTTTGTCTGATTCTGGCTTACTACTAAAATTAGATAGTAGTGAAAACACTAAAAGTAATGATTATCAAAACATTATTCCAACTGTTCTGAATGTGGTAAAAGTTTATAAAGAACAATATTATGGTTGGATGAAAAGAAATGTTTTTGAACGTCAATGGGTATTGCGTGATTTTAAGAAAACAGTAGGATATTCTGCTGACCAGTTTCTTGAAATTATGCAACACATTCAATACGTAGTTAATAATGAAAAGATTCAAGAGATAAGCAGCTATTCATCTAATTTTCAAAAATTGATGGAATATTATAAGCGACAATATACACTACTACAAGGATATGAAAAAAATCCTGAAAAACTCAAGGAATATTCTATAACACTTTTGCATTATATTGAGGATTTAAAAACTATTTGTGATATTTTACTTAATAATGAAAGATGAATATAAATTTATAATCAGCCATGGATTGAGAAATCAATGAAATGTTGGTGTAATGATATATTTTTACCATATCTTAAAAATTAATAATATAACAAAGAAAGTTTTTAGGGGGTTAATATGAAAACAAATAAAGCAAAATTTCTTATAATATTACTATCTCTTATTTTAATAACATTTACAGGTTGTACAAATAAAGATATGACTAAGAAACCTGTAATTTATTTGTATCCAACTTCAGAGCAATCAGTTAGCGTTAAACTAGATTATAATGGAGAGCTTACTTGTACTTATCCAGAGTACAAAGATGGTTGGAATGTAATAGCAGAACCTGATGGTACATTAACTAATATTGGAGATAAGAGGAAGTATTCTTATTTATATTGGGAAGGGATTTCAAAAAATCAATGGGATATGTCAAAAGGGTTTGTAGTAAAAGGAGAAGATACTGAAGAATTTCTGCAAGAAAAGCTTGAATACATGGGGTTAACTCCAAGGGAATATAACGAATTTATAGTGTATTGGCTACCAATTATGCAAGAGAATAAATACAACCTGATTACTTTTGCAGGGGAAGATTATGAAAATATAGCAGAGCTTAATATAACTCCAAAGCCAGATTCGATATTAAGGGTAATGATGCTCTTTAAATCATTAGATAAACCTATAGAAATAGAAGAACAAGAAGTTAAATCTTTTGAAAGAAAGGGATTTACCGTTATTGAATGGGGTGGAACAGAAGTTAAATAGGATAAAAAAAGATTATTTATATTTGATAAAAGAGGTGATATTTTGAAATTAGTACTTATAATCGGAGACAGTGCTGTTGGAAAAATGACAGTAGGACAAGAACTAGCTAAAATTACGGATTTACGTTTATTCCATAATCATATGATGATTGAACCTGTACTGGAGATATTCGGATATTTTAATGGAAAAGCTATCTCTGGCATGAGAGAAGTTATTTTTGAAGAGTTTGCAAAATCTGAACACTATGGATTAATTTTCACATATATGTGGGCATTTAATCAGCAATCTGATTGGGATTATGTTGAATATGTTTGTGATATTTTCAGAAAACATAATGCAGATATATGTTATGTGGAGCTTGTTGCTCCTCAAGCAATCAGATTAGAAAGAAATGCTACTGAAAATCGTCTGAAAAATAAAATCTCAAAACGAGATATAGAACTGTCAAATCAAAGGCTTATAAATGATGATAACAAGTATCGGTGTGTAAGTAATGATGGTGAGATTCCTTATGATAACTATATAAAAATTGACAATACCAATCTTTCGGCGGAAATTGTTGCACAGATAATAAAAGAGCAATTTGGGCTGTAATATCTGATTAGAATAACTATAAACTTTAATTCGTATTCTTCTGATATTGCTTATAAGTCATGTGAGATATTAATAGGTTGATTTTTCAAATGAATAATTGTAGAATATTGTTCACTAATTGTGTTTTAAAATTAGATTAAATTTTATAAATATGGAGGTTTATAGATGTACAACAATAGAAAATTAGTTCTATATATTGCAACAAGTTTAGATGGTTACATAGCTACAGAAGATGATTCCTTGGAATGGTTGTTTAAAACTGAAGGCGAAGGAGATAATGGATATTCTGAATTCTACAATACAGTTGATACTATTCTAATTGGTAGAAGAACTTATGACTGGATTATTGAAAAAGAAAAAGGTAAATTTCCTTATAAGAATAAAAAGTGTTATGTATTTTCTAAATCAGAAAAAGGTAAGAATGAGAATGTAGAATTTATTAATCAAGATGTAGTGGAATTTACAAATAAAATCAAAAGACTGGATGGAGGAAACATATGGCTTGTTGGCGGTGGTGTTCTTCTAAATTCTTTTATTAAAGAAAGGCTAGTTGACGAATTTATTATTACTATATCACCTACACTAATAGGTCATGGAATACCTTTATTTAAAAGAAATGATTTTGAGTTAGAACTAAAGTTAAAGGGGATAAGGAGATTCAATCAATTTGTTGAACTTCATTACAAGATGAAATAAAACAATTGATATCTAGTTCACAATTTTCTTAAATGATGTACTATTTGTAAGATGGAGTTGAGAAGTGTAATAGACTTTTACCCTAAAGGTAATTTAAAATAGTACAAAAGCCAGTAGTATAACACTATTGGCTTCTATATTATGGGTTATTACATACTAGCCATGTTTCTACATTCAGTAGCACATTTTTTACATTCTTGAGCACATTTTTGACAATGGTCATCTTTAAACATTTCACATTCTTGAGCACATTTATCACAAACAGTAGCACAAAGTTGACAGTGTTCTTTTGTAAATTGGCCATTCATAGACATCATTGCTGATGACATTTGGCACATACATGCACATTCAGTAAGAATGCTTATACATTTCTTTCTTGCTGCAACATCTGGCTCATTTAAACATGCTGTAAAGCACTCATGACATGCCTGTGCACATTTGTTACATTCATCAATACATGGTTGAAATTTGTCTGTTGAATTAGTTACTATTCCCATTATATAGTCCTCCTTAAAATAGTTTTATGATACAAAAATTATTATTCGTAATAAGCTAATTATTATTCAAATATTGTTTGTAGAAATGATTTCCATAAGTAAATATCTACGGTTATTTCATTAGATAAATAAGCAATAAAAGTATATAAGGGGATTAGTTTCAAGTTTATAACATTAATTAATTGAACAACTTTCTATTATAATCATATGATATATATATATAAATATTTTAGAGGTATATATGGCACTTTATTTTGATTTAAAAACTATTGAAGAACTTATAGGACATAATTACTCTAGACAACAGAAAGAATTTACATTAGATGAATTAGCACAGTTTGATGGAAGTAATGGGAAACCTGTTTATGTGGCAATTGAAGGTATAGTATATGATGTGAGTAAGGTAGCAGAGTGGGCAGGTGGAAAACACTTTGGTAATACTGCAGGTCAAGATTTAACCAGTGAATTTAAGGCTTGTCATGTAATGACTAAACTTGATAAATTACCTAAAGTTGGGATACTTAAAGAATAAATTATTTAATGGCTTTGATTAAAAATCAAGGTCATTTTTGCTTTAATATACAATTTATACTAATTATGTTATAATGAATGGAGTTCTTTGTTCCACTTTGAAGGAGATGGAGTATTAAAAATTAATAGTCATGGGATAAATTGGCTACCTTTATGCTATATGTAATGAATTGTAAGTTTTAGGAACTAAAATTTAGCAAATGACATTTTAAGAATTCAGGACTATTTATTTTTAAAGAGGTGATTTTAAATGAGAAAAAAATATTTAATTGTCATGATAATTACGTTTATTCTTTGTATTACTGGTTGTAGTAATTCAAGTTCAAAAATTGATAATTATCTCAACACTGGGAAAACAATCGATTCAAATTCGAAAGATATTATGCCAGAGCTAGAGGACTTGCCTAAATATGAGGATATCAAATATAGATATACACATAAGTCCCTATTGATTTTTGAATCTGACTCTGTTGCATTAATTGTAAAATATGATGATAATACCTTTGAGAGTGAAAAGAAAAAAATAGATGAGCAATATACTTTTTTAGATGAAAAAATTAAGTCTAGTTTTGATGAAAGTAAATATTATATTCCAGAATATGAGTTTTCTTTGAAAAGCTATGATTTTAGAGTTGTAGACGAAAATGATACTTCAAATACAGAATTTCCTAAATCCTTTGGAATGATTGGAGTATCTGAAGATAAAAAAAGTATAGCTTATTTATATTTTTATGATTCGGATTTAGACTACATAGGAGATGAAGATGAAAAAAATCCTATGGCTAACTTCATTAGGGAATATTTTAAATATAAATTTTAGAAACACATTTAAAGTATAGTAATTGTAAATATATAATTGCAAGGAATTTCACCTGGTGATTATCACATAACTCTATATTGAGGTATGAAGGAGGATATATGAACAAAGCAAAAATTATGATTTTAGGTACATTTCATTTTAAAACTGAAGAGAGTACTAGCATTATTAAAATTCAAGATGACAAGCGCCAGAATGAATTAAAAGAAATTATAAAGAAAATATCTAAATTTAATCCAAATAAATTATGTGTTGAACTAAGACCTAGTGAAGAGGGGCAATATAATAAACTCTTTCAAGAATTTTTATATAAGTCTAATTTGGATTTAAGTAAGCAATTAGCTGAAATCGGTATAAGAGGAGCAGATTATAGCATTAATGATGCCGTAGATGAACGTATTAAATTTGCTTTTGATATAGCGAAATATAATAAATTAAATTATATATATGGTATTGATTATTATGATGGTTGGACTCAACCTCTTGTATTTAAGAAAGCTAAAGAAAATCATGCTTTATACAAAAATCTTAATGAGTCATTTATGAAATTTGCAAATAAGTACTATGGATTATTTACAGAAGAAACAACCATTGAAGATATATATAAATCTTTTAATAGTAAAGAGTTTAATGAGTTCCAACATGTAACCTCCTTCCTACCTTTTAATGATATTGAAATAGGAGATGATTCTATAGGGATTGACTTCGTTGCTTCATGGTATAAAAGAAATCTTCACATTTTTTCTAACTTAAAGCATATTTGTAATGATGACGATCGTGTATTAGTTTTATATGGGGCGGGTCATTTAAAGCTCTTAAGAGATTTTATAAATGATTCTCTCGATTTAGAGTATACAGAAGTTTTACCATATTTAATATAAAACATAATTCCTTTATTTTAATGAATAAAATAAGGTTAAATTTCTTAATTTATATTTAGAAATTTTATATTAACTATGAGAAGAGGTATATTGATGGATAGCGTTAAATTTGCAGTATTTACTGATTTACATTATGATCATATCCATGATGGTTATGAAAGGCTTGAAAACTTCATTACCAATGTAAAAAATCTAGATATAGATTTTGTTATCCAACTTGGGGATTTTTGTGTGCCTAAAGAAGAAAATCGATTTTTACTTGATATCCTTGATAGTATAGGGAAGCCTTATTATCATACCATTGGTAATCATGATTCTGATTCATTCCCAAGAGAAGAAGTTATGAAGTTTTTAAAAATGGACAATAGTTATTATTCATTTAAAATGGACAAGATTAAGTTCATTGTATTAGATACATGTTTTATAAAAACTGATAATGGATATATACCATATTGTAAGAGAAACTATGATAAAACACAGGACATATATCCAATTCTTCCAGATTATGAATTTAATTGGCTGGAGGAGCAGTTCAATGATGATAGTGAGTATTATATTATTTTTTCACACCATAGTTTTGAAAATGAATTTGCTAAAAGAGGAGTATATAACAAGGGTGAAGTTAGAGATTTGATAAACAGAATAAATGATACAGGAAAAAAGGTACTTTTATGCGTAAATGGTCATGACCATGGAGATTCTCTTGAAAAAATAGGACAAACATATTACTTTGGTCTTAATGCTATGTCATATATATGGGTTGGGCCTGAATATGAGCATTTCCCTTACTCAAAGGAAATACATGAAGATTACCCCTTTTTAAAAGACTTAGTATTATATAATGAGGGGCTATATGCCATTGTTACCATTAACAACGATGGTGGCATACATATACAAGGCATCAATGGAAGCTACCAAAATGTCACCCCAAAAGACTTGGGCATTGGCGATAGGTGGAATGGTCGCTCTATACTACCAAGGGTATCTTCTTTAAAGGATATATAGTATTTTTATGATTTGCTAAACTACCGTATTATTCAGAATTGAATTTTACGGTAGTTTTTTATTTCTCAATTTAGATATATTATTAAATTTGCAGATAATGCAAATCAATTAGTAAATATGATCTTTATAAATTGAATAATGCTGTATTAGAAATCTTTCATATAACATAAATATACAGCCTCTTTTATTTTAATAAATATTTAAAAATATTTTTAAAATTATAATAAAAATATTTGACAAATATGAAGAAGATACATATACTGAATATATAAACATATGAACATGTGTGCATACATTCTAATGAGGTGATATATAAATGAATAACGAAAATGAAATAATTAGTACCTGTAATTGTAATACTATCCATGAAGATGTGATTAAGAGAGTAAAGGAAACTATTCCAGATGAAGAAGATTTATATGAATTAGCAGATTTATTTAAGGTTTTTGGAGATAGTACAAGAATAAAAATAATTTGTGCATTATTCCAAGCAGAAATGTGTGTTTGTGATATTGCGGCACTACTTGGAATGAATCAATCAGCAATATCCCATCAGTTGAGAGTTCTTAAACAAACTAGGTTGGTTAAGAATAGAAAAGAAGGTAAGGTTGTATACTATTCCTTAGATGATGATCATGTTAAGGGGATATTTGATCAAGGATTAGAACATTTATATGAGAAATAAAGAATTTAGGGGGCATGGGAATGAGTAATAAAGTTTTAAAACCTAACGTTAAAGAAGATAAATCATTACAAATAAAATCTCAATCAAATAATAAATCAAATACTATTATGGAATTGAGAACAACGACAAAGAAAAACCCTGGAAAAGTAAGAAAGCAATTCATTTTGGAAGGGTTAGACTGCGCACATTGTGCATCAAAAATAGAGACAAAACTAAATAGTATTGATGGAATTGCCAATGCATCAGTAAATTTTGTCACTAAAACTTTAACTATGGAGTTAGAAGAAATAAGTAAAGTTAATGAGTTAATTGCTTCATCTATAGAGTCAATAAACAAAATAGAATCACATGTAAAAGTTAAAGAAAAGTCTGTAGGAAAGTCAAACAAATTAGTGATAATTCTTGAGGGGTTATGCTGTGCAAATTGCGCATCAAAAATTGAAAAAGAATCTCAAAATATTACTAATGTTAGTAGTGCTGTAGTTGATTTTGTAGCTCAAAAACTTATTCTAGAAGTGGAAAACAATAGCGATAAAGATAATATTATTGAATCAGTTAAACAAATTGTTAAAAGGATTGAACCTGATGTAAAAGTATATGCTGAAGAAGGAAATCAGAACAGAAAGCAAAGATCCCATGATCATAATCATGAGCATGAGCATGAAAATAGCAAAAAGGAATTTGTAAGACTTGGAGTTGGCGCAGCAATTTTTGCCTTTGCTACAGCTTTTAAATTTAATTTTTATGTTGAGTTATCATTGTTTTTAGTTAGTTATCTCCTTGTTGGTGGAGAAGTTGTGTTAAGAGCATTGAAAAATATTAGAGGAGGTCAAATTTTTGATGAAAACTTCCTTATGAGTATAGCTACTATAGGAGCTTTTGCTATTGGTGAGTTCCCAGAAGGTGTGGCAGTTATGCTATTCTATCAATTAGGTGAAATATTCCAAGGTATGGCTGTAAATCGCTCAAGAAAATCCATAGCAGAATTAATGGATATAAGGCCGGATTTTGCGAACTTAAAAATTGGTAGTGATATTAAAAAGGTATCACCAGAAGAGGTTAATATAGGTGATATTATAGTTGTAAGACCTGGGGAAAAGGTTCCTCTAGATGGTAAAGTAATTGAAGGAATTTCTATGGTAGATACTTCTGCACTTACTGGTGAATCAGTTCCTAGAGAGGTAGAAATAGGAGATAATGTACTAGGCGGAGTTATTAATAAAAATGGACTATTAACTATAGAAGTAGAAAAAGAATTTGGAGATTCTACTATTGCTAAGATACTTGATTTAGTTCAAAATGCAAGTAGTAAAAAAGCTCCCACAGAAAACTTTATAACAAAATTTGCAAGATATTATACACCTGCTGTGGTTTTCTCAGCATTAGCATTAGCTGTATTACCACCACTATTTATAAGTGGAGCTACCTTCTCAGAGTGGATATATAGAGCATTAGCCTTTTTAGTAGTATCTTGCCCATGTGCTTTAGTTGTATCTATTCCTCTTGGTTTCTTTGGTGGTATAGGTGGAGCTTCAAAAAATGGAATACTTGTTAAAGGTGGAAACTACCTTGAGGCATTAAATAATGTAGAAGTTGTAGTATTTGATAAAACTGGAACATTAACTAAGGGTGTATTTAAGGTGACAGAAATACAACCTCAAGGCAATGTATCAAGGGACGAACTTATCACTTATGCAGCCTTTGCTGAGAGCTTTTCTAATCATCCAATAGCAACTTCTATTGTTAAAGCATATAGTAAGGAAATAGATAATGAATCAATTGAAAATTATGAAGAGATTTCAGGACATGGTATAAAAGCTACTGTTTTAGGTAAAGAAGTTTTAGCAGGTAATTACAAGTTAATGAGTAAAGAAAATATATCCTATGCACAAGTTGAAACAATAGGTACTGTAGTGCATGTTGCTGTTAATAAAGAGTATGCAGGATATATAGTTATCTCAGATGAAGTGAAAGAAGATTCAGCTAAGGCAATTAAAGCTTTAAAAGAAATTGGTGTTAGAAAAACTGTTATGCTTACAGGAGATAATAAAGTTGTTGGAACTAAAGTTGCCAAGCAATTAGGGTTAGATGAAGTATATTCAGAGTTATTACCAGATCAAAAGGTTGAAAAAGTAGAAGCATTAGATAAAGAAAAATCCTCTAAAGGCAAGTTAATATTTGTTGGTGATGGAATAAATGATGCTCCAGTTTTAGCAAGAGCAGATATTGGGATAGCTATGGGTGGTGTCGGTTCAGATGCAGCAATAGAAGCTGCTGACGTTGTAATAATGACTGATGAACCTTCAAAGATTGCATCTGCAATAAAAATAGCTAAGAAAACAAGAGCAATAGTTATGCAAAATATTGTCTTTGCTTTAGGTATTAAAGCAATAATATTAGTACTTGTAGCTCTTGGATTAGGAACTATGTGGGAGGCTGTATTTGGTGATGTAGGTGTAACACTAATTGCAGTATTAAACTCTATGAGAGCAATGAAAACAGCGCAATAAATTAATTCTTAGATCTCAATATTCTTAAATAGCGTAACAAATATTTAATTAAATAACGTATGTAAAATACCGTATTATTCAATATGAATATGCGGTATTTTTGTTTTGTAATTCAAATATATTATGCAATTTGTAGAAAATGCGAACTAGACAATAAATTATGTTCTTTGAGAATTGAATAATACAGTGTTAAGAAGTAAGATATTTGATTTTTGTTACAAAAATAACCATATAAGGCAGCGTAAATATGATATAATAATATAATTACCATTAATTAAGTTAAATTAGTAAAAAATTGCGTATCGTCTTAATAAATAATATAATTGACTTAATATAAATAGGGAGTGTGATATCATGAATATTAACCTCATGGATAGAAAAATGCTTAAAATACTCTGTGCAAAGTCTGTAAGTATGAGTTTGGGCGACAATTTGCACAGAGATAGATTTTAGTCGCTTTTCATAAATAAATTCATACATATACAGGCTTTGTTTCCTTAATTAAATAATAAATTTAAGGAAGTGAGCTTTATGAAATATGTAAGAATTGATAGAATATTACCAGATGATTTAGTTAAAGAAATTCAAAAGTATATTCAAGGTGAATATATATATGTGCCTTCCCCTCCTGAAAAGAGAAAAAGATGGGGTGAAAAATCTAAAAGCCGAGATTATATAAAAGCTAGAAATGCAAAGATATTAAACCAATATATAGGTGGGCAATCAATTAGCAATCTTGCTGAAGAATTCTTCCTTTCACATAGTAGTATTAAGAAAATTGTATATAAAAAAGATAACTAGTAAAAAGCTACCACTCTTGTAATGGGTGGTAGCTTTTGTATAAAAGATGATATAGAAACGATTATTATCTTTCATAAAAAATATAGAAGCTTTAAAATGATATTGAACATAAAATTCATTTTAAAAATGAATTTTTAATTATTCTCGTATATATTAGAACAAAAGGAGAGAGTCAAAATGAATAAAAAAATATCATTAATTCATTCTACAAATTTAGCTCCAGTAGATTATGCTTATGCTGGACGTATACCTTCAGGAATGGACTTATTATTTTTGGCGGGTGCATGTCCCATTAATAGAGATGGAGAAGTACCTAATTTGAGTGATTATGAGCTTCAGGCAAAACTTTGTGTAGAGAATTTGAAGGAAGCACTGAAGGACTGTGGGGCCACTTTGGAAGACGTTGTATATACCAGAGTTCTTGTAGCATCTCAAAATCAGTCAGATTTGGTAACTGCATGGGAAAAAATAATAAAAGAGTTTGGTGATCATGATGTTCCAAGCACCTTATTTGGAGTTACAGTATTAGGATATACAAATCAATTGGTAGAAATTGAAGCAGTAGCAGCAGTAGAAAATAATTCAAAATGATTGAAGTGATAGAGGTGAACTAATTTACACCATTCTTATTTAACGTAACAACTGAAAAGACGAGCGATTCATTAAAACACTGTATTATTCAAATTTGAATTTTACAGTGTTTTTTACGTCGCATTTGAAATAAATAATATGATAACCAAGAGACATACCAACCGTGCGTTCTTATATAATTGTTCTTTTACAATATATTAATATATGTTGTAAAATATATTACAATATAGGATATAAAATCAAATATAAGTATCTATTGTACAAAAATATGAACTTATTTTATAGTGATTGGAGTTAAAAATGGAAATTTTGATGATTGGAACATTAATAATCTTATAATACATAAGGCTAAAATTGATTAAAATAAAGGAGGAATATAGATGTTTGAGTTCAAAGATTTTGATTACTTAACTGATGGCGAGATTGATTTAAAAATTGTTGAAAAAACTCCAGCTAATGAGGAAAAAGGTTATGTACCTGCATATAAATATAGAATTACGCTACATGATTCAGATGATAGTATAGGTGCTATTGATATACGAATTGGGTATAATGAAAATTTATATTATGGTGGTCATATTGGTTATAGAGTTGAAGAAAACTATAGGGGAAATAATTATGCTTCAAAGGCTTGTAAAATTATCAAAGATGTAGCCATTGCACATGGAATGAATAGACTTATAATAACTTGCAATCCAGAGAACTACCCATCTCGAAAAACTTGCGAAAAAGCAGGACTTAAACTTAAAGAGATAGTAGATTTGCCACCATATAATGAACTGTATCTAGAGGGAGAACGACAAGAGTGCATATATGAATGGATTTTAAAATAGTTATTTATTATGCTTTTATACAGAAACGGTAATTATATTTGATTCTTAAGCATCTCTTTAATGAGGTGCTTTTTATATATGAACAAACACTTTATTGTAATTATGTTACAATAAGTTTGTAGTCTTAAAACTACAAATTAACCGTTTTAAGACAATATATAACAATTTGCAAAGGAGGAGGGGATATTTTGAATTATGTTTTTATTCCTATGAATAAAGAATATGCAAATGAGATTGCATATAATTGGAAATATAATGGAGTATATTCATTCTATGACATGATAGCTGACGAAGAAGATTTAAAAGAATTTCTAAATGAAGATAATTGGGAAGGACATTATTTCGCAGTTCTTAATGATGAATGTGAGTTAATTGCTTATTACTCATACTACTTTGAAGGTGGTATTCTGTGGATAGGGTTTGGTCTAAAGCCTGAATTAACTGGAAGAGGGATCGGGGCTGAATTTGTAGTTGCTGGTATTAACTTTGGGATAAAAGAATTTGAGTATAAGAAAGATTATATTATGTTGGCAGTTGCCTCATTTAATAAGCGAGCAATAAAAGTATATGAGAACATAGGCTTCCAGTTTGTAGAGAAATATATGCAAAAAACAAATGGTGGAGAGTTTGAGTTTATTAAGATGAAAAAAATAATATAAATAACGCGGAAGAAAAGATTTGAAGTTATATTGTAACCTATTGAGAACTAGTGACCTTTTAAATTCGTATATAATTTATATTTATTTATGGTATAAGTTTAAATATTAGATATATGAAAGGGGTCAAATCAATGAAAAAAATTATTATAGGAATTTTAGCTCTATGCATTATTGGAGCTATAGCCGTAGCTATATATGTATCACATACAAAGACAAATATTTCTATTTGTAAGGAGACTACTAACCCAATACAGAATGATAATAGTCAGTACACTGAAGAAGAAGTTAAACGGGTTAAATTGTATGTTGCAGTTATGAGTGCAGCCTTTCAAATAGAGAATGGAGGAAACGGCTTCATTGCTGTACAAAAAGACACATTAGACGGACTTATAGAAGAAAAGGCAAAGGAAGATGTACTTGAAGGACTTAAAAGTCTAACAGAAAATGTATATTGGTATGAAGATGTTAAAGATGATAAATCACTTTTTGAATTTGATGACAATGGCATGATGTCAAGAACTTTAAATGGAACAATGCTTTCAATTAAAGTAGAGCAATTTAAGAATAATAAAGCTGTGGTTGAATCTACTTCCTGGTTTGGCAACTTAGGAGCAGTTTTCCCAAAATATAAAGCGGTCTATAAAAATGGTCAATGGGAATTAGAAGTTATAAGTATGGCTATATCATAACAATATTAATGAATAATTTTAATAGATACTGAATTAAAGCATCTCTTAAAGGAGGTGCTTTTTAATATATAGTCATACATATTATTGTAATTATGTTATAATAAGTTTACAATTGTATAACTTATATTTTAGGATGGTGTATTTAGAGTGAAAAATTTGAAACTTGTTTGTTTTGACTTGGATGATACTCTCATTAGAGAAATTCATTCCGTTATGTTGCCATGCATTTTAAATGGGAAAGAAAAAGAGCACTCTCTCATTCAAGAACAGGAAGAAAAAGGACTGCTTGACTATATATCAGCAGATTACCTTAGATCAGAATTGCTTTTAGGTCTTGAAGAACGTAAAATCGCTCAATCTTTTTTAGAGATTGCAAAACCTTTAAAAAATATCAAGAGTGTAGTTGAAGCATTACATGAACAAAATATTAAATGTATTGTTATTACTGTCGGTCCAAAGCAAGTAGCCAAAGTTGTATGTGATATTTGGGGATTTGATTATTATTATGGTAGTGATTATGAAGTAGTTGAAGGAGTATTTACTGGAAAAATCCTTAATTATATTGGGGCGGAACAAAAAATTGAGTGTTTACAAGATTTTTGTAGTAACAATAGTATTAAACCCGAAGAATGCATTGCTGTAGGTGATGGTTCAACAGATATTCCAATTTTTCAATACTGTGGAGGCTCTATCGCAATAAACAGCTCACCGAAAGTTAAAGAGAGTGCGATGTATGTAGTTGATACAGACGATTTAACGGACATTCTTAAGAGAATAGAGCTGGCAGATAGCTTTTATCACTAACATAGTTCTAATATAACAAACTAAATATTGTAATTATGTTACAATAAGTTTGTATAACTATATTTATAAATGAAAATTGTAAATTAGTACGAACATTATTCAATTAAATAAGAGCGATATACATTGAATAAACCCTAATATATATTGAAAATTTTAAGGTGGTAAAAGAATGAGGATGTTTCAAACATGTTTTTTTATAATTGGAATCATATTCTGGTTAATAATAGGACTTATAATAGCACTAAATTCTAATTGGCTTTTAGGCATTAAAAAAAATGCAACGAAAGAAAAACATAGATATAATTATTTAGAAAGTTTTTCTAAAAGAAAAAGATGGGATATAAGTAAGGTTAGTCCATGGAAAGTTATTTGGTTTATAATCGTTATGGGCATAACAATTTACTTTCTTAAACCGAACTTTCTTGATATTCCTCAATTAATAACTGGAAAACTAAATTATGTCACTGGGGAAGTAGTAGAAATAAAACATTATAGCAAAGACCCAACAGACTATGTTTATCTGTCTACAGGAGAAGAGGTTGAATTTTTCTTTTCATCTGGTGTAAGTAAATATGATTTTTATAAAATAGGATATCTAACCCATACCCATAAAGCAATTTATTGTGAGAAAATCGTTTTGGGCAGTAATAATGAAAAGGCAGGAAAAGTTATAGGGTTTCCTTTTAAAGATATCTTGTTGTTCCTTGCTATACTAGGTGCAATATTCTTTTTAGCTTTTATTTCACAATTTATTAAATTGAAAGTATTCATACCAACAAATATAATTGCCATTCCGACATTTGCTTATTATTTTACGAAATATGGAATGCAAAATGGTATTTGGTTTTCGTTTAAAAATGAAGGCATATTTGGTTTAATTATAGGAATTATATTTTCATTAATGATATTTTTTATATATTTACTTGAAAAACGACAGTCCGATGATTTCTATAAAACTTATTTTTGTGCTCAATTATTTTCGATTTGTGAAATAGGATTACTTATATGTGTAGTGTTTAATTTGGACTAAAATAAACTAATACTAAAAGAATATTTTTAAACTATATATCAGATAACTATTTCACAGTATTGCTCGGTTTTCAAATGACAAGTTAAAATCTAATTACTTCATATTTTTCTTATATTGTCTATAAGTCAATTGATATATTAAAATAAAAAAAATTATACTTTTACTTAATTTAGAACACATCTAGGTATATACATAACTATTTACATAGGTAAAAATGTATATAGAGAACTATTTAACTATAAATATATAAACATAGTTAACTATAAAAATATTTAACTATTAAACTAGTTGTTGTCACCATGTTGGTTTCAGAGGTTTTCATATTTTGAAAGTGGGATTTAATATACCTAAAAATGAAAAATATAAAATGTTGGAGATTAATCTATGTTACATCTTGAAAAGGTTAAAATTGAAGATGCTCATAATATCATAGAGGTTAGAAGACTTGCTTATACAGATGAAGACATTAGATTCGGTGAAAGTAAAGGAGAATATTTGACAAACAGAGGGTAGCATTTATTATGAAAAGGGTGTAAAACACTAATTTCTATTTGATAAAAAATGCCAATAGTTAGCTATTGCTCATTTGACAGCCCAGGTAGTATTTAGTTTTGGTAAAGGTTCAATTTTAATTAGATAATATTTTGTATGAAGCATTTTTTTATTTTTGAATTAAGAAGTTAGAAAGAAGATGTAAAATTATATAAAAAATAAGGCCTAGAACTAATTCTAGGCCTTATTTTTCTTAGCATAGTTTCTCTGATTGAGTTTAATATTCTTTACAGTGTTTGTTTGCATGAGGTAACTGTAACTTCTAATGTTCTTGTAAGAAATGGGCATTTTTCTTTCATCTTCTTAAAGTTATCTCCATCTTTTAGGAATTTGGCGGTTCCTTCAAGTAAAAATCCAGTTCCCATATATTTGTATCCCATTACTTCTTTACTACCAAGAGTCAATTTAACTTTAGGGTTAGCATTAATATTTTCTTCTGTTTTAATCATAGCTGCTGCAGGAATTAAGATTTTATTTTCTTCTACAACAATTAAATAACTGTTCCATGTATTAGCGACATGAGCTGTATTATTTGCACAAGTAACAATAGAAACTACTCCTTCATGATTTAGTACCTCAAAAAATTTATCTGTAAACATTTCACATTCCTTCTTTCTTATAGATTATGGATAAGAATTATCGTGGACAACAGTTATCCTTAATAAGAATATAATTTTTTTTCCCTTTTGTCAATGGAGATATTTTGTAAGAGAGTACATATTTAATGGAACATGATTATCTTGAAGAAGAATAAATAATAGGATATTATTAATAAAAGACTATATATATCAAAGGAGTATGAAAAATGAAATTTTCAGTAGGAGTAGAATATGCAATACATTGTTTATTATATATGGTAAATTTAGAAGAAGGTAAATCTGTGGGAATAAAGGATTTGGCGACATTTCAAGGTATCTCAGAAACTTACTTATCAAAAGTATATGCAAAATTAAGTAAGTCAGGAATTGTAAAATCTATACCAGGTGTAAAAGGTGGTTATGCGCTAGCTCGTAGTGCAGAAGAAATAACATTTTGGGATGTTGTTGAAGCAGTAGAAGGAACTGAATCATTTTTTCAATGTGCAGAAATTAGACAAAAAAATATATTATTAGATAAAGAGAATTTGCCAGATACACATACCAAATGTCCTTGTTTAATAAAAGTTGTAATGTTAGAAGCAGAAGATGAAATGAAAAAATATTTAAATAATAAGACATTGGCATGGCTATATGATGAGGTATATAATAAAAAGCTTCCTAAAGAGGTGGAAAAAGTAACAATTGAATGGTTTAGTAATAGAAGGAAATAAAATAAGGTGAACTACACCTTAATAAGGTTCCATATTTTAGATCTTTTTCATTATATTTTAGGAAATCTATAATTTAAATTAACTTCATTTATTTACTTTTAGCCAAATAGGCGTGGTCTTATTTATATGTATTTGTTATAATATTCCACAAATAAAAATTCTAGGGGGACCTTCGTATGAATACAGCAACATTTCTAGAAATATTAACAGTAGCAGAAAAACTAAAATGCAATACTAGGCACTCATGGACATCGAGCGGACGCCATGAAAGTGTAGCAGAACATAGCTGGCGTACTGCATTAATGGCATTATTAATGCGTGATGAATTTCCAGAAATTGATATGAACAAGGTAATTCGTATGTGTTTGATTCATGATTTAGGTGAAGCCTTTACTGGTGATATTCCTACATTTGAGAAGAAAGAAGAAGATAATGAAAAAGAGGATGAGATGTTTTTCAAATGGATCGCAACCTTCCATACTCCTTATCGTGAAGAATTCACAGAACTTTTAAAGGAAATGAATGAACTTGAGACTGATGAAGCAAAGCTTTATAAAGCTTTAGACAATTTAGAAGCAGTCATTCAGCATAACGAGGCGGATATTAGTACTTGGATTCCGCTAGAATATGACTTGCAACTTACTTATGGTGCGGATAAGGTGGAATTCTCTCCTTATTTAAGAGAGCTGAAGAAAGAAATTGACCAAAGAACGAAAGAAAAAATAGCTCATAAGAATGAAGCTTAGTTTTTTAGAATAAATAACAGTGACTTATAGGGTGAATTTTTATTCACCCTATAAAATTATCATTGAACTTTTTATATATTGAGTTATAATTAGGTAAAGTTGTAATTTACCTAAAAATATAATTTTAAAAGGAGTAGTTGTTGTGAGAAAGCTTTTGTTAATAGGTGAAAGAATTTATTTGGAAACGCTTACAACCAAAGTTAATGCAAAGACCCTTCAAGAAAACATAAATGATTTTGAACAGACAAAATATATGCATGAAGTTCCATACCCATATACTTTAGAAGATGCTGAAAGCTATATAAAGTACTTAAATTCTATAAAAGATGATTCTTGCATAGAACTGGGTATTTTCAATAGAAATACAGATGACTTTATAGGAGTTGTTTCCTTAAGTAATATTAATTATCAATATGAAAATGGAGAAATTGGATATTGGATAAGAAAAAAATTTTGGAATAAGGGTTATACCAAAGAAGCAGCACAAATGCTTATTAGGTATGCATTTCAGGAACTAAAGTTAGCTAGGATATATGCAACTTTACAAAAGGAGAATACAGGCTCTTTAGCTTTATTAACCAGTTTAGGATTTCAAGTAGAAGGATTAATGAGAAAAAGTGTTAAAAATAAGGGGAAACTAGTTGATAGATATATGTGTTCACTACTTAGAGAAGAATATGATGATACCCATGAAAATGCACAGAAAATCATAGTATAGGTCTTAAATTGGTGGATTAAAATAGCTATGTTGATACAGTTTTTAAATGTATTTACATAATATATTAAAAATGGTATAATAAAAAAAACGCCAAGAGGAGGAAGTAAGTTATGAAACCAGCTATTTGCTAATATTAATTTTAATTTAATAATTAATATATTTTATAATGAGTTTTAATTTACCTAATTATATTTAGGTTTTATTGTTGTGCTCTTTATGGAATAAGGCATTTAGAAGGTAACTTACTTTATTGAAATTGATACTATAATTTATAATATTTCAAAAAGCTTTAACTATTGGAGAAAAAGCTTTGAAGAGTATATAATGGGATATATAGCATAATAATATGTTTTTAACCTATATCTTATTTAAGTAAATTATAATAGTATTAGAGTATTTCTGACTGTAAGAAGAAACCATCTTCTTACAGTTTTTTATTTTTAAATAATAAAAAGTTATAATAATTAAGGTGTTTTTGTGCCTATCCATGAAATGCATAATTAGAATTATTGATGGAAGAAGGAATTTTTATGTTCGAATTAACATTAAATGGTGTAAAAAAATATATGGATGCAACTCTTGTTCTTAAAAATATATCCTTTCAGATTTTTTCAGGAGAAAAAGTTGGTATAGTAGGGGTTAATGGAAGTGGAAAGAGTACTGTTCTTAAGTTAATAGCAGGAGTGTTACCAATGAATTATTGTATTGGGTATCCGGGAGCTACAAGTCCAGGATATGATGAAGGTTTCATTTGTAAGCCTAGAGAAGCTACTTGTGCATACCTTGAGCAAATTCCTAAGTATGAAGATGGCATAAAGGTTATTGATGTTCTAAAATTAGCCTTTGAAGAAGTTTATAGCATAGAGAATAAAATGCGTGAATTAGAAGATAGAATGAAGTTTTTAGAAGATAATAATTTAGAAAAAGCTCTGAAGCAGTATAGCCAATTAGTTGAATTATATGAAGTTAAAGATGGATACAATACAGAAGAAAAATTAAGTAGGATTTGTACTGGGTTAAAATTAGATGAAAGCTTTTTAAATAAAGAATTTAATTTATTAAGTGGTGGCGAAAAAACTACGGTTGTCCTTGGCAAACTGCTCATAGATAACCCAGATATATTACTACTAGATGAGCCTACAAATCATCTGGATATGGAGTCAACTGAATGGCTTGAAGCTTATCTTAAAAGCTACAATGGTATTGTAATTATTGTAGCTCATGATAGATACTTTTTAGATAATGTGGTAACAAAGATTATAGAAATAGAGGATATGGAAAGTAAGACTTATAAAGGAAATTATTCTGATTTTTCAAAGCAAAAAGAAGAGAATATCCTTGAACAATTTCACCAATATAAGGAGCAGCAAAAGGAGATTAAGAATCTACAGAACGCTATAAAGGAGTTAAGGGATTGGGCAGCTAGGGTAGATAATAATAAATTCTTTAAACGAGCTGCTAGTCTACAAAAAAAGCTTGATAAAATGAAAAGTAGTGATACTGAAAGTGATAAATTTTATCGAACCAGGGGTCAATATGTAAGAACTGAAAAACCAAAGTTTGAAAGAAAGAATATGAAGCTTAACTTTAAAGATGGTGAACGATCTGGTAATGAGACAATTAAGGCTAAAGGGCTTTCTAAATCTTTTGATGATAAGGTTATTTTAAGAGATGTAGATTTATTGATTCATTTCGGTGAAAGAGCAGCATTAATAGGCCCAAACGGTAGTGGTAAAACTACTTTCTTGAAAATGCTTTTAGATGAAGAAAAGCCAGATTCTGGTGTAGTGGAATTAGGTGCTAATGTAATGGCTGCATATTTACCACAGAAAATCACCTTTAAAAATGAGGAGTTTACTGTACTAGAGTGCTTTAGAGAAGATATTTCAATACTTGAAGGTCAAGCACGTGAATATCTATCAAAATTCATGTTTTATGGGAATAGTGTATTTAAAAAAGTAAAGCATTTATCTGGGGGCGAGAGAATAAGACTAAAACTTGGTAAGTTATTATATGAAGATGTAAATTTATTGATATTGGATGAGCCTACTAATCATCTTGATATTGACTCCATAGAAAACTTTGAAGAAGCTCTAGAAGACTTTAAAGGAACTATATTTTTCATATCCCACGATAGATATTTTATTAATAAAATAAGTGAAAGAGTAATTGCCATTGAAGATAATGGTTTTAAAAGCTATCCTGGAAATTATGATTATTATAAAAATGTAAAAGAACAGCTTAAGCTACAGGAGATCAAAGAGCCAGTGATAAAACAGGAAAAAGTTAAGAAACCTAAAAAGGTTGATGAGGATAAACAGAAGGAAGTGGAAAAGGCTAAGGTTGAAAGAATCATTGAAGTCCTTGAAAATGAAATAAAGGATATTGATGTTGCCATGACTGATGAAAAGTTGGATTATGAAAATCTTAATAAGTTATACTGCAAAAAAGAAGAGTTAAGTAGTAAGCGTGATGAAGCTATGGAATTGTGGGTAAGTTTAAATTAATACCTATGGGTAACTGTAATTAGATTAGTGGAAAGTTGTAGAAATCGTTTCTAGGGACGTAACTTCTCTTTACTACCATTTTGAAGAAGATGGGAGTATTAGAGCTGATATTCATCGGATAAAACAAAAAGCCAATGCTTAAGACTATAAGCTTGGCTTAAATTTTAATATAAAATCCAAAATACCGGTACTCTAATTTTGAAGCCTATCTCACGATAGGTGGGTGTCCTCACAGATGTCTCAATCGCCCTCAATGCCGTGAAAAGGACTCACAAGAAGGTACATTTCCTCATTTAAATATTGAACTCCCTAAAATTAAATGTAGGTTCAAAATAAGAGCTTAACGCATATTCCAGAAATTTAACTTTTTATTTATTAGTCATTTCCTTGGTGTGAGATTATAATATCATATTTTAGTTTAATGTACAATATATTTTTTTATGGTAAATTAATCCTTTGATGTTTTACTTTAATTTAACGTAAATACCATGATTTGTATATATTTAGTAATTTTGATATAATGAAATTGTTGAATATTTATGTTTTTTATTTATTATATTTTAAGGTAGCACCTTAGTTATATGAGGTAAAAACTTAGTTATATAATGAAATTACATAAATATTCATATAACTTGTCTTAGTATAACAGTAATAAATATAAGGAGAGTATTTATGGACAATTTGGATAAGCAACACAGTGGCAAAGGTACTGTTATTATATTCTTTATAGTATGTTTTGGAATGACAGCATTAATGGGATTTTTAATGGCTTTTGCATATTCTAAAGGGGCTGTAGGTGCATTTCCCCTCGTACAAATGTATTACCCATCCATGGGAGTTATGTTTGCATTCTTATGTAACAAGGAAATAAGAACAAGGGCACCTAAAAAGTTTTTTGGAGTATTTTTGATTTTCTCAATGGTATCAGTAATTATACTTTCTATACAGACCTTTACTGGATATGGTGAGCCAGAGATTGTAGCTGGAATATTAGTCACAGCAGGAAGTTTTCTGGGACTTATTATGCTAGGTATTGAAGATAGCAAAACCAGGGAAGAGTTTGGACTTAGCATAAAAAAGAATGGTAAGAAATCATTATTCTATATTCTTATTTTTGTTGTACTTTACTTATTAGCAAATTTAATATCCTGTGCTATAAGTGGATCCCTTGATGATTTTTTTACATACCTTAAGTATCCGACTATTTTTAAATTACTTCTGCTTTTACCATTAAATTTTTTATTTACTTATTTTCTTTTCTTTGGAGAGGAATACGGATGGAGGTATTTCTTACAACCAGTACTTCAGGACAAGTTTGGTAAAAGATGGGGTGTACTTTTACTTGGAGTAATTTGGGGACTTTGGCATTTCCCAATAAATTTATTTTATTATAGTCCAGAGACCTCTTTTTATAGCATAGTTACTCAGCTTATAGTTTGTATATGTTACTCTGTTTTCTTTGGCTATGTATATCTTAAGACGGAAAATATTTGGGCTGTGTCCATGATACATTATTTAAACAATAATCTTGGTTTTCTACTCTTTGGTGCAGATGGTTCAAATACTGTTATTAGGTGGCAAGATGTTCTTTTGTCCTTTGTGATTTTTAGTATTATTTATTTGCCATTTTTAGCTACAAAAGAATATAGAAAGAAAACTCATATTTCAGAAGAAATAAATGAATAGGAATATATAAAGATACCCACCAAAACTACATAGGTGTATATCTTTATATTTATCTTTAATGTACACTAATAGTTAATCGAGTAGGAGGAAAATA
>NZ_DIGW01000015.1:282518-464063 GCF_002419845.1 Clostridium sp. UBA5712 | reverse complement strand
GCATTTCGATTTACAACTGAGGCTCTCAATTTACAATTAAGGATATTTATTTAGTTTCATGATAACATCATAAACAGAGTTCTTTACTCCCACTTTGAAAAAGATGGGAGTATTAGATCTGGTAGATATCGGATAAAAAAATACTACTTTTAACCTAACATTTTGGATAAAAAAAAGAGCCGCAATTTGCGACTCCCTTTAATTTAAACTTTACTCTATGGATTTTAATGCATCAATCATATTTATATTTTTTAATTTTATATGCATCATTATCATAACTAATATGGCAAAAAACATTGTAATTACTCCAGAGATTACATAACTGCTCATGTCTACAGTTGGTATCATCATCATATTGTCCATTTCTGCTGTACTCACTAAAAATACATATAATATTTTACCCATAACTGACCCTGCAAGTATACCTAATATTGTTAGTATTATGTTTTCTCTAAATATATACATGGCAACTTCATTATCATAAAAGCCTAGTACCTTTATGGTAGATATCTCTCTTATACGTTCAGATACATTTATATTAATTAAATTATATAATACAACAAATGCTAAACTTCCAGAAGCAACTATTATTACTATCATAACTAAGCCTAAATCAGCAGATTCACTTAAGCTTCTTAGCTTTGAAGCAAGGGTAACATTTACTACTTTATCATTTTCCATAAGGGTAGTAGATACTTTATTATCATCTTCTCTATTAGAATTCAACTTTAATAATTGTGCATTATATTTTGGAGCACTTTTAAATATCTCTTTATAATAGGATGGTGATAGATAGATATAATGTCCAGCATAATTTTCTACTATGTTGTCTACTTTAACCTGATGAGAATTATTATCTGAATCTGTTAAAGTTACATAATCTAAAGCAGATACCCCTAAAACGTTTGCCAGCTTTTCATTTATAATTACTCCACTATCTGATAGTTTGTACTTAGTTCCACTTTCTCTATGGTTTAACAAAATATATTTATTTAGCTCATCTATATTTTCTGGTACATACATAATAGCACTTTGCTTACTTACACCTTCCTTAATGAAGGTTACTGAATCTTGATGAATATTTAAGCTACTCTCATATCCTTTTAAGTTATTTAAACTACTTTCATATTCCTCATCTTCTTTTTTACTATTATTATCATCAAATACTACCATAGCATCATACTTTAATAATTTCCCAAATTGAATGTCCATAACTGAAGAATTGGATTTTTCAAGAGATATCCCTGCAACAAGCATAGCCATACATCCTGATATACCAAGTATTGTCATTAACATCCTTTGCTTATATCTAAAAAGATTTCTAAAGGTAACCTTTTGATTAAAGTTCAGTCTTTTCCATAAAGGTGTAATTCTTTCTAATAATATCTTTTTACCAACCTTTGGAGCTTTTATTCTCATTAAATCAGAAGGATTTTCTCTTAATTCCTCTTTTAATACAATTAATGATGCTCCTACTGTACAAAGTATTGAAGCTACTAAAGACTGAATTATATAAGATGGATAATAGTTTATTTTTACCTTTGGTAATGCAAATGCAGATGAATAAGCTTTACTAATTATATATGGAAGGATACTGCTTCCAACTACAATTCCAAGAACACTACCAACAATACTAGCTAATGCTGCATAAACTATGAATTTCCTAGCTATTTCTAAATCCTTATATCCTAAAGCCTTTAGTGTTCCTATTTCCACTCTATTTTCTTCCACCATCCTAGTCATTGTAGTTAAGCATATAAGTGCTGCAACTAGAAAGAAAAACACAGGAAATACTGAAGCTATCTTATCTAAGCTATCAATTGATCCTTTGTAAGTTGCATAACCCGGATTATCATTTCTATCAAAGAAATAATACTTACTATTATCCAAATCATTTAATTTTTCCTTTTCTTCATCTATCTCTTTTCGCCCATCTGCAAGTTTTGCTTTATTCTCCTTGATATCCTTCTCTCCATCAAGAAGTTTTTTCTCCGAAGCCTCAAGTTCCTTCTTAGCCTTATCAAGTTCTAACTGTCCTTGTTTTTTACCTTCCTCAAGGTCTTTTTTGCCTTTGATAAGTTCCTCTTTCCCTATAACTAATTGCTTTTCAGCTGCTTCAAGTTGTATCTTGCCCTCATTAAAGCTTTTAACTTTCTCCTCATAGGCAATTATACCTTGTTGATACTGAGTTATTCCAGCCACTAAAGTTTCTACCTTAGACTTATTTTCCCTTGCACTTTTACTAGCACCTTCTACTCCTTGTGCCATACTAATCACTAAAGAAATATTAGTTGGGTCTTTTTCTAAACTATTTACTAAGTTACTTAATTCACCTAATCCTAAATCAGGATTAGATAAAGCACCTTTCCAATACTGAATTTTTTCATTTGAAACTTTTTCACCTTCTTTAGTGTTCTTTGCTGTTTCTCTCATATCATTAGAAAGTGTATTGTATGTCCCTATTAAAAGTTCTAAATTATCTATTTGATTTTCATACTCTATCGTGCTTTTAGTTGGATCAATTCCTTGGTTTAAAAATCCTTCCTCAGCATTATCAAGTTGAATTTTTCCTGCCTCAAGTTGTTTCTCACCCTGTAAAAATTGCTCTTTTTGTTTATCTAGTTCCTTCTGACCCTTATCTAACTCTCTTTCACCTTCAATTAATTTCAGTTCACCAGCTTTGATTTCTTGCTGATACTTTTCTGCAAACTCTTCATATTGATTTTTACCATTAATAAGCTTTGCTCTACCTTCATCTAATTCTTTTTCAGCATCTTCAAGTTTTTTTTCACCATCTTCTATTTTTTTATAAGCCTTACTAAGCTCCTTTTCTGCCTCTAATTTTACTTCTTCAATTCTTTCTACCACTCTTTTTGAGTATAGGTTTTTAAGATACTTATTATTTTCCTCCATCTTATCCTTATACTCATCACTATATGCACCAAGATTAGCTACATTTTTAAATCGTACATATACTTCCGTATACACATCCATGGATATATCTAAGCTATTTAATATTGCAAAATAGTCTACACTTCCTTTTCCAACGGTAGTTGTTCCCCTAGATATATTTTCTATATACATGGGACTTTGTACAAATCCAACAATTTTAAAAGTTTTCTTCTTAAAATATTTATCTAGCTCTTCATCAGATTCTATGGTATAGGTATCACCTATCTTTAAATTTTTATCTTCCTTTAAAGCATTTTCATCTAAAGCTATCTCACCACTATTTTCAGGCAATCTCCCTTTTGTAACAATAAATTTATTTATATTACTAAAGTCCTTCTTATTATATTCCATAAACTTAACCACATTATTTATATTAGTTAAATTTACATCTATACTAGATGTTCCAAAGTAATCTAAAATTTCATCCTTATTCTCAAGTAGCTTTAAATCATTTTCATTAAGACCTATACTAGACACTATCTTGCTATCCATTAGATTTTGCTCTCTAAAAAATTCATTTATGGACTCTTTTAAATCTGGTCCACTAGATTTAATTCCAGAGTAAAAAGCAACTCCTAAAAAAATTATAGCAAATATTGATATAAACCTTGCTTTAGAAGATAATATTTCCCTTATTATTGATTTTTTATATGCTCCATTTTTCATCTTCTACCCTCTACCACTCTATGTCTTCAACTGAAACAGGATTTTTATTCACTTCAACACTTGTAACCTTTGCATCCCTAATTTTTATAACTCTATCTGCAATAGGCCCAAGGGCTGAATTATGGGTTATAACAATTACTGTTGTCCCTGTATTTTTACATGTATCCTGTAATGTCTTTAAAATCTGTTTTCCTGTTTTATAATCAAGGGCTCCAGTTGGCTCATCACATAAAAGCAACTTAGGATTTTTAGCTATAGCCCTTGCTATAGAAACCCTTTGCTGTTCTCCTCCTGATAATTGAGATGGAAAATTGTTTTTTCTATGATCAAGTCCCACTAACTCAAGAGTTTTATCAACATCTAAAGCATCCTTTGAAATTTGTGTAGCCAATTCCACATTTTCCTTTGCAGTTAAATTTTGAACTAAATTATAAAACTGGAATACAAACCCCACATCATGTCTTCTGTACTTAGTGAGCTGTCTCTTGTTAAACTTAGATATATCAACGTTATCAATAATTATTTCACCTTCATCACAAGTATCCATTCCTCCAAGTATATTGAGCACAGTTGTTTTACCTGCACCACTTGGTCCTAGAATAATAGTAAACTCTCCCTTTTCTATAGAAAAATTAATACCATTATTTGCTGCAATGGTAGTTTCTCCAACCTTGTATCTTTTATATTCATCTTTTATCTCTATGTATGACATGTTGCCCTCCCTAATCAATACTACCTTTAAATACTCAATGTCATTAAATAGACACCTTGTTTAGTTAATGCTATAATTCAAGTATAAATAATATATGGATTAGTTACAATAATCACATATTTTTATAGTGTTATTAAATATACATTTTAACGAATTTTGTTTATTTAATAACATATAATTAATAATTACTTTAATAAATACTAAAAAAGGATGAGTTAAATGGCAGGAGTTAAAGGAAATAGAAGAATTTTATATACTAAAAAAATAATAAAAGAAAGCTTAATTGACTTACTTAAACATAAGAAAATTCATGAAGTTACCGTTACTGATATCTGCAAAAAATCAGATATTAATAGGGGAACTTTTTATACCCATTATAAAGATACCTATGACTTACTTAAATCATTAGAGGATGAACTATTTAATCAAATCTTAGAATATATCGAAGAAACCCCAGTTGAAGAATACAAAGATGTTTTATTACTTAAAGCTCTTAAATTAATTCAAGAAAACAAAGAATTATGCCAGATTTTATTCAGTAAACAAATGGAAAACAACATTATGGACCGTATTATTTACGTAGCAAGCAAATCTAAAATTGATAAGCTAGTTAAGGATTCAAAAGTAGATGATAAATTTTTAGATTACTTCATAAAATACTCTGTAGGAGGGGTTGTTTCAGTTGTTCAAACATGGCTAGACAATGATTTAAAGGAATCTCCTAAAGAAATAGTTAACATTATAAATAGTATTATCTCTTTTCGACCTTAATATTATAACTAAATAAATAAGCTAAAAAGCTAGNNCTAGCTTTTTAGCTTATTTATTATCTGACTATTTATCTTTATCTAATTGCTCTTTTACTAGTTTCATAATTTCACTATACTTACTATTTATAAGCCCATAGTTATCTTTAACATGTGGAACCATACATCCACTACAGTCCTTTATTCCGTCTTCAGTAATTTTGAAATTACCACCACATTTATCAGCTAATGCGTAAAGTGGGCAATAACAAAATAGGCAATTAAACTCCTCAGGTTTATTAGTTTTGTGACAAGGGAAATATTCACATTCCTTATTTTGATGAAAAGCATAATGCTTACCTTCCCAATATTTATCTATCATCTTTTCTCCCCCTACCCTTTATCTTTAGTGTAAAGTTTTTTACACTATTTATCTTATACTTTTATTATACAGGGTGTAATTATAACCGTCAATTTATAGCATCTATAACCTTCAATATAGAATCAGCTGCTTTCTTTTCACCTCCAGCATTTTTGAAACCTTTTGCTAATTTATTTGCATTTTTCTTATAATCATCATTATCCATAACCTGTAATACTGCATCTTTTATGGATTTAGGATTATTACCTTTTAAAAAGATCCCAGCTTTCAAATCAGCAACTCGTCTTGCTACCATTCCTTGCTCTTCATGCTGAGGATATAACACCATAGGAACACCATAATACAAACTTTCATTAACACTATTCATACCACAATGAGTAATAAATACATCTGTATTTTGAAGCACTATAATTTGTTCAACACTATTTCTTACCTGAAAATTGTCTGGTATATAGCCTAAGTCTTCAATTACGGTATCTTTTCCAACTGACATAACCACATGAAAATCACAAGTTTCAAAGGCTTTTATACAATTTTTATAAAACTTTATATTTTTGTTATTAACCGTTCCCAAGGAAATATATATTTTTTTACGCTTTCTTTCCTCATATTCAACCTTAACATTAGATACTGAAGGTCCTATAAAGGAATATTTATCCGAAAAAGTCTCTACCATTGGTTGAAACTCCTTTGAAGTATATACAATAGTATTTGTATCATTATCATTTTGAATTATAGAGACAAAACTCTTAACATTATATCCATGGTTTCTCAAAAGCTCTATTTTCTTATTAATACGACTCATGCCTAAAATCATAAGTATAACTTCCTTAAAACCTTTCTTCATCATCTTTGCTGTATACTTATTAAATGCAAAAGTTGTTGTAGAACATACATAGGTAACATTTAATTTTTCTGCAAATAGCTTACCCCAAAAACATAAAGAATCTGATACAATACAATCTGGATTAAATCCTTTAAGTTCATTACATACTTTTTCATCTAAAGCTATAGTAGTATCTGCTATCATCTCAATTAAAGCAGCAAAATCCTTCCCAATTTTTTTCTCATCTCCAGGCTTTAATTCTGGAAGATACTCATTACAACTAATAAATTTTGCACCTGCTCCTTCAATCTTTTCTTTAAATTCATCAAAGGAATAGTACCATACTTCATGGCCTCTATATGATAATTCACGCACTACCTCAATAGTAGGATTCGTATGTCCATGTGCAGGAATGCAAAAAAATACTATCTTACTCATATTATAATTCTCCCCTTTTAACCCCTCTGCTTAAAACTATTACTCCTTAGTTACCACACCAATTTGTCCTACAAAATTTATAAGGTCACGTTGATGTACAATGGCAATTCCCCTATCTTCATCTCCTAATATTAATAAATTATCACCAGACTTAATATTAAATAGCTCCCTAGCTTTTTTAGGAATAACAATCTGACCACGTTCTCCAACCACAACGGATCCAAAGAAATGTTTTCCCTTAGGTGGTACAACAACACCTGAATCTTCTTCTGAATGATTAACTAAATCATCCATAGTAACGTTATACAACTTTGCAAGAGCAATACAACTATTTATATCTGGAGTTGACTCTCCATTTTCCCATTTAGCAACAGCTTGCCTAGAAACATTAATCTTCTCTGCCACCTCTTCCTGGGTATATTGATTGATTTTCCTTAATCTTTTCAAATTTATATTAATCATATTTATCATACCTTTCATATTTATTATATTTTTCTTACCCTTCAATGTCTATCAACCAGCATTAACATTCATGTATATATTTATATTGAAATTAAACCTTCCTTACTCCTAGAAGTAGTAGATATACAGAAGAGTTACTTGCTAAAAAGATGTTTATAAGAACTCATTAATATAAAAATAGCTACATAAGTTTAAACTTACATAGCTATAATTATTAATGATTTTATTTATTTTCCAACAATACTTTTGGTTTACTTTTGATTCCCTTTATTCCAAGATTACCGTAGATTTCACTAACTGTTCCCGCGGTAATAAATGCATCAATTTGTTGTTTTTTAATAAATTCCATAAGATAAGAAAATTCATTTCGTGTCATTAAACTTTCAATTTCATACTTGCCCTCAGCTTCTAATCCACCTTTAATTGGATATAGTGTTGCTCCACGCTTCATATCTTCTATTATAAATTTACGAATTAACTGATAATCATTAGAGATAACACAAACCCTTTTTCTAGAATTAAATCCTATCATAAAGTGCTCTAATATTAATCCATTGAGATAAGTTCCAATCAATCCTATGATTACCGTTCTTACATCATACACAAAAATTGCGGTACAACAAATAATTGCTCCTGCAATAGTAACTGATGAACCTAAATCAACGTGAAAATATTTGTTTACAATTTTGGCTATAATGTCTAGACCACCTGTTGATGCATTACGCCTAAATAAAATTGCTTGTGAAAAGCTCAAAATCAACACAAAACATATAAGATCTAACCACTGATCCTGCATCAATGATTGGCTCATTGGCCATAACTTTTCTAGTATGGCAAGGAGCGGTGACAAAATCAACGCTGAATATACAGTTTTAATGCCAAATTCTTTCCCAATAAGAAAGTAAGATAAAATTAATAAAAATGAATTTATAATAAAAATTAATACCGGCAATGGAATGGATGTAAGTAAATTAATTACTATTGATAAGCCAGTAATAGATCCAACAATTAATTTACTTGGAATCAAAAAGAAATGTACAGCTAATGCCCCAATAAACATACCTAATGTTAATATAGGTATTTCCTTAATAAAAGATTTTACCCTTTCCCCCATTTTATCTCTCCTCAACCTTTAAACTAACCATTTATTTTTAAGTATGATTAGTTTATTATAATATAAATAATAAAATCGTTTACATGATTAATTTTAACATAAATACCTATATTTCGAAATGATAAATTTAACTTTTTTTATAAATTTCAATTAATATTTTAAAGAATAAAATAATTAATTTTATTTTATAATTAGAAATTGTAATAAAACACTTTTAAAAAGGAGAGTAGATAGATTTGTGAAAACACAAATTTACCTGCTCTCCCTTTTAACTATTTAAATTAAGTTGGTACTTTAATATTTCTCAAAGTACTAAAAATGTATTAATTAAATTAAAACTATTAAAATTCTTTAAAAACCTGAAAACATCACAAATCACTATGATATTATTCACTTACTAGTCCATATGCAGTAATCTTACGTATGCGATAGGTTACAAGCATAGAAATTGCATAAGATACTATTACTATACCAACATCGAACAACATACTCCATAGAGGGGTTACAATAAAATTTACCTTCATTAAGCCCATAGCCTTCATGGGAACTGCCATTATTGCATTGGTTTGAGTCATTCCTAACAAACTTCCTAGGCACACTCCTGTAATAATCGGAGGCAAGAATCCCATGGAAAGCTGGTGCATAAGCTGCAGAGTTGTGAACCCAAGTGCTTTTTGTATGCCAAGGTCATGCTTCTTCCTAATCACTGAAGAATTAATAACAAAATATAAAACAAGCATAACCACAAATATTGTAACTACTAATATGCTAATACCAACCTTGGATATTATACCTGTGTAAAGACCTATCCCCTGTTGAACCTCTTTGTCCAAATCAACTACTTTAAGAAAATCATCTCCATAAAGTTTATCAATTTCCATTTTAAATTCTGAAGATTTAATATCCTTATCAAGATATATTTGCAAGTCCCGCTGCTTAAACTCTTGATTAAGACTTAAAATACCATCGCTCCTAATATAAGCAATATTAAATTTACCCATATAGGACCCTTGGCAATAACCGGTTATAATATACTCACTCTGTTTATCATTGACCTTCAAAATAATACTATCACCTATGTTCTTTTTCACCTTTTCAGCCAAATATCCTGAAATTGCAACTTCATTGCTGTGAAGTGGGTATCTACCCTCATAAATAGTATTGGTTTCTTTCATAGAATAGTCATCCATTACATATGTAGCTACTTCGTAGCTATCTGAGTTCATCATTACTATATCAAGAAACTGAGCCTTTCGTACTCCCTTCATATTTTTGATATTCTCAACCACAGATGTATTATCTACAATAGGATTACAAACTGCAATAACACTAGACAATTCAACACCTGGAATTTCTTTAAAGATTTTTGTGTCTATTACTGAGTTATAAAACATACTTAATGCAAAGGTACCTGCAAAGGAAACAACTAGGAATATCATACCTATCATTAGGCTCTGTTTCATGTTCTGTAACATTAACTTTATAGATAAAACAAAGGGAAGACTTCCCCTTGATTTGTGAAGGGGCATATAGTTCTTTCGGAAACTATGAGTTATTATTCCGCCCCTTAATGCTACAATTGGATTCAGCCTATTAATACGACTTGAAGATATGAAGGAAACCAATATCACCACCAACAATATAACAAACAAGGAAATACTGCTAATCATACCGTCAAACCCCTGCACCCACATAAGACCCGACTGATGTGCAAAAACCTTTGATATTGCAGGAGTTGCCAGGTAAGACAGTGTTATACCCATCATGCTTCCAATCAAGGCAATTAATGAAAACTGTATAGTGATTGATGATATTATTTGCCTACTGGTGTAACCCACTGCCTTTAATGAACCTATCTTAGTCATATCCTCCTCTATGCTATTCTCAATTCTAAACCTTACAACAATAAGACATACAACAACGATTATTGCAGCAAAGACCATCATCATTACGGAAACAATGTTTGCCATAATTGAACGAGATAATCTCACAACTCCCTTATCTAAACTGAAAAATATGCTTACGTCATCAGTTAGTATATTAGGGTTTTCCTCCTTTATTATCTCCTTTATTCCATTTTCAACATCCATATTATTCTTTCTTAAATCAGCAAAAATAAGTGACGCTTTATATTTTACTCCTAGCTTTTCAACAACCCTATCATAGGTATCACTAGGTAAGTAAACCCCCATAACCACTGTATCTAGTGAACTGAAAAATATATCTTCTGTAAATCCTTTAATGGTAAAGGTGATGTCTACATCCTCAAAACTCACCTTAAGTTTATCATTCACTTTATATCCCCCATCAATATTCATTACATAGGGTAGGTATATGGACATTGAGTCAGGAGATTCATGCTCTCCAACGAATTCCCATTTTGAAAAATCTCTCTTCTGGTCTACATCATTGATGAGAAAATTAAATTCACGGTTATCATTGTTGTAAGGAATGGTTCCTTTTGCCAATAAGGAACTTTCCTTTTGGGTCTTTTTAATATTATCATTGCTTTTGATGTATTCACTCACCCTTTGACTATATAAGCTTTCCGGCATTAAATAATATTCATCAGAAGAATTTAACTCGTCAGTTACCTTTTCAAAGTAGCTTCCGAAATTTACAAACACCAGAAGTCCTAGATTAAGTAGCATAGCTGCAATGATAAACATGAAAAGAATGGATACTGTATGCCCCTTGGTTTTCTTTATATTTGCAAAACTCAGCATTAATGTTTTTCTCAAACTTACCACCCCATTTCATTGAGAAATCCTTGGAGTTTGTTATGACGCTCCTTGTCACCACTGACATAGCTTCCTAGGTCACATACTCCCTGAATAGCACCATCACGCATATATAAAATACGATTTCCACGCCTTGCGGATTTCAAATCGTGAGTAACCATAATTATGCTTTGACCACTTCTATTCACTTCAGTTAAAACATCTAAGGCTGCCTGTCCTGCCGAAGAATTAAGTGCTCCCGTAGGTTCATCTGCGAAGACCACCTTGGGATTATTAATTAATGCCCTTACAATAGCGGCACGCTGAGCCTCACCTCCAGATAATTGTGATGGAAACTTACTCCATATGATTTCAGTTAGTCCCACTTGTGTAAGAAGTTCCTTTGCCCTTTCTGCAATTACCTTTCTATCGCTACTTATAAGGAGACCACTTACAAGGATATTATCCAGTATGCTCATATTATCCATGAGAAACATTTGTTGAAAAACAAAACCGCAGTTTAATCTTCTAAAAATTGCAAGCTTATCATTTGATAACTTTGAAATTTCATTTTCCCCAAATTTTATAGAACCGAGAGTTGGTTTATCCATTCCGGACAGGGCATAAAGTAGTGTTGACTTTCCTGCACCAGAGGAGCCCATGATTACTGTAAAATCTCCCTGATATATTTCAATATCAAGGTTCTTAAGTACATGCTGTTGCATTCCACCGTTTGAAAATGTCTTGCAGAGCTTATTTGTTGATATAATAACATTCCCCATGATAACATCCCTTTCAATAAAAAAATAAGACTGTTTTACTTACAGTCCTATTATAGTTGAAAATTCCTTAACAGGTCTTTACCCAATCCTTAACTAATCCTTAAATCTTTTAAGTTCTTAAATTTTTAGGCAATTAAAAGTTTTAACAACACAGTGAATCCATCAACTGAGTTTTCACAGTAAATGTCTCCCTCCATTTTTTCCATCATATACTTAGAAATATAAAGTCCTAATCCAGTGCCGCCCTTTTCCTTAGAATTTTTAGCCCTATAGAACTTATTAAATATTAAATGTAGCTCCTCCTCAGAAACTCCTCTACCATAATCCTTAAATCCTATCTCAAGGTATTTACCCCTGATAACTGAAGAAACATAAATAGATGTTCCTGCGTATTTATAGGAATTACTGATTATATTGTCAACAACCTGAGATAACCTTAACCCATCTGCTAAAATTATACACTCAGCAATGCCTCCAATATTTGCTTTACAATTATAATCTGCAGCCCTAATCAAATCATACAGAACCAGGCTAGATTGCTCAGTGACTATAGCCTTTAGCTCCTGCAATTCCTCTAGTGTGGCGCTGAACATATTTGTTATTAATGTATTTATCTGATCAGCCTTTGAATTAATTATATCCAGCTGCCTCCTTTGGTTTTCATCGGAAGTCTTAACATGCATAACTTCAGTAACAGCCTTTATTGACGCCACTGGGGTTTTGATATCATGACTTAGTGAAGCAACAAGTTCTTTTTTACTTTGATTAGCAAGCCTTTCATTTTCCCTTGCCTTATTAAGCTCCTCCCTCATGAGGTCAAAGCTTTCTGTAAATGCACCGAAGAAATTATTTTTGTCCATATCTAGAGGCATATCCAAATTGCCCTCTGCAACATGTCGTGCAAAGCCTTGGAGTTTTCTAAAGGGATATAGAATACACCTGTCAATAAAAACTAAATATAAGCTGCAAAATGCTGCAGCAACTATTATTACACAAAGGGTAAAAATAAGGAGTAAATTTCTAAATTTTATCCATTCATTATTTGTATTATTATATATTATTACTTTTCCGAGTACCTTATCCTGAGATTTTACATCAACTATAGTGTCCCTATTACGTATTGCTGAACTTAAATCATTGTTTAATCCATCTCTTGTAGCTTTGATAAAACGATTTTCATTGTCCAGCACTACATAATCTATTTTATAGCTCAAACATGGCAACTCGGCATATTCCAGACTGTCCCATTCCTTTGCAACAGACTGAGCAATATCATTTACCTTAGGCACTTCAATTTCAGTTTTCCCTTTATATTTAAACGCAAAAAATGTGAGGCTTGTACAAGTTAAAAGAACAATGATACTTATAACTACTATTCTTTTAATGTTCATATGAAGCTCCCATCTCAAAGACATATCCAGTGCCCCAAATAGTTTTGATATACTGGGGTTCATTAGGATTTTCCTCAATCTTCTCACGAAGTCTTCTTATATGTACATTCAAGGTTCCTTCCCCTGTAATTGCATCACCCCATACCTTTTGAAAAAGCTCATCTTTTGAAATGGTTCGGTTTTTGTTTTTAACCAAATATGATAACAATCTATATTCCATTGATTTTAATTTTACTTCCCTACCATCTACCATAAGCTTTTCCATATCTAAATCAATAGAAAATCTACCAAAACTTACAGTACTCGCATAGTTAGACTTATACCTTTTTAAAACAGTTTTAACCTTTGCCATCAGTATATTTAGGGAATATGGCTTTTGAATATAATCATCTCCACCAATGTTTAATGCCAAAAGGACATCATCATCACTTGTTCTAGCACTAATAAATAAAATTGGTGTATCCATTGTTGTTCTCAATTCTTTGCAAATTTCAAAGCCTGAGGATTGTCCTAGATTGATATCCAGCAATATTAAATCAACCTTATTCTTCAATAAAAAATCAAAACATGCTGTTTTATCTGATACCCAAAAGGTTTTTACGCCGAACATGTTGAAAAACTCACAGGTACTTTGAGACAGTGCCTCCTCATCATCTACTATTAAGCAATCATATCTTGGCATTTAGCTTTCCTCCATAAACACTATATTTTTTTATGTATTTAAAACAAACTTAGCATAATATTATTTTGAAATGATTTTCAATGATTTATCTTTCACAAATTTTATCATAAACTAATAGACACTACTCTAGCAACTCCCACTATATTTCACAATGATTAATTTAACTTCTAAAACTATAAATCATTTAAAAATATTCTTATCCACACCTCTTGTAATTTTTCAAAGTAATAATCCACAGTTCTCACTTCAGCTGTTAACATTTTTCCTCCATCCATAAGTCTTGCAAATATTTTATTTGTTTTTGCTGGTATATAACCTATCTTTTCACCCTTTACTGTAAATAATTCTATAGCATATTTATCATATACATTATCAGGTTCCCTTTTTAACTTTATTTTATCTCCCTCTAATAAAATAAACCCATCCTTTACATAGTATTTCATTCCAGCTACCCTTACAGATTGAAGATATATAGTATTTTCAAAGGGCAATGCTAGTCCACCTGTTTCAATTATGTTGGCTATTTTCCCTCCACCACTATAGCTTGTTATTGATTTATCCATAACTCTACTCCTTTAATACCTGACAAATACTCTTTTCAACATCTGTAATCATTATTTCATACTCATGTATATCATTAGTTATATCCTGCTTTTTCTCTTTAATATACTCATCATCATCTATAATCTCTTTTATATTTAGAGGAAAGCTATTTTCTTCTTCATCTATAAACTTCTTTAATTCATTAATCTTTTTCTTTAATACCACTATATTTTCTTCTATAGAAGTTATCTTAATATCTTCTTTAATCTCATTATGCTTTACTATTCCCTCAAGAATTATTAATGTGATTAAATCATTATTCTCATACGGTTCTTTAACCTTAAGCCACAGCTCCATCATCTCTTCATTTAAACCTTTATTTACATCTGGATGCAGTATTTTAGCTAAACCCCTGAAAATTTCTTTAACCTTTTTTACTTCTTCATCCGTTAATGTTGTAAGCTCTAAAAACTCTCGAGAGTTCTTTAAATTATTGCGTAACTCCTCTAAATCTCGATAAAACTCTTCTAACTCTTCTTCTAAAGCTGCCTCTATTTCTTTAATATTTATTTCTTCACCTTTATTTTTACTTTTAACTATCAATGCTAACTTCTTCTTTAACCTTCTATACTTAATTTCATTTTCAAATCTTAAGAATATCAAAGCCCCCAGTTTACACATATAAATGCTCTCTAAATATTCTTTTTCCTTCTTTAAATCTTCCATTTTCTCATATATCTTTAGGTACTCTTCATTCAATGTATTTAACTCTTCTTTAAGTTTTTGTATATCTGTTAATGAAACAACTATATCACCCATATTAACCCCTCATTAATATACTTATTTATTTTTATATATTAAATATTTTAAATTCTTCCATATATTAATTATATCATTTTTAGTTGTGTTTTAAGGTTAGGGGGATTAAAATGTACTAGTGTTGTTTAATTTAATCATAGTTACCTGTAAAATGGATGGTTGCTCTAGTTTTATAAGTTCATATTACCGACCGTACTACTAGCACGTTGAAAGGTTTGTCAAGTATATACCTTAACCTCGCTGCACATAGAGGTACTTTTTTATTTACCTTTTTTACTGGCTCACCCGTAAACGGGTCAATGTACTCTTTCAAGCTTAATTATTCATATTCTTAATCTTCTTGTATTTGATTTTTTATATACTCTTCTATTGCCTTTTTATTTCTACCAACTGTATCAATATAATAATCTCTACACTTAAACTGTATGTTTCTATATTTATACTTTAAGTTTGCATGTCTATCAAAAATCACGAGTGAACTTTTACCTTTTAAGTACTCCATAAATTGTGCAATACTTAATTTAGGTGGAGTGCTTACCAGCATGTGTATATGTTCCTTACAAATATTTGCTTCTATAATTTCTACACCTTTTTGATCACATAATTTTCTAAGTATTACTCCAACATCTGCTTTTATCTTTCCATAAATAATTTGTCTTCTATACTTTGGTGCAAATACTGTGTGATATTTATAGTTCCATTTACTATCTGATAAACTATTATTGTCCATTTGGACATCTCCAATATAATTTAGTTGTAGTCGGCAAGCCTACTTCTGTTTTATATTGGAGTTTTTTTCTACTCATAGCTGGAAGCCTTTTAGAACCACTAGTAGAACTAGTGGTATTCAATATACAACAAAAACTCATACCTTATTAAATATGAGTTTTCGTTGGTTTATTGATAGAATTGAAGGCCGGTGGGTGAAATCTACACCATCTTCCATATTTTGATACTATTTTCATCATTCAAAACTCCCAAATACTTGTTACTACGGGAGCAAATAATATCTACAATATCTACGTCATCATTAAATAATATACATTTGTCTTCCCTTATATTTATATCATTCATATATAGGTTAATACTTTTACTAGAATAGATATTCTCATACACATAAGATGTTACAATATAATTATTAACATGCTTTATTAACCTATTATTACAAAAACGAATATTTCCTTCCGTATTATACTTATACTGATATTTATTATCTCCTACGCTCTTTTTAATGATTCTGTTATCATTATCTACGACTATTATTTTATCATTTCCACAAAATTCTATCAACTTACAATCATATGCATAGTATAATTCTCTTTTATCATTTGGATTAACTAAACTTATTAAATAATACTTTTTATTATAATTCATAATAAAATGAGTGTCATCATAACTGATTTGAACTATTTTTTTCAAGTTTGATAAAATATTAGTTAGAAAATTTTTATCAATTTTCTCTTTATATACTACATCATTTTTACTCAGATCATAAACTCCAAATTCATTTTTAGTAAGAATAAGCAATCTATTACTATTATTAAAGAAAGCAATATCATTTATACCTTCAAAATACTCATTTAATTTTAATATTTTAGAATCAATTATCTCAACTATTTTATCCCTAACCTTAAATACGATGAATTTACCCTTGCTTGAAATACATATATTATATTCTAATTTATAGGAAAAATACACCCCTACTAATTTTTCATCTGAATCTAATTGTGATTCTAAAGAGATCTGATTTATAATCTTATCTTTTATAAAATTAAAAATTATTATGTTTCCCCTATCGTTAACAATTATAATATTATTGGTATTATCAACAAATTTAAATTTAATAATATTATCTAAATTATGTTTAAGTGTAAAACAAATTTTTTCTACACAATATTTTATCGGTATTTCGAAATATGTTCCACTTAACATTAAATTTTCAAACTTAATTTTGTCATTATCCATTTTTACAGTTCCATATATCTCATATACGGGTGATGAATTTGATATGTCGTTTATTTGCTCTTTAGTCGGTATAAAATACAACATTTTAAAGTCATTTTCTAGACCATTTACCTTCTTAATCCAAGAATCCTTAAAATCTAAGTAATATCTATTACCTACAATTATAAAATTAATAATTCCTAATGATATGGTTTCATTAAGATATTTTCTAATCCTTAATTTAAAATTTTCATAGTTACATCTATTTTTTAACTCTAAATGTCTGAGTACAGTATTTAGACAAAATGACGTCATTAACTCATTTTTAATATTTATTCCATTATTAAATTTATTAATTTCATTTATGGCAAATACTATATCATCAAATTTTTGAAATCTATTGTTTATGTTAATTTCAAATGCCTTATCGAAAATTTCATTAATAATCTTTAATCTTTCACCTCCTATCCACTGCAGCTTCTTTATAGATTCGAAATTTTCATGAGGTTTAAAATTACTGCCATCATCTAGTACTGATGGCTTTATTCCAGTCAACATATAAAAAAATATTCCACAACACATTGTAATGTCAGAACGATAATCTCTTTTGGCATCATAGTTTCTAATTTTTTGTTCCGGTAAATCTAAAAACCTATTGCCGATCTGCTGTCCAAATTTAGTTAAATCATTAGATTCTGAGCTGTGATTATAACTCATACCAAAATCTATAAGTATAATTTCTTTTAAATCATTATTTTTACATAGTATGTTATCTGGTTTAATATCTCTATGTACTATCCCATTAGAATGGCAATATTTTACTAAATCCACTAAGTTAATAAATGCTTCTAAAATTTCATTAAAATTTTTATGAGAAGACCTTAATGTTTTTTCCAGAGTATTTCCGTTTATATATTCCATTACACAATATAAATCAATATCCTTGTCTTTATAGGCATCTGAATTACTATATATTACCTTAGGAATTCGGTTTGAATTTAAAGTCTTTAAAATACCTACCTCAATCCACATTCTTTTTCTACGTTCACTATTTTTTTGTTCATTAAGAAATTTCAAAATATATTGTTTGTCACATAAAATATTGATATTATCTAGTTTTTCAACATATTCTTTGATAGGTTGTACAAGAAATGTTTTGCCCTGACCTCCTCCACCTAATGGTTCTATCACTCTCCATTTTTCGTCATAAACATAATCTTTTTGCATTTTACCATTCCCCCCAATATATATTTTATCAATATTCATTAGTATTATAACTAGAGCATTTTCCTATTAATTATATTACCATATATCATATAATTTTCTGTAATTAATTCAAAATAATTCTTTTCGTGTATAACTTTACATAATTTTAAAATGCAATTTTAATAATACAAATATTCCCAAACACACCTTTAGTGACATTACGACCCTCATTTAATAGCATTATAAGAGCTGTTATAACAATATTAAGGAATATTGTCTATACCTCTTAAAAAGAGTTATTTTCTTTACAGAAGACTTAATTTTACAAACTTCATAATCTTTTAAATTGAGTATGAGCTGAATAATTATTTTATTCGGCGACCTATCCAGTCGAGCAGCCCATGAGAGTTTCACCCTTAGGCTCTCACAGAACCGTACGTGAATCTCTCGCTTCATACGGCTCCTATCATTCAATCAATTATGGTAGCATTCCGAGAGCCCAATGTTGAAACATCTGTGGCTCTCTTTTTGCAATATACAATTTTTGTTTTCTAAGGATGAAGTTCTAGCTTACACATCTTAAGGCGTCTATCTAGTTCCTTTAAAATTTTCTTTGCTTCCTTCTCAGTTTTACAGTTAATTATTGCATCATCTGCATAACGTTCAAAAGGTGCTTTCGGATTTGTTTTCATCATCCACTTATCAAATGTATAATGCATAAAAAGATTAGCTAGTAACGGACTAATTACTCCACCTTGCGGTGTTCCACTTTCTCTCGCAGTTTGTTTACCTTCTTTGTTTATAAATGGTACCTTGAGCCATCTATCTATATACAAAAGTATCCATGCTTCCTTAGTGTGTTTTCTTACTACGAGCATTAATAATTCATGGTCAATGTTATCAAAAAGGCCCTTAATATCAAACTCAATTACATAATTGTATTTCCAACATCTACTTCTAGCCATTCCTATCGCATCAATTGCAGACTTATTAGGACAATATCCGTATGAGTGTTTATGAAATATCGGTTCAAGGTCTGGTTCAAGATATATTTTAACTACCATCTATGCAACTCGGTCTGCGACCGTTGGAATACCCAAACCTCTTTTTCCTCCTAATTTCTTTGGTATCTCCACTAATTTTACATACGATGGAAAGTAACTTCCTGAACTCATCTTATTCCAAATTTTATATAAATTTGGAATAAGATTAGTCTCAAAATCATTTATATCTTGCCCATCTATGCCTGCACTTCCTTTATTTGCTTTAACCCTTTTATATGCAGTCATCACTACTTGCTTTGAAATGTTATATGATTTGTTTTCTTTCATCAAATCCTCCTGTGTTTCATATCAGAGCCTAATATATACTCATGCCACCTTAATACCGTTTGCCAAGCAGACAGCAATTCAGGTTTTCTTCTGCTCTTATCCCTAATTAGTGGTGAACATCAGGTTTTGACAAAATCTTACGCTATCGATACTTCTTCAGTGGTTCACTTTCGTTCATCTTTATATATCTCACATGGTTGTTTAGTCACAATCTTTTCCCTAACGCTCACTACCACAACTCTTTATTGTAGCATCTTATGGTTGTTTGATGGATTTGCCTGATACAATTTCCATCGAGGGGCCTTTCCCTAATCTCCAATATGCCTTGCACAGCACACCACCACCGTGCGTACCGTTCGGTGCACGGCGGTTCAATAAGAATTGCCTAACTCTTAAATAACTTTCAGCTAATGTTATAAACCCTTGTTCTTTAAGGTGATTATTAGATAATGTTGTTGCTAAAATAGGGCTGTTGGAAATTCAAAATGGTCCCTATGTCAAGGACATTTTGAAAAAGGCTATGCAGCTAAAAGCTGATTTCTATATTGGATAGGAGTCAGCTTTTTTAATCTCCATTGATATCTGAAATTATTATAGTAATCCATATATTCATTTATCATAGTTTGCAATTCTTCAAATGTATCGCAACCTTTATAGTCAATTTCATCTTTCAAATGACCAAAGAAAGACTCCTGCGGAGCATTATCCCAACAGTTACCACGTCTTGACATGGATTAACCTAATTTATATTTCTTTAGAAATTTTTGAAAACGAGGATTAGTATAATGAACCCCTTGATCTGAATGAATAAATGCTTGTGGGTGCAATAAATTACTTATTGTTCTTCATTAATTTTTCAATTGTATCTATAACAATGTCTAATTTAAGATTTTTAGTAAGATTATATGTAAGTATTTCATTTGTAAAAGCATCTTTTATCGTCGATAAATAAGCCCTATTAGAAGTGCCATACGGCATATAAGTAATATCAGCCAATTCACATAAGTGAGATATCATGTTTCTTAATTGATACTTAGTTGTAAGATTATAAATAATCACCAAAATTGAGCATGCCATTAATTTACCATTTTTCACCTGCCTTTCTTGAAGCTCGATTTTTTTAATAGCTCCGCCTCAGCTTTCCAATATGCAATTTCCACATCCTTTTTTACTATTATTTTTTCTAAAGTCAGTTCCTTAGTAATTGGTCGTCCACTATTAATTTTTCTAGTATCCCTAAGTCCTAATTCACCTGATTTATTATAAGCATCACGCCATCTTTTACTAGCACACCAAATTCTATGATTCCCAAGTATTTCTACATCAAATCCAGCATCTTGAAATATCTCAACTGGTAATTTCCCAACACTACGTTCAACAATAAATAGAGCTTTAAATTCATCTGTGTATGTAATCCCTTTTTCAATTACTATTTTTACATACTTATTGTTTGTTAGATAGAATTAAAGTTTCTTCTTTTGAGAATAACTTTTTACTCATGGTATTCACAACCTTTCTGATTTTTATTGTACACAAAAAAGAACCTATATGAATAGTCTTTTTAAAGTGTCTATTCTATAGGTTCCATTTTAATTTGATTTCTTCCTTACATTCAATTATATAAGTATCTTATGGTATTAAATTTTTTAATTTGTCTTGTTTAAATATTTCTATATCAACGATATTTTCTGGTATAAGTATATCTCCTAAATCATTAGCTATTCTATTTAATTCATAATTTCCATCTAAAATTTTAATTATTTCAGTAATAACTTCTATTGCTTCTAGTTGATACTTAATTAACTTATTTATATCATTGCTACTTACTAAGTTTATCATATTGAATACCTCCGTAATATCTTTATTCAATACAATAATATATATTTAAAATTAATTATAAATACTCTTCAAATATTCTTGTTGCTTCTTCAATACTTATATTACCTTTTCCAACCTTCAGTCCTATTTCTTTAATAATGTTTAAAGAAGGAAAATTCATATTTTCTAGTTCATAAACATTTATAGTATGAGTACTATTTATCATTCTATAGTAATCATCAAATTGTTTAGATTTTAATATACACTGTAATCCTCTTATTTCGCACTCTGTTAATGAGTCATCTTTGTTAGTAAAATATATTATACCATTATCAATAGCAATTTTATCACATTCCAACTCATTAAAATACATAACTGAATGTATTAATTTTTCATATTTTTTATCTATGTTTTTTCTTATTAGAACATAATTACTATTTTTTATTAAAAGAGAGTTATTTAATCCATCATCTATTAATGTAATTGCATCATTCTTTGACTTGCCAATTAATTTTTCATAATTAATTATATTTCCTCTAATATGTCTATAAACGATTAATGGGATTCCATTGCTATATTTTAAAAACTCTTCATTTACTAGATTTTTTTCTTTTTCATTAACCCTAAACTGTACAACTTTCCCGACCTTCATCAATATATCTGTACCTATTGTTCCAATTGGAAATTTAGAAAATGACTTTATTAAATTATAATCATCGATATTTCTAGGTGTAAATATTATTTTATTTTTATGTCTAGAAATAACATCACTTATTTTGACTTTAAATTTATTATTATCATTATATGATATAGTTACATTTCTTTTTTTAGATTTTTTTATATGAAGCATACATATTTCTTGGGTTATATTATTTTTAAAAATATTTTTTCTATCATTAGATGTATTAATTTTAGTTATACTAAAATTGTCTACTATATAATTTCTTAATGGTTCTGTATATCTACCTGATAAATAATTTTTTGGTGATATTACACATAGGGTTCCATCAATATCTAAAAAATCCAAGGCTCTTTTTATAAATAAATGGTATAGGTTGGGTTGACCATATAAAATGTCTACCATATCTTTAGGAACATCATCTACATTTATTTTTTTAAATGGTGGATTCATTACTATATAATCGTATCTTAAACTATCATTACTTTCTAAAAAATCTTCATTTAAATATTTTGCATTAATTTTCACATTATTAAGTTCTAATAATTTAATCATAGTCCTTACATTCTCTAATAATATATCATCTATATCATATACATCAATAAATATACATTCTGGCTCATAAACATTAAGTATTTTTTCTAGCAGTTTAAATAATAATATTCCATTTCCACAACTAGGGTCTAAGATTTTTATAATCTTTTTATTAATAATTTCTAAATCACCTATTAACTTTTCCGCTTCATTAATAGGAGTAAAATACTGTGACTTGCTCTTCACATTTTCTATCTCATTTGTATAGAAAAATTCCTCTGTTAATTTATCATACATTTTATATATTTTTTTAAAGTTAAACATAAACCACCTATTTTCAAATTTACTATTATAATCTCTAATAACACTACAAAATAGATGAAATATCAGGAAGTTTATTTAAGTTATTTAGAAAGCTATATCTTGTTATCTTTAAAATAAAGCTATGCAACTGTTGAAACTCTAAAACATTATCCTTAAAAATTTCAAATAAAATATCATCATGAAAATTAAAATCTCCATGCAAGTAATCATTTCTTACATCTCTTTGTATTTCTAACATATTTATTAAATTATCTACAGAATCTATAAAAAACTTATCCTTTATTTCTAATTTATTTAATTCAAAAGCTTCCTCTAAATCTAAACTTAATAACTCTACAAATCCTTTAATTCCTTTTGGGCTTTTATATTTCCTAATTACCAATTTTTTCTTATTTTCTGATAACTCATATAAATTAGTATATTCATATATTATTGATTTAATAAATCTTTCATGTATAGAATTAGTTAATCCTAATCCTGCTGTTAGATATATCAATTTGCTATTATTATCTAATTCGTTATAATCTTCGATTTTTTCATTAAATTTTCTAAAGACATTATCATAACTTTGAATTGTTTCGTTACTTGAATATTCTATTGCCATTACCATCTTCGTACTCCGATATTATCTTTTGAGCCAACTCAAATCTTATTTTAGCATTAGGATTATTTTTACCATATCTATTTTTTACTATATCAGCATAATTCTCTGAAAAATTAACTTTATAAATTTCTTCTGTAACTCTATTCCTATCCTTAAAATAAAGAAAACTTAATATTTCAAAAAAGAATTTTATAGGATTTCCCTCTACTCTATTTTTTTCAATATTATACTTTTTAAAATTTAACTCCTTGTTCAGTACTAAAAAATCTTCATAATCACTTATATCATTTAACAATTCATCAATTTCTACTAATCGTACATATGTTGATAATAAAACATCAAAATGTTTTGTTTTGCTAGTCGATTTTAACTTTATAATATCCTTAATTCGCTTATCAATTCTCTCTTTATATTGGTTGTATCTTTTGATAAGCGAAAATTCAACAAAATACTCTAAATCTTTCCTTTTTACTAATTCTTGCTTACTAAATATATCTTTACTCAAAATACTTACTTCATTAGATATCTCATTATACTTATCTTTATCTTTAAATGCTATTATTGAATTCCTAATTTCTTGAGGAGTTAATTCTGTTGAAAGTGTATTCAATCTTTCAAACATCTCATATTTTACATCTTCTTCTTCAGTCATTAAATTTATAAATAGCAAAGTGGACGATTCAAAAATAAAATCAAACTGTTCCTTTTGAAATTCTTTCCAATCTTTCCCATTTATTTGTGTAAACTCCGTTGCTCCTTCTAGAGTCTTTAAAACCTCAAACTCATTTACTATCTTTTCTCCATTTTCTGATTTTGCATTAACAAATTCAAAAATAGTGGATAATCTTTGTACCCCATCAATTATTTCATAATTATATAATCCATTATCATTTTCAGTTTTTATGGTAATAATTGGTGGTATTGGATATTTTAATATTAGTGATTCTATAAACTTAGTCTTTTGTTCATTACTCCACCTATAATTTCTCTGATAAGCAGGATTAATGTTAATTCTTCCTCTCTCATAAAACTTTACAATTTCAGAAACAGTCATTAATACATTCTCAGTATTTGCTGTATTTCTAAGACCTTTCCATATTTTATTTAAACTCATACCTACAAACTCCTAATCATATTTTATCCTTATAAATACTATTATAATGATTGCTAGTTTAAATTTCTATTAAAATCTTATAGTTCTTTTAAAATACCGTTTTTATCTAGTTATACCATGAATAATTTACTATTTTAATAAAAACCTCATTTATTTGTAATACGACTCATTATTCTTAATCCTTAAAAATAAATAACCCTCGACAACACATTTCTGTATTGTCGAGGGTTTCATGGTGGAGGCGAGGAGAATCGAACTCCTGTCCGAAAGCCATTCCACATAAGCATCTCCGAGTGCAGTCTCTATTTTAACATTCCCTCTATAGAACCCCTAGAGACCGGGTTTCTACTTCAGTAGCTTCATAAATTCCGTTCCAAGGTCAAAGCTTTCCATGGCTCGGTTCCCCACTAATCGGCGCCCTATCCTAAGCCGTGGGACTCAAAGGTAGGACGAGCAACTATACTAAGCTGCTAATGCAAAATTGTCTTCTGCGTTTATCTTTAATCCCATAGTTTTTTAAAGCGGGTCCATGAGTTCCCTCTACTCGCTTCCTATATGTCACGTACCCCCGTCGAAACCAGTACGCCCCCATGTTAGGTAGTGGTAATTATTAGTGATTACCACGTATATTCATTATAAACAATATCAATCCTTATAGCAAGTAAAGTTTTGTAAAAAGTTTTATAGTGTTTATGGACATATTTCCTTTAGATTCTACATATGGTATTTGGCAAATATATTTAAGTAAAAAAAGTACCATTTATAATGATACTTTTACACTAAATATGACTTTATTTTATCGTATATAGTTAAATCTAACTATTTTATATAAGACATGTCGCTTAGTCTCTTTATGATATGTTTTCCGTTGTCATCTTCTATAAAATGAGAAACTCCACCTGCTAATCCAAATAAATCACAGTTATTAAGAGCTTCTGGCTTAAGTCCTAACCACATAGCGTTAAAAATACTTAATGTGTCCCCATGGGAAACAATAATTATATTCGCATCATCACTGCTCATTATGTCATTGTAGAAAGGCTCTAACCGATTCCAAGTTTCCCTTCTTGATTCAGCATCTGGTACACATCTATCATCAATTGTCTTTTCCCATGCTGTTTGATTTTCTCTAAGCCACTGTACACTTTTTCCTACAGCAGAACCAAGGTTACGTTCCCTTAGAGCTTCATTAATAATAGGTTTTAATTTTAAATGCTTTCCTACAATTTCAGCAGTCTGTTTTGCTCTTTTTAAATCTGAAGAATACAGAACATAGGCACTATCTCTTGAAAGTTCTTCCTTAAGCTTTATCCCAATATTATTTGCTTGATCTTTTCCTAGGTTAGTTAAATCCCAATCTGTCCATGAACCAATCATTCCATTGGTATGATGTACTGATTGAGTATGTTGAATGGTAATTATTCTTTTCATCTCTTACCGATCCCCCCTGTCTTAACTTCCCATACTTCATAGCAAAATCCTATTATACAAAGGAAGCTCCTGCTCATATTCATTCCCATGAGTAGGTTCGAATAACTAAATCAAAGATTTAGATTCTTACCTATATTTCTCTTTCATTTGTCTGTCTATGTCTCTCTTCGCTGCTTTTTCTAGCATTACATCTCTCTTATCGTAATCTTTTTTACCTCTACAAACTCCAAGGTTCACTTTTACTTTACCGTCTTTAAGATATAAGCTAAGTGGTATTAGAGTGTACCCCTTTTGAGCAGTGAATCCTAAAAGTTTATCTATTTCTCCTTTGTGAAGAAGTAGCTTTCTTACTCTTAGAGGATCTTTGTTAAATATGTTTCCTTGCTCATAAGGGCTTATGTGCATATTTTTTACGAAGACTTCTCCATTGTATACATCTGCATAGCTATCTCTAAGGTTTGCTTTTCCAGCTCTTATAGATTTAACTTCTGTTCCTACAAGTACTATTCCTGCTTCCATAGCTTCTTCTATGAAGTAATCGTGCCTTGCTTTTCTATTTTCTACTAAAGTTTTAGTTCCTAATTTCTTTGCCATGTTTTCACCTACTTTTATGATTAATATATAATTTTCTCATTATACATGTGATTTTACTAAATTAAAAATGTATTGTATAGTATAACCTATTTTTATTATAACCTAAATTATAAATATTGTAATTATTAACCTTGAAATATATGAATTTTAATTCTTTAGAATGTTATACACATATAAAAATAATTTCATACTAATTCAATTTTTCCAATTCCCATGTTTTTAGCTTTTTATGTTTTTATGTTCTTACATAGCTAATCCCTTGATATAACTGCATTTAAACCCTCTATGGAACACCTACATTTTAACTATTTAAAATTAAAAATATTTATATATGAAACTTTTTAAATAGATCTATAGTTATATAGTAAACTATTTACCTATATAACTATATAACTATTTACCTATATAACTATATAACTAGGTAAATAGTTAACTAGTTGTTGGCGCTGTGGGGGTTTCAGGGATTTCCTCATAGATTGCTTTCTCCCCTTGGTCGTAAGGAAACTCCTTTTCACTTTGTTCAAATGAGTAAGCTTCACTTAACCAAATCATAGATTTGGAGTGAAGCTTAGAAGAGCTGTCTCACGGTAGAATTTTTTTAAACTCTACTTTGAGACAGCTCTTCCAAGTTGATTTGATTTGATTTGATGAATTATAAGGATATTTTTTAAATCTGCTGTACCTTAGTTCAACAGAATTAATAACATAATATAAGAATCTTTCATGAAACAATTGATTATTTTTCTATTATGTTGAGCTTGCACTTTAATATTATTATTAGCGAATGCCATTTGCAGAAGCATTAGATTTACTTAGGATTTATGAATGGTAAAATCGTTAAGCAATACAACTTGTTTGAGTGTATACGAGTTGTTGTATTGTAGATTTTTCCTTGAATAAATCCTTTTAGTAAATCAATGCTTCGAAACGGCTGAGCGTTAATAATATAAGGGCATGCTCAACATTAGATTATAACTCTACTTTGTTACCGTAGTAAGTGCATTCAAATAGTCTTTCCATTGTTTTGTCATCTATTTCTCTTGGGTTTGAGCCTGTGCATGCATCAAGTACTGCATTGTGAGCTATGAACTCAAGATTTGCTTTGAAGTCTTCTTCGGTAACACCGTATTCCTTCATTGAGTGAGGAATGCTTAGTTTTGTATTTAAGTCATTGATCATTTCTATTAATGAATCAGTTAATTCTGAATCTGTATTTCCATTTAATTTTAACATTCTAGCTATGTCTGCATATCTATCTTCACATTTAGTTCTGTTGTACTGAATTACATATGGAAGGAAGATTGCATTTGCACATCCATGAGGAATGTGAAATACTGCTCCTGTTTTATGAGCCATGGAGTGAACTATTCCTAGTAGTGCATTTGAGAATGCCATTCCTGCAAGGCATTGAGCCTCGTGCATTAAGTTTCTTGATTTTTCACATCCATTATAAGAATCTATTAAGTGTTCTTTTACCATTTCAATTGCTTTTAATGCTAATGGATCTGAAAAGTTTGATCTTAGTGATGCTGTGTATGCTTCTATAGCATGAGTTAAAGCATCCATTCCAGTATGAGCAACTAGAGTCTTTGGCATTGTTTGTGCAAGTGCTGGATCTATTATTGCTATATCTGGTGTTATATTGAAATCAGCTAATGGATATTTAATCTTAGCTTTGTAATCAGTAATTACAGAGAATGCTGTAACTTCTGTAGCTGTACCACTAGTTGATGGTATTGCAACGAATTTTGCTTTTTGTCTTAATTCTGGTAGTCCAAATGGAATAACTGCTTGTTCAAAAGTAAATTCTGGGTATTCATAAAATATCCACATTGCTTTTGCTGCATCTATTGGAGATCCTCCACCTATAGAAACTATCCAATCTGGCTCAAAGCTTCTCATAGCTTCTGCACCTTTCATAACTGTTTCTACTGATGGGTCTGGTTCTACCCCTTCAAATAATTCAACTTCCATACCTGCTTCTTTTAGGTAGTCTTCAACCTTTTGCAAGAATCCGAATCTCTTCATAGATCCGCCACCAACAACTACGAAAGCTCTCTTCCCTTTTAAAGTTTTCAGAGTTTCTAACGCTCCTTCTCCATGATATATATCTCTTGGTAATGTAAAACGTGCCATAATATGAACCTCCCTATACAAACTTTAAATTTTGTTATTTATTTAACATTTATAATTTTAGTATACCACCTTTTTCTAAAAATACTAGTACTTTGTTAAAAATTTATCTGATTTGTTTAACTTTTTAACAATCTTTTTTTGGTTTTCACGTTCTACTATGTAAAATTATCCTATATTTTTATTTGTTTCCCTTAATTTATAGCAAATTACATAAAAAAGAAGAGGTAAAATCATATTTAATTTAATAAATAAAATTTTATCTCTTCTTATATAATGTTAAATTTTTATCCTTATAGTTTTCTTCTTAACTATATTTTACTCTCCAAAAATTAAATCATCGATGTCTAGGGACATTTCTTCTTCCTCTTCTTCTACTTGTGGTTTAACTATTTCAAAGTAAATGTCGTGGGCATCTATGTCAACCTTAGAGCAAACTACCTTCACTTCATCTCCTAGTCTGTAGATATTCTTAGTTCTCTCACCAACTAAAGCTAGATGCTTTTCATCATAGATATAGTAGTCATCATGAAGCTCACTAATATGAACTAAACCTTCTATGGTGTTAGGAAGTTCAACGAACATACCAAAGCTAGTTACAGATGATATGATTCCTTCGAATTCTTCTCCAATCTTATCCATCATGTATTCAGCTTTCTTTAGGTCATCTACTTCACGTTCTGCATCCACAGCCATTCTTTCTGTGTCAGAGGATTGTTTTGAAGCATCTATTACAAAGGTTCTTAATCTCTTCTCTCTCTTAGAATTTAATCCTTCGTTTATCATTTCCTTTATAATTCTATGAATTACTAGGTCAGGATATCTTCTTATTGGAGATGTGAAGTGACAATAGTATTTAGCAGCAAGACCAAAGTGTCCTACACATAAATGGGAATATTTTGCCTTCATCATAGATCTTAAAAGTAAGGTACTAACTACTGTTTCTTCCTTCTTGCCTTTAACCTTTTCTAGAATCTTTTGAAGCTCCCTTGGATGAATCTCATCTTCTTTAAATCTTACATGATATCCTAAGTTATATACGAATTCGCTGAAGTGTAATAACTTCTCCATATCTGGGTCTTCGTGAACTCTATAAACAAATGGTGCATTAAGCCAGAAGAAGTGCTCTGCTACAGTTTCATTACAGATTAGCATAAATTCTTCTATTATTCTATTGGCAATGGCTCTTTCACGAGGTAGGATATCTATTGGTTTACCAGTGTCATCTAGGATTATTCTACATTCTTCAAAGTCAAAATCTATAGCACCTCTTGATAATCTCTTCTTATTTAAGAGCTCAAATAATCTACCCATGTTCTTAAAGTCTTCATGAAGGTGTTTAAATTTTTCTATAGTTTCAGCATCTTCATCTCTAAGAATCTTAGTTACATCAGTATAGGTCATTCTTTCATTAGTTTTTATTACACTTTCAAAGATATCATGATCTACTACTTTTCCTGTAGAATCAATTTCCATAAAGCAACTAAGAGCAAGTCTATCTACCTTTGGATTTAAGCTACATACTCCATTGGATAGTTTTCTAGGTAGCATTGGAATTACTCTATCAATTAGGTATACAGAGGTACCTCTTTTAAAGGCCTCCTTATCAAGGACATTATTTTCTCTTACATAGTGTGATACGTCTGCAATATGAACTCCTAGCTTGAAGTTTCCATTTTTCAGAACTTCTACTGAAACAGCATCATCTAGGTCCTTTGCATCTTCTCCATCTATGGTAACCATGGTCACATCTCTAAGATCTCTTCTTCTGTCTATTTCACTTTGAGGAACCATATCTTCTATTCTTTCTGCATATTCCTCTACCTGTAATGGGAATTCTTCAGGAAGATTGTGCTTTCTAATTATAGTTAGGATATCTATTCCCTTATCTCCTTTTTCTCCTAGGATTTCAATGATCTTTCCTTCTGGATTTCTTCTTTTCTCTGGCCAGCTAGTGATTTCTACCACTACTATTTGACCTGACTTTGCTCCATTTCTATCATTTTTAGAAATGAATACGTCTTGACCTATCTTTTTATCATCTGGTACAACGAATCCAAAGTTTTTGCTATCTTCATAGGTTCCAACTAATTTTTTATTCTTTCTTTCAACAATTCTGATAATTTCTCCTTCAGATTTCTTACCGTTGTTTTCATCTTTTAATACTTTAACTAATACTACGTCATTGTTCATGGCACTATTTACATTACTTGCAGGGATAAATATATCTGGTCTATCTTCTTCTACAATTACAAAACCAAAACCCTTTTGGTGAGCAGCAAAAACCCCTTTAAGTATACCCATTCTCTCTGGAATTCCATATAGCTCTGCTCTATTTTTTATTATTTCTCCATCTTTCTCCATTTCATTTAATAGGTTTAAAAACTCTTTAGACTCTTTTTTACCTATACCAAATATTTTAGACAACTCTTTTAAACTCATCGGTTTATAAGCTTTTTCTTTCATAAAGCTTACAAGTACTTCTCTTATATTCATAATGCACTTCCTTTCATACTTCTCTCATCTTTACGTAATATATCCTCTTAATACATACTATTTTTTATATAATGCCTACCATCTCTAAAACTCTCGCCGAAGCTAAGAACTCTGTTTATAATTAGTATACCTATTTACTATTATTGCTCTATTAAATCAATGTTATGTGTTTTTTACATTAGATATTTACATATTATATAGTTTACAGTATATGCTATATAATTTCTATATTTACCTTCTTAAACATGTGTTTTCCAAAAATAAATTCTATTACAAGAAAAAACCCATCGGGGGTAACCAATGGGTTTTTTCCTTGCAATAATATACAATTATATTCGACATAAAATAACTTGTATAACCCTTGGGGTTAGGTTATACGTATAAATAAAAAGGGGTTATTTATTCTATTTATATATATATTATATATATAATTTTATAAATTTTCAAGTAAATTTATAATAAAAAATATAAACTAATTGTTAATATTTATACCTTATCTATATTTTTTGTATATTTTCTACACATTACACCAAATTACCTTTTATATTCAATTTAATGTATATACAGTTAATAAATCCCTATAAGTTGTTTAATACTTCAATTTCTTCTTTAGTAAGCTCCCTATATTCGCCTTCTTCTAAGGTTTCATCCAGTTCCATAGGACCAAATTTAACTCTTTTTAGATATACAACAGACTTATCTAAAGCTTCAAACATTCTTTTAACTTGATGGAACTTACCTTCCTGTATTGTAACTAAAACTTCAGAACCATCTTCTGTAGAAGAAATAATTTCTAACTTTCCTGGCATACACTTATAACCATCATCTATGACAATACCTTTTCTAAAACTTTCAATATCCTTTTCATTTACTGGCTTATCTATTTCTGCATAATAAACCTTATCTACATGGTTTTTAGGAGCGATTAACTTATGATTTAAAGCTCCATCATTAGTAAGCAATAAGAATCCTACAGTGTCCTTATCTAATCTTCCCACTGGAAATGGCTCAAAAACTTGATATTCTGGATCTAGTAAATCTATAACAGTCTCATCATAATTATCAAAGGTTGCACTTACAACTCCTGCTGGCTTATTTAAAAGTAGGTAAACATACTTTCTATACATTACCCTTTCTCCATTTACTTCAATAACTGCAGTCTCTGGATCAACCTTAGTTGAACTATCCTTTATAACTTCTCCATCAACAACAACCTCTCCATTTTTACAACTAACCTTAACTTCCTTACGACTTCCATAGCCTAAATTTCCTAAAACTTTATCTAAACGTTCCATATTATACCATCCTTTATTAATAGTTTGTTTATATATTAACTCATTATTTAACTTTAATTATTATTAGTCAAAATTCATTTTAACATTACTTTAAAAATAAATCTAATATTTTAAGCTAATTACACTATATAACAAGGCTATTTAATAATTATTCACTTATCTTTATAAAATGTTGAGCCTGTACTTTAATATTATTGTTAGCGAATGCCATTTGGATAAGTAAGAATCTAAATCTTTGATTTAGATATTCGAACTTAGTTCTTCTAATTTATTAGAAGAACCTCCTAAAACATTTCTTTACTTAGGATTTATGAATGGTAAAATCGTTAAGCAACACAACTTGTTTGAGTGCATACGAGTTGTTGTGTTGTAGATTTTACCTTGAATAAATCCTCTAGTAAATCAATGCTTCGAAACGGCTGAGCATCAATAATATAAGTACAGGCTCAACATTAGCTTAAGATTTAGTTAATTATATTAAATTATTTATCTTCACTAAATAATTTTTTGTTTCTGATGGTAGTTTGTAAAAATCACTGGAGTTACTTATTCCTCTAGATGCCATATTTCCTGGTCCAAAGTTATATGCTGCTAGTGCCATGTTTAGGTCATAATTATAGGTTTTAAGATAATCCTTTATGTGTCTTGTACCTGCATCAATATTTTGTTCTATGTTAAAAGGATCATTAACTCCATAGTGCTCTATGTTACAAGGCATTAATTGCATTAATCCTTTAGCTCCTGCAGGAGATACTGCATTAGGATTAAAGTTTGATTCTGTTTTAATTATAGCTCTTATTAAATTCGCATTTACTCCATATTTAGTTGAAGCATCTGCTATGGCTTTTTCAATTCTTTCAGAGTCAGTACCTGTAGCACTTACCACTGTGGAAGGTGTTACTCCTCCTATAGCTCTTACAATGACATTGCTTATATCATTAATACCATTAGAAGTACTATTATAAGCTCTATTATTTTGATCTATGCCCTGCTGAGTTTGTCTCTCTTTTTCACCCATGGCCTTTAGTAAAGATGCCATGATTAAACTAAATCCACTAGTGCTTGAAGAAGTGTTGCTGTCTGAACCTCCACCAAAGCTTCCTGACATTAAACCTAAGCTCATTAGTCCAGTAAGGGCATCACTGCCAGTACCAGAACTTAAGGTATCGTTGAGAATACCTAATCCGTTAACATATTGATTTTGAGTAATTCCACTGTTCACTGAACCTATACCACTGTTAGTATTTCCATTTGTAGCTATGCTGTTTATATAGTTATTTATTCCTCCATAAACACTACCCACATCGTAACTCATTATTTCATCTCCCTTGTTTCTTTATACCTTATTAGGCATCTTTCACTTATTTATTTTTTTAAGATGCCTTATTCCTTACACTGAATTTCATAAATGGAATAGTCATCATAGGCACTCTTAGAGTAACAGCTTTTACATAATGCCAATATCTTATAAAACCCTTTATAGAAAGGCATAAAGGTATAATAATTTTTCTTACTATACTTTTGTATTAGCTTCCATTCTCCCTTTTCCATTAAATAAAATTCATATAAATTATCTTTTCCACCGTCACATTCCACATAGAAGTTAACATCTTCATTGCACCTTATTACTTCTTTATCTAAGGTTATCTTGCAGTTAGTTACTGGAACTCCTTGTAATACATCTAAAATCAATTCCTTTTTACAATCATACTCTTTAGTACTAAATACATTTTTACAATATATTTTTACCGTATATACTCCTGCACATTTTGGAATCAGTTTAAACTTCTTATCATTACTAAATTCCGTAGTTTCAACTTCTCTGCCATTGATTTCAACCTTATATTTAGTTAAAGTATTGCTAGTGTTTTCTGTTATTACCTCTAAGACTATTTCATCACCTATAAGATACATATACTTCTTTTCTGTAAGAATATAATCTATCTTAGCTGGTATATATTCTTTGCAATCTATATATATCACTGAATGTACATCGTAGTCTCTCTTAGATTTTAGATGTTTTACCTTAACTTCTATTTCATATTTTCCTACACTAGTAGGAGTGAACTTAAAATTATCTTCTTCGTTATATTCTATGAACTTGACTTCCTTACCTTCTTTTTTCACAATAAATTCATATAATAAATTTCTTGAGCCAGTGGCTTCAACATTTACCTTAACTGGTTCATTTATAAGAACTTGCTTGTCCTTATTTAGCTTAATTTCTTTTATATATACATTTTGTGTGCAGTCTTCATCTATAACAAAGTCCATAATTGCCTTCTCTTCATAATCGTCCTTATAGGTACTATCCTTTACAAGAACTTCAACTCTATATAAGCCACTTTTTTCTGGAATCCATTTATAACTGTTGTTAGTAGTAAAATTTGAACTACTATGATAATTCCCATCTACTACAAATTTATAGAGCAATTTATCTCCACCAGAGCATATTGCCTTAAACTCTATAGGTGTTTTTTCAAGCTGTGGTGAGCTTAAATCAGAAGTGAAGTTAAGAATTTTTATAGGTTTATATTTATCTACAGTATAGTGTATTATCCCCCTATCATCAAAATTCTCATGGGAATACATGTCCTTCACTAAACATAAAAGCTTATACTTACCTGGTAGTATTTCTGTGAAGCTAACTAGTCTCTTACTTGAAAAGTCCTGCATTACATGCATATTTCCATATTCATCAATCTTCATAAATTTGTATAATACAACCCTATTTTCATCAAAGTGTGCATCAATCTCAAAGGTTAATTCACTACCTACTATCAGCTCTTCTGTTAAGCACTGTATATTGTTAATTCTTATTTCATCCATAGGCAATACCTTAAAAGTTACATTTTTAAAGTCATCAAATTGATGTACTGAGCCTTCTTCTTTACTCTCTATAAGAATCTCGATATCCCCTTCTCGATTTGGGGTAAAACTTAAACTAGTATCCATGGAATAATCTCTTATTAAATTCCATTTACAATCTTCTTTTATCCAATACTTACACAAGATAGGTAATTTGTTAGGTACAACATCAATTTCTATCTTTTCCCCTAACTTTATTTCATTATTACTAATGATAATATCTTTTATTAGTTTTTCTTCTACAGAGCCTATGATAAAGTCCATTCTAGATGTAAATTCAATAGGTTTTTTTCCATTTCTTTTTTTAGATTGTACCATTATCATGTATTTGCCATCTTCCTTAGGTGTCCAATAGGTAAAATCCTCCTCATGGAAATCTCTAATGGTTTCCCAACCCCCATCACAGTTTATTATAAATTTATATAATAAATCATCTGACATTTTATTTTCTATATATATCTTAATTTCAGTCCCCTTCTCCTGCGGACTTGATAGGCTTGTACCAATAATCATTTCATTCATACATATTCCCCCTAGAATGTACATATACATCCCTAATTGATTAAATTGTTATAATATTCTTACATAAGCATAGCTATATTATACTACACTTACATATTATGTAACAACCTGTGGAGGTCTTTATTTGCGATAATTCATTAGACAAAATCCTTGTAAAAAAACACTTGTAAATTATATTTCTACAAGTGTTTTCTTAATTTATGTTTTTCTATTCTTCTCTTAGACTTCTTTCTACAAGCTTTATTAAATTATCTCTAAGGCTTATATTATCGTCTTCATTTCTTTTTTTATGTTTTCCTGTCTTTCCACCGCCACGTCTTACCTTGGCACTTATATGTCTTTCAAAGAGTAATTTGTCTATATTATTTTCAGAAAATATATATCCTCTTGGACTTATGGCATAGGATTTTTTACCAAGGACCATAGCTGCTACTCCATAGTCTTGAGTTACTACGATATCTCCTTTTTTAGCTTCATTGGCAACCTTCATATCCACTGCTTGAAAGCCACTATCCATAATTATAACTTCACCATATTCTAAATTTATCACATGATGTATATCACAATAAATTTTTAGTGGAACCTTATAGGTCTTAGCTACTTCTTCTATAATACCTCTTCCTGCACATCCATCACCATCAACTATAATAGTCATAATTAAATACCTAGCCTCTCTATTAGAGACCTTTGAAGCTTTTCATAACCTGGTTTGCCAAGTAGAGCAAACATATTTTTCTTATAGGCTTCTACCCCTTCTTGATCAAAAGGATTTATTCCTAATAAATATCCTCCTATGGCACAGGATTTTTCAAAGAAGTATATAAGCTCTCCTAGAGCCTTAGGATTTAAAGCTTTCATATTTATAACTATATTAGGAACTCCACCTTCTACATGGGCAAGGACTGTTCCCTCCATAGCTCTTTTATTTACAAAATCTATAGTCTTTCCTGCTAAGAAATTAAGTCCATCCACATTTTCTTCATCTTCTTTTATGGATAAATTTATTTGTGGTTCTTCTACATTTATTACAGTTTCAAATATATTTCTCATTCCGTCTTGAATATATTGACCCATGGAGTGAAGGTCTGTTGAAAAGTTAACAGATGCAGGGAATATACCCTTTCCATCCTTCCCTTGACTCTCTCCATAAAGTTGCTTAAACCACTCTCCAAAGTATTGTAGACAAGGTTCATAGTTTACAAGAATTTCTGTAGTTTTTCCTCTTTCATATAAAAGATGTCTTGCAGCTGCATATTTATAACAAATATTTCTATGTACATCTTCATTACTAAAGTTTTCTCTTCCATTTCTAGCACCTTGTAATAACTCATCTATATTTATTCCTGCCACTGCAATGGGAAGTAATCCTACTGGTGTTAAAACGGAAAATCTTCCACCGATATCATCAGGAATTATAAAGGTTTCATACCCTTCTGTATCTGCTAATTTCTTAAGAGCTCCCTTTGCCTTATCCGTTGTTATATAAATTCTATTTTTAGCTTCTTCTTTGCCATACTTTTTCTCAAGGATTTCTTTAAATATTCTAAAAGCTATGGCAGGCTCTGTAGTAGTTCCTGATTTTGAAATAACATTTATGGCAAAATCCTTCCCATCTATGAGCTGTATAAGTTGAGACAAATAAGTAGAACTTATATTGTTTCCTGCAAAGTATACTGCTGGAATCTTTCTTTTATCCTCATCCATACTATTAAAGAAGGGGCCTGTCATTGCTTCTATGACAGCTCTAGCTCCAAGGTATGAACCCCCAATGCCTATTACTATAAGAACTTTAGAATTTTCCTGTATCCTTTTAGCTGCTACCTTTACTCTTTCAAACTCAGCTTTATCATAATTAGTTGGTAGGTCAAGCCACCCTAAAAATTCATTGCCAGCACCACTTCTGTTATGCAGAGTGTTATGGGCTGTTGTTATCATAGGTTTTAAATTATTTATATGTGATTCATTAACTGCTTCTTGAAGGTTTTTTATATTTAAACTTAAAGAACTAGTCATTTCTAATTGCCTCCTATAAAACGATTTATTAGGTATCTGAAAATAAATAACAAGTCAAAGATGGGAAGATACCTTATATTATTAAAATCAAAAAACTTATGTATATTATATAAACGCTAAGAAGCATTATTCCATTTCTCTTAGAATATCTTCCATTAGTTGATATAGGTAAGATTATAAGTAGCATCAATACTAAAGCCACTGGAATATCTAAAAGTATAGTCTGATTAAAGCTTATAAAAGATGCGTTAAATATATGAATATTTCTAGAGTTTAGTACTAATCCACCCCTAGCTAAAATACTACTAGCAGCTACAGTCATTGTTATATTTAGTATGTTTGCACCAATAACATTACCAACCGCTACTCCACTTTCCTTCTTATATATAGAAGTTAAAACAGTAGTTAATTCTGGTAAAGATGTTCCTAAGGCCATAATAGTTAAACTAATTACTCCTTCTGTGACTCCATAATACCTGGCAATAATCTGCGCATTTACAACTAACAACCTAGCTCCACATCCTATAAGTATTGCTCCTATTATAAATACAACTATATGTTTTGCAAATTCTCTCTTTTTTACTCTTCTTCTAACACTAATTTCATCTATAGTCATAGCAGTCTCATCAGGAATTTCAAGGGACTTTTTAGCACCCTTTATATTTTTTCTTATATAGTACACAAATAACCCTAAAAGGACTACCCCTTCTATTCTATTTATATTTCCATCTGTAGAAAAAAGTAATAGTAAAACCATAGATACTACCATCATAAAAGCTCTTGGCATAAACCTCTTCTTTTCTACCTCTACAGGCATTGCAATCATTGAAATAGCAAGAACAAGCCCTGTATTACAAATTATTGCTCCTATAGCATTACCTACTGCAATCTCTGGAGATCCCATAATAGTTGCCACTGAAGCTATAAAAAACTCTGGAAGAGTAGTTGCTAAACTTACAATGGTTGCTCCTATAATTATTTTTGGTATTCCTGTTATCTCAGCAATCCACATAGCTGAGTCTACAAATATATCTCCGCCCTTTATTATTACTATAATTCCTATAATAAACATTACTATAGGTAAAAACATCTCCATTATATCCTCCACCCTCTTATGCCAGTATACAATATTATGTAAATTATTTCAAACTACCCTATATACTTATAATAATGGCTAAAACAAATAAACTCAATGAATTTTAACATATTCACCGAGTTTATCTTTATCTTATATTCCTTTTTCTTTGCTGTACCATTTATAAAATATTTTAAGAGAATTGTCTAATGCTTCTATAGTTAAAATATCTATCTCATTTTCTTCTATTACATAAAAAAATGATCTATCTTCTCCAATTAATATATTGGTCATAGTATTATTAGTAAAGTTAATATTTATGCATTTTATATTTTCATCATTTATTACTCCTCCAAGAACTTTGTAATTCTCAGTAGCGCTTACCTTTGTTTCCATTACATTCACTGTAAAAGGAGCATGTTTATCTACCTCTTTTATAGAAGTTGTTAAGATGTTATAAGAATTTTCTACTTTACTTAATTTGCATAACCCCTCATAGTTTTTACCATTGTCTTCATATAAAAACATGACTAATTTATCCTTTTGTATATCTGATACATTTAGAATAGATATTCTATCTTCACCTATGTTAAGGGTCTTAGATAGAAGATATGTTATCTTATCTGTTAACTTTACTTCAAAGGGTTCTTCATCTTTTATAGGCAAGTTACCACTTTTTATCTCCATGGTTTCTTTAAATAAATCATTCTTAATTAGAATAGCTGTAATTAATAAGAATAATCCTATAACTGAAATCATAAAAATTCTTCTATTTTTCTTAATTGTTTTTCCATTTTTGATTTTGTACTTCTTCTTGTTTTTATATCTCTTCTTAAGTTTACTCATATAACATTCCTCTTTAATTTTTTCTCCCTTTGCTCGAGAGGACACTCCTTCTCATGTTCATCTTTGAAATGAAACTCCTTTTCGCTATGTTCAAATGAGTAAGTTCTCATAATTAAATCATAGATTTAAATGGTAACTTAACTTCGACTAACCAAATATAAAATTTCTTTTTCTCGCTTTGCTCGAGGGGACACTCCTTCTCATGTTCATCTTTGAAGTGAAACTCCTTTTCGCTATGCTCAAATGAGTAAGTTCTCATAATTAAATCATAGATTTAAATGGTCACTTAACTTCGACTAACCAAATATAAAATTTCTTTTTCTCGCTTTGCTCGAGGGGACACTCCTTCTCATGTTCATTCGAATGAGTAAGTTCTACTAACCAAATATAAAATTTGGAGTCTCACTTAAATTCAGCTGCGTACCATTTGTAGTGTGCTCCATATTTATCATCTATTTTTTCTACTTCATAAAGTCTAAATATTATATATTGAGTCCAGTTATATCCTGGATTTGCTCCTATGGATAAGATTAAAAAGGAAGCTCCAAAGGAACCTGTCACAGTAAATATGACTTCATTTCTTGCTTCCGCAGGTATTTCTTTACCTTCACTATAGGTTCTAGAGATAGTGGCTCCAGTACTATTTGCAATATTAACTACTCCATAGGAAGATTGCCCACCTCTAGCGTAGTTAATTTTTGATATTTTATCAGTACCTAGTAAAAACTCAGTATATAGATGTATCTTAGAATAGGATAATTCTGATTCAAAACACCACTCTGCTTCTTTAGATTCCACCTTTCCATAGGCATATGAAACTCCCTCTTCCATGAGGATTTCTTCATAACCCTTATTAGACATAACTGGTTTTTTAATATTCTTTTCTCTATTTAAATTTTCTCTTTGAGAGTTTTTTGTGTTATAGGTAATCTTTGAACCATCAGGATAAATTATTTCATAAGCAGATTTATTAGCAAAAGTATTAATTACCTTTTCTGTATATTCTTCTTCACTAAAGATATTTTTTAGAGATTTAAAGGCTTTCTTTAAAGCAACCTTATCTCCTTTTAGTATTTGATTTCTATAGTATTCCTTATTGTTTCTAAAGTCTTTATCAGTTATATCTTCTATGGAATTATCTAATATCACTTCTAAATCACACTGTTCTAACCTTTCTACTATTTCATCAAGTCTTATATAAAACTCGGCATCTTCTTTGTCTAATCCTTCCCTTGTTAGCTTTAATAATTCTTCCTCATCCACAGGAGTAGTTCTCACTTCATCACATATTTCAATTATCCTCTTATCATCATCTTTTCTCTTATTACTTTGTAATGCTAAAACCTCTATAGGTGAGTTAACTATAAAAGAAGTGATAAATATTACTAAAACAATCACCTTAAAATTCTTCACATCAGCACTCTCCATTCCTATGACTTTAAATTTATTATTCCTAGAGAATGGATTTTAAATTCTTAAACTTATATTTTTTCATCTGTAAAATAATATAAATTTAATAGATAAATAAGAGGTGGAAATCCACCTCTTATTTATCCTCTACACTATTTCCTCTACACCATCTTTTACAAAGCTCTGCTTTCTTGCTGCAAACAACTTCCTCTGAACCACAAGTAGGACAATTATCCTTGTCTTGCTCATAATTTATATCATACACATCTCCACAATGAAGGCATTTAAATTTACAAAAAGTAGCTCTGTAGTTACCACCACTTATTCTTATAGCATTTCCTTCTGTTAAAGCAATAGCTATCTTCTTCCTTGCACTATCAATAATATTTTGGAAGGTTTGTCTTGATACTTGCATTCTTTCAGCACATTGTTCTTGATTTAATTTTTCAATATCCTTAAGTCTCATAGCTTCAAGTTCTTCTACCTTTAAAACTGTTTCTTTAATTTCACATTTAGGCTTTCCCCATGGAACAAAATAAGTATCCTCTGGAAAAAACTCTACTCTTCTAAATTTTGTTGGTCTTGGCACTTTAAATCCTCCCTGCATTTACTACATAATCCTATAAACATTATATCAGAATCATATATTTCTACGTTACTTTCTTCTTCTATTCTTTTGTTTAATTTAAGATAGTCAAAATTTAAATTTTGACTATCTATATCAATTATACTATTACATTTATAACATTTAAAATGAATATACAGGGGTTTGCCACTAAATATTTTCATTTTATAATAATTATTCGTTACAGTGACCTTCATGTTGATGTTCTGTACAAACGCTACCTGTTGATTTTAATTCACCATTTACAAATTTTTGAACTACATCATCACTAAGTCCTTGTGCACCAACTACAACTTCAATTCCATTTTCGTTAAATAAGTCTTGTGCTGTTTCTCCCATACCACCTGCAATAATAACATTTACCTTTAAATCTCTTAAAAATACTGGAAGAAGTCCTGGTCTATGTCCTGGATTTGGAGTAAAACTTTTTTCTAAAGACTTACCCTCTTCTACTTCATATATTGTGAATCCTTCACAATGTCCAAAATGTCCACTTACATATTTCTCATCACTTGCAACTGCTATTTTCATTAAAAATTCCTCCTTTTATTTTACCTAAAAATTTAATATATTAATTTAATATATACTTAGTCATATTACTCCACATAGCTTCAATAGCTTTTTCAGCTATGCTATCCTTGTAGAAAGTTATAGGTTTTAATTCATTTATAGACTTCATAACCATGTCATCATAAGGAATTTTACCTACTAAAACTATTTGATTTTCATAAATAAAGTTTTCTATTTCCTTTGTAACCTCTTCATTTATATCAAATTTATTTACGCAAACCATAGTAAAAACTCCAAAGTGTTTACACAGCTGTACTACTCTCTTTAAATCTTCAAGGCCTGATTTTGTAGGCTCTGTTACAACTAAAACTGCATTTGAACCTGTTATTGAAGCTATAACAGCACATCCAATACCTGGTGAGCCATCAATTATAGTTAACTTTTCATCCTTATTAAATCTCTTACCATTTTTTCTTAATTCAGTTATTAATTTTCCTGAACCATCACTGCCTATACCCATTTCTGCCCTTGAAATTATGCCTTTATCTAGCTCTGTAATGAAGGTATCTGCTGTCTTTTCATCCTCTAGTTTTATTGCATTTACAGGACACACTAATGTACATGCTCCACAGCCTTCACAAAGAAATGGATTTATAGTAAAGTTTTCTATGGCATTAAATTTACAAACACCTTCACATTTACCACACTTAATACAAATGCTTTCATCTATTGATGCTTTTTTTCCACCTACAAATTCATCTTTTTCAATATCTTTTCCCTTGTAAAAGAGATAAAGATTGGGAGCATCTACATCACAGTCTATTCTTAATACATCTTTTTCAAGTTCAGCTAAAGCTGTTGCAATGGTGGTTTTTCCAGTGCCACCTTTTCCACTTAAAACTACTAATTCCAAGATAGCACCTCCTTTACTCCCTCTGAAAGCTTATCAAATATCTTCTTATGAACTAAATAATCGTAAAGTATTTCACCCTTAGAATAAAGTACTGCTGTAGCCTTATCATAGGTAATTGTTCCTATTAATTCTATATTTTCTTCTTTGCAATACTTTTTTACTATGTTATCTTTTCCATCATCCTTATTTATAACTATGCCAAAGGGAATATCATACATTTTCACAAGTTCCACTGCCATCTTTAAGTCATGAAGACCAAATTCAGAAGGCTCTGTAACAAGTATTGCCCCATCAGCATATTTCAAAGAATTTACCACATTACAAGAAGTTCCAGGTGGGCAATCTATTAAATTAGTTCCCTTAGATAATCCATTAAGTAATTCTCTAATAACAGGCACTGCCATTGGCTCGCTTATATTTAAAACACCTCTGCTACAGTTTATATCTCTTACTGATCCTTTTTCAACCTTACCCGTTTCTCTTTCACCATAGGCTATAGCACCATATTTACATGCAATTTCACATGCTCCACAACCATGACATAACTTTTGGAACAGCATAATATCATCTTTAACCTTTGCTAGAGCATTAAATTGACAAGCTTTTACACAAGCTCCACAGTTAGTGCATTTGTTATCATCTATGATTGGATATTCTACCATTACTTTTTCTTTTGTATCTACTGTAGGCTTTAGGAATAAGAAACCATTAGGCTCTTCCACATCACAATCTATATAATTTGCCTTTAGAGCAAGATTAGTAGATACTGTAGTTTTTCCTGTACCGCCTTTTCCACTAAGTACTGCTATATTCACTACCTATTCATCTCCAATCTAGTGAGCTCCGTGATGTGCAGGACCAGACATTTTTATTTCTTCAAGTTCACCTTTTTTATATTTTTCTATAGCCTCAGCTATAACTATACCATCACACTTATATGCCTTAACTCCTGATTTTTCAATGATTTCAAAAGCATTAGGTCCAAGATTTCCTGTGATAATAACATCTATGTTTTCATCAATTAATTGATTAGATGCAGAAATACCTGCTCCACCACTAGCATTTTTGCCTTGGTTTTCTAAAACTTTAATTTCTCCACCTTCAGTATCATGAATTTGAAAATACTCACATCTTCCAAATCTCATATCAAGTAAATTTACAATAGTTTTTCCTTCTGCTGAAACTGCTATTTTCATTTTCCATTCCTCATTTCTTTATTAATTATTCTTTTATGTGATTTTCATTATTGGCATTTGCTAATTATATATTACTGCCATTTTAAGTTATTGTCAAATGCCAATTATTATTTTTTATAAAAAAGTAGCTATGAAATTTCTAATTCATATAGAAACTTCATAACTACTTTGGGGATAATTTTATTCCATCAATACTCTTGAATATTGTCTTTATTTAATTATAAAAAATCAAAACTACTGATGTTTAAGTATTCCTTATTAAAAAGGATAATATGGATTAATATACTGACCTGGATATTGGGTGTAATATGGATATGGAGAAATATAAGGTGGATATGGTACTATTAATAATTTAGCTAAATCTAAAAGTGGGAAGTTTCTGCGTCTATAACGTCTTTGTCTTCTTCTAGGACGTCCATAAGGGTTATATTGTCGTTGCTGATCATATTGATTTTCATCATCTAGCTCCATTACATCTTCACCCACTAACATGGTAACGCGATCTCCATCTACATTCTCAATTATTCCATCTACTATGCTTCCGTCTCTCATTGTTAAAATAACGTGATAATAAACATGTTCTTTACATTCATCATATAAAGACTGGTCATCTCTGTTATGATCGTGGATTTCTAAAGCCATTTTTAATCATCTCCTTTACAATATTATGGTATTATTGTGTAAGAAAATTTGTGCCATTATAACTTATAAATATTGCTGTAAATTCAATAAATAATTCTACTATTTTATTTTTTAACACTATAAGTTATAAATTAATACTTACATTGTATATTATTTATAAATAAAAAAAGCAGCTATGAAATTTCTATATTATATAGAAACTTATAACTACTTTCTTTGGGTGTGATTTATTTAAACATGATAACATGTATAAATACATTAGGGTTTAAGAAAAGATATTACTCTGTCAAGGAGTTGATAGAGTAATATCTAATCTATTAGAATATTTATATTACTCCCACTCTATAGTTGAAGGTGGTTTTGAAGTTATATCATATACAATTCTATTTACTCCATTAACTTCATTGACAATTCTTCTAGATACCTTATCTAGTACATCATAAGGGATTCTTGCCCAGTCTGATGTCATTCCATCAGAAGATGTAACTCCTCTTAAGGCTACTGTATGGCTATAGGTTCTTTCGTCTCCCATAACTCCTACTGATCTTATATTAGGTAAGCAAGCGAAGTACTGCCAGATTTCACTTTCAAGGCCAGCAATCGCAACCTCTTCTCTAAATATAGCATCTGCTTCTCTTACTATGTGTAGCTTCTCTTCTGTAATTTCACCAAGTACTCTTATTGCAAGTCCTGGTCCTGGGAACGGCTGTCTCCATACTAAGTGGTGTGGAATTCCAATTTCCTCTCCTACAGCTCTTACTTCATCTTTAAATAACTCTCTTAATGGCTCTATTAGTTCAAATTCTATGTCCTCTGGAAGTCCTCCTACGTTGTGGTGACTCTTAATTGTAGCTGATGAATTAGTTCCACTTTCTACAACGTCAGCATAAATAGTTCCTTGAACTAAGAAATCCATTTTACCAAGTTTATTTGACTCTTCTTCAAAAACTCTGATGAATTCTTCTCCAATGATTTTTCTTTTTCTCTCTGGATCAGAAACACCTTTAAGTTTTCCAAGGAATCTCTCTTGAGCATTTACTCTGATAAGGTTCATATCAAAGCCTTCTCTAAAGATTTTCTCAACTTGATCTCCCTCATCTTTTCTAAGTAGACCATGATCTACAAATACGCAAGTTAGGTTTTTACCTATTGCTTTATGAACAAGTACTGCTGCAACAGATGAATCAACTCCACCTGATAGAGCGCAAAGCACTTTTCTATCTCCTACTAATTCTTTAATTTGTGCAATCTTTTCTTCTGCAAATGCAGACATAGACCAATCTCCCTTAACTTCACATACATTGTATAAGAAGTTTTTAAGCATTTCTGTTCCAAATAAAGTGTGTTGAACTTCTGGGTGGAATTGAACCCCATAAAGTTTTCTTTCTACATTCGCCATTGCAGCTATAGGACACTCATCTGTATGACCTATGATTTCAAAGCCTTGTGGTGCGCTTTCTATAAAGTCAGTGTGACTCATCCAGCATTGTTTTTCTTTTATTCCATTAAATAATTTATTATCTGTGTTTAAGTTAACATCAGTTTTTCCATATTCTCTAACAGTAGCAGTCTTAACAACTCCACCTAAAACATGGGACATAAGCTGAGCACCATAGCAGATTCCTAGGATAGGAATGTTTAAATCAAATAATTCCTTATCTACTCTTGGAGCACCCTCCCCGTAAACACTGTTAGGGCCACCAGTAAATATTATTCCAACAGGATCTAATTCTTTTATTTTTTCAACAGAAGTACTATATGGAATTATCTCACAATATACTCCATGCTCTCTTACTCTTCTTGCTATTAATTGATTATATTGACCACCAAAGTCAACAACTAATACTAATTCTCTATCCATAAATTAAGCTCTCCTTCTTAGATTATTGATTTACACTATAATTTGGAGCTTCCTTAGTAATTACTATATCATGTGGATGACTTTCTCTAAATCCAGCTGAAGTTTGAACTACGAAGTTTGCAGTTTCATATAAATCTTTTAGTGTAGCTGATCCTAAATATCCCATTCCTGAGCGAATACCACCAATTAATTGGTATATAGTATCTACTACGCTACCCTTAAATGGAAGTCTTCCTTCAACACCTTCTGGTACTAATTTCTTGTTATCTTCTTGGAAATATCTATCCTTACTTCCGTTTGCCATAGCTCCTAAAGAACCCATTCCTCTATATACCTTGTAACTTCTACCTTGATATATTTCTATTTCACCTGGTGCTTCGGCGCAACCAGCAAACATTGAACCCATCATACAAACTTTTGCTCCAGCAGCTAGTGCCTTAACGATATCTCCTGAATATTTTATTCCTCCATCAGCTATAACTGGAACTCCTGATTTTTCCGCTTCTTCAACACAGTCCATAACTGCTGTAAGTTGAGGAACTCCAACTCCTGCAACTACTCTTGTAGTACAGATAGATCCAGGTCCTATACCAACTTTAACACAATCTGCTCCAGCTTCTATTAAAGCTCTTGTACCTTCTGCTGTTGCAATATTACCTGCTATAACTTGAAGCTCTGGATATTTTTCTTTAACTTCTCTAACTGCATCTATAACACCTTTAGAGTGTCCATGTGCTGTATCTATAGTAATGACATCTACGTGAGCTTTAACTAAAGCATCAACTCTTATCATCATATCCTTTGTAACTCCTACTGCAGCTCCACAAAGTAATCTTCCTGAAGCATCCTTTGCAGCATTAGGGAATTTCACAGCCTTTTCTATATCCTTTATAGTAATTAATCCTTTAAGATTAAAATCTTTATCTACTAAAGGTAATTTCTCAATTTTATGTTTTGCAAGTATTGTCTTAGCTTCTTCAATACTTGTTCCCTCTTTTGCAGTAACTAGATTCTCACTAGTCATCACTTCACTTACTTTTTTACTATAATCAGTTTCAAACACTATATCTCTATTAGTAATTATACCAACTAATTTTCCATTTTCAGTTACCGGCACTCCAGATATTCTATATCTTGACATTATGTTTAATGCATCTTGTATAACATTATCTTTTCCTATGGAGAATGGATTTACAATTACTCCATTTTCTTGTCTTTTAACTGTATCTACTTCGCTTGCTTGAGCTTCTATAGACATATTCTTATGGATAATTCCAATTCCACCTTCACGGGCCATAGCTATTGCCATCTTACTTTCAGTTACTGTATCCATTCCAGCACTTATTAGTGGTAAATTAAGAGCTATAGTTTTAGTTAAGTTTGTTTTAAAGCTAACATCCTTTGGTAAAACTTCAGATTTATTTGGAACTAATAATACGTCATCAAAAGTGTATCCTTGTTTTAATATCTTTGCCATAATTTAAATCCTCTCCTTCTATATTATTTTCTTTATAATTAACTTTAGTTATACTTATAATCTGAAATCAATTAAAATTATTGTATTAAATTCTCTAACATAGTTTTTGTTTATATTTTAAATTTAATTAAAACATAAACAAAAACATGCTTAATTCACTTTCAACCCATAATATAACTCCATTAGAGTTCATACTATGTACATACAAGTAAAATTAAGCATGTCCATAAATTCAATGAAATCTATAACATGATTACTTTTACTCATAGTCAGAAATTTATCGGTTTCCGGTAGAAACTCCTTGCCATATTCAAGGGATATATGAGTTATTTATTCATAATTTATTAATTGATTACACCTATTTTATTTAAAATAAGTATGTTTGTCAAGGAAAACTTTTAACCTATTTTCTAAATTTTGTAGAAATTTATCGACTTATATAATAATTATACATTACTAATGAGAATTTTTCCATTATCTCACTATAATTAATTAAAAAATTATAGTGAGATAATGTATATTTATACTAAAATTTTAAAATAAATCTGGTAAAGCTTCCTTCCCAACATTAAATTTAGCTGGAGCTTCAACTCCATCAACAGAAATTATATTTTCATAGGCGCCTTCATCCTTAGGTAAGGTGATTGTATAAAGCACAATAATATTATCATCCTTAACTACATTTCCACCTAAGGTATAGGAATATAATGAATCTGTAGAATTCATAACCATGTCTCCTAATAACTGAAGATTGCCTTCTTCATCTACTTTGTATACCTTAGGAGTGTCTTGAATCTTTGCGTTACTTGGTACCTTAAGTCCGATATTTGCCTTACTACTATAGGTTTCAAAGGTAGCCCCAAAGGTTACTGTTGCTTCTTTTGCTAAAGTTCTTTCCTCTGTGTCTATATTATATTTTTCAGTTTTACTGTCATACCCATTATAGATTCCATGAAGTATATCTGTTTGTCCTCTAACAATAATAGTAGGAGTTTCTATATTGAATTTCGCCATTTCCCCTATAAGGTTTGTATAAGTAATAGTGTTACTATCCTTAAACTTAAGTTCCCCATGTTCCATTGTCTTAATTATAAAGGATACCTGCGACCCACTAGCTTTATATATTTTATTAACAACATCATAGGTATATCTAATTTCTGGTATCTCTAATGCATAATTATAGGAACTACTACTTTCTACTGATTTAAGTCCTGAAACTACGTCAAATTCATCACCTATATTAAAATTCAACTTAACATCCCCAAATACATATGACTTATATCGTTTTGTTGATAATCGTAATGCAATTTCTTTAACTTTATTATTGAGAGCACCACCATTTTCTCTAACAGCATTAAAGTAATCATCCTCAATTCCCCACAACTCATTATGAATCCACTTTAAGCTTTTGGTATTGTTAATGTCATCACTTCCTGATGTTCCTAATTTCAAGGATATAATGCTATATCCTTTATTTTTCACAGCATTAATTTTATTTATATCATAGCTAACATCTCCTGCAGCTAAAATTATAATATATTTCGTTGCCCATTTATTTCCATTTGTTAAAATACTATCTGCCATTTCAAGAGCATTACCAATGTTTCTTTCTGTAGATGATGAAGATGTTACATTTTTCAATTCATTCTTTATATCCTTAGCATCTGTAAGTTCTGATTCTATTTCAGCTGTATTACTATAAGTTACTAATCCGAATTTGGCCATAGAGTCCTTCTTATTATAATCATTTAATAATCCACTCCATAAATGTTTTGAATCATCAAGATAATTATCTCCCCCATTTTTTGAAGTATCTAGCAAAAAAACAATTTCCTTTTCATTAGAAGTTGACTCATTTTCACTATCTTGAAATACAAAGTTTTCAGGTTTAATATCATAGGTTACCTTTATTTCCTCTCCTGGATATGCCTCTACTTCACTTGGGCTTGTTAACTTAGCCTTAATATTAGGTAATTCATTTTTATCTATATTAACGCTTATACTAGGTACTGGAGCAGTTATAATCTCATTATCCTTCCAAGGGAAACTCACTGTAGACCCTGCAAAGAGTTCATGATGTCCCGTTACTCCACTTTTAATTACAAATTCAAAGGGCACAGGATCTGCTGTATAGGTAACCTTGCCATCTTTAACTTTACCATCAGTTTTATATAATACATTATCAATATCTACTTTATTTCCTCCAACCTTTAGAGAAAATCCTGATTTAAGATTCATATCCATTTTTACATTACTAATGGCATAGGAAGCTAAGATTTCTGTAGCTATATTCTGGAATACGTTGTCTATAGCACCATTATCAGATGCAAAGAAATTACCTTCTTTACCTCCCATAGATTCATGGATTTGTTTTAGTGTTTTATTGGCTTCACTATTCTTATTTCCTAAACCATAACCTATAGAAAATACATTGTTTGTAGATTCCTTTATACGCTCCCCTATAATATTTGCATATTCTACTGCATCATCATCAAGTTCATTACCTTTTCCATCAAACTTCGGATTGCTATCATCTATATTTTTATAAAAATACTTATAATAATATGAATAATAGTAAGAATAAAATGTTGGTACTCCATCAGACATTAAAACCACTGTCTTATTTGCATTTTTCTCTTTAGATGTACTAAGTAAGTAGGCAGCTTTTCTTAAGCCTTCCCCAGTATTAGTACCTCCATCAGCCTTTAAATTATCTATAACTGTTTTCAGCTCATTTACCTTATTGGCATCTATTAATATTTCTTTATCTACTTTTTTAATACTGGCATTACTTGAATAGGCTACTATCCCAATCTTTAAATTAGGCACATCCTTCATTTTATCTACAAAGTTCTTTGCTGCTTTTTTTAATTCTGCTATCTTTGTAGAGGATTTACCATTTACATATACATTGTCCGCCATACTCCCAGATACATCTAGTACCAATACTATTTCTTTAGCTGGAACTTCAGCTTCAAAGTCTTTAGGAATTATTTTTCCACTGACAGTAATATCTTCTCCTACCTTAGGGAATTCAGGGGATACTGAATTTATCTTTACCTCAAAGGCTGGCTTTGTTGCTACTTCGGCACTGGCATTTGATGCAGAAGTCATTACTAAGGTAGCTGTCATGCAGAGAATAAGCCCTATGCATAATATTGCTTTGTAACCGATTCTTTTTTTCATTTTATCCACCTCCATCACCATTAGTAGGTTGTTAACAGACTTCCTTGCCTTATAGGGAACTTTATTCCCAATGAAGCTTAATTCATTACTTCTTATGACTATTTCTAAATAAAAAACTCTCTTTCACTGAATAATCTATATCCTCTGCTTTTAATGACAATCTAATTTCTATACTCTTTAAAACGTCATCTGAAGTCTCTATATGATGTAAATGTGAACCAATAAGCCTTTTACCATCCTCTTTTGTAGATAGATAAACATTATATCCTTCAATGATAAATTCAGCTCCCTCATCAGTTACTGTGCCATCATCTTCAACCTTTGAAAAGGTTATAGTTTTTACAGTACCATCAAGCTCTTTGTCCACTTTACATTTAGTAGCTGCCATGGCATGTTTAGATATACTATCTAAAATAACCTTAGCTTCATATTGAAGGTCTGATCTAGTGTTTATCTCCTCTAGCTTTCTTTCATTAGAAAAGAAAAAGGAGAATATGAATGAAGTAACTATAGCTAAAAGTCCTAATGCTATCACTAATTCTATTAAGGTTACTCCTTTTTTCTTTCTATTTAAAATCATAATCCCACTACCTTATAACTTATTTTTCTAGTGTCCATTTTTCCTTTGTAATCAAATTTGTAGCTAGTATAGTTCTCTCTGTTACTAAGTTTTTACCTTGAGTAAAGATAAAATCTAATACACCCTTATTCTTCTTATCCTTTATCTCATCTTCTGATAATTTAGCAGTTCCTATTAAACCCTTAGAATTCTTTATATTTATATCTTTTAAGGATATAATGGTACCTTTATAATCCTTAGTTCCATTGTAATTTACATCACCCTTTGTCACCACTATATAAGTTATGTCCTTAGATTCTTCCCTATTGAATTCTTTATTATAGGTTGCTTCTTTATTTTCATGTCTTAAGATAAGCTTATCATCATTAATTTCAATGTCCCTATTTTCATCATCATTTAATAGAATTACCATATTTTCAAGCTGAATAATGTTACCCCTATTAGCAATTAATGAAGATACACCATCCCAGTTTATTTGATTTTCTACAGTATAAATAGCCTTACCCTGTTGAAATTTATTCACATCAAAGTCTTCGTTTCCCATATAATAAACAGCTTGTACAAACCTTTCCCTCATGTGTTTTACTGCATCAAGTTCTTTTTCATTAAGGTTCACTGAATTTCCATGGGCTTTTCCTCCTGAAATATAGGCTCCAGCAGTATAGGTTTTCTGTGGAAGGGATATTCCCTTTACTCTTATACTTTCATCACTTGAATTACTATAATCCACAAAGTGCTCTGCTTTATCTACCACATTTAAAGGTTGTCCTTCTGCATCTTTCGTTATAAGGACTAAGGGATCTAAATACTCATATTGGCTATTCTTATAATTCCCATTAGAATCCTTGGCATAGGCCTTATAATTCCCCTTTAAGGCTACAGACTCTCCTGTCTGATAGGGCTCTCTATGAGTCTTTATATAAGCAGAACCCATTAGGTAGGCACTATCACTAACTGTTAAATTACCCTTATTATTAGGCCACTTCATGGAATTAATTATTATAGAGCTAGAACCCCTAACAACCTGTCCATTGTCTGTAGGCAAAGCAATATTTAAATCATTAAAACCATAAAGGTTTTTTATATTAATTTTTGCATCACTAGCTCCTATAACTAAATCGTTAGCTAGATATAGCTCTGCCTTACTGGAATCTACATCTATACCACTATCCACATCACCTTCTGCTAAACTACCTAAAAATATATTCTCAGCATAAACCTTATTATCAACTTCTTTATCCTCTAAAGTTATTGCTTTAAAATTTACCTTACTTTTGTCTACTGTAATATTAGCAGCGGTGTTAACTTGTCCTTTAAATTCTATATCAGTATTGTTTATCTCAATTCCGCCCTTATACTTATCTACCGTTGGAGCTTTAGCCATATCCTCACTTCGTAAACCTTGAATCCAAAGGTTTCCGTCCACTTCTACCTTACCTTCCTTAACATGGGATGAATCAGTAGCAATAGTTAAGTTTCCATCAGCAGCTAGAGTATAGTTTATTAATTTAGATGTGTTTCCATCGGCTTTATCAAGGATTCTATACGCTTCCGGTGTAACTAAATTATAAGCTACACTCACCACCCTCTCTTTGCCTTTATCATCTTTATAGGTAGAAGTTAACTTAACAATTTTATAATCTAAATCCTCTTTTTTTATTGTTGGTGCTTTTAACTCACACTTAACTTCTGCCTTATTACTATTTACTACATATTCTCCAGATACGTAATCTATAAGATTATCATCTATATAATCCTTATAAACCCCTTTGAAAATTTCATTTTGCTTCTTTATTGTAGTTTCCTTATTACCTGCCGCTATGCCTTCCTCTATAGCTATCTCTACTACTTTAGTGATTCTAGCGTAGGCCTTATCAATTCCCGATTCAGCAGAATAGAGATTTTTAACCCTATTGTTCTCTTCTACTCTTAGCTTATAGTTTGCATAGGTGGCTCCTAGCATAGCCAGTGCTAAGGTAGCTAATATACCAAACACAGCTATTACAAGTAACATAGATGAACCTTTAGTCTTTCTTTTTCTCATCTTCTCCCTCCTCTTAATTTAATAATTCTATTAAAACCCCTTTTTAATTAGTTATTCTACTTAAGTAGTTCTAAATTCATATTTTCTACTACTTCCCCATCTTTATTAGCACTTAATTCTACAAAGTACAACTTTTCATTGATAACATCATCACTATGTTGAACCCCTTCGATTAATTCTATTTGTCCATTAAATTTAGATATTATTACATCTTGCCTTTCAGATACTTTTTCCCCATTAAATAGATATATTTTTAAGTTTTCTGTATGGCTCTTATTTTCTACACTTAAATTTAACTTCTTTTCACTGTCTTCATTTAAGCATATAAGTAATGACTTAGCTTCTGGTTTAGGAATAGCAATGATACTTCCCCCATAAGTAACATTTATCTCCCCTGCTTCTTTCATTTCAATAAAGACTTCCTCTGATGGTGTAGCTAAATTATCTGATAGTTTTTTTATAGCTTCTCCTATAACCTCCTTACCATTTGATATGGATATGGACCCGTGGTGAAAATATATAGTTCTGTCAACTTCCATTTCACTAACCTTATTATTAATGACCTTGGACTGTTCTTTTATAGATCCCTCTATGGAAAATCCATTTATTTCGCCACTTATTGAATATATTAATTTATTATCTTCCCCTGTAGCTTCACTTAAAGTAATGCCATTATTTAAAGGCTTTGATAAAGCACTTGAAAAATTATCTATAGCTTTAATATTTTCTATAGTTTCCTGAAGTACCGCCTTAGCCTGTTGTTTATTTTCTGTAGATTTATTTATTTTTACAGAGGTTAGTACTAAATTAGCTATAGGAATAAGAATAATTGATATTAGAGCAAAGCTAATTATTACCTCTAGAAGAGTAAAACCTTTCTTACTTTTTCTAGATTTAGTAACTTTATTTATTAACATACTCCACCTTTCCTTCTGGTGTTATTTGCACCCTTGGACTAGTTTTATCATCATCAATTATAGTAAGTGAAACTTTCTTATCATTAGCATTATTTATTACCTTTATATTTGCTCCTACCTTATCATCAATACCTATACGTTTAGATGAGTATATTGCAATATTTATATTTTCTTCATCCACATTCCTAAGCTCTATACCATTTTTACTATAATCTGATGGATAGCTAGATTTCTCTGTTTTGTACTTAATATAGTACTTACCACCTTCCTTATTTACTTCAATTTCCACATCTACCTTTTTATTTTCATCATTATATATATAACTTTCTCTTGTTAAATCATTTTCCTTACCTAAAGTTAAACTTGGTAAATCTGAATTCACACCCTTTAAAGCCATGATTAGAACATAATTATTTCCTTCACTAGTTCTTGATGCCATGGAGCTTTGACTTCCTTCTAAAAAAGGATTTTCCTTTCCATACTCCTCATCAAAAGTCCATTTTAAGTACTTTGAATCTTCATAAGGATTAATTTTTGGTATGGAGTAAAATTCTAAATCTAAGGTTCCAGAGACTTCATCATTTCCTGAGGCTGTTATATTTATATTTGGCATAGCTAAAATTCTTTCATATTCTGATATTAGTTTTACAAACTTAGCCACATTTTTATAGGTACCATTAAAGGATACAGATACCTTCATTTGCTCTACCTTATTTCCAGTTGATTCCCCTTTATCACTTTTAGTAGCTTGATCTTCTCCAAGTTCTTTAGTTTCCTCTAGTTTTTCTTCCACATCTTCCTTGGTCTTTTCTTTACTAGACTCCTCCACTACTTGCTCTAGGGATGCTTGTTCCTTAGGGTCTGCTACTTCTGAAAAATAAGCTTCTATTGGAGAAACAGTAACCTCTGAAAAAGTTAAACTTCCCTTAATTCCAGCATTATTTAATAGTTTATTTAGCTCTATTATTATTCTATCTTGATAGATCTTAGGATATAAGAGCATAGATTTTGAACCTATACTGTCCCTTAATATTTTTATATCACTTTTATTCTTTGTAATAGTATTTATATTTGAAAGCATCTCATTATATTTCTTATTCAGCTCTGATTCTTCCTGTTTAATTTCTTGCAATTTAGCATATTGCCTTTCATAAACCAGCTTATAATATGCTGTACATATAATTATGAGGACTAATACTCCTAATAAAAATTTTTCTCTTTTACTTACTTTCATTATAGTAGGCCTCCTTTAGTTTACAGGTCATAGTAAAGGTAAATACTTCTTTTTCACCATCACCTAAGTCTGACACTATTCCACCTATATGAGATTCTTCTATGAATTCAATATTATTCATATTATGTTGAAACTCAGCAATAGCCTCTCTATTTGTAGCTGAAGCATTTATTTCTATAGAACCTGCTGCAAAATTCATAGATTTAAAATACACCTCTTTTGGAAGGGTATAATTTATCTCTTCAATAAAGTCTGGACTTAATTTATTTCTATCAATTATGCCATGGAAAATTTCATTTAACTTACTATTATAAGTAGAAAAGCTTTTTTTCTCTGTAGCTACCTCTAAACTTTCCTTATAACTTTCTAGAAAAGCTTCTTTGTTAATTTTATTATTAAGATCATTTATTGATTTTTCAGCTCTATAAATTCCAAAAGTATTAAATGACAAGGTTACTATAATACCTGCCCCAACTATAGCTGCTGCACTAAAAATTACTTTCTTTACTCCAGCATCGCTTTCTTTATTTGTATCTACATAGAAAAAATTCAAATCATTCATAATCTCACCTACAATCTTACTAATGCACCTAATGCATTAACATACTCTTCAATGGTTGTTGTATTTACATTTTTACTAAATTCTATATTGTTAGCTGTAATTATTTTTGTAGTATCTATGCCAGTCTTTAAGGCTATATACTCATCTATTCCTCTTAACTTAGAAGTGCCACCGTATAAATATATATGATTGATCTTTTTCCCATTACTTTTATTAGTATAGAACTGAATAATTCTATTTAAATCCTCTAGCCAACCCTCTATGACTTCTACTACTCCATCATTAAGCTGATTTTCTTTCCTATGCTTTCCTACTTCAACCTGAGTCTTCTTTATTTCCTCTGCTTCCTCCATAGAAATTCCATTTAAATCCGCTATAAACCTATCTATCTCTATTCCACCAATGGGCATAACCCTTATAAATTCTAAATTGTTATTATTAACTATAGATAAATCTACACTTTTATAACCTAAGTCTAAATACAAAATGGATTCCTCTTTATTTATTAAATCTACATTATATATATCTGCAATGCTGCTTAGTTTTCTTATGGAGTTGTTACTTATATCCAAAGCATAGGGATTTAAAAGTAGTTTTTCAGCTAAGTTTCTATAGGATTCAATGAGATTTTTAGGATATATAATAGTAAATATCTTTTCCTTTCTTACCTCATCCACTATAACTTCCTCTAATCTCATAAATTGAATTACATAGTTATTTAAATTTATAGCTAGAAATTGCTCTATTTCATAATTAACTAAGGTTTTTAATTCTTCATTATTCTCCACATAAGGAACTATAATCTCTCTACTTATGATTGTAGATGATGAGGAAACTAACGCTATATTTTTAGTTCTCACCCTTGAGGTTTTCATTTCTTCCTTTAACTTAAGTAAGATAGATTCTTCGTTAAAAAGCTCCCCATCTTGAATAATATCCTCTGGAGATTTTATTTTCCTCATATTATAAATTTTTAATTTTCCACCCTTAACTTGTCCCTCTACTATTTTTATATCACTAGAGCCTATGTCAAGACTCACAAGCCTTATACTCTTAGGCTTAGCCGGTTTACTATCATCAACTTTTTTTATTCTTTTAAATTTTAGATCCTGTAACTTTATATCTCTGTTCCATATGGATTCCTTCTTAGAATTTTCAACATCAATGCCTTTATGATCACCTTCCTTATTTAGTAAGGTACCATTATCTATATTTACTTGAATTTCCTTATTCTTTAATTCTTCACTGACCTTAGATTTACTAAACAAACTCAAAATTAGCACTCCCTTCTTCTTCAAATCCTTTATGTTCAATTAACAATATTTATATCTATTTTATATACACTAAGGCTCTAATAACTTAGCACCCTAGATAACTTTCAAATTCATTATTTTTCTTTCATTACTTCTATTAATTTTCATATATCTTCTTTATTCCCCGAGAAATACTATGAATAATATTACTTTTTCATCATTAAATTACATTGTCACAATTGAATTTTTCTTTAATATTCCTAAACTAGATATTTATCTATATATCTAGTTAAATATGAAACTATAAGTATATATAACTATTTGACTATGATTCTATAAACCTATAAACCTATTTAAATTTTTCTATATATAACTATATAAATAGTTAACTATTTGTTGTGATATCAATGGTTTGCAGTGTTTTTGATGTTTTAATGGTTATGTATAAGCTCTAGAATTTTATGTTTTTAACTTTTTATGTTTTTATGTTCTTCCATATCTTAAGTGTTGATATAAGTGGTGTTTAAGTATGTAGAGGAATGTTTTATTTATTTTTAGAAACATAAGCGTAAAGGGTGGCTTTACACTTATGTTTGATGGAATTATCTTTATTAAATTATTTAGCTGTTACAGCATCAACTTTACCATTAGTATCAATTGTTATTGTGTATTTTGTTGCCTTTGCAGCATCTTCACCTGTTCCAACTTTACCTTGAGGTGCTTTAACCGCTGCTAATGCTTCTGCAATAACCTTTTCTGCATTTGCTTCAGTAGCAGGATTTCCACTAGTAATTTTTTCAGTAGCATCAGCCACAACCTTATCTGAATCATCAACTGTTACAGTTACTGTACCTTCACCTTTTATAGTTTCATCTGAAACTAACATTAATACAGTTCTTTCAATCGTTTCACAGCTTTGTTTATCCGCTTTATTTTTAGAGTTATCTCTTACTGCTGCGAAGTTTGGTATAGCTATTAATGCTATGATTGCCATTACTGCTAGAACTATGATTAGTTCTATTAGTGTAAAACCTTTTTTCTTTTTGTTGTTTGCTCTTTTTATCATTTAAAATGACCTCCTAATTATTTCTATTTATTTCTAAAGGGTTTCCCCTGGTTAGACCTGTTATTTTGTTTTGACTATGCTTTAAATAATTTTGAATATTTGACTTCAATATTATCTGAGCGAATACCATTTGCAGGGTTCTTGAATTTACTTAGGCTATGAGAATGATAAAATCGTTAAGAAATACAACTTGTTTGAGCGCATGCGAGTTGTTGTATTTTAGATTTTCTCATTATCAGGGCCTTTAGTAAATCAAGGTTCCGAAACGATTGAGCGCAAATAATATGAAGTCGTTATTCATATTAGTTAAAAGATAGGCTTGTCCTTTTTACATTACGTTGTACATTTCAAACATTGGAGTTAGGATGGAGATTATTAAAAATCCTACTACTACTCCCATTATTACTAGCATTATTGGGTCTAGGATTGTGGTGAAGGCTTCTATTGCTCTTTCTAGCTCTTCGTCGTAGAAGTCAGCTGTTTTGCTTAGGATGTTGTCTAGTTCTCCAGCTTCTTCTCCAATTTTTATCATGGACCCTAGCATTGGTGGAAATAACTGTGATTCCTTTATGGCATCGGATAGTGTATCTCCAGCTAACATTCTTTCTTTTACTGTTTTTAATTTTACATCTGCATATTTATTTTCTAGTACTGCAGATACTACATCTATGGAGCTGGCTATGGATAGTCCTGCTCCTAAAACTGTAGATAATCCCCTTGCAAATCTTGATACTACAATCTTTTGATTTAAGTCTTTAAAGAGAGACTTTTTCAGTTTATATTTACTGTACATATAAATTCCAGCATCAACTCTCTTGGTGTAATATTTAAAGCCTACTACTGTACCTACAATAACAAGACCTATTAATATACCGTAGTGCCTTATACCATCTCCTAGAGATAGTACTATCTTTGTCATAGCTGGAAGGTCTGAACCTGATGATTCAAACATATCCATAAACATTGGCATTATATAGGTTAGAATAAATACCACTACAAACACTGTTACTGTGGCTAATATGCCTGGATAGATTAATGCATTTTTTAATTTACCATTCATCTTAGTTTGCTTTTCATAGTAAGTGGCCATCCTGTTCATGATGGAATCTAGGGTACCACTTTGTTCCCCAACCTGAATCATGCTTATAAGTAATGTTGGAAATTCATTAGAGTATTTACCCATGGCTACAGATAATTCTTCACCTTTTCTTATATCTTCATCTACTTTTACAAGGACCTCCCTCAGCTTCTTGTTAGGTATTTGCTCTGCTAAAAGACTTATGGCATTAGTTATGGAAACACCAGCTTCTATCATGGTAGCTAATTGTCTACAAAATATAGAAATATCCTTGTTATTAACCTTATTTTTCTTTCCTAGAATAATCTCCTTACTGCCTATAGCTTCCTCAATGGACAGTGGTGAATATCCACTGGATACCATAAGGTTAAGTACCTCTTCCCTGCTCCTACATTCATGTACTCCTTGAATAACTTCACCCTTAGAGCTAATAGCCTTATATTTATATTTAGACATAATTTAGTTCTCCTTCCTCTACAAGTTATCCATAAATATTATCTTCATCATTTCTTCCATGGTGGTTTCACCTTTAAGAACTAACTCTCTACAACTATCTGATAAAGTCTTCATACCTTTTTTAACAGCTTCATCCTTTAATTCTTCTGGGTTATTAGATTTTATAATCAAATCTTTTATATCTCTATCTACGTTCATTATTTCATAAACTCCAAGTCTGCCACTATAACCAGTATAATTACAGCTAGCACAACCCTTGCCTCTATGAAGAGTTACTTTATCATCACTATTTAAGTTAAGAAGTTTCCTTTCAGCTTCATCACCCTCATAGGCTTCCTTACAGCTTGGACATATTCTTCTCACCAGTCTTTGAGCTATTACTCCTTTTATGGCAGTGGCAACTAAGAAAGGTTCAACTCCCATATCTATAAGTCTTATTACTGAGGATGGTGCATCATTTGTGTGTAGTGTACTAAGAACCAGGTGACCTGTTATGGCAGCTCTTATACCAATTTCAGCAGTCTCGCTATCTCTCATCTCCCCTACCATTACTACATCAGGGTCTTGTCTTAATATAGACCTTAAGCCTGCAGCAAAGGTAAGTCCCACCTTACTATTTACATTTACTTGATTTATTCCATCCATGGAGTATTCCACAGGGTCTTCTACAGTAACTATGTTCTTATTAATATCATTAAGTTCCCCTAAAATAGTATATAGAGTGGTGGATTTTCCGCTTCCTGTAGGTCCTGTTACTAAAATTATTCCATGGGGTGCAGATATGATGTTTTCAAGATTTTTTATATTTTCACTACTCATGCCCAGATTATCTTTTCCAATTTTATAGTTACTTCTATCTAGTATTCTTATTACAACCTTTTCTCCTGTAATAAGAGGTATTATAGACACACGCATGTCTATATTTTTATTATTGATTACAGTAACTATTCTTCCATCCTGAGGAATTCTTTTTTCAGCTATGTTAAGATTTGCTAGAATTTTTATCCTAGTAACTATACCCGGAAGTACATCAATATTTAAAGATGATATTTCTTCAAGCTGACCATCTATTCTATATCTGACTCTTATATATTTTTCATAGGGCTCTATATGAATATCTGAAGCTCTTTGTTCCACTGCATTTTTAAGTAGAGAATCTACTAGCTTTACCGTGGGAGCATTTTTAACTTCATCAATCTTTTCTATGTCTTCCGTCTTATTATGAAACACTATCCTAGACCTGGTTATCTCTTCTACAGCACTTTCCACATTTCTATCTGAATAATACTTTTCCGTAGCCTTATGGATGTCATCCTTTGTGGATATATAAGGCTCCACCCTTAGTCCCGTAGTTATAGCTACATCATCCATGGCAAATATATTTAAAGGATCTGATACAGCTATCTTTATTACTCCATCAGCAGTATAAAAAGGGAATAATTCATATTTTCTACATAAACCTTCGTTAACTAATTTAACAGCCTTAGAATCTACATCTATATTACTTAAGGTTACTCTTTCAATACCTAACTGTTCTTGAAGTACCTCTATAATAATATCCTCTGTTACTATACCTTCATCAATTAATAATTCTCCCAGTTTCTTTCTCTTTACCTTTTGAATCTCTAAGGCTTCTGATAATTGTGACCTGGTAATTTTATTTGCCTTTACTAGCAAGTCACCTAGTCTGACAGTATTCCTTGCCATTTCTCTCCACCTCACCTTTACAATTAATTTATTTGTCCTTATCTAAAAGTTTTATACTTCTTTTTATTTCTTAAAACTCCTTATATTAAATGAAGTTTAAAATGTATTGTTCTCCAATGATTAAAACTATATATGCTCCCATAGCCAAGCTAGGTCCTAAAGGAATATACTCATCCTTTGATTTCTTTTTTGATGCAATTAACATAACTGCAATTGTTCCTCCTATAATGAAGGATATGAGTAAAAAGTATATCTCTAATTTCCATCCTAGAAATAATCCACATAATACTGCTATTTCAATATCTCCAACACCCATGCCACCAGTTAAAACATATATTAAACCAATAACCCCTAGGCCTATTAATCCCCCAATAATATAGTTAGTTATACTATGGGAATATGCTACAGTTTCTATAAGGATAAAGGTTATACCCACTGCCATTCCACTATAAACTACACTAGAATACACATCTGTAGTATCATAATCAATAAGGGCTATGACTATTAAAAATAGAGTTAAAAGGGAATACTTAAAAAAGCTTACCCCTATGCCATATCTTAGATATATTCCTACTAATAAAATCCCTGTAAGTCCTTCTACTAATGGGTACCTCATAGAAATCTTAGACTCACAATATCTACATTTACCCTTAAGCCATAGATAACTTACTATTGGTATTAAATCCTTCCATTTTAATCTAGTATCACAATTTCCACAATGGGAAGGTGGACTAATTAATGACTGATTGTTAGGTATTCTATAAATACATACATTTAAAAAACTTCCTATTACTACTCCATATAAAAATACTATAAAACCCATAATTTATTATCCTTTTACATTTATTTCTATTTAAAAATCATTATACTATATTTTTACATATGTGTATATAAAATACACGCAAAAAAACCGACTAAATTTATAATTTAGCCGGTTGTACCATTAACTCAACAACTTTCAAGGTACCCAAATAAAAAAGTTGCATCATTGTATCTAAACTTACTTTCTTTTTATACAAATTTATTTTACATTTATATAAATTTGTTTTATTGTTGTATAAATTTGTTTTATTGTTGTATAAATTTATAAATGTTAAACATATTATACTATATTATGTATTATATTTCTATATACTTTCCTTGTTATGTGTTATTTTATTACATCTCTCCTTAAAATCCACTGTTTTAAAGGTTTTTATAGACTTTGTAGATAATTAAATTGATAAAATTTGGAGAGAATTTATGTGAACATTAATTATGGATGTAAAAAAAGACTTCCATGAAAACTTCATGAAAGTCTTAATTCTATTTAATATTTAATTTTAGTACATTCCGTCCATTCCCATTCCTGGTGCACCTGGCATTGGAACTGGGTTCTTTTCTGGAATATCAACAACAGCAGCTTCTGTTGTTAAGAATGTTGATGCTACAGATGCAGCATTTTGAAGTGCGCTTCTTGTAACCTTAGTTGGGTCAACTATTCCAGCTTTAATCATATCTACATATTCAGCATTTAATGCATCATAGCCTATTTCTGTAGCTGAATTTCTAACTCTTTCAACTACTACTGAAGCTTCTGCACCAGCATTTGTAGCTATTTGTCTTAATGGCTCTTCAAGAGCTCTTCTTACAATGTTAATACCTACTTGGATTTCTGAAACCTCTGAAGTTAGTTTAGCAACTGCTTCTATTGCATTAATATAAACAGTTCCACCACCTGCAACGATACCTTCTTCAACTGCAGCTTTTGTAGCAGCAAGAGCATCTTCAATTCTTAATTTCTTTTCTTTTAATTCAGTTTCAGTAGCAGCACCAACTTTGATTACTGCAACTCCACCAGCAAGTTTTGCAAGTCTTTCATTTAATTTTTCTTTATCAAATTCAGAAGTTGTATCTTCCATTTGTTTCTTAATTTGATTTACTCTAGATGCTATATTTTCTTTTGCACCTTTTCCATTTACGATAACAGTGTTTTCTTTAGTAACTTTAACACTATCAGCTCTTCCTAACATTTCAATAGTTGCATCTTTAATGTCATGTCCTAATTCTTCTGAAATTACTGTACCACCTGTAAGTATTGCTATATCTTCAAGCATTTCTTTTCTTCTATCACCAAAGCCTGGAGCTTTAACAGCAACACATGTAAATGTTCCTCTTAATTTATTAACTACTAAAGTAGCTATTGCTTCACCTTCAACATCTTCAGCAATTATTAAAAGTTTTTTACCTTGTTGTACTATTTGCTCAAGAATTGGAAGTAATTCTTGGATGTTAGATATTTTCTTATCAGTTATTAAAATGTATGGATTATCAAGTACAGATTCCATCTTATCTGTGTCAGTTACCATATATGCACTTAAATATCCTCTATCAAATTGCATACCTTCAACAACATCAAGTTCAGTTCCCATTGTTTTAGACTCTTCTACAGCTATAACACCTTCGTTACCTACTTTATCCATTGCTGTAGCTATTAGAGCTCCAACTTCCTCGTCTGCTGCTGATATAGCTGCAACTCTTGCTATGTCTTCTTTTCCATCTACTTGTCTAGAGTATTTTTTTATTTCTTCAACTGCTGTATCTACAGCCATTCTTATACCATTTCTAAGTAACATTGGGTTTGAACCAGCTGTTACATTCTTAAGTCCTTCTCTTATGATAGCTTGAGCAAGTACTGTAGCAGTTGTAGTTCCATCTCCAGCTACATCGTTTGTTTTGTTTGCAACTTCTTTTACAAGTTGTGCTCCCATATTCTCATATGCATCTTCAAGTTCTATTTCTCTAGCTATTGTAACACCATCATTTGTTATAAGTGGTGAACCAAATTTTTTATCTAATATAACGTTTCTTCCCTTTGGTCCTAAAGTTACCTTAACTGTATCTGCAAGTACGTCTACACCTCTTTGCATAGCTCTTCTTGATTCTTCTCCGAATAAAATACTTTTAGCCATATTCATTTACCTCCTATGATATGTGAATTTCTTAGCTTATCATTAAAATTATTTTTCTTTACACTTATTAAGATATATTACTTATTCTAATATTGCTAATATATCTTCTTGCTTTAATATAATATATTCTTGTCCTTGTAATTTAACTTCTGTGCCTGCAAATTTAGAAAATAATATCTTATCTCCTATTTTCACTTCCATCTTAATTTCTCTTCCATGAGAATAAGTTCCTGGACCTACTGCAACGACTTCTGCCTCTTGTGGTTTTTCTTTTGCAGTACCTGCTAGAACTATTCCTCCTTTAGTTATTTCCTCAGATTCTAATCTTTTGATTACAACTCTGTCGCCTAATGGTCTGATATTCATAAAAAACCCTCCTATTGTTAATTATTTATATAATTTTTTTATTTATCTTTATTTATTAGCACTCACGACTATTGAGTGCTAACTACAATATAATAATATATAATTATTATTTTATAAGCAAATCTTTTATTTTAATAGAACCTGGTAAAATAAGCGAATATATTAAAATATCTCACTCATGGTAATATTTTCTCTTATTTTCTCTTATTTTTACCTTTATGCTTTAACGCTCTATGGAAAAAGTCTATAATGCTATGTCCTTTAAGTATTCCAACTAAAAATAAGACTCCTGATATTACTCCTATAATTATCATAGACACATAGTCCCCTCTATGTATACCGTGGCCAAACATGGCAGATGTGATTATCCATGGTAATCTACCAGCAGAAGAATATAATATAAAATCCCTTAGAGTTACATTGGATATACCAGCTACATAAACTAATATATCTTTAGGTATTCCAGGTATAAAGTATATTACAAAGATAACTATATTATTACTTCCAGCATCTAATATCCTCTTTATCTTAGTTAAATTATTTTTTTCAATAAGCTTATTTATATACTTTTTCCCAAATAATTTAGCTATAAAATAAGCAACTATACTTCCAAGAATTATACCTACTGCAGAGGCAATTCCTCCTACTAAAGGTCCGAATATATATCCCCCTGCTACTTGAACTACTTCTCCTGGTATAAAGAATATTATTACTTGTATCATTTGTAGCACTATAAAGGCAATTATACTATAACTACCAAAGGATAGTATTAATTTTTTTAATTCTTCAGGATCTCTGAATACAGTGAATTTCTTGGAAAATTCCCAATATGCTATTAATAATACTACTATAACTATAGTCCATATTACTCCATTTATTACATACTTTTTTATCTTATTTTTATTCTCCATACCTTTCCCACCTTGTATACCCTTAGTTTATGTTCTATATATCAACATATTTCTAACTTAATCTATTTTTATATTGTTTTCTCTTGCATAATAAAATAAGTATTGTTGTGCAAATCCAGATAAACTACCAAACTTCTCTCTTGCAAACTGCCTTATTTTAGGCAATGATACATCTGGTGCCACATAAAAGAATTGCATTGCTCTTTTTACCCATACATCCACTGGAAATGCTGAGTATTTCCCCATAGAAAATAGCATTATGCAATCAGCTACCTTAGGCCCTACTCCATTAAAATTTTTAAGACCCTCATGACATCCATCATCATCACTTTGTTTTATTGCATTTAAATCGTAGGTACCACTACTCAAATCTTCTAGTGCCTTATATATATACTTAGCCCTAAATCCAACCCCTAAAGCTTCTATATCTTCTACTGTAGCTCTTCTAAACTCCTCTAAGGTTGGAAAAGCATAATATGTATTTCCCTTGTACTTTATAGATTTGCCAAATGCTTTACTTATATTCTCTATAGCTCTTTTTATCATAGGGATTCTATTATTTGCAGATATAATAAAAGATATTAGCATTTCAAAGGGGTCTTGCTGTAGTATTCTTATTCCTACACCAAATTCTACTGCTTTTTTTAAAAGTTCATCCTTCTCAAATTCTTCTTTTATAGCTGAATAGTCCCTTTCTAGATCAAAGTAATTTAGCCATATGTCATTAAAATCCTTTAAATCCGTGTTATATATAATTACATCATTATCCCTTTTCTCAATTTCAATAACTCTTCCAAAGGCTACACCTATATAATTATTATTATCTTGTCTGTTCCATCTAAAACATTGTCCACAATCGAAAATATGGGGAAGTTCAAAATTCTTTACATCCTTTAATATAACTTTTCCACTTTCTTCAATAACTTCTTTAAAGTCCATCCATATCAACCTCCTTTAAATAACACTTATGGGATGCTAGTTTAAAAATAGTGCTAAGGATATTCTCAGCACTAAGTTTTAAAATTATTCTCAATTACTGTTTATTTCTCTCTCTTGTTACTATGTTGTCTAATATAACTGCACCTTTTTCTACTATATTAAGACATCTTATTTCATCATTTCTATATAATTCCTTTAATTTATCACAATTTAGTGAATTACATTCTTTATTAAAGTTTTCAATGAATTCTTGAGTAAGGGTTTTTACATAATCACTTTCATGGGCTCTTTCCTTTGTAAATAAAATACCTAAAGCAGAAATTGCTCCTGTGATAACTCCACAAGTGGATTCTACACCCATTCCCCCACCGAAAGCAGCCATGGTTTTAAAAGTTTCTTTACTTAAGTTTAAACCATATTCTTCATTAGCAGCATATAGCATAGTCTCTGCACAGTTTAAATCATATTCTTCTCCATAATATTTTTTTACTACATCTAATAACATATTTATACACCCTACTTTCCTATTAATTAGTCCTAATCTTCACAGAAGCTAAGAACTCTGTTTATTATATTTTTAGTCATAAATCTATGACTCCAAAAATTTCTTTAAATATATTAGAAATCTACTAGTTTTCAGTTTCATTATACTATATTTATCATATAAAAAAGCCATATTTTAAAGAATTTCACATAACTTTAAAATATGGCTTGATTTTATTAATTCTGCTTTTAAAATTACTTACTTAATTGCTCATCAATAGCTTTAGCAGCTTTTTTACCAGCTTCCATAGCAAGTATAACTGTAGCTGCACCTGTTACAGCATCTCCACCAGCATATACTTTTTCTTTTGAAGTAAGTCCTGTTTCTTCCTCTGCAACTATGCATTTATATTTATTAGTTTCTAAGCCTTTAGTTGTAGCTGGAATTAATGGGTTTGGTGAAGTTCCTAGTGACATGATAACAGTGTCACAGTCTAATGTAAACTCAGAACCTTCTATTACTTGTGGTCTTCTTCTTCCAGATGCATCTGGCTCTCCAAGTTCCATTCTTACACATTTCATTCCTTTAACCCAACCATTTTCATCCCCAAGGATTTCTGTAGGATTAACTAATAAATCAAGGATAACTCCTTCTTCTTTAGCGTGATGTACTTCTTCTACTCTAGCTGGAAGTTCAGCTTCACTTCTTCTATAAACTATATGTGTTTCTGAACCTAGTCTTAAAGCTGTTCTAGCAGCGTCCATAGCAACGTTACCGCCACCAACTACTGCAACGCATTTACCAGATTTAATTGGAGTAGCATACTCATCTTTAAATGCTTTCATTAAGTTATTTCTAGTTAAGAATTCATTTGCTGAGAATACTCCATTTAAGTTTTCTCCTGGAATTCCCATAAACTTAGGAAGTCCTGCTCCTGATCCTATAAATACAGCTTCAAATTTCTCATCATTCATTAATTCATCTATTGTAACTGTTCTACCAACAACTACATTTGTTTCTATTTTAACTCCTAATTTTCTTAGGTTGTTTACTTCATGTTTAACAACGGTATCCTTTGGTAATCTAAACTCAGGAATTCCATAAAGTAAAACTCCACCTGGCTCATGTAAAGCTTCAAAGACAGTTACGTCGTAACCCATTTTAGCAAGCTCCCCAGCGCAAGTTATTCCTGATGGGCCTGAACCAATTACAGCAACTTTTTTATTTTTCTTTTCAATCTCTTTAGTCAAATCCACATTGTTATTTCTTGACCAATCTGCTACAAATCTTTCTAATTTACCTATAGCTACTGCCTCACCTTTTATTCCAAGAACACATTTGCTTTCACATTGTAATTCTTGAGGACAAACTCTTCCACATACTGCTGGAAGTGCTGTATATTTATCTAAAGCCTTTGCAGCTTGTGCAAATTCTTTTTCTTTTACATGATGAATAAACTCTGGTATATCTATTGCAACTGGACATTTAGATACACATGGTTTGTTTTTACAATTTAGACATCTAGAAGCTTCTTGAACTGCTTCTTCTTCAGTGTAACCAAGACAAACTTCTTGAAAGTTAGTTGCTCTTACCTTTGGATCTTGTTCTTGTATTGGAGTTCTTTTCATTCTATCCATTAGTTATTTCCTCCTACTTTGCATCCTTTTTGTATAGAATCCTTTTGTATTTCTTCTGTCTTATACATAGTTGTTCTTTTTAATGCTTCATCGAAGTTTACTTTATGTCCATCAAATTCTGGTCCATCAACACAAGCAAATTTAGTTTCTCCATCAACAGTTATTCTACAAGCACCACACATACCTGTTCCATCAACCATGATTGGGTTCATACTAACTATTGTTTTTATACCTAATTCTTCTGTTAATTTACATACAAATTTCATCATTATCATTGGTCCTATAGCAATTACTGTATCGTATTTATTGCCTTCTTCAACCAAAGATTTTAATCTATTAGTAACCATTCCTTTAAATCCATAGCTACCATCATCAGTTGCTACATAAACATTGTCTGCAACATTTTTCATATCTTCTTCTAAAATAACCATTTCTTTATTTTTAAATCCCATGATTACGTCAGCTTTAATTCCATTTTCATGTAACCATTTTACTTGAGGATATACTGGTGCAGCTCCAACTCCACCTGATATAAACATTATTTTTTCATTTTTTAGCTTATCTTTGTCTTCTTCTAAAAGCTCAGAAGGCATCCCTAAAGGTCCAACAAAGTCAAAGAAAGAATCCCCTTCTTCATATTGTTCCATAGCTTTTGTAGTACAACCAATTGTTTGTACAACTATTGATACTGTTCCATTTTCTACATCTGTGTCACATACTGTTAAAGGTACTCTCTCACCCTTTTCATCCATTCTTATTATAATGAATTGACCTGGACGAGCTGATTTAGCTACTCTTGGAGCTAAAATCTTCATCATAAATATTGAAGGTGCCAAAATTTTCTTTTCAACAATTTTATACATAGTACTTTCCTCCGTATTTTAAACATATTTTGTTTTTATATGAATTTAATATTTCACCATTTTAATTCATACCCTTTGCCAAATATAATATTATACTATTTTCATTGAAATTTATATATGAACATTAGATATTTATTTAACATAGTGGTTACAAACGCAAAAATAAACAGCGCAATAATGATAGGATTCTTTACCACATTACACTTGTCCAATAAACTAACTTAAATCTCCATATATCCTTAAATAATACGACTTAAATCCTTTACATGAATATACATTGTGTCGGTTACAATTATATTTTATAATTTTATTTAATTATAGTCAACCATATAGTAAATTAAATATTATAAATTTTCAAGCAAATAAATCCATTTTTTATAAACATCCTCTTGAATTCCAGTTATTCTTCCAAACTTCTGGTGATTCCATTTAAACTATACTCCTTTTATTTTTAAAAATCTACAATAAATTATAAAATGCATTGTTATAATTTTATCTATCTTTTATTTTTTTAATTATATTTAATTTATTTTCACATAAAGAAAAGAGTAAAGATAAATTATTCTTTACTCTTTTGTTATAATATTCTTATGATATTATTATTTACTATAATCGAAGAATCCTTTTCCAGTTTTTCTTCCTAATTGTCCAGCTCTAACGAATTTTCTAAGTAGGCTGTGTGCTCTGTATTTTGAATCTCCAGTTTCTTTATATAATACATCCATGATTGCTAAGCAAACATCTAGTCCAATTAAGTCACCTAAAGCAAGAGGTCCCATTGGATGATTTGCTCCAAGCATCATAGCTTTATCTATATCTGCAGCACTTGCAATACCTTCTGCATAGATGCAAACAGCTTCATTTATCATAGGTACTAAAATTCTGTTTACTACAAATCCTGGAGCTTCTTCTACTTGAACTGGCTCCTTAGATATGTTAATAACTAATTCATGCATTGCATCATATGTTTCTTGTGATGTTCCCATTCCTTTTATGATTTCTACAAGTTTCATAACTGGAGCTGGGTTAAAGAAGTGTAGTCCTATAACTTTATCAACTCTCTTTGTAGCAGTAGCAATTTCAGTTATAGAAAGTGAAGATGTATTTGTAGCCAGGATTGCTTCTGGTTTACAGATTTCATCTAATTCTTTAAATATTTGTTTTTTGATTTCCATGTTTTCTACTGCAGCTTCTATTATTAAATCTACATCATCTAATAAGCTTAATTCTGTAGTTCCACTAACTCTTGATAAAATTTCTTCTGCTTGTTCTTCTGTTATTTTACCTTTTGTAGCAAGTTTTTTAATATTTTTTTCTATCATTCCAAGACCTTTTTGTACGAATTCATCCTTTATATCTCTAACTATTACCTCATATCCTTTAGCGGCAAAAGCTTGAGCTATTCCTGATCCCATTGTACCTGCGCCTAAAACACATATCTTTTTCATATTAAACACTCCTAACATAATTTTGTATTATGGATTATAGACTATTACAAATCTATATTACCACATTTTTATATATTTATATTTATATTTATCAAAAATAACTCAATAAATATAAATATATGTATACAATTTTCAACGAAATTAGACTTTTATTCAATATTTAACAAATGAGGGGTATATACATCTCCGTATATCCCCTCATCTTATGTTAATTAGTGTACTATAAAATTCAATTAATCTAAAGTCTTATAAATTTACTATTTGTTCATCTCTTTATATTGAGCTATCATTTCTGGAATAACTTTAGCAAAGTCTCCTACTAAAGCTACGTCAGCAGCTTTCATGATTGGAGCATCTGAATCTTTGTTAATAGCTATGATGTAGTTAGAATCTTGCATTCCAGCTAAGTGTTGGATTGCTCCAGAGATTCCGCAAGCTATATATATAGTAGGTCTTACAGTTTTTCCTGTTTGTCCTACTTGAACTGCTTTTTCTACCCAGCCATTATCAACAGCTGCTCTTGATCCAGCTAAAGTTCCTCCCATTACGTCTGCAAGTTCTTGAAGTAAAGCGAAGTTTTCTTTACAGCCAACTCCTCTTCCTCCTGAAACTACGATATCAGCTTCAGTAATGTCTACCATTTCTTTTACTGATTTAACAACTTCTATAGTTTCTGTTCTTATATCAGAAGCTGATAATTGAACGTCAAATTTTTCAACTTGGAAAGTTCTGTTTTCATCTTTAGCTAACTTTTCGAAAACTCCAGGTCTTACTGTAGACATTTGTGGTCTATGATCTCCACAAACGATTGTAGCCATTAGGTTTCCACCGAAAGCTGGTCTTGTCATTAATAAGTTGTTAGTTTCTGCATCTACATCTAGAGATGTACAGTCAGCTGTAAGACCTGTTGAAAGTCTTCCTGCAACTCTTGGTCCTAAATCTCTTCCAATGAAGCTAGCTCCAATGAATAGGATTTCTGGTTTTTTAGCATTTACAACTTCGTTTATAACTTTTGTATATCCATCAGTTGAATAGTGAGTTAGTAACTCATTGTCGCATACTAATACTTTATCTGCTCCAAAAGCTCCTAATTCTTTAGTCATTTCTTCTATATTTTTATGTCCAAGTAATAATGCTGTAAGTTCTACTCCTAACTTGTCAGCTATTTCTCTTCCTTTTCCTAATAATTCTAAAGCAACCTTTTGTAATTCTCCGTCTCTTTGCTCTGCAAAGACCCATACACCTTTATAATCTGCTATATTCATGGTAATTTCCTCCTTAACTATATCTTAGATGAAGTGTTTTTCTTTTAGTTTTGAAAGCGCAATTGAAGCTGCTTCTTTTGGTGATACTTCAAATATTTCACCTTGTCCTTTAGCTTCTTTAGTCATTGATTTTTTAACCTTTGTAGGTGATCCTTTAAGACCAAGTAGGTTAACATCAACGTTAATGTCTGCTACAGTCCATACTTTAACTTCTTTTTCTTTAGCCATTGCGAATATGTTTTTAATGTTCATATATCTTGGCACGTTTAAAGTTTCGATTGCAGTTAATAGAACTGGAGTGTTAACTCTGATATTTTCATATCCATCTTCCCAAGCTCTTCTTACGTTTAATACGCCTTCTTTTTCTTGGCTAACTGCTTCAACATAAGTTATTTGAGGCATTCCTAAGTGTTCAGCAATTTCTGGTCCAACTTGTGCAGTATCTCCATCAATCGCTTGTCTTCCAGCGAATATTATATCATAATCTAAGTTTTTAATAGCTGCAGCTAAAGCGTGAGATGTAGCTAATGTATCAGCTCCAGCGAAAGCTCTATCTGTAACTAGTATAGCTTCGTCTGCTCCCATTGCTAATGCTTCTTCTAAAGCTACTTTTGCTTGTGGAGGTCCCATTGTTATAACAGTTACGTGTCCACCATAAGTATCTTTTAATTGTAAAGCTCCTTCTAAAGCGTTTTTGTCATCTGGGTTTATTATTGAAGGAACACCATCTCTTATAAGAGTTCCTGTTTTTGGATCTATTTTAACTTCATTTGTATCTGGTACTTGTTTTACACAAACAACTATTTTCATCTTTCACTACCTCCTATTTCAATATGCTTCCTGCGATAACCATTCTTTGAACTTGAGAAGTTCCTTCGTAGATTTCAGTTATCTTAGCATCTCTCATCATTCTTTCAACTGGATATTCTTTAGTGTATCCATATCCACCAAATAATTGAACAGCCTTAGTTGTAACATCCATAGCTACTTCTGAAGCATATAATTTAGCTCTAGCAGCTTCTACTGAGTATGGCATACCCATATCTTTTTTGTATGCAGCTTTGTATACTAAAAGTCTAGCAGCTTCTATTTGAACATCCATATCAGCAACCATCCATTGAAGTCCTTGGAATGCTGCTATTGATTTTCCGAATTGTTTTCTTTCTTTCATGTAAGCAACAGCTTCATCTAAAGCTCCTTGAGCTAGTCCTAAAGCTTGAGCTGCTATACCAATTCTTCCTCCATCAAGAGTTTGCATTGCAACAGCAAATCCTTTTCCTTCTTTTCCAAGTAAGTTTTCTTTTGGAACTATGCAGTTTTCAAATACTAATTCAGTAGTAGATGATGCTCTTATTCCTAACTTCTCTTCAACTTTTCCTATTGAGAATCCAGGGAAATCCTTTTCAACTATGAAAGCAGATATTCCTCTAGTTCCTTTTGATTTATCAGTCATTGCAAATACTACGAAGATATCAGCAACTCCACCGTTAGTTATGAATATTTTTGAACCGTTTAATACGTAGTGATCTCCTTCAAGTACAGCTGTTGTTTGTTGTCCAGCAGCATCAGTACCTGCGTTTGGCTCAGTAAGACCAAATGCACCTAGTTTTTCACCCTTTGCAAGTGGTGTTAAATATTTTTCTTTTTGCTCTTGAGTACCAAATTGGTATATTGGTGCTCCACATAAAGAAGTGTGTGCAGAAACTATAACTCCTGTAGTTCCGCAAACTTTAGAAAGTTCTTCTACAGTCATAGCATAAGATACGTTGTTTCCACCTGCTCCACCGAATTCAGTTGGGAATGGAATTCCTAACATGTTGTATCTAGCCATTTGCTCTACGTTTTCCATTGGGAATCTTTCTGTAACATCTATTTCAGCTGCTATAGGTTTTACTTCATTAATAGCAAACTCCCTTACCATTTGCTTTACAAGTTCTTGTTCCTTAGTTAATGAAAAATTCATTATAATACCTCCTACTTATACGATTATCTATTTCGATTATCTATTCTTAAAATTCTTGTCTCTCTTTTCAACAAAAGCTGTCATACCTTCTTTTTGGTCTTCAGTAGCAAAACACATTCCAAATGCTTCAGCTTCATATAATACTGCACTATCAATATCCATTTGCAAGCCTCTATTGATAGCCGCTTTACATTGGCTTATAGCTATAGGAGCATTCTTAGCTATTTTATTAGCCATAGCTTTTGCTTCATCTAAAAGTGTCTCTGGTTCTACTACCTTGTTTACTAATCCAATTCTTAAAGCTTCTTCAGCATTGATCATGTCACAAGTGTAAATTAATTCTTTTGCAATTCCTTCACCTACAAGTCTTGATAACCTTTGAGTTCCGCCAAACCCAGGAGTTATTCCAAGCCCTGCTTCTGGTTGTGCAAACTTAGCTTTAACTGATGCAATTCTAATATCGCAAGCCATTGCAAGTTCACATCCACCACCTAATGCAAAACCATTAACTGCAGCTATAACAGGTTTTTCAAGTTTTTCAATTTTTCTAAAAACCCCATTCCCAAGAATACCAAATTCTTTACCTTCTATAGCATTCATTTCTTTCATTTCTGAAATATCAGCTCCAGCAACGAAAGCTTTACCTTCTCCTGTAAGAATAACTGCATAAATTTCTTTATCCCCAGAAATTTCTTGGATAACACAATCAATTTCTTTTAAAGTTTCTGTGTTTAAAGCATTTAATGCTTTAGGTCTGTTTAGTTTAACTAAAGCCACATTTCCTTCTTTTTCCAAGACTATGTTCTTATAATCCATGTTCAAAATCCCCCATGCAATTTTTCAGGTGTTAGCCGCCATAAATCGTTATTAATTTAACAAAAATAGTGATTAAGGTTCTAATACCTTAATCACTATTATAGACTGTTTATAATTCTTTTTCAACCTAATTTATATTTTATTTATGTTTTTTAATGAATCTTTTTACTTAATTCATATAATTAAATTCAAAAAATTCCTGACAATACAAATTTTAAGAAATTCGTATTGTCTTTTTTTAGTATTATTAGTATTATAGGAATTCTTCTTCTTTTTCACGCTCATTTAATAAGTAACTTAAAGTCATTAAACTTTCATTAAGATGTACATTCTCTACAATAACATCTTCGCTAACCTTTAGATCTATAGGTGCAAAATTCCATATTCCCTTTACGCCATTCTTTGTTACCACATCTGCTACCCCTTGAGCTCTATTTTTAGGAACACAAATTATAGCTATGTTAATCTTTTCTCTCTGTAAGAAACCATCTAACTCATCCATATCTCTAATTTCAATATCTCTTATTTTAAGTCCAATAAGTTTTACATTTACATCAAAAATACCTTTAAGATTAAATGCCATCTTATCAAAGGTTGTATAATTGGCAATTGCTTGACCTATATTTCCAGCTCCAATTATTACAGTGTTATACTCTTTATTAAGGCCTAATATAACAGAGATTTGATATAATAATTCTTTAACATTATATCCATACCCTTGTTGACCAAAATCTCCAAAACAATTTAAATCCTGTCTTATTTGTGAAGCTGTAAACCCAATTCTTTCACTTAGTTCTTTAGAGGATATTCTATCAACTTCATTTTTATCTAATTCGCGCAAATATCTGTAGTATTTAGGTAGCCTTTTTATTACAGCCATAGAAATGCTTCTTTTCTTCTCCACCTCTTATCAACTCCTTATTTATATTCTTTATATATTTCTTATTTATTCTTTCTGCCTTTTATTTTCATGCTTTTTCATACTATAATTCTCTATTAAATATTATTTAAAATAACTATTCTGATCTCATATTCAACGTAGGTTTTATTCATATAGATATTATACTATATTACCATTGATTTGTTATATATTTTTTAATAAATAAACTATAATGCTATATTGTACATTTAAAATACTTTATTGTATATATAAATTATAAATTTTTTTAACTTTTTATCATAAATAATATATAAGATCTCATAAACTTAATTTTTATGCCAATTTTACTTTTCTTTGTATTATATATAACAATGTTTCCTATTACTCACAATACCCATTCCTCCACTGTACTATACAAATTATTTTAAATTTCTAACTTTCATGTTAAAATGCTAGTAGGACGGTGAAATAAATGATAGTTTTAAGTTGTAAAAATATAAGTAAATACTTCGGAATAGATATGATTTTAAAAGATATCACCTTCAACATAAATGAAGGTGAAAAAATAGGATTAATAGGTGCTAATGGTGCAGGTAAATCAACCCTATTTAAAATTTTAACCAACCAAATGGAATATGATAGTGGTGAGCTATATATAGATAAATCAAAGGAACTTGGATATCTTTCTCAAAACCTTTCTCTAGATTCAGATAAAACCATATATACTGAACTTCTTTCTGTGTTTAAGTCACTGATAGATATGGAGGAAAGATTACACAATTTAGAAGAGAAGATGAAGGAACCTTATGATGCTGCTAAAGAAGATTATCACAATAAGATTATACGTGATTATACTACTTTAACAGAGGTTTACGAAAATCGTGGTGGATACACTTATAAAGGTGAAATTAGTCGTGTACTTAAAGGCCTAGGCTTTACAGAAGTTGATTTTGATAAATCCATATCTATATTAAGCGGTGGTCAAAAGACTAGAGTTGCTTTATGTAAGCTCCTTCTTAGAAAACCTGAAATTTTGCTTCTAGACGAACCTACAAACCATCTTGACCTTGATGCAATAGAATGGTTAGAGAACTACCTTAAAGAGATTAAAGGCACAATTATAGTAATTTCCCACGATAGATTCTTCTTAGATGCTATCACCAATAAAACTATAGAACTAATAGGTGGAACTGCACAGTGCTATAACGGAAATTATACAGCCTTTATCGACCTTAAAGAGAAAAATAAAGAAGTGATGCAGAAGGCTTACGACCTTCAACAAGCAGAGATTAAAAGACAAGAAGAAATCATAACTAAGTATAAGTCCTTTAATCGTGAGAAAAGTATAAGAGCTGCTGAAAGTCGCCAAAAGGCCTTAGATAAGATAGAAAGAATAGAAGCACCTATCAAAGATGCAAAGGCTTCAAAAATAAAGTTTGAAACACAAATTAAAAGTGGTAATGATGTTCTTTATGTAGAAAATTTAAGTAAAAGTTTTGGTGAAAAACTTCTATTTGAAGGTTTAAATATGGATATTAAACGTGAAGAAAAAATTGCTCTTATAGGTGAAAACGGTCGTGGTAAAACTACTTTATTTAGAATAATCATGGATAAAATACCTTCAGATAATGGGATTAAGGTATTAGGTAAAAACGTATTTGTTGGATATTACGATCAAGAGCAATCTAATTTAAACTTTAATAAAACTATTTTAGATGAGGTATGGGATGATTTTCCTCATATGACTACCACTGAGATACGATCGGCTCTTGCAGCCTTCTTATTTACAGGGGATGACGTATTTAAGTCCATATCTACCCTTAGTGGTGGAGAGAAATGTAGAATTAATTTACTAAAACTAATGCTTTCTAAAGCTAATTTTCTTCTTCTAGATGAACCTACAAACCACTTAGATATTGTCTCTCGTGAGGCCTTAGAAGATGCAATCTTAAACTATGATGGCACAATAATTCTCATATCCCACGATAGATACTTCTTAAATAAAATTATAAACAAAATCTTTGAACTTAATGAAGATGGAGTGAAGGAATACTTAGGCAACTATTCCTATTACGTAGAGAAAAAGAAAAACCCGTTAAGGTTTGAGGATATAGAGGAAGGTTCAGGGATTACTAAGACTCAGTTAAAGCTAGATAAAAAGAAAAAACGTGAAGCTGAAAAAGCTGAAAAAGAAAAAGCTAATATTCTTAAAAACATTGAAAATAAAATAGCAGCTACTGAGGAATCTCTTGAAGGGCTTCAAGGGCAGCTATGCCTTGAAGAAGTCTATTCAAACCCTGAAAAAAGCATAGAAATAAATAAAGAAATACAAAAAACTGAAGAAGAACTTCAAAGCCTATATGATCAATGGGAAGAACTAGCTTAGGAACTTCTTCAAAATAAATTAAACTAAATAAATGCTGAGGATGCACTTATATTATTAAAGTACATCCTCAGCATTTTATATAAGATTAATGATTTATTTTGCAAAAGCTCATTATTTATTTTAATCTATCTTTGCACATGTTGTAAAAATACTTATGCATTGATAAGTCCTTTGTTAACTCTGGATGAAATGATGTTGCTAGCATATTGTTTTCTCTGCATGCTATTATTTTTTCATCTAGTTTACATAGCACCTTTACCCCTTCATGCACTTTTTCAACGTAAGGAGCTCTTATAAATACTAGAGGTATTTTTTCTTCACTGACAACTTCCACTATTTCATCTGTTATAAAGCTGTCTAATTGAGAGCCATAGGCATTTCTTCTTACCTCTATACCCATAACACCTAAATGGTTGTAATCACTTCCTAGGATGGATTTAGCGAGAATTATCATACCTGCACAGGTTCCCCATACTGGCATCCCACTTTCAATTTTGCTTTTTAGTGGAGATAGCATCTGAAAATCCCTTAATAGTTTTCCTATGGTAGTACTTTCTCCTCCTGGAATTATAAGGCCATCTATATCCTCTAGGTCCTTCACATTCTTCACTCTTAAGGCTGTGGCTCCACTTATATTATTAATCTTATCTACATGTTCTTTTACAGCTCCTTGTAAATCTAGTACACCTATAGTTATCATGGTACTACCATCCTCTTGATGCATATAATTTGCCATCTGGTATATCCTTAGTATTTATACTGTCCATAGGTTCTCCTAAATCCTCAGAAACTTGTGATAAGATTTCAGGATTATTATAGTTTGCTACAGCATGAACTATAGCTTTAGCTCTTTTTTCTGGGTCTGCTGATTTAAATATACCAGAACCAACGAAAACTCCATCACTTCCAAGTTGCATCATTAAAGCTGCATCAGCTGGGGTAGCTACTCCACCGGCAGCAAAGTTAACTACTGGTAGTCTTCCATGGTTGTGAACATAAACTATTAAGTCATATGGTGCACCCATTTCTTTAGCTATAGTCATAAGCTCTTCCTTCGGTGTGTTTTGTACTTTTCTTATTTCACTCATCATAGTTCTCATATGTCTTACAGCTTCTACAACATCTCCAGTACCAGCTTCTCCTTTAGTTCTTATCATGGAAGCTCCCTCACCTATTCTTCTTAGTGCTTCTCCTAGGTTTCTAGCTCCACATACAAAAGGTACATTAAATCCTTTTTTATCTATGTGAAATAAATCATCCGCTGGAGTTAATACTTCACTTTCATCTATATAATCAATCTTAATGGCTTCTAATATTTGTGCCTCTACAAAATGACCTATTCTCACCTTTGCCATTACTGGAATAGATACAGCCTCTTGAATTTCTTTTATCATCTTAGGATCTGACATTCTAGCAACGCCACCTTGCTTTCTAATATCAGAAGGCACACGTTCCAAAGCCATTACAGCAACCGCTCCTGCTTTCTCTGCAATTATAGCTTCCTCAGCATTAACTACATCCATTATTACTCCACCCTTTAGCATTTCTGCTAGGTTTTTGTTTAACTCTGATCTTGTATTCATTTATATTCCCCCTACAGTATAGTACAAAATTGTATGTATATTTTGTATCTATTCATTTAATCTTTACAATACAATTATTCCATAAACGTCATATTAAATCAATACAATTTGATAAATATTAGTATTTTGTATTATTTGTATGGGTACAATATAACTATATATCTATCTATGTATAAAAACATTTAAATAGATTCATAGTTAAATAGTTATTGTATTTATAAGGAAACTCCTTCTCATATTCATTTTCAATTTAGGAACTCCTTTTCACATACGTTCTAAGGAGTAAGTTCGAACTACTAAATCAAAGATTTAGATTCTCACTTATTTTTACTTAGCCAAATCGTAGATTTGGAGTGGTGTCACTAACGTGACTTTTCGCTTTGCTCTCGAGGAAACTCCTTCTCATATTCATTCGAATGAGTATTTTTTACTTAGCCAAATCGTAGATTTGGAGTAAAAAATAAAGTAGAATGAATTTCTTCATTCTACTTATATACCCTATAATTTTATTTCACGTAACCCTTTTAGTTTTTATCCCTATAAACTAAATATATATATAAACATTAAACTAGACTTTTAAACATTAAACTTTTTAAATTAAACTAACTTTCTTTCAACTATTTCAGTTACTGCAAAGCTAGCAACGTCATCTGCATATTTTCCTGGTCCGAATCCTGCATCGTATCCTAATTCTTTAGCAAGTTCGTGAGTTATTCTTGGACCACCACAGATTAATACAACTTTATCTCTTAAACCTTCTGCCTCTAATAACTCTACAAGGTTAGTAAGGTTTTGGATGTGTACATCCTTTTGTGTAACTGTTTGAGATACTAGAAGAACGTCAGCTTTTAGCTCGATAGCTTTCTTAACGAACTCTTCGTTTTCTACTTGGCTTCCTAGGTTGTAAGCTTCGATACCTTTGTATCTTTCAAGACCATAGTGACCAGCGAAACCTTTCATGTTCATTATAGCATCGATTCCAACTGTGTGAGCGTCTGTTCCTGTTGAAGCTCCTATGATAACTACATCTCTTCCGATGTGCTCTTCAATGTATTCTCCAACTTCTGACATAGACATAGTATCTACTTCTACAGTTTGAACATGAATTTCTTCATAGTTAACAGTATGAGTTAATGAACCATATACTACATAGAATGTAAACTCTTTATCTAATGATCCGTGATGAGCAACGTTTGGATCTTTAAGTCCCATTGATTTTGCAAGTTGAATAGCAGCTTCTATTCCTCTTTCATCATCTTTAACTGGTAAAGTAAGACTCACTTGAACCTTTCCATCGTTCATAGTATCTCCGTAAGGTTTAAGTTTAGTTAGATCTAAATTAGTATCGTAATCTCTAACTTCTGTTGAATATAATCCACCACTCATTATCTGTTTCCTCCTAACATTAAATCTATAAATGGGTTGAAGTAATTAGCTTCCTTCTCAACAACTCCATCTAATCCTTTTCCTCCGTTTAGAGGTCTCTTAATACCTGCAAATTTACCTTGCTCTAAAGTACTGAATAAACCTTCTTTTTCTATTACAGATAATAGATCAGCAGCTTTTCCTAGAACTTCATCAACTCTTGTTTCCATTATTCCACCTTTTTTGAAAGTGATTTCAGAACCAAGGTCTTTCATTGTATGGAATATATATTGTGCATTATCAATAGATAGTGCTCTATCACTCATAAATGGAGTGTGTATAGCTTCTGTTAACATTCCTAATAAGTGTAATTTTTGGCTAGTCATTATTGTAACCATGTTAAATAATGCATCTTGTACTTGACCCTTGAATATATCTCCAGTCATGAACTTAGTTGGAGGCATGTATTTTAGTGGTGCTTTAGGGAATATTTCTCTAGCCATTTGTGCTTGAGCAAGCTCATATAGGAATCCATTTTCAACATTTGGATTTATTTCAAATGCGTGTCCTAGACCCATTTGTTCTTCTGGAAGTCCTGCAACTAAAGCAAATTGCTCATTGATGAATTGAGAAGCAAGCACTGTGTGAGCTTCTTCAACAGCATCAGCAGTTGTTAAGTAGTTATCTTCACCAGTGTTGATTATAACTCCTGCAAAACCATTGATTACTCTTGAGAAATATTGGTCAACTATAGTTCTTTGCATGTTGATATCTCTGAAAAGAATTCCGTATAATGCATCGTTAAGCATTACGTCAAGTCTTTCCATAGCTCCCATAGCAGCTATTTCTGGCATACATAATCCTGAACAGTAGTTACATAATCTGATGTATCTTCCTAATTCTTCTCCAACTTCATCTAAAGCTGATCTCATAAGTCTAAAGTTTTCTTGAGTTGCAAAAGTTCCTCCGAATCCTTCAGTTGTTACTCCGTATGGAACGTAGTCAAGTAAGCTTTGTCCTGTTGTTCTAATAACAGCTATAACGTCTGCACCTTGTTTTGCAGCAGCTTTAGCTTGAATTATATCTTCATAGATATTTCCTGTAGCAACGATAACATAAAGGTATGGACCTGTTTTATCGCCGAATTTTTCAAGGTAAGCTTCTCTCTCGCCTCTGTTAGCTTTGATTGTAGCTACCATGTTTTTAGCAACTTTTTCAACTGCCATTTTTATTTCAAACATATCTTTCATAGGTAGTTTAGTTAAATCTAATTCATTTTTAGCTACTTTTTCTGCTATTTCTTGTGGAGTTAATCCAGTGTTAACCATAGCATTACCTACTAATACAGCAACTCCAACAGATAATCCGTTTCCAGCTTTAATGTTTTCTACAACTACGTTTGGTAGTGGTACTCCAAATTCATCTACGCCATCTATACCTAATAATCTACATACAGTTCTTTCTACAGCTACTGTAGTATGTCTGTCTATGAACTTTTGAGTGTCTTGAGCTATATTCTTTGATGATTCTCTAGCTTTAGCAACTAGATTTAAATCTAAATTTAATTTACTTTCCATTGTACTCCTCCTCATAATATGTTTTCGCTATATTCACTATGTCTTTTTCTAATCCTAATAGCATCGCTATATTTAGCGCATCCTTAGGTACTTGATTTGTCTTAGATACTCTTTCAAGTTTATATTCCATATGCTCTTGGATAATTTCAACTGAATGAGTCTTATTAAGATCAATCTTATATTTTAGTTTCTCAAAGTCTATATTTTTTAGTCCTACAACTTGATAATGAACCATAGGTTCTTCTACCACACCATCATAATGGGTAGATATTATGCTAGCAGTGTTAAATTTTTGTAGATAATTTGCAAGAGATTTTACAAGGTAATATCCTTCTTTAGGGTTTGTTCCCCTAGCGAACTCATCAAGAGCTACAAATCCATCTCCACGTTTTACACACTCTACCACTTCTTTTAATTTAATTATCTCAGCTCCAAAAGTACTCAATCCCTTAGATATAGATTGCATATCGTCTGAAACAAAATGAATAAAATCTAATACTGGATAAGTTGCTTTTTTTGCAAATACAAAGAAGCCCAATTGTCCAAGAAATAGGTTTAAAACAATAGTCTTTAATGCTACACTCTTTCCTCCCATATTAGCTCCAGTTATCACCGTAGTTCCCCCATGAAGCTGTATATTAACAGGAGAGAATGCTTTTCCTTTTTTCTTAAGGATCGCTTCAATTTCAGGATTTATTCCATCCTCTATATCAATATTCATCTCTTTAACTATGTTAGGTTTAACACAATTGTATTTAATAGCAATGCTTGCCTTTGCCATTAATAAATCTAAAATACCTACCACTTTTAAATTTTCTGATATATATCTACTAAAGGAGGACAATTTAGAAGTAAGTTCTTTTCTAATATGTAACTCTTCTTCTTCCTCTTGAATAACAATATCTAATCGCTCTTGTTTTAACTTTTCAATAAGACCTTCATCATTGCAAGAAAAAATTGCTTTTTCCTTTTCACCTTTTAGTTTTCTTATCTGAGAAAGTTTTTCACTATATTCTTCATAAATATAGAATGTAGATAAACGTTTTTTACTTGGGTCTAATATATCTATTACTTCTTCTAGGGAATGAAGCTTAATTTTACCTACAGATAAATTAATATTATCTAAGACTAATTTAAGCTCTTCCAAAAGCATAGATACATATTTAACCTCATAAAGTTCAACTTCATCTAATATTTCTACCTTCTCTGCTCTTCTTAATGTATTTCTTATATCTTTAATCTTGTGTAGAAGTCTTACTATATCGTTAAACTCATCATGATATTCATTCATATGACCTATCATCAGCTCAACGTTAGTAAGCTCTTCTACCAATTTATCATACTCATTAATTCTAAAAGGCTTTATCAGCTTCTTTTCCTCAGTACCATAAGGAGTTATTATACCAAGCTCATCCATGATAAAGGAAAACCCTATTTGAGCCCTTTGTTCATTATCTAAAAACTTCATATTATTTCCCCCCTAATACATCAAATACTGGAACATTGACAGCTTCTCTAAGACCTTTTAAGAATTCATCCTTTGGAAATTCATATCCATAAGGTGATTTTGGATTTGAAGTTATGCAAACCACAGTTATCTTATTTAGGACCTTTATGACTCCACCTTGCCTATGGAATCTATAAAGGCTTTCACTACTAATAAATAGCTTAGTACCATCTTCCACAAGAAAAGTTATATCTTTATATAGGTTAGTAGAAGTCATGATATTTTTAATAAGTTTGTCAGAAACTGCACCTTTAATAACTACATGGGATACTTGTTCACTCAAAGCTTCTACAATTTCTTTTGAAGCTTCTAGGGCAGTTAAAACCTCTAGTACTTTATAGGTACCATCCTTATAAATGATGCCTACAATTCCTGAATCACATATTTTTGTTGCGACATTTAAAATAGACCTATCTTGCTCATGGGGTAAACTTAATAGATCCATAGTATGTTTTGTCTCACTTATGACAGTCTTCATACTTCTTGATAGAGCGGCTCCTGTAGATAACACTGTAGCTTCTGTTATGGCGGGTGAAGCAAAGGTCTTTCTACTTAAAGCTCCATCTACTATTACAAGATCACACTGAAGACTTAATAATTGATCTTTTATATTGGTCATATATGAATTCACGGAAGGTCCTCCTAAATCCACATAACCATCACTTAAGGCTTTACAAATAACAACTTCTCCCATAGGAGTATTTATTCCTGTAGTTCTTACAATCTCTCTTGTGAAATCACTATTTAAAAGACATTGTTTGGCTGTAGCAATCACAGTCCCCTTTTCAATATATATCTTAGGTTTCTCTGTAGCCGTAACCCTGTCTAACTCTTCACCATCTCTCCCTATAGAAGTTAGGCCAAGGGACACAGAGCCCCTAGCCTCCTTCAAGATATGGTTTAAAGTTGTAGTTTTTCCCACATTTTTATTCATACCTATAATAGATACACTTTTATATGGTTTCAATAACTTTAAAATTTCATTCATTAAGATCACTTCTAACTATATTCTAGTGAGCGTGTCTTTCGTTTCTTTCTAATCCTGTTGGTTCTAAAGCAAGTTTTTCACCGTTTAATAATCCAGCAACTCCAACTTTATGAACTGATTTCTTACCTGTACAAACATCACAAGTACATCCTGGAGTGTAGTTTGTTGGCTCAGAGTAAGTAGTTATAACTCCTTCAAAGTTTCTAAGTATTACTTTGTCATGGCTTTGAGAAATTACATAGTTTGGCATAACTGGAGTTTTTCCACCGCCGCCTGGAGCGTCAACAACGAATGTTGGTACGCAGTATCCAGAAGTATGTCCTCTTAATCCTTCAATGATTTCGATACCTTTAGAAACTGGAGTTCTGAAGTGCTCTAGTCCTAATGATAAGTCACATTGATAGATGTAGTAAGGTCTAACTCTGATTTTAACTAAATCGTTAACTAATTGTTTCATTGTGTGAACACAGTCATTTACTCCTCTTAGAAGTACTGATTGGTTTCCTAGTGGTATACCAGCATTAGCCATTCTCTCACATGCAGCTTTAGACTCTTCTGTGATTTCGTTTGGATGGTTAAAGTGAGTATTTAACCAGATTGGGTGGTATTTCTTTAACATATTTACAAGGCCATCAGTAATTCTTTGTGGCATAACTACTGGTGTTCTTGAACCAATTCTGATTATTTCTACGTGTGGTATTGCTCTTAATTTGCTGATGATGTACTCAAGTACTGAATCGTCAACTAGTAAAGCATCTCCACCTGATAATAGAACGTCTCTGATTACTGGTGTTTTGCTGATATAATCTATAGCTTTATCTATTCTTTCCATTGGCATGCAGTCATCGCTTTGTCCTGCAAATCTTCTTCTTGTGCAGTGTCTGCAGTACATAGAGCATTGGTCAGTTATAAGAAGTAATACTCTATCTGGATATCTATGAGTTAATCCAGGTACTGGAGAATCTGTATCTTCGTGTAGTGGGTCTTCTAAATCTGCAGCAGATTTATGAGCTTCTAATCCTGTTGGGATAGCTTGTAATCTTACTGGGTCATTAGCATTGTTTGGATCGATTAATGATAAGTAGTAAGGAGTTATAGCCATTCTTAAAGTTTCAAGACATTTTTTAGCTCCTTCTTCTTCTTCTGGAGTTAATGGAATATACTTCTTTAATTCATCTAAAGTTTCTATTCTGTTTTTTGTTTGCCATTTCCAGTCAAACCATTGTTCATCTGTAACGTTTGGAAATAATTCTTTTCTACGAGTTGTATTCATTAATTGTTACCCCCTATAATTTCACATTTATATATATTAATTTTATTAATTAATCAATTATAATCTACGGATTAAACGTATAATTCTTGGAATATAGCTCTTAGAGTTTCGTTTTCTCTTAACTCTTGTAATGTTATTTCAGCATGTCCTTTAGTATATCCGTTTCCTACTATCATAGTTACGTCTTTACCTACACCCTCAGCTCCTAAAGCAGCTTTAGTGAATGCTGTAGCCATTGAGAAGAAGTAAACTATACCGTCATCTTTAACTGGTAATATAGTTGACATTTCTGTGTTTTGAACGTTAACTATGTTGATAGATACATCAACTTCTTCGCCGTTGTTGTTAGCTAAAGCTAAGTTCATTACGTCGATAGCTTTAGTAGCATCTCCGATAACTATTTTCATGTTTAAGTTTAATCTTCTTAATCTTGCAGCTTCTTCTTCGTTTCTAACTAAACCAATAACGTTTCCTGTTGGTCCAACTCTTTTAACTGCTTCGTAGCAACATAACATTCCTGATTTTCCTGCTGCTCCTAATAAAAGAACTGATTGTCCTGGTCTAACTAATTTAGCAACTTGAGCTGGAGCTCCTGCTACGTCTAGTGCAGCTAGTGCTAAAGTTTCTTCCATATCTTCTGGAAGTTTAGCATATAATCCGCTTTCGAATAATATTGCTTGACCTTTAATTTCTACTCTATCGATGTCTGGTTTAATATCGATGATTTCTTCTATTTTAAGTGGAGTTAATGAAAGAGATACTAATGTAGAGATTTTGTCTCCAACTTTAAGATCAGTTTTTCCTTCTAATGCAGCTCCTATTTTAGCTATTTTTCCGATAAGCATTCCGCCTGAACCAGTTACAGGGTTTTGCATTTTTCCTCTTTCTCCAACGATTTCAAGGATTTTTGCTTTTATTTTTTCTACGTCATGTCCAGCTTCTTCTTCTATTTGTGTAAAGCTTGCTGAGTCAACGTTTAAAGCTTGAACGTCGATAAGTATTTCATTATCATATATTTCCATTGTATTGTCTATTTTTAAAGCTGGTTGTGGTAATACTCCTGCTGGTGTTATTACTCTGTGAGTTCCATATTTACATCCTTTTTTCATTAAAAACACTCCTTTTTACTTTAGTCTCAATAAATTTTTTCTACTTAATTATTGTTTATTATATTTTTAATCTTATACGTTAAAAATAGCTTCTTATATTATGCTTCAAATTATAAAGCTTTAAGTCCTAATATTTCTCTTGCTTCTGCTGGAGTTGCAATTTCTCTTCCTAATTCTTTAGCTATTCTTACAGCTTTTTCAACTAGGTCAGCATTGCTTTCTGCCATAACACCTTTTGATAGGTATACGTTATCTTCAAATCCAACTCTTACATGTCCACCTTCTATCATAGACATTGCAGCTAATGGGAATTCATTTCTGCCTATTCCTGATACTGTGTAAGTGCTTCCTGCTGGAATACTTTCTTTCATAAATACAAAGTCTCTCATTCCAGCACTTATTCCACCATTAACTCCCATAACGAAGTTGAAGTGCATTGGTGCTTTTATAAATCCTTTTTTATGAAGTCTGATCGCCATGTCAATCATACCTTTATCGAATACTTCGATTTCTGGCTTAACGTTTAACTCGATCATTTTCTCCCCGAATTCTTTGATTGTGTTCTCTGTATTAACAAATATTTCGTCTCCACCAAAGTTACAAGTTCCACAGTCTAATGTTGCCATTTCTGGACTTAAATCAACTGGTTGAAGTCTTTCTTCATTGCTCATTCCTACAGCACCACCAGTAGATGGTTGAATGATAACATCTGGACATCTTCTTCTTATTTCAGCCATACAAGCTTCAAATCTATCTTTGTCTTGAGTTGGAGTACCATCATCTTTTCTAACATGAAGGTGGATTATACTAGCTCCAGCTTTATAACATTTTTCTGCCTCTTGACCAATTTCTTCTACTGTGTAAGGAACATTTGGATTTTGCTCTTTAGTAACCTCTGCACCACAAATAGCTGCAGCAATTATTAACTTTTCCATTTAAAATCCTCCTATATAGTTAATTTTTTAACAATGTTTCTGCAAGAATTCTTGCACTTATTTACTTTCTCTTCTTATCTTTTGGTACTACGCATATTCCAGTTGCTTTACAAACAACTATTGGCTCTTCTAAAACGTCACAAGCTGAATCGTTGATTTCAGGTCTTGGAACTATTACTTTTCTAGCTTCAAAAGTCATTTTTCTTGATGTGTTTCCAACGTGTACGATTTCACCTACAGCTTCGATATAATCTCCAGCAAATACAGGTGCCATGAATTCTACGTTTTCATAAGCTTTGAATAGACCTTCGTCTCCATCATTTTGTATTAATAATTCTGTAGCTACATCTCCAAATAATTGTAGCATTCTTGCTCCATCAACAAGATTTCCACCGTAGTGTGCATCATGTGCGCTCATTCTTAATCTGATTACTGATTTCATTTTCTTTTCCCCCTATAAAATAATCGTTTACTTTTTATTTATGTATAACTTTTTAGTATAAACAGATTTCTTAGTTTCTTTGAAACTTAGAAATCGTTATCCAGGGACGTAGCAGCTCTTTTACTCTCACTTTGAAAAAGTTCATAGTATTAGAGATGATAGTCATCGGATAAAAATATAGTAAATAAAAAATGGCGTTGAAAATATTCAACACCATTAGATAACTTGGTTAGTTAGAACTATCAATGCAATGAATATTTTTCATTCCATAAATAGCTCTCCATATAACATGGCAGTGATAAAACCTTGTGTCTTATCCCCAAGTAATACAAAATACCTTTGTACCCTTTCGGCCTATAAACAATTCACTGTAACATCAGAGGGTATTCTCTTTAACATTTATCAGTTACCAATTTATAAGCGCCTCTACTTATGATTCAATATTAAATTTTTAAACAATTCAATTTATTATTTATCATGTACCTATTATAAATCTAATATTTTAGAAATGCAATGGTTTTTTTAAAAAATTTTTAAATTAATATAAGTTTTTTGTAGATTTTGAATTTTACTTAACATTTCACCGTTTTTCTTATACTTTTTTCAGTATACTCATAGTAATTTGTCCACCTAATCGTTTCCATAAGTCATCTATACTAGGAAATGAAGATACAAGATTACAAATTGATTCCTTGTAATCTTCATCACTCCATCGATAACCATAGTTTATACAATTAATTATATATCTTCTAAAAAAACTTTTTAAACTATTTCTGAAACAAACAATTTTATATTCGTTATATTTATTACCTAGTATTAAGTATAATTTTCTTTGATGACTTAAATTTATAATTAAACTTAATGTTTTTTCATCATAATAATTAAAGTGAAAAGGATAGTACTTTTCTTTTATATCATCTTTCATTCTTATAATCAAGTGCCCTGAAATTACTTTATTACTTTTTACATAGGCGCTTTTGAAATTAAACTGCATAGAATTAGGCAAATATATAAAATCTTTAAAATCATCTTTAATTATTATACAAGTCAACTTTTTATTATGAACCTTTTGTTCTGTTAAAGCAGATACCCCCAAGGGTAGGTCTTTAAGCATATCTTCTATAGGTCTCACTTTAATTTCACCCACTTTTGAGCTATTCAATACTTAAAACCTTAAATTTCTCCTCATAATTTACTGCCTCTAAAACCTTATTAACTATGTTGTCGCTAACTACTCCAACTCCACCTAAAACCAATACTTGATCGGATTTTATTCCTTTTATTGCTGCTAAAACTTTAGGATAATAAGTTCCTGATTCCTCCATAAGAATTACTGGAGAAGAAGTTAATGCAGCTATTGGTGCTCCTACTAATCCATCTGGAAAATCTATTCCTGATGCTAAATAAATTTTGTTTAAATTAACATTTCCTTTAAAATAATTAAAAACTGCTGTATTAGTTTCATATCTATCAATTCCACTAATTCTTTCAGGACTTTTATAATTAGCCATATTAGAGTTTGATATCACACCATCCCCACCTATAACATAAGTTTTAGGTATGCTATTATTTTGAATGAACTTTTTATTATAACTGTTATATTCATTCACATCTGTTAGCAATATAGGCATTCCTAGTTTTGCCGCCACCGGAGCTATTGATAGAGAATCGGCAAAACTTACCCCTGAAGCCAAAACAACTCCATTAGATGTTCCAATATGCTCAGCTACTTTTACAGCTGTTTCATACCTATTGATACCACCTAATCTTTTAACATCAATGCCCATTCCCTTTAACTGGGATTGTACATTTTTAGATACAACTCCATCTCCACCAACTATGTAAGCTATAGAAGGCTTCAATCTATTTATCTCATTGGACACTACAGTAGATAATGCACTCTGTTCTGTTAGCAATATAGGAGCATTATACTTTTTAGCTAAAGGTGCCGCACTTAGTGCATCAGGATAATCCGTTCCACACACTAGTACTATGGTTTTACTTCCACTAGGCCATCCCTGTTTAGATGTTTCTACAGCAGTTTCATATCTAGTGCTCCCACCTAATCTTATTTTTACTGCATCTGCTTCTACTCTATTATTAATGCTAAAGGCTATTGCCCCCATTATACTTAAAGCTACAATTGAACTGATAACTTTTCCTTTCTTCTTCATATAACCCTCCCATTAATTAATTTAGTATTTATCTTCATACTATCTATTTTATATTATGTGCTATAAATATAAAATAGATTTTTACAAATCAATAGAAATTTTTACAATTTTCCATAAAATCTTATAAAAAAAAATCATGCTAAAACTTAATTCTAACACAATTTTCCATGAATTTATATATACTATGCTGATAATTTCTCTCTTATCTCAATATTCTTTTTATTACATTTTCTATATATGAACCAATAAACTAATCCAATACAAACTGCACCACCAATAATATTTCCTATGGTTACAGGAATTAGATTATTAAAAATTCCAACTATAGTTAAATTATCTAATTTTTCAACAGCTACATGAGATGCTTCAACAAAAGCTGAATTTGTTTTTGCAAGCAATCCTATAGAAAAGTAATACATATTAGCTACGCAGTGTTCAAAACCTGCTATAACAAAAGCAAATATCGGAAAGAACCCCATGAATATTTTTCCTGTTACATCTTTAGCTGCATAGGAACCCCATACACATACACATACTATGACATTACACAATATTCCACTTGCAATTGCAGGTACAAAACCCATACTTGCCTTAGCCGCTGCTACCTTAATAGCATAGCCTCCAACATTTCCTGTTGATAAAAGACCTGATTCAAAAACTAGTATTGCTACAAAAGCAGCTCCAATAAAGTTTCCTATCCAAACAAGTGCCCAATTTTTAAACATTTGGCCTGTGGTTATCTTTTTCTCAGCCCAAGCTACACTTAATAATGAATTTCCTGTGAACAATTCTGCTCCACATATTAACACTAAAATTAATCCAACTGGAAATACTATACCTGCCACAAATTTCTGTAATCCGGGATCACTAATTCCATGTGATGCTACTGATGATGCATATGCCCCTAAAGCTATAAATGCACCTGCTAAAATACCTAAAAATAAAGTTTGTACACATTTATTATTAGCCTTTTTTACTCCAACCTGTTCTACATAATTAGTAATTTCATCAGGTGAAAGCATTTTTTTATCCATTAGAAGTTCCTCCAGTATTTCTACATTTTAATTTGTTTTTTTACTTTCCACGTTAATTATATTGAACCCTACACAAGGTGTCAACAGATTTCCCCTTAATAAAACCTGGAAAAAATCCACCTTGGAGATTTACCTGTATATTTTAAATATTACAATAACTTTCATGAAATTTCATATATTATTACAGCTATATTTATATGCATGTTCACAATTTAGACATAAAAAAAGTGGCATGCGCCGCATTCCTAACGGTAAAACCTATAAAGCGTAAAAATCTATACTTTCCTATACAACAAAAAAATATTACCTAGTAAACCAGGTAATATTAAAAACTCCAATTTCATTCCATGATAAGTTTTCATTTATACTTTCGCTTTCAAAGGTATTTTTAAGCATGTTTTTAAGTTTCATAGAATTTTCATTGAGCTTTTTCTTCATTTCCTCATTTTCTTCTTCTATAAACTCTTCATCTTTTACTAAATAATTTCCTTCTTGGCTATATATAACCAGTTCATCACCCTCATATACTATGTCTCCATTTATTTCATAGGGCTTAACAGTCTTAAAAACATCCTTTATTTTACCATTCTCAATTTTTCCTCTATACAAATATTCACATTGAGTTAATTTTTCCTTATCAAAACTAAAGGTAATAAAAGCTATCTCATCCTTTTTAGGAGATACTTTTCCCTTTAATAAAACTTCTCCATTATCTTCCAAACTAATTATTTGTGCATTATTAAAGTATATATTAGTAACTCCATTACTAGCTCTACCATAAACTATAGTATTACCTTCATTAAGAACATCTATTAAGATTCCTTCGCAGGAATTCAAAAGTTCTAAAGTGTCTGCATCATAAATTAGATATTTACTCGTGGTAGGATCTATATATAAATGAACTACTAATTTATTATTCATCCATGATATATTAGATATTTGATTTTCACCTATATCATTTATTTGTAATACTTTATATTCCTCATCTTTCATACTATATATATTTATTTTATCTTTCTCATCTAAATATTTAAAAGCTATATTACTCCAGTCATTACTTAAAGCAGAAAGTTCTTTCAGCCTATGCAAATCTCCTACCCCTTCTAAATATTCCTCATGCTCATCAAAAATATATATGTTGTTGTTTTTTTCTATTACAGCACTTGTATAATTGTTTATAATTGGATCTCTTTCTTCTTCAATATCGGATTTACATCCAACTAAAATAAAAAGGGTACTAATTAGTGTTATTGCTACGACAAATATTTTTATTTTATTAACTTTTCTAACTTTTTTTCTATAATTCAACACTACCCCTCCTTATCTACACATCAAATACCCTAACTATTATACTACTTGCAAATACTCTATTCAATATTATCTACTAATGTATATACATTGTTTAATCATTGTTTTTATTTCATTTAAATTTACTACATATATTAAAAAATCATCCCCATAAAAATATACGAAGCAACCTTCAACTTAGAACTTATTTTTTATATTTTTATTAATATATTTTATTTACAACTAAATACAAACTAAAAAAATAAAAAATCAGGTATATAGTCTTAATCTTTTAATACTATATACCCAATTAACTTATTCAATTATTTAAATTATGATTTATTTATTTAAAGCTTTTTCAATAACAGATTTTATTAATTCATCCTTCGGTATATATGGAAGAGTTATATGATCTGTTCCTTGGTTCTTCTCATTATATTCCATACTTGTTTCAATAGAATGTGGATTTCTTGCCCAAGCTCTTCTAGCAACTCCGCCCATAACATCCCATGCCATAGATGATTTTATAATATTATCAACTCTTTCGCTACCATCAAGAACTAATCCAAATCCTCCATTGATTGACTTACTTGTTCCAACTCCTCCACCATTGTGAAGAGCAATTAAGCTCATTCCTCTTGCTGCATTTCCTGCAAAGCATTGGATTGCCATTTCAGCCATCATGTTACTTCCATCTTTTATATTAGAAGTTTCTCTAAATGGAGAATCTGTACCACTTACATCATGGTGATCTCTTCCAAGCATGATTGGTCCAACTTCACCATTTCTTACAAGTTCATTAAACTTAAGAGCAATATCCATACGACCTTGTGCATCTTGATATAATATTCTAGCTTCTGTACCAACAACTAATTGGTTCTTTTCAGCATCTCTAATCCAAATGTAGTTATCTCTATCTTGTCCTCTTCTATTTGGATCAATACATTCCATTGCAGCATGGTCTGTTTTTATTAAATCTTCATGTTTATGACTTAAGCATACCCATCTAAATGGTCCATAACCATAGTCAAATAGCATTGGTCCCATGATATCTTCAACATAAGAAGGATAAATGAATCCATCCTTTTCATCTACACCATTTTTAGCTATGTCTTTTCCACCAGCATCATAGATTGCCTTCATAAATGAGTTACCATAATCAAAGAAGTAAACTCCCTTAGCAACTAACTTTTTAATTATGTCGTAGTGTTTTAATAAGGTCATATCTACAAGCTCTTTGAATTTTTCTCTATCTTCTTTTAATAATCTGGTTCTTTCTTCAAAAGAAATTCCTACTGGTGCATACCCACCATCATATGCAGCATGGCAAGAAGTTTGGTCTGATAATAAATCTATATGAATATCATTTTCTAAGATGTATTCAAGTAAATCTACGATATTTCCATGATATGCTATAGAGATAGACTCTTCATTTTTAGCCTTTTCTTTAGCAACTCTTATAACTTCTTCTAAATCACTTGATGCCATGGAAACCCAGCCTTGATCAAGTCTTGTTTTGATTCTTGAATAGTCAACCTCTGCTACAATTCCTACTCCATTAGCTATTTCTATAGCTTTAGGTTGAGCACCACTCATTCCGCCAAGACCAGAAGTTACAAATATCTTACCTCTTAAATCTCCATCATCAGCCACTCCAAGCTTTAATCTTCCTGCATTTACTATAGTGTTGAAGGTACCATGAACTATACCTTGAGGTCCTATATACATCCAACCACCAGCTGTCATCTGGCCATAGTTAGCTACTCCTAGTTGAGTTGCTAAATGGAAATCTTCTGGATTATCAAACATACCAACCATTAAACCATTAGTAGTTATTACCCTTGGAGCAGTTTTAGAACTTCTAAATAATCCTAATGGATGACCACTCTCTACTACTAAAGTTTGTTCATCTGTCATATTCTCTAGGTATTTTTTAATAAGTCTATATTGCATCCAGTTTTGGCACACTTGTCCTGTTTCACCGTAAGTAACAAGTTCATAAGGATATAATGCCACATCAAAATCTAAGTTGTTATCTATCATTACTTGGAAGGCCTTACCTTCTGCGCAATTTCCTTTATATTCATCTATAGACTTACCACTTAATTTTCCTTCTGGCCTAAATCTATATCCATATATTCTTCCTCTTGTCAAAAGCTCTTCCATAAACTCTGGAGCTAATTTCTCGTGAAGATGTTCTGGAACATATCTTAAAGCATTTTTAAGAGCTAATTCAGTTTGTGCAGGTGTTAAGCTATAACCTCTGTCAGGAGCTCTTCTAATTCCTTCTTGAAACTTAGGCATTTCTGGTAATTCATCATCTAACTTTATTACCATCTTATTTTTAATATCAATGTTATTAATCATAATTTTCCTCCTATTTCTATAAAAAATATATCCGATGACTACCTGCTCTAATATTCCTATCTTTTTTAAAGTAGGAATAAAGAGCAGCTACGTCCCTGGATAATGATTTCTAAGCTTCGAAGAAGCTAAGAACTCTGTTTATTAAGCCTCTCCATTGAAAGGTTCATTTAATTCCTCAGTGCCCTTTAGAATAAATCTACCATTTTTAATTACTTCAATAACTTCCCCATCCTTTGTTATAGCATTTATAAACTCTAAGCTATCGTAAGGTATAGTTATATCTGTATGACATTGAGTATATGCACTCTCTATATCCGTTTTTCTAAGAATAGATTTTTCATTATCCTTAGCAATTATTTCTTTTCCATCAAAAGCATTATAAACTCTTTCATCTTCACTATAAGAATAACAAGTATCACCCACTGCAAAGTGTGGTCCCATCTTTTCTCCAATAAGGATAGGAAGTATAGGTACTATATTATGCTTCTGCGCTATAACATATGCTAAGGTGTTTGTACCTATTGCAAACTCACCAAGAGGTAAAGTTTTATTTGGGAACAACAGATTTTCCTCTACATACTTTTTATTTTTAGATTCTTCATCAAAATTAGAACAGTTATATTCAGCAATATATCCATCCTTAAATAAAAGTTCTAAGTTTATATATTTAAGGCCATCTAGGAAGATTTCTTCTAGATGTAGAAGTCCATTTGTTCCTTTTAACATTGGAGATGTAAATACCTCTCCAACCGGTATATTTACAGTGGCAATACAGTTTTCAAAGTTTGTTTCCTTTTCTGGATTGTTGATCTCCTGCATTTTAACCTTTATATCTGTTCTATTTCCATTGCAGCCCTTAACATGGATAAACTCACCCTTATCTAAAGCCCCAATAATATCATTTTGGATTCTTTCCCACTTGTCTGAATCAAGAGTATTTATCTTCATAGTATCAGCAAAGATTTCCTCAAAATTTTCTCCTATTTCTGGACTAGGGAAAGCTATAATAGTAAAGGTTGTTTCCTTAGATGGCATGTATTTATCTTGAATAGTTCTAAGTCTTACCGTTGCATTTTGGTAAACCTTACTTTGTTCTTCACTTAATTTTAAAGCTGTATTCTTGCTTTCAGGTGCAAACGGAACCTCTCCAAAGCTTTCAATAACTGCAATTCCTGAATACTTTCCTAAACCTTCTTTAAATCTTTCAAAGGTAGCTGTAAATCTTTCTTCTTTAACTTCTGCATAGTTTTTACTGAAGAATAAAGCATTATCAAATCTATGATCATAAGTAAACTGTTTATTTGCTTCAGTAGATTCTACCATTGCAAGGACAGGGGTTAAGTTGTATTTACCAAACTCCTTTATAACCTCTTTAACAATAGCCTCTTGACCAACAAAGTATATTAGTCTAACTGTAGACTTAATAGTGTAATCCTTCTTTTCTCTTATAAAGCTATCCATATATCCTTTAACCATGGTATATGCAATCTTGTTTACATCTTCATAGGTAGACAAAAATTTAGCTGTCTTTATTTCATTATCAGTTATATATTTTCCGTACTTAAATAAGTATCTTAAATCTTCTGCATTTGCTTCATCAACTATAGTTCTGTAATAACCCTTAGTATCTAAAGCTATATTATTAACCTTTTCCTCAGCTTCCATGTCTAAAATGCTAACTTCAAAATCCCTTATAAGCTCCATTAAACCATTAGCATTATCACCATTTTTAACTACGTAAGCATAGGCATCTGTAAATAGCTGTAGTAACTTTTCTATCTTCTCAGTCTTATGAGAAAATACTAAAGATATACATTCATTTAACCTATTATATAAATATGTAGCTATTTGACCCATTTCTTTTCCTAGCTCTTTCACTGCATAGTCTGGGTTGCCGTAACTTGTTTTATAGTTGTCACCTAGTAAATCATTATAAATTTCATGATTTTCTTTTAAAAGTTCATCAAAGTCTTTCTTTTGAAAATACTCATCATTTAACTTTTCTTCTAAACTACATATTGAATATAGTTTTTCCCCCATTGTCTTAAAGAAAGTTAAATAATTTTTCCCCTGAGTATTTATTAAATATACTTCTTTTACTCCATTAAGATTACATATGTTCCTCATTTCATCCCCCACCCTTCTAAAAATATCCATAACAAAAACGTATCATATTCAGAAAATTAATACAATACTTTAGGCGATTTTTGTTATCGGGGTAAAGTGCTAAAAGATTAAACTCTACCCCAAAAATGTTTCCTTAATTTAACTTTATATTTAATTACTATGTTTAGTGCAGTTTTCGCAATCCCCAGAACAATTTAAACAATGAGTTTCTAATATACTCTTTAAAGAGCTAGAGCTACTACTATGAGATTTTGCTATACTGATATTCTTTCTTGCTGCCTCTTGCATAGCTGCATTAACCATTTTATGAGATACTGTGTTAGTAAACATTACTAATAAATCTGGACATCCTATTTGAGATTTAAAGCGACCTGGCATTTGTGTAAACACCTTAGCCTTACAATTATATTTATCGCATATCTTTTTATATTCAGAAACCATCCTATCATGACCACCAATTATTACTATACTCATTTCTTTACCTCCTAAAATTTATATTATTTATATAAGCTCTTATGTATATATAGCTATGTACTTCTAGAATTTTAAAATATTAAGATGTTATAATAAGAAATTTTAAAATGCCTAAGTATTTTAATTTTGCATATTTATGATGTTAACTATTTACATACTTAAATAGTTATATAGTTAGCTTCGGCTTACCTACTACTAAAATAAAATTAGGTAAATACTTAACTACCTTTAAGAAAGCTAGTTAGCCATTGCTTACTTAACTGTAAAAAGATAAGTTAGCATCAACTAACTTATCTTTCAGTTTACTACTAAAGCTATGTTGTGTCAATATAACTTTAGTATAAAGTTCTTATCCTAACATTATCAAGTTGCAATGAAATACAAAAATTCCTTCTTCTTGTAATTATCAAACTAATTAATCTTTTCTCATTAAAAATTCCAAAGCAATTTTATTTCTATTTAATATATTTTCGTGGTGGTCATAATCATCCCAAACCATTTCTACATTTTCTTCTCCTATATGTTTCTTAAATATTCCATAGGACATACTAGAAAACTTAGGCATGTCCTTCTGAATTGTAGTCTTGCTATGTCCCTCCTTTCTTCCAGCAATAATAATAAGTCTAAAATCATCATTTACTAAAATTTCTTCCTGAATAAATTTAATCCATCCATCATACCATTGAGATGCACATATACTTGCTACCTTACTATAATTATCATTTTTGAAAACTGAATATAAAGAAATCAAAGCTCCAAGAGAATGTCCCATAATTTTTCTATCATTCTTATTACTGCTTACTCTAAACTCTTTTTCAATATAGGTTTGTAAATCGCTTATTAAAAATTCTAAGTATTCATCCCCCATGCCCTCAAATGGATGAAATCTTTCATGGTTAGATTCTGCTGCCCAAGGGGTATATTCATTTAATCTGTCAAAAGGTGTAATTCCAATTATTATATGTTCCTCTAAAGATTTATTTTCAAATTTATCTTCTATTTCATCAATTATTCCACCTAAAAACTTTCTAAATTTATCACCATCATGAACATAAACTACAGGATATTTTTTATCAGATATATCATACTCCCATGGTAAATACATGAAAATCTCTCTATCAAAAACTGTCCTCGTTAAAATTCTTCCTCGCATATCTTCTACCCTTTCTTTAACTTGCTTGGAGTAACTCCAAAATTTTTTTTAAATAACCTACTAAAATAGAATTCATCATTATAGCCAATCTTTTTTGAAACTTCCTTTACTGCAAAACCTTCATTTAATAACTTGAATGCAGCAGTCATTCTGCATTGGATTAAATAATCTATGGGACGAATATTTAAATACTTATTGAATAAGTATGATATTCTATTAGCTTTCTCTCCATATTTTTCTGAAAGCGTGCCTAATGTAATCTCTTCCATATAGTTTTGTGAAATAAATTCACTTACATCTATGGTAAAATCTTTTTCACTTAATCCCTTTTTGTAGTTATGATCAGTAAAGAGTTCTCTTAAAAATAATGAGGTTTGTATTTGAAGATTTACTTTTGATGTTAATTGTTGTTTTGAAGATATTTCTTTAAGCTCATACAAGGATTTCAATATCTCGTCATAATTTATTACGTCAAATTCGAAGGTTGAATTCATATAAGAATCAGGCTTAATACATTTATCTGCCATATAATAGATATTCATATATTCAAATTCTTCATCTCCTAAAACCTTAAAGGATATGTTTTTATTTTTACATCCATGAATCACCTTTCCTCCTTCAGCAATATAGACCTCATTATCAAACTCTATTTGGGCTCTTCCTCTTATAGTAAAAATGAATGCTGAGAGATTAGTTGTATAACCATTTTTCGATGACATAGAATTCTTGATAAACCTTTCTATTCTAAAAACTTCAAAAGTATTTTTTCTAAATTCTTTTAATAAATCACCTTTATTAACATTTTTCAAGTAAATAGGCTCCTTTCAATACATATAACTTTAAATAATTGTCCATGTTTTTATTTTAGTATATTCTATTACGATTTTTTCTATATTATAATAGTTAATGAAATTGATAATTATTATCATTTAATTCTCTAGAATAAGTTTACCTCATTTTTAGTAGGAGTTCAAGAAAGGATGTTAAATGTGAAAGATATTTTAAATGCTTCTTATGAGAAAAACCAAAAGATAAAAAAATCCTTCAATTTATTTATCTTAGGCTTAATTATATTATTATTTATTTCTGTAATTTTATCAGTATCCTTTGGTTCACTTAGAATAAAACCTTCTGTATCCTATAGCATAATCTTAAATGAACTATTTGGATTATCCTTAGGTGATGCTGCCAAAGTAAGTAATATATCTACTTATAATGTTATTTGGTTAATTAGAATGCCTAGAGTTTTACTTGCAATTGTTGTTGGAGCTGGACTTGCTGTATGCGGAACAATAATGCAGGCAACTGTTCAAAACCCTCTAGCTGAGCCATATATTTTAGGAATTTCTTCTGGTGCATCACTAGGTGCAACCTTCTCTATAATGTTAGGATTGGGCTCATTTAGTCTCTTTTCCATAAGCAGTGTATCACTTTGGGCATTTTTAGGTGCTTTAAGTGCCTCTATCCTGGTATTGGTATTATCCTCAATGGGAAATAAAATGTCATCTTCCAAATTAGTCCTTTCGGGAACTGTAGTCAGTGCATTATGTACATCTTTATCTAATTTTATAATTTCTATTGCTAGTAATGCTGAAGGTATGCAAACGGTAAAATTCTGGACAATGGGTTCTTTGGCAACTGCTAAGTGGCAAAATATAGGTTTTGTAATTTTAGCTGTAACTATATGTTGTTTATTTTTCTTAACTCAAGGAAGAACTTTAAACTTAATGTTAATGGGTGATGAAGCCTCAATGACTTTAGGGCTTAATTTAAATTTATACAGAAAAATTTATATGATAATCACATCATTACTAACAGGTATTTTAGTAGCTAATTGCGGGATTATAGGCTTTGTAGGATTAATAATCCCCCATATTTCAAGATCTATAGTTGGGTCTGATCATAAAAGACTAATCCCAACTTCAATACTTTTAGGTTCTATATTCTTAATTTGGGCTGATGTTTTTGCTAGAATAATCATCCCTAATGCCGAATTATCCATTGGTATTATTACTGGTTTAGTTGGAGCACCATTCTTTGTTTACATTTTATTGAGAAAAGGCTTCGGATATGGAGATAAGTAGGTGATTATAATGGATTTGAAAATTAAAGAATTAAAGGTCAATTTATCGAAAAAAGAAATTGTAAAAGGAATTGATTTAGCAGTTACAAGTAATAAGTTCATAGGCTTAATAGGTCCAAATGGGAGTGGGAAATCAACATTATTGAAAGCTGTTTATGGTGTAATAAAGCCAACCTTTGGAGATGTTTTTATATCTGATAAGGATATAAAAAATTACAACAAAAAATCTCTTGCTAAAACTCTTGGAGTGGTTAGTCAATTTAATAATATTAACTTTGATTTTAAAGTTATAGATATAGTTCTAATGGGTAGGGCTCCTTATAAAGGTTTATTAGAGCAAGATAATAAAAATGATTATGATATGGCACTTAAAGCTTTATCTCAAGTTGGAATGATAGATTTTGCTCAAAAAAACTTCAGCCTATTATCTGGAGGTGAAAAGCAAAGGGTTATATTGGCTAGAGCAATAACTCAAAATCCTAAAATATTAATTTTAGATGAGCCCACTAATCATCTAGATATAAAGTATCAACTAGAAGTTATGTCAATAGTTAAAAATTTAAATATATGTGTTTTAGCTGCTTTGCATGATTTAACATTAGCTTCTCAATTTTGTGATGAACTTTATGTTTTGAAAGATGGAGTTATTGTGTATAACGGGATTCCAAATGAAGTTATAACAGAAAAAACAATTAAAGAAGTATATGATGTTGAATCTATTGTTCACATAAATCCAGCTACTAAAAAGCTTTCTATTGAATACTTACCACCATCATTACATTAAACAAAAACTATAACTAATTATTCTATTATATAAAAATTAAAACTTTTAATATGAAAATCGAGAGGAGAATTATCATGAATAAAAAAACTTTACTTTTACTTACATCATTAGCTCTATCTGCTGTAGTCTTTGTAGGCTGCAGTAATAAAACTGAAAATGTAGACTCACCATCAAAGCAAGAGCAAACTAGCACTTCTACAGCTGCATCAACTAATAAAACAACTTATCCAATAACCTTTGATGCTTTTGATTCTGAAGGAAATGTGTACAAACAGACTTTTAATGAAGCTCCAAAGAAAGTTATAACTAATAATCAAACTTCAACTGAACTACTTTTAACTTTAGGGTTAAAGGATTCTATAATTGGAACAGGTGACTTAGATACTCCTATGTTAGAAAATTTAAAAGCAGACTATGAATCTATACCTGCAATTGCTAACAAAGGTGATGTTGCTAAAGAAGTTGTTGTTGGCTCAGGTGCAGATTTAGTAATCGGAAGATCTGCTTCATTTAAAGATGATAGATATGGTTCAATACCAAGTTTAAATGAAGTTGGTATTAATACTTACGTTCAATTGGCAAGTAAAATGAATGCCCATATTTCTTTAGACACAATTATTCAAGATGTTAGGAACGTAGGTACTATGTTCGATGTTCAAGATAAAGGTAATAAATTAGCTGACTCACTTCAGAATTCATTTGATAACATTAAATCAAAAGTTCCAACCACTAGTGAAAGAAAAAAGGTTATGCTAATAGTTAATTATAATGGAGAATCCTTTACTGCTTATGGTGCTAATGCTTCATTACAAAAGGAAATGTTAAATGTGTTAAATTCGGATAACGTTATTGAAAAAGGGGGTTCTATATCATTAGAAAATATAATTTCTTCTAACCCTGACCATATTGTTTATGTAACAGCAAATAAAAATGCTTCAGTAGATGTTGATGCCGTAGATAGGCTATTAGCCGAACCTACACTTCAAAGTGTTGAAGCTATAAAGAATAAAAATATCGTTTCTGTTGAATACACTGAACTTATGGGATATGGCTACAGAACCTTCGATTGCTTAGAAAAATTGGCTAAAGACTTCTATCCCGATATTTTTAAAAACTAAAATGTAAAAATGCTTAGTGTTGACTCACTAAGCATTTTTATTATAGAATAAATAGGTTTGTATAAACACAAATTTATCTACTCTCTTTTTTATTGTTATATAATACTATAGATGATTTCTAATTACTTGATTTTATGCGTATCCATGCATCATCATATACCTTTTTCACATCACTAGGAAAATCAACATAGATTTCACATCTATCCATTATTTCTTTAGTCATATATGCATTAGGATTATTTCTAACTTCCTCTGGTTGTTCAAGTCTTGCTTCTTTATTAGGAGTTGTATACCCTATTTCATCAGCTATTCTTAATGCACTTTCCTTATCACTTACAAAGTTTATGAACTTTTCAGCACCATCAACATTTTTAGCATTATAAGGTATGCATAAGCTATCAATCCAGAAGTTTGCCCCTTCCTTAGGTACTACATAAACTAAATTAGGGTATTCAGCTTGAAGATTTAATCCCTCTCCAGACCAAATCATGTTTATATCAGACTCTCCTGCTGGAATCATTACAGTTCCATTATCAATCCCATATATTGGATTAACTAATTTCCTTTGATTTAATAGTAGCTCTTTAGCTTCTTCAATTTCTTTTGGATCAGTTGAATTTAAAGAATATCCAAGTTTCTTTAAAGCCACTCCTATGGTGTCTCTATAGGTATCAAACATAAAAATCTTATCTTTATACTTTTCATCCCATAATATATCGAAGCTATCCACTTCTTCTTTTACTACATCTTTATTATAAATAAGTCCTACTGTTCCAAACATATAAGGAACTGAATATTTATTACCTGGATCTATTTCTAGATTTAAATAGGCTTCATCCATTTGAGATATATTAGGTATATTATCTTTATTTAATTCTTGAACAAACTTACTTTTTATCATTCTAGGCATTAAAACATCAGATACTAATATAACATCATAGTTCACACCGCCCTGACTAATTTTTTGATACATAGTTTCCATATCATCAAAGGTTTCTACATTAACCTTTATGCCATATTCATTCTCAAATTCTTTTACAGTTTCTTCATCTATATTTTCACCATAATTGAAAAAGCTTATTTCTTTAGAAGAATCTTTACTACAACCTGCAAAAACCACCAACATCATTAAAAGACATGTTGATAGGCTCAATAATTTAAATAATTTTTTCATACTACACTTCCTCCCACATGATTTTATATATTATTTAAATCCTAAATATTCTTTCGGATTATAACATTATTTTAAATATATGTCTAATTGTATAGTATTTATTATTTAATTCATCTAATAGCCCTAAGAAAAAATATTGGAATGTGCTAAGTTACAGAGTATACTTATTTTCATTGACAGTACCATATTTTTTTCGAGCATCAAAAAATAGTTGTATCAAACTCTGATAATATGGTGTAAATTCACCACTATCTATCATTGAAAATATCTCTTCTTTAGACGCCCACTTCACTTTCTGAACTTCTTCATACTGCAATGATAGTTCATTGATATCAACATCTTGTTCAATTAAATAAATATCATCAAATCCATTGTTAAAGTTCATGGTAATATGAGGTCTAATATTTTTAAAATCTACTCTTAACCCAATTTCCTCAAACAATTCCCTTTCAGCTGCTGATTGGCTTGTATCACCTTTTATAGCACTTCCACCTACTGTTATATCCCACATATTTGACCAACCTTCTTTGAAAGGTTGTCTCTGTTGAATTAGCATCTCACCATCTGAATTAAAAACACATACATGCACAACTAAATGATAATTATTTTTTTCAATAGGTTCACCTCGAACCATAGTTTCATTTGTTTTATTTCGATTAATATCATATACATCCCAAAGTTCCATATTCATACCTCCCATAATATATATTATTATATCTACTGATAAGTTTATTATATCTCATTACTTATGTTACAGTATTTTCACGTATAATAACAGCCCTAGTTAAGTCATATCAATGCCTAAGGCTAGAAATTGTACTTGGTCTTAAAGGAAACTCGACTCACTTCGTTCGCTGAGTAAGTTCGCCTAACTAAATCAAAGATTTGGAGGCTTACTTATGATACGATTCACTGTAATTGGCATAACGTAGACTTTTTAGTCAAAAACAATTTATATCCACAAATTATTAAAGGCTTCTAAATTTTTTCTAATTTAAATAAAGTGGCTGCACATAATGATAACTAAATCATCATGTACAGCCATTTTTTTAAGCTTCTTTATTTTTTTACTGGTATCTGTATTTCACTCAAATAATCCTCTGTATTCCTTTCATTCCAAGGTCCTTTTATAGCAACTTGGCGTGGATTTCCTCCTATACTATATCCATTTTCCTCAATCCAATTTCCTAAAAAGTTGTATGCTGGTGCTAAATTAGAATAATCTCCTGGAACTAATATACTAACAGCTTTCTCCACTACTTCAGTTTCCTTGAATATAAACTCATTTTCATTCTCAATAAGCTTGTCAACGCCCATTACTACCTCTACATCAACTTCACCTTCTTTATAGTCCTCATCGTGATAAGTAGCATAAGCAATGTCGTTGCAATGAATGTTTTTTGATACAATGTATTTATCTAACCTTTCCCAAAGCATGCCTTCTGCATTATAAGCTGGTATAGTATCCCTCAAAGAAATAACCTTGTAACTAGGTATTGATTTTAATGTAACATTGTAACTCATATTAACCCTCTCCTTTTTCATATCCTTAATGGCGGAGTTGATTTTTTCAAGTCTTATTTCCTCAGCTCTTATATTATCCTTAATTTCTTCACCTTTCACTTTTAAAATATCTTCTAGCTTTTCCTCAGACTTTTCCTTCATACATACTGCTATATCAGCCACATTAAAACCCATATCTCTCAATGATACTATTAGGTTAATATCTGAAATCTGTTTTGCCGAATAATATCTATAACCTGTGAAGTCATCAATTTTAGAAGGCTTAAAAAGTCCAACTTCATCATAATATCTGAGCATACGGACAGATACCCTGGTCAACTTAGAAAAATCTCCAATCTTGAACATAAAATCAACTCCTATAAATTACTGCCATTCGAATGACATCTTTAGAATAATGCCTAACACCATGTGAGAGTCAATATTATATCCCTATATCTTTCCAACTTATTTTAAAGCTAATTTTCCAAATAATTATATTAATTACAAAAAGAGTTGCTATAAATGCTCCTATAAAGGTAATATTATTTCTAATTATTATGTGTATTGCAGCAAATATCCCAATAAGCACAAATGTAATCGCCCCTGGGCCTATAAGCTTACCACTATCAGTTGAAGCAAATTTCACACTAAAAGGCATCATCTTATTTGACAGTTTAAAATAAACTAATGATGATATTAAAAGGACTAAAAACATTACAATTAAGTCTAAGATTATTGATGGTCCCTTTAATATTAAAAACACTATAGCCGTAAATAAATAAACTGGTATAACTAATTTAAATAAGGTTCCTTTTATTGCTCCTTTTAATATTACTCCTGGATCTTTTATTGGTAATACCTTATATATAAATGCACCTTTATAATTATCACTATTGTTTATATAAGCAGTGCAGAAGCATAGCATTAATACAGTTAAATACATTAATAAATGTACTTTTCCACCATAGCTTGTTTGAATAGTTTCAATAAAGGATTTATCTCTATCTGTAAAAATAAATAAAACTGGCATAAATACAGCCATTGAAAGAGAAGGATATACCTTAAGTTTAAAGTTTCTTTCTGTAGATATCATATTTTTAGTAAATGTAAACATGCTTTTTTCAACTTTATCTTTGCAAATTATTCCCGCTATAAAATCTTTTCTTATTTTATCTCCACCTCTTATAGCTCCCCCATTATCATTTAGTTTTTGAAGGTTCTTTTCAAAATATGGTACTACCTTCTTAACATAAAGGATAATTAGTATTACTGGAGCTAATATTGCCATTACAGATAAAAATATTAAAAAAGGATTTCTATTTCCATCTATTAATATTCCAAAAGGAGCTGCAAACCACATAGATGGAACTAAACTATGCCAAAGCTTAGGTACATAGATAGCCGTAATATCTATAGTAGTAAAAAATCTATTAAATAACTGATACCCAAAAGTAAATAAAAATGCTAATAATATTTGAAAGTAATTTATAATATCCTTTAGCTTTTCTCCATCAAAGAACTTTAAAACTAAAGTATATAAAAATGCTGTTATTACTACAACTAATAAAGCTATTAGTATATTTTCCAAAAAAAATACTGGTAAAAATATCACTCCATATTTTACTGTTCCAAAAATTAAAGGCATTAAATTAAGAGACAAAGATATACCAAGTAGATACATACATATATGAGTAAGCTTTGCCGCATTAAAGGTTCTACTATTTACAGGCTTTGGTAATAGTATGTTTTTTTCCTTTACATCTAATAAAACAGCTGAAAAATCTGATATCATAAGTGATACCATCATAAATAGATTTACACCTATAATAATATTTATATTTTTTAAAGCTGGCATATCAGCTAACATTAACATTCCAATAAAAATGCTTAAAAATCCGTTAAAAAGAAGTAGTTGCTTATAATTATTCTTATCTTTATTTTCGGAAGACTTATTATTATTTGTCAAAACAGTACTTACTCTGCGTCCATCCATAGTTAATTTTATTTGCAAAATCATTCGCATAATATCATAATTAACACCAGCTTTTTTATACAGGGCTTTAAATTTATCTAATAGTCTTAATATGGTAAATTCATTCATAGCTATACCTCTTGAACTAAAGACACAAACTCTTTAGCAATTTGTCCATGTTCATTAAATCCTGTTAATTCATTGAATACTTCTTCTAAAGAGCTTTCCTTTTCACTATTTTTAAGCTCCTCAAAACTTCCATCTGCAGCTATTGTTCCATTATCAATAAGTACAATTCTATCACTTACCTTCTCCACAACATCCATTATGTGTGAAGAATAAAATATAGTTTTTCCTTCCTTTGCAAGACTACTCATAACTTCTTTAAATATCATTACACTATTAGCATCTAGTCCACTTAAAGGCTCATCAAAAAATAATATATCTGGATTATGAATTAAACTACATATTATTAGTAGCTTTTGCTTCATTCCTTTTGAATATGAAGATATTCTTGAGTTTATAGCTCCTTCAATTGTAAATAACTTCATAAGCTTTTTTGCTTTTTTAATAAGGGTATCTTGATCTATGCCATATACTCCACCTAAAAAGCTTATATATTCAAATGCAGTTAAATTTTCATATATATCAGCAAGCTCTGGAACATATCCAATTTTCTTCTTGTACTCTACACTTCCATTACTTATATCTTGTCCTAATATTTTTACCTGTCCTGTATATCCTTCTATTATACCAAGCATTATTTTTATAGTTGTACTCTTACCAGCACCATTAGTTCCTATATATCCTATTATTTGTCCTCTCTGTATCTCTAAATTTATTCCATTTAAGACACGTTTATCTCCAAAGTTCATTTTAAGATCTTTAATTGATATTATACTCTCTAAATTCTCCATAAGCTTTTCCACCTCAAAACACAACATGTGCAAAATTAATATTTTGTTTAGGCATCTGAAAATAAATAATAAGTCAAAGATGGAAAGTATATTTTGAGTTAGCCAAGGAAACAGGTTCCGCAGATAGTAGCACTATCTAAGGGTTCTGTTGACGCAGTATAACACAAAATAGACGAACATTCTGACTTATTTATTTTTTGAAGATGACTTGTAACTTATACACTAATATAGTACCAAATAAATGAGTTATTGTAAAATAAAGGTTTATTCATGGAAGATAAGGTAGACTTATTTTAAAGCCTACCTGTCAAAACTTTATTTTCTCAAACCTTTAACTTCTTATATATTATTTTAAATACGATTATCTCTTATCTTTATTTGAATTTCTTATTGAGTACTTTACCCATACATTAAATATAAGAAGTATTCCTATAACAAGACAACCTGCACTGATAGCTTTAATAAATCCAGCAAAAAATTGTTCATAAGCTTTTATACCTGGTTTATATATTCCAGAATAAATTACTGTAATAAATGATATCAATAATGCACATAATCCCCCAACTAATGATTCATTTCTTTTTAGCTTTTGAATTTCACTAAGTAATAAAATTGTATTTTTATTATTCTCCACCTCTTCATTTTCCTGTTCAATAAATTCACCCTTTAGCAATTCATTAACTGAAACCTCCAACACTTTACTTATTTCTTCAAATAATGAACTATCGGGCATACACTTACCACATTCCCACTTTGAAACTGCTTTATCAGTTACATTCAGATATTCTCCAAACTCTGCTTGAGTCATTTTTTTATTTTTTCTAGCTTCTGTTATAAATCGTCCAATTTTTTGTGTATCCATAATAACACCTCCCTTTAATAATATGATAATCCAAAAGCTACTATATTCAAACCCACCAAAGGTAGAGTATATAGAATATAAGTAGAATATAGTAATTTCACTATTTATTACTGTTTGTAATATCATTTTTATATGGTGAATTTGATTACTTAACACATTTTAACTTTACATATCAACTCTTTACTCACTTATTTGTGATACAGTTCTCCGTATCAGTTGCAGATGATAATACTTTTAGTACATCCGTTAGTAGTATTACGAAAAATCGCATAATTCACTTTCTTGAATTACGCGATTTTTAACTTAAAATTATTTAATTGAAGTTTATTTTTTGAGTATCTACTTTAATACTTATAACTTTGGTTCTGTATGCCAAATCCTTCATAGTTATTAATTCTTGACTTTTTTAGCTGCATCTAATATTTCCCCACTTAACTTCCTATTATAATATATCTAATAAGCAAGTTAACTAAAAATCAAATCAGCTGACAATTTTATAATAAACTCGTGAAGTGAGAAAATAAACAATAGCATAGAAAATAGCAAAGACAAAAATTGTTCCTGCTGTGCAGATTGCAAACAATGTAACATTAGTAAGATTTAATACTGCAAGAAGCTTCACGATAACCTTGAAGGCAAAGGCAATATGAATAATTGCTGTTACAACTGGCAGGAAGAACACCATAAGCACTTGGTTACCAATTGATTTTTTAATCTCTTCTTTGCTCATGCCAACCTTCTTCATAATTTCAAAGCGCTCCTTATCATCATAGCCTTCTGAAATCTGCTTGTAGTATATAATAAGCACCGTAGCCATAATAAATAGTGCTCCAAGGAATATCCCCAAGAAGAAAAGTCCTCCGTATAGAGAAAAGAAGGATTCTCTGGATTCTTCCAAGCCTTCACAACGTGCATCAATAGATAATTGCTTTATTTTGCTATTAATTTCATTAGTTAAAGCAATTTCATTTTCCGCATTATCATCAGTATCAAAGGAAAAGTAATAAGATAAATCCTCCATTTTGCCATCATCCTGAGTGCTAGAAGCATATATTTTTTCAATTGTCTTTTCATCAGGTACGATAATAAAGTAGCCATTAGTAACTACTGCGGAGGCTATTCCATCCACTGTCATGCTATTTATACGTTCTTTTATTTTAAACTCATTGCCTAAAATATTAATGCTGTCTTCGGCTATTTCTCCTCTATAAGTAAAGAGCAGCACTTCATTTTCCTTTAAAGTAATAGATTTATTTTCCAAGTCATTATATTCACTTAGTGGTACAAACTCTATGAAGCCTAAATTGTTTGCGTCCAAATCACTGCCATTATCTGTGAAATAATTCTTATCTTGTATCATAGCTAGAGATGAAGATCGGTATTTAACTATATTTTTCAAAGTAATATTATCTTTGTCTGATTGCTCTTTTATAATATTATTAATCATTTCTGCCTTTTCTTTTGATATATTTTTTGCGCTTATTGAAATATCTCTTGGATATCTTGTTCTAAGCACATCCTCCATACCAATATACAGCGACACTGTTGTAGATAACATCACTAAAACAGTAGTTGAAAGAATACAAATGTTAGCGAGCCCTACTGCATTCTGTTTCATACGATAAATCATTCCAGACACATTTATAAAATGATTGGTCTTATAATAAAACTTCTTATTTTTTCTAAGGATTTTTAAAAGGGCAATACTTCCTGCAGTAAATAAAGCCCAAGTTCCTATCATAACAAGAATTGCTGCCAGAAAGAACATATTAAGTGCAGCTAGAGGTGATTCTGTAGTTAAGGCAATATAGTAGCCTGCTCCAAGGCTGAGAATTCCAATTAAAGTAAGAATCCACTTTGTTTTTGGCTCCTTTTCACCAACTTGACCACCCTTAAGAAGCTCAACAGGTTTTGCAAGATGAATTTGCCTCATATTATTTATAAGAGTTAAAACAAAAATAAAGCCAAAGAGAATAACTGTTTTAACTATGGAGTTAGTTGATATAACAAATCCCATTGTAACCTTAAAGTTTAAAATCTTAAGAAGTATTAAAAACATAAGCTTGCTTACTGCAATTCCAGATATCAGTCCCAATATCATGCTTATAATTGCCACGAAAAGGGTTTCCCAAAGCAACAATTTAGCAATATGCTTTTTCTCCATACCCAAAATATTATATAAACCCAGCTCTTTTTTACGCCTCTTTATAAGAAAGCTGTTAGTATAAAAAAGAAAAACCACTGAGAAAAAACCAATAACATAAGTACCTAAATTGAGTATTATTTTAAGTTCCCTTCCCCCAGACATACTGTTTAGTCCATCATTTACTGATATAAAATGCATAATATAAAACATAGCAATAGTGCTTATACAAGTTAGTATATATGGAAAATATGTCTTTCCATTCTTTTTAATGTTATTTACAGCCAGCTTTTGATAGAACATCTTACTCATTTTTTACACCGCCTGTAGCAATTATAGTAAGTGTATCGGAAATTTTTTGATACATTTCTTCTTGTGACATGGAAGCTCTATATAGCTGATGAAACACCTCTCCATCCTTTATAAAAAGCACGCGACTTGCATGGCTGGCTGCTTTAGTGCTGTGAGTAACCATTATTATGGTTTCTCCTTCTTTATTAATATCATTAAACAGGTGAAGAAGCTCATCACTTGAATGAGAATCCAATGCTCCAGTAGGCTCGTCTGCAAGAATAAGCTGAGGATTAGTAATTAATGCCCTAGCAACGGCAGCTCTCTGCTTTTGACCTCCTGAAACCTCGTAAGGATATTTTTGCAAAATATCATCTATTCCAAGTTTCTTTGCAATAGGTTTTAAACGATTATTCATTTCATTAAAGGACTTACCAGATAAAACAAGGGGCAAAAATATATTATCCTGCAAAGAAAAGGTATCAAGAAGATTAAAGTCTTGAAACACAAAGCCTAAATTATCACGACGAAACTTAGAAATTTCCTTTTCCTTAAGATTCATACTGCTTATACCACTCAGCACTACCTCGCCGTTTGAGGGCTTATCTAGAGCTGCAATAATATTTAAAAGGGTAGTCTTACCTGATCCAGACTCCCCCATGATAGCTAAGTACTCACCCTTTTCAACTGAAAAGGACACATCGGATAAAGCCTGAACATGGTTTGTACCAAAACGGCTGATATATGTTTTTTTAAGTTTTTTTACTTCTAATATTGACATAATTTTCTCCTTTCACTCTAAACACTGAATAGTCTGCTTTACTCGTTCCCTTTTAGGCACTTTTAACTTAATATACCCGTAAAGTTTATTTAGTACTGTTATATCCTAACTTCTTATCATGTTCAGTATAACAAAAGGAAGAAATGTATGCCTTAACTTTGGCTTACATTTCTTCCTTTAACCTTACACAGTTGTAAGGCTGCATCAAAATCTTATTCTATTTGCACTTCAATTGTTGCCAGATTGATCATTACTTTTGTCCCTTCATCAACCCTGGAGTCTATAGCTATGCTGTGAGATAGCTTACTTAAAATCTGCTTACATAAATATAATCCAAGGCCTGTAGACTTTTTATCCCATCGACCATTATAGCCTGTAAAACCTCTTTCACATATACGATTTATGTCTTCTTCCCTTATGCCAATACCCGTATCTTCTATGACAAGAGTCTTTTCACTGTAATTATCCATGTATATTGAAATAGTTCCCTCTTTAGTATACTTCAATGCGTTTGATAGAATCTGCTCAATGACAAATACCAGCCACTTTTCATCCGTTAAAACCTCACAGCTTAATTCTTCAAAATCTAACTTAATTTTCTTTCTTACAAACATCCTTGCATATTTTCGTACTGCCTGCTTTACTATATCATCGAGACTGTATTTTTTTAACACAAGGTCAGAAGACATGCTCTCAAGCCTTAGATACTGCAGCACAAACTCTACATACTGCTCAATCTTAAAAAGCTCCATAGAAAGCTCTGAGTTTAGCTCACTTTCCGACCACTGAAGAATTAGACTCATTGCTGAAATAGGTACTTTAATTTGATGCGCCCATAAAGTATAGTAGTCTATTAAATTACTTCGGCTCATATCTGCACTATGGGCGATCTGAATATTATTGCTATAGAGGATAGTAAGCAGATCCTTATAGTCCTTTTCAATTATGTCTTTAGGCTCAGGGAGTTTATCAAAGCTTAAGGTAATGTTGCTTTTTAAGTCTTGAAGCAATTTATGTCTATTATATAACCTTATAAAATCTATTATAAGGAATATAATACCTGTGCATGCACATAGTACACTAGCATAAACTACTGGCTCTACAGGAAGATTATATAAAGAAAATACAAGTGCAAAGGTGATACAAAACAAACCTAATAGAATAATTCCTTTAACACGCATTTTAAAATAGGAAATCACAAACTTAAAAACCTCTGTTTTCTTCATATCATTCCACCATATACCCTATACCTTTTTTGGTCGTAATAAAATCAGACAGTCCTACCTCCTGCAGCTTTTTGCGAAGTCTTGTTATATTAACGGTTAAGGTATTGTCATCGATATAGCTGTCAGTTTCCCAAAGCCTTGTCATAATGGTATCCCGAGACACAGCCTTGCCTTTATTTTCGAGAAGAATCTGCAGTATCTTGTTTTCATTCTTTGAAAGCTCAATTTTTCTGTCGTGATAATTTAAGGTAGCATCACTTATATTAAGTATTGAACCTTTATGCTCAAGCAAGTTAGTCTGTCCTGTAAAATCATAGGTTCGACGTAATAAAGCCTGTACCTTTGCAGTCAGCACATTAAGGTCAAAAGGCTTTGCAATAAAATCGTCTCCCCCCATATTCATAGCCATAACTATGTTCATACTATCTGAGGCTGATGAAATAAAAATAATAGGAACCTTAGAAACCTTTCTAATCTCACTACACCAATGGTAGCCATTAAAAAATGGCAAGGTAATATCTAAAAGAACAAGCTGCGGACTATAGGAAACAAATGCAGCAAGTACATCCTTAAAATCAGTCACACATTCTGCCTCAAATCCCCAAGACCTTATGTGGTTCTTCACTGTTTTAGCAATTATCAAATCATCTTCTACTATTAGAATTTTATACATTTATTGCTCACCTTACTTTTCTTTCTAATATTTCTAAATCGATAGTATATTCTTCTCATGGTTTAAAAGCCATTGCTTTCTATCTATGCCACCAGCATATCCAGTTAAACTTCCATTAGTTCCAATAACCCTATGACAAGGTACTATTATCCATATTTTATTTCTACTATTTGCACTTCCCACTGCCCTAACACTTTTTTCATTTCCTACCCTAATCGCTAAGCTCTTATAGGATAAGGTTTCCCCATAAGAAATCTTCAATAATTCATTCCATACATTCTTTTGAAAATCAGTACCATTTAATGAAACCTTTAAATCGAATGCTTTTCTACTTCCATTAAAGTATTCATTTAACTGAGCAATAGTATTTTCTAATATTTCATTTCCTTTATTCATCACGGACTTTTCTTGCTCCACAAACATAACTGATAGTATTGAATCTTCAGAGCAAATTATTTCTAATATTCCAATAGGCGAATTATAATAACCATAATATTTTTTAATCATACAAACACCTCCTAATAAAATTTTTATCATCCGTTATACTTTTATCTCATTTATACTATTTCTTTTTCTATACTCCTTAGGAGCAATACCTGCATTTTGTTTAAAACATTTATAAAAATTAGAAAGACTTTTAAATCCTACATCGTATGCAATCTCTAAAATAGTATCATTACTTTTACTTAGAAGCTGCATCGCTTTATTTATTCTTATTTGTGATACATATTCGTTAGGTGTTAGTCCTGTATATTCTTTAAATAATCTTGTTAAATGACTAATACTAACACCAAATTCCTTTGAAATAAACCTGAATTTAATTGGTTTATTATAATTCTGGATTAACTTTTCCTTTACTTTTTCAATTAATTCTCTATTCGGTTCAAAATTATGTTCCTTTATATCAGGCCTACATAATTTACATGGTCTGAAACCTTCTTTGATAGCATCATCTACACTATTAAAAAACAGTATATTCTCTTTCAATGGTGTCTTAGCTTTACATGAAGGTCTGCAACAAATACCTGTTGTTTTCACAGCATAGTAAAATAACCCATCATAATACTTATTACAACTTATTACTGCATTCCATTTCTCATCTTCAGATATTACTATGTTTCCTTGTATAACTACCATCTCCTAAAAGCATTTACATAATTCTCAAAAGCTGCTACTCTTTCATTAAAGGCTTTAAAACACCCGCAGCTAGTACATTCCTTACTTTCGTTATAGCAATTAGTAATACCAATTTTACTCATAATTATAATTCCACTCCTCGTAAAAGTTTATTTTATATTTTGATTCTAGCATTACTAAAAGTATAACTCTTCCTGTATTTTGCTATCTAATTTTAAGTGTTTTCACTAAGGTATTTCAGGTACTCGAAAGAGTCTACGTCATTTATGGTACGGCTTCCGTATCACAAGCAAATGTAGTTTTTACATTCTATTCTTGTGTATATATTCTACATAGCGGAAGCTCACTATTCACATACGTTCATAGGAGTAAGTGATTCACACCAAATCATAGATTACAATTCTTTACTTAGCGTGTGGTATTGGATATGTTCGATACTTTGATAAAGTGTATATCAGTTATTTATGTAATTAGATTATTCTAAAACATAATCTTTTTATACATCATATAAGAATTAAGATTAGATTCCTTGGTCTTTATATAGAAGTTAAAAGCAAAAAAAGTGCTCTATCCTCGCAAGATTAGCACTTTTTTAAGATTCATAGTTTATATATAAATTTTATCCAATATCCCTAAAACAAAATAAACCTTCTAATCTTTATTTTTTAATATTAAATGTTTTTAAGTGTTTTTGTTATCTCATTTTCATATATTCCACCATGATAACATATTATTCTATCAATATCATAATCTAAAAACTTTTTAATAGACCTTTTAGCCTCTTCTATGTCTAAAGTATACTGAGGTAGTGCAATATCTAAATTTCCATTTTCTACAACCAAAGCATCTCCAGTTATTAATGATTTACTTTCTTTGTGATAAATAGATATGTGACCTGGCATATGTCCAGGTGTAGCTATTATTTCAATTCCTCCACAAAACTCTAAATAATCTTTATCTTTTAATGTTACATCTACATTACAACTTTCTACTGTTTCAAGGATTTTATGAAAATAATTAGCTTGCTCTTTTTCCTTTTCTGTTAAAGAATCATATATACTTTCAGCTTGTTGTAGTCTTAACGATTTTTTACTAGCATTAATATATGGTGCATCTTCTTCAGATGCCAATATCTGTATACTAGGATATTGTCTCTTAAATTCTGCTAACGCTCCCATATGGTCAAAATCATGATGAGTTATAATTATTTTAGATAAATTTTTTATATTAACTCCATTATTTATTGCAACATCCTCTATCAATCTGAGAAAATCAGGATATCCACAATCTATTAATACCATCTCATTTTCATCTTCTAACATTACAGGGTAAATAGTATCGTTTTTGTCACCAAATTTGAAAGACACTTCTAATATATTTATCTTACTCATGTTAATCACTCCTAATAATAATCTAGTCACTTAAATAGTATCATGTATTTAAAACATGTAGTTAGTCTATAAATATTTATGTATTATTTATTCCCACATACTAACCATAAGCATACATGCTCTCATGCTTTATTTATAATACATTTTATATTCCCTAATAATTTTCCTAATACTATTTTGAGTAAGATAATATTTATTTGCTAATTCCTTAACTGAACTTCCATTATTAAATGAATTGTAAATTTGTGTATTTCTTTCTATTAGTTCATTTTTAAACCCACTATTCTCTCCCCAACTTTTTCTATTTTCATTTTTTCTAGGTATATATAAATAACTTCCATCAACATACTGTTGAATTATCTTAATAATTTCCTTAGGTAATATCTTTTGTGCATTTTTATACTTCATAGTCTTTGCTCCTATTTAATATTTATATTTTTAAAAATATTAAAGCAAAAACTGCACAAAACTATTTTGATTAAATCTCTCTTTTAAAACAGCTCCTAACAAAATATGTTCTGTGTTATTACAGTCTTTGCTTGGAGCTTAATGCAATAACTAGTTTTTGTGTCAAGTTTTTCATCTCTTTTCTCCTAACTATTGATTTATATATTTACTAAATTTTAAACTCTAAATACTAATTATTCATTAGTTTCTATTTAGTAAAAACCTCACTTACTTACGATACGGTTCAACATTTGAAATCCTAAATTTAAATCTTTAAGCCTATCTTTGTCCTAACTTCAAGTTTGGTACTGCATTTAGTGTTAAATTTGCAATTCTACCACCTTTATACTCGTAATAAGCAGCACTTCCAATCATAGCTGCATTATCTGTACATAAAATTGGTGCTGGGAATAGAACTTTTATCCCTTCCTTTTCTCCTCTTTCCATAAGCTTTGCTCTAAGATAAGAATTAGATGCAACTCCCCCAGATATAGCTATTTTATCTACTTGTTTCTCTTTGCAAGCCTTCATAGCATTATCTACTAGTACATCTACCACAGCCTTTTGGAAGGAAGCAGCTACATCAGCTTGATTATAGCTCTCACCCTTCATTTGAAGAGAGTTTAAGTAGTTAAGTACAGCTGATTTAACTCCACTAAAGGAGAAATCTAGTGTCTTATCGTGGAAATTTGCCCTTGGAAACTTAATTGCGTCCTCATTTCCTTCTTTTGCAATCTTATCAATTTTAGGTCCACCAGGATATCCAAGTCCAATAGCTCTAGCCACTTTATCATAAGCTTCCCCTGCTGCATCATCTCTAGTTTCTCCTAGAACCTCAAAACTGCCATAATCCTTCATATGAACAATAAAGGTATGTCCTCCTGATACTACTAAAGTAATAAAAGGTGGTTTTAGATCCTTATGTTCAATAAAATTAGCACTTATATGCCCTTCAATATGATTCACTCCTATAAGAGGAATATTTAATCCATAAGCCAAAGCCTTAGCATATTGAAGCCCCACAAGTAAAGCTCCCACAAGTCCTGGTCCATAGGTAACGCCCACTGCATCTATATCTTGAAAAGTTAGGTTTGCTTCTCTAAGTGCTTCTTCCACCACAGCACTAATAGCCTCTATATGCATTCTTGAAGCTACCTCTGGCACAACTCCACCAAATTTTTTGTGTATATCAATTTGAGAAGCTATAACATTAGATAAAACTTCTATTCCATTCACTACTACTGAAGCTGCTGTTTCATCACAACTTGACTCTATAGCAAGTATTTTAAAATTTTCCTTTACTTCATTTGCTTCTTTCATATTTTTCACCTACTTTTAAATAATTTACACACTATGAAAGTTTATATTAACAGTTTACCCTTAAGGTACTAACTTAAACTTATCCACATGCTAAAATAATATATCCACACATTTATACAATTATATCAACAAATGTGATTACTTCATACATTTTATCATTTTTTAAAGAGTAATTACACATGTTTTACTTAATTCTTATACAACAATCAATGAACCACTGCATTGGTTTGGATAGATACTTGTCTCGATGATAACAAATTGAGTTATAATTGAAAAGCCTAATATCCTTAATTGATAATTTTGCTATATCTCCTTCTTTAACTTGCTGCATAACCAGCAAATCTGGAATAACACTTATTCCAAAATCATACTTTACAGCTTGAATAAGTGCTTGTGAATTTACACTTGTCATCATAGGATCCACATAAATATGCTTAAGTAATAAAGCACTATCAAGGGTATCTCTTATTGCAGATCCCTTTTCCCTAAGTAGTAGTGGTTGTGCAGCAAACTCTTCCGCCGCGATTTCTAACCTTCCATTTTTAACAAAATCATGATTAGAGGAACATATCACTGACATTTCATAAGAAGAAACCTCATGACTAATCAATTGTTTATTATGAATAGCTCCCTCCATTAGTGCAATATCTATTTCATTACTTAATAATTTTTCTTCAATATTAGTAGCACTATCCACTTGAATCTTTAATGGTGTTCTTCCATACTTTCGCCTCCACTCTTTAATCCATTCCTGAAGCCAGAAATTAGCTATAGTAATGCTAGATCCAATTCGAATAGTTACTAATTCCTCTTGATATTTAAAACCATTCTCTAACTCCTCATGAAGTTCAATTATTCGCACCACTTTATGTAGTAGTATTTCACCAGTTCCTGTAAGATGAATTTTTCTCCCAATTCGTTCAAAAAGTTTTCCACCTATCTCCGCTTCTAAATCACTTATAACATGTGAAATCGCTGGTTGAGTCATATATAATTTTTTTGCTGTCTTCGTAAAGCTCAACTCTTCACATACCTCTTTAAAAATATACATCTGCCTCAAGTTCATTATAAATCTCACTCCTTTACATTACTTTTTAGTAATGTATTTCATAAAATATTATCATTTTATTTATCTATGTACAAGTAATATAATTGTATAACTTAGAGAAAGGAGGGTTCCATGAATTATTTAAATAAGAATTCAAAATATAAAACTTGCCTTTGGCTTTTTGGAGTTAACTTCTTCATTAGTGCCTTTACCTTTGGAGGAGGTTATGTAGTAATTCCTATGATTCGTAAATACTTTGTCGAGAAAAAACAATACTTTGGTGAGGAAGAGTTACTAGATATGGCAGCAATAGCTCAGTCTTCTCCTGGAGCCATAGCTGTAAATCTATCAGTATTATCTGGATATCGCATAGCTGGCTTTTTAGGTGCTGTTATCAGCTGTATTTCTGCTGTACTTCCTCCACTTATAATACTATCTTTAATTTCTACCTGCTATAGCTTTTTCCGTGATAATGCCACTATTTCATCTATATTAAAGGGAATGGAAGCGGGAGTTGCCGCTTTGATTGTAGATTTAGTAGTAACCATGATTCAGACTGTTACAAAAGAAAAAAATGCTTTACTCTCTTTAATGATTCCTGTAGTTTTCATAGCTAGTTTTATTTTTAATATAAACGTTATGATTATTCTAGTAAGTTGCATTATCCTTTGTCTCATTTTTAAAAACAAATTTTAGGAGGAAGGTTTATGTATAACTATATTTTTAAACTTTTTCTTAGCTTTTTACAAATAGGCTTCTTTAGTATAGGCGGTGGATATGCAACTATTCCCTTAATCCAAGCGCAAGTAGTAGAGAAACATGCCTGGCTTACTATGCAAGAGTTCACGGATATTATTACTATATCTCAAATGACTCCTGGTCCCTTAGCCATTAATACTTCCACCTTTGTAGGAATTCAAATTAATGGGATTTTCGGTGCCCTTGTAGCTACCTTAGGATGTATTATTTCAGGCTTTTTCATCTCACTTTTTTTGTATAATTTTTTTCAAAATCATACTAAATCAAAAAATATTTCAAATATTTTAAAAGGACTTCGTTCAGCTTCCATAGGACTTATTGCTTCTTCTGCTGGTACTATACTAATGCTTTCCTTCCTAGGAACTTCAACATGGAATTTGGTAGAAATGAGTCTTCAAATAAAATCTATAATTATTTTTGTAGTCTGCCTCTTTCTACTTAGAAAAACTAAAGTAAATCCAATGGAAGCGATGATACTCTCAGGTATTGCAGGAATACTATTTAAAATTATATAAAATAATCTGACCTTTACCTAAAGTATTATTATTTCGTTCAAACATAAGTTCCTGTGTTATAATATACTTACTAAAGTTATTTATTTAAACAATTAATCACACAATCATAGAAAGAGGAATTAAAATGAAAGATATTAACTATGCTAAAGTTGTGGTAAAGGGATCACCAATTTCTAAATCTAACTTTAAACTTTTCAATAGCAGTAACAGAGCTATTTTACCATATAACTCTGGAAAATATCATGATAGATATGCACTATACGAGGAAGAAATAGCCTACGAATGTAGGGTTCAAAATCCAAGTGTAACCTTAACAGAGGCACTTATAGCTGTCCTTAAGGTTTATTATAAAAGTGAAAAACGTCATCCAGACACAAATAACATAACAAAAAGTATTTTAGATGGTGTTGAAAAAAGTGGCCTTATAATAAATGATGCCCAAGTAAGAAGACTTATTATAGAAGAATTTTACGATAAAGAAAATCCAAGATTTGAACTTGAACTCTTTGGGGAAAGTTCCTATGCCATGGATTATAAAATAGTTAAGCTAGAAGAAAAACAGCCCATAATAAATTATGAACCTCCTAGTAACAAAAAAAATAAAACCTTAGATAGCTATAGTGCCTCAGGTTTATGCAAAGAGTTTTCCCCTGGAGATAACAATCTATCTTCCAGTAAAGGCTCTAAACAAATCTGTGAACTTTGTCTAAAGGAAGTTTCCAAAGATAATATCATGTCCTGCAATAAAGGAAAAACTCTAATATGTAAAAGTTGCTTTAAAAAACTATTCTAAAAAACACAAGGAATTTAAAGTAATAAATTTATTTAAACAAAGGTTGAGCATGTCCTTATAATTATTAAGTACATGCTCAACCTTTTATAACTTACAAAAGCCATAAATTTTAAATTGTTCTTCCATTAATGAGAACTACTCGTTTAGAGAACATGCCATGAACAACTTTAGCCTCTTCTCCTCGAGAGATAAAAGGATAATTATAAGTTCTATAGGCAATTTCTCTTTTATTTTTAAAGTCAGTAACATATACAGTCCAATACTGGCTTCCATTTCTGCTCTCCTGTGATTCTGTCACCCCAGTGCATACACCTATTAAAGATGTATATAATCCTAAGATATACTCTATAAGAGAAAAGATTTCTCTAAGAACAATTATAAAAAATATAACCTCAAATATATCCGATATTTTACTTTCTATTAGGGTATATGTAAATATAACCATAACAACAATATTATATAATCCAAGACTCCTTTTATTAAATGGCACCCTTTCAAAAGGCATAAACCAAGGTTTAAATCTCCAAAATATACTACTACCTTCCACGGGATAGTCCGTACCGTTTACTGCTGCTCGCCACTTCATTTGATAGTCATTCAACCCTAAGACTATAATTTTCTCTGTAATAAATATTAGGTTCACATAAATTCCTAGCATTATAAAAGCGGCAACAATAAAATATGACTTCTTTATTATAAGTGCAGAAAAAAGAATATATAAAATGAAGAAAATAGTACCTGATTTCATTAATTTCATTTTAGATCTCATCTCATCCTTAGCCTCTTGAGATAAATCCTTAGCTCTATTTATTGCACTTGCAATAGCAGTAGCCACAAAAGGCAAAGTGAAAAATTCAACATAATTTTTTATATTTATTTTTTCGATTATACTAATTTCATATCCTAAATCTTGAATCATATTAACATCATACCCAAAATGCCGAAGTACAAGTACTATATTAATTACAATGCTTATTAACAACATACATACTGAAAAATTTCTTACGGACTTCAAACCACGTTGATCTAACATTACTTTTACTCCCTTACTATATTTATAACTATCTAAATTATATATTTTTTTCTACCATATGTAAATAACCATAGGGTTATACCCCTGGTTTAATATAATTAATTTATATCTTGAGCTTTCATTTTATCCAGTTCAGCTTCTTTTTCTTTTTTGTATCTCTTACGTCCATATTCCCATTCTGCCAAAAACATATTAGTTAATATGAGAAATGGAAATAAATTTCTAAAGCTAAGTGTTAGTTTTGTAAATCTAAACACACATATTGCAAAAATCACTGATATTAAAGGTATAATCCCTCCTAATAAACAGTTCTTTTGTTTACCAAGAAAATATTCAACTCCTAAGAGTGCACCTGCAACTACAAATGCAATAATAATAGTACTTATATCTGACATGGTTATTCTCCTTTCAAACATTTCTTATACTTGTCAATAATTAACTTTGCAGTTTCCAAATCAAGCTTAGAATCCACTGCCAATCCTTTAATAAATATTTGGAATGGCTCTTCTTCTTTCTTATCATTTAGTTCAATTTTTTGAATCAGTTTATCCAATCTCAATCTCACAGTAGGATAAGATACTTCATACATTTTTGCAATATCTTTTAAAGATCCAGATTTCAGCACAAAATTTTTCAAAAAACCTGCATCTTCTTGCTCTAAAGCAAGTATCCATTGTGGTATTTTATCAATATCCATTTTAACCTTCCTTTCATATTATGTTTAATAATATTAATTATAACCTAAATAATATTAAAATCAATAAGCAACATAATATAAATTTAATTAATTTTCTTTACTCAAAAATATATAACAAATAAGAGATTGAGTGAAAACTCAACCTCTTATAATATTCTATTCCATTTTCCCTACAAAAAATCTAGTTTCTATCAAAAACCAACCCAACGCAGCTCCTAAGCCTATAGGAAAACCTCTAAGTAAATCTTTCTTCAAAGGCCTAAAAAAATAATCAAGACCATAAAGTACTTATAATAATTTCCTTGGGGTCTGACCCCATTACATTTTATTCCATCTTAACACCTCTAGCTAATAAAAACTCTCCGTTATCAGCTAAAGTTCTCTTACAATAAGACTTAAGTTCCATTTCAAGTAAAGTCTCCCAAGCTATCTTATCCTTCTCAATGTCATTTACAGCTTTCCTAAACCCACTAGATATACAAGGACTTCCGCCTAGGGTTATATTCTCTAATCCACAAGTTGATAGCAAAGCCTCTAACTCTTCTGCTTCAAAGAAATGTCTTTCAGGATGAGACACTAACTCATGTTTTGGTAAATTACCAATTTCCACAACTTCAGGTATATACCAATAATTAGGTTTTCCAAAGAAGGATACATAATCAAAATCTTCCCTACCTAATTGTGTTCTTATCACTCCCCATTTACTATTTACACTAACTAGAACTTGTCCACCTGGTTTCGTAACTCTAACCAGCTCCCTAACAGCCTTTTCCACATTCCCTAAAAGATAATTAAGAGGCGCTCCATAACAAATCACCGTATCAAAGGTATTATCTTCAAGCATTGATAAATCCGCTAAATCTCCATTTATAATTCCATCTACATAAGACATCAAATTATTTTCCTTTAATTTATCTTCGGCAATTCTTAGCTGCTCTGTAGATATATCAAATAAAGTAACTCTATTTTTTAGTTTAGCTAATTCTATACTAAATCTCCCTGCTCCACAGCCAGCATCTAAACCCTTTTTGCCTTCTCCTATATAGTCCTTAAGAAAATCCATGTGAAGATAATAATTAATCCTATCATAAGGTGTAAGCTCTAACCTCTGCCATTCTCTCTCACCATAGTTGTTATAAAAACTTTTAATTTCATTTGGATTGTACATTAATATCCCTCCATGTCTTCTTAAAATAATACTGATATATTATTCTTCAATATATGCCATAATACCTTTTTATTTACATTGTAATTTTTGTAATGGGGTCAGACCCCCCTTACATTTTATTCCAGAGATTTTACCCACTCTAAAGAATGTTCCCTTGATTAAATTCATTGATAAAGCAAGTCATTATAGGAAATACTAATTACGATTTACAATACAATAGACTTTTTAATAAAATAATGGAGGAAAAAACCTATGGAAAACCTTGAAAGAGCAATTGACAGAATAAAAATACTTGAATGCCCTACTGGAGACTTAGAAAATCGAGTTGCAGATATTCTTGAGGATTATAAGGTTGCGGATAAAAATAAAATAACTATAAATAGAGCCGAACAATTAGATGTAAATGGTGCTGAAGCTTATAGTGCTAAAATTTCAAGCAATTCGCCACAGTCTATCACTATACTAGCAAAGTCAGGTATGGATGATTATGTAGCTAAAGTAATTGATGTGTCTATAGGTTAAGTTGCAGTAATACGTAAAGCCTGTTAAAACTTTCTTTTAAATTAAGATACCTTATATTAACTTATTAAGAATATGCTAAATAAAAAATGCTTTTGCTAAACTTTAAGCAAAAGCATTTTTAAAGGTAAAAGGTATTCCATTACTTTTTTAAGCTAAGCCTGCTCTATTTTTTCTACTATATAACCTGCATCTTCAATGGCACACTTCATTTCTTTATCATTAACAGAATCTGTTCCATCAACCACTACTATTTGAGATTTTAGGTGTACATCCACATTATCAATCCCATGAACTCCTTGTAATGCTGTTTTAACATTGGTAACACACTTTCCACAAGTCATACCTTCAACGGTTAATCTTTTTTTCATTTCTAATTTCTCCTTTCATTAATATACATATAGTATTAATATAATCATGAAAAATTATTGATAAAATATTTAAAAGTGTTAGTATAGTATTATAGGCACATAATTCTAAATTTTTTAAACATATAAAAGTATACGATTTCATTTACATAGTTCAATTTGCAAGTATACGATTTCATTGAAAATTAAGGATTATGTTAACTACACATTAAAAAATCAAATAAAAAAGTTAATTTTATTAGGGGGAGATTTGGTAATGGAAAAAGAATTCAATTGGAAAGAATTAGGGTTTGATTACCTAAAGGCAGATTTTAATTTTATTTCTCATTATAAAGATGGACAATGGGATGAAGGAAACTTAGTTGAAGATGATAAAATAACAATTAGCCAAGGTTCAACATGCTTGCATTATGGACAACAATGTTTTGAAGGTTTAAAAGCATATACTCATAAAGATGGAAAAGTATGCTTATTCAGACCTGATCAAAATGCTAAAAGATTAAATGAAAGCTGTAGAAGAGTTTTAATGCCAGAAGTACCAGTAGAATTCTTCTTAGATGCTTGCAGAAGAATTGTTAAAGCAAATAAAAGACTTATCCCACCATATGGAAGTGGAGCAACACTATATCTTAGACCTTACGTAATAGGCGTAGGTGACAATGTAGGTGTTCGTCCAGCTATGGAATATATATTTGGAATCTTTGTTACACCAGTTGGACCATACTTCAAAGGTGGAATGGCTCCAGTTAACTTCATAACTTCTGACTTTGACAGAGCTGCTCCTATGGGAACTGGTGCTGCTAAAGTTGGTGGTAACTATGCTGGAAGCTTATTACCTCATGCAGAAGCTGTTAAAGCAGGCTTTGCTGATTGTATCTATTTAGATCCAGCAACTCATACAAAAATAGAAGAAGTAGGTGCTGCAAACTTCTTTGGAATAACTAAAGATGGTACCTTTGTTACACCTAAATCTCCATCTATATTACCAAGTATAACTAAGAGATCTCTATTATACTTAGCTGAGCATAACTTAGGTATGAAGGTAGAAGAAAGAGACGTATTAATAGATAACTTAGGTGAATTTGCAGAAGCTGGAGCTTGCGGTACTGCAGCTGTAATCACTCCAATCGGAGCAATCCAACATAAAGAAAACAAACACGTTTTCCATAGCGAAACAGAAGTTGGCCCAGTAACTAGAAAACTTTATGAAACTTTACTAGGAATTCAAGCTGGCGATATAGAAGCACCAGAAGGTTGGATATTCAACGTAGAAATTTAATATAATATTTAAGGCTCATCATAAAAGATTATGGTGAGCCTTTCTTTAGCTGATTGCATTAATAAACACATCTGCATATATAGTAATAAGGGATATTTTAAGCATGAGTAAAAGTTTAATAATATCTTGATTAAAGTTAAGGGGGGATACTAAAGCAAATGGAAGCTGAAATATTAAAAATGGCTCTATCGCAAGGTATATGGGCAGTTCTCAGCATATTTCTATTGTTTTATATATTAAAAGCTCAAGAAAAAAGAGATGAAAAGCAAGAAGAAAGAGAAAAGAACTACCAAGAGATAATATCGAAAATAACCGATAAGTTAATGATAATAGAAGAAGTAAAAAAAGATGTTGAAGATATAAAAAAATATATTATAACCAATAATAAGTAATAAATAAAATGTAAGCCAATGACGTTAATGATGTCATTGGCTTATTTTTTATTGTTCTTACTATTGATTAATTTTATATTTGTTGCTGAATTCATATAAGTAATTAGTAATGTTAATTAAATAATAGTGTTTAAATATACATACTACAGATTCACCTATTATAAAAACAAATACATAAAGATTTTATTATCTAAAAACTTAATTGGACTTAAATGCTATATATTTATATAATTCTACTTGTTTGTAAATATTTATTTTTAGGAGGATATTATGAAAAAATTACTAATTTTATTATTAGCATTATCAATCCTTGTTTTTGCTTTTGGATGTGATTCAAAGAAAGCATCAAAGAACACAAGCTCACCAGCCTCTACTGAAGAAGCTTCTAAATCCGATGAAAAGGTACCAGAGCTTACTATGAGCTGGGGAAACGAATTACATACAGGTATAATGAATGTTGCTACAAAAAAACCTGAGCTATTTAAAGAAACTGGAGTATATTTCAATCCACTTTCTAAGGATAAATTTGAATTATTAGAAAATGGTAAGAAAATAGCTATCTTAAATTTTGTTCCTAGTAAAGGTGGATCTGAAACTGCTAATCTTATGAGTCAAGGGCATGTGGATTATGGATTTGGATCAAATACAGCTTTCCTTACTGCTGTAGACAATGGAGCTAAATTAAAAATTGCAGCACCTTTCCAAAGTGATGGAATTGCCTTAGTATTTCCACCAAACACTAATTTAAAGAATTGGGATGATATAAAAAAACACATATTAGATTTAAAACAACCACTTAAACTTGGCTATCATTCACCAGTAAGTGGACCTAGAATAGTAATTGAATCAGTTTTAAAAGCCCAAGGGTTAAAGGTAACTGAAAATCCAAGTGATACTTCAGCAAATGTTCTTTTAGTTGATCTTAAAGGTTCAAACAATCTATTGCCATCTTTAACTAGCAAGCAAGTTGATGCTTGGGTAGGGCCATCACACCATCCTGAAGCTGCAGAAGAAAAAGGTTTAGGTGAAATAGCATTAAATCTGAAGGACTTCCCAGAAAACGGTCAATGGAATGACTTCCCATGTTGTGTATTTGCTGCTACAGATAAAGCTATCAATGATTATCCTGAGGTAACTAAAGCTTTTACAAAGCTTGTAGCTGCAAACGCAAAATATTGTACTGAACACCATGGAGAAGTGTCAAAGATTATGGCAGAAGTTATTGGTGTATCAGAAGAAACCATTAATAAATGTGAGATAAAATACTTCACAGCTCCATCAGAAAATTGGTATAAGGGTATAGAAATATATGTGGAAAAACTTAATGAGATGGATAAATTTAATGGACAACTAAAGGGATTAGATTTTGAAAAAGTCAAGAAACTAGTTTTTGATTTTAGATTTTTAGAATAGAATTATCATTATGGAAAAGCTTCCTAATTTATGCTAGGAAGCTTTTTTATAGAGGGAGGTTAAAGGTTTGAAACATCTAAAAAAAATATTGTGGAAGTTATTAGTGCCTATTCTATTTATACTATTATGGCATATACTCTCCTTTAGGATTAATAATGCTGTAATTTTGCCAAGAATAGTATCAGTTTTAGATAACTTTGCTCATGCCACAAACGATTTTATCGGCCTTGGATCAATACCTGTAAATGTCTTAGTTAGTTTAACTCGAGTACTTCTTGGATATATTGTAGGTGTATTTATTGCCATTCCATTAGGTCTGTTAATGGGATATAAGGCAAGGGTATATAATTTATTTAATAATTTTATTAATATATTTAGACCTATACCACCACTGGCATGGGTACCCTTAGTTTTGGCGTGGTTTGGTGTAGCAAGTTTTTCAACAGTTTTTAAAATAGAGGGCGGAGAACTCCAAGCCTTTTTAAATAACTTTAAGTTCTCAATGATGTTTATTATCGGCTTAGGTACCTTCTTCCCTGTACTTACAAATACTATATTTGCTGTTAGAACTGTTCCCAAAACGCTAGTAGAATCTGCAAAGGTTCTTGGAGCTTCAGAAAGGGATATATTCTTTAAAATTCTCCTACCAGCCTCTGCCCCAACTATTATAACAGGACTTAGGACAGGCCTCGGAATTGCTTGGTCCTGCCTAGTATCTGCAGAAATGCTTCCAGGTAGCTTATCAGGTGTTGGTTATTTAATAACCCATGCTTATGAACTCGGCAGAACTGACTTGGTTATCACAGGAATGATTTGTATTGGTGCTGTAGGAGCAAGCCTTGATGGAATTTATAGAATCGTAGAAAAGAAATACTTTTCCTGGCAAAGTAAAGTAAGATAGGGGTGATAGTATGGAAAATTATATTGAAATATCAAATCTTAGCAGAACATTTATTACAGGGGGTTCACTAGAGGTACATGCTTTAAAAGATATAAACCTATCAGTCCAAGAAAATGATTTTATATCTATTGTAGGCCCCTCTGGATGTGGAAAGTCAACCCTACTTAGAATTATATCCAGTTTAGAAAAAGCAACAAAGGGAAATGTATTTTTCAAGGGCAAAGAGATTACTAAGCCATCCTTTGAGATTGGTATGGTTTTTCAACATTATTCTCTACTCCAGTGGAAAAACGTTATAAATAATATTGCTCTAGGTGCTGAGTTTAAAAAAGCACCTAAAAAACAGAGACTTGAAGAAGCAAGAAAATATTTGAAGCTAATAAATATGGAAGAATTCGAAAATGCATATCCTTATGAGCTTTCCGGTGGAATGCAGCAAAGAGTTGCAATAGCAAGAGCCCTGGCTAATAATCCTGAAGTTCTTTTAATGGATGAACCTTTCGGAGCACTTGATGCCTATACTCGTATAATATTACAAAGAGAGCTTTTGAATATTTGGGAGAAAAATAAGAAAACAATTCTATTCGTAACCCACTCAGTAGATGAAGCTGTTTATCTATCTGATAAAATTGTAGTAATGGGCAAAAACCCTGGAAATATTAGAAGCATTATTGATGTTAATATGGATAGACCTAGAGATAGAGGAAATGTGGAATATGCTCATATAACTGCAAAAATACTGAAAATGCTTGAGGAAGAGTAAATAAGACATAAAATATCATCAAATTTTCTATGGACCTACAAAAAGCTGTCACGTTAGCATATTTATCTTATGTTAATGGGACAGCCCCTTTTTTTAGACAAAAAACTATTGCAATAATTTTTTAGTGCGATAACCTCATTAGCTTTTGATTATTTACTAAAAATACTTCTCTACATCTCTAATGTCTTCTAAGTCAAATATATCGGTAGCTATTACATCTATAGTGTCCTCTGGTAATTTTCTTATTTTTTCTTTATATTCCTCTGATACAGACTTGAACTTTTTAATGAGTATCTTAACTCTAATCCTTTAACTATTTAATATATCCAATAACCAATTATACCTTCCCTTCAAAATTATTACTTATTAGTATGTACTTTATATATAATTAGAAATAATCCTAAAAACTTCAAAGAATATAAAACTCAGGAGGCACAATGAAAAAACTTAAGACATTACTAACTACTATATCTTTTATGTCACTTTTTTATTTATTTTACATGGTTTATTATACCCCTAATAAAAATGATACTATCTTTGGGATACTATCTATATTATGTTTAATCACAGCTGCAACACTTGGATTTATAGATGGCTTAGATTATATTTATAAGAAAAATTCTAAAAAGATAGGATATACAATTTGTATACTTACTACTATCATAACCCTTGCCTTTATATTTTTTATATATAAAGTTACTATGTAAACTATAATATATCACTAATCTTATTAAAAATGGTGAGCATGTACTTTAATATAAGTGCATACTCACCATTTATTTAAGTTATTTTACTTTAAGAAAACCCCTATTATTTTTATTCCATCAATATCTACTCTTCATATATAAATGTAACTCCCCTTTAAATTTATAACCTATTCTCCACCCTTACCTAGCGCTGAAGAATCCCCACTTTCAATGACTTCTCCTGTAGCTTTATCTTTAAAGTTAACTATGGTTTTTGCTGTATCAAAAGATTTTCCATTCATAGCTTGATACATATTTCCAGACATATAAAATCCTACTGCTACAAAAGGTTGAAGTCCACCATAGGATGCTTTATCAACCATAATATCAAATTGTGTCAAATCATCATTATATTTTATCTCTGCAAAAGAAGGATAATTTTCTTTATCAGCTAAAGTCTCCTTAATACTGTCGTCTACTGCCTGTTTCATACTTGCTAATAACTCTTTGTGAGTTTTCTTATCCATAATGTAGGTTACAGAACCGTCTCCATTGACTTTGACTTCATGTACCCCTTTTGCTTTTGCTTCTGTCTCTATAGTAGTCTTATCACTTCCGTCAAAAAATGCTGCAGGCAATGTTACTTTTACATCAAATAAATTTTTTTGTGAAGACATCTCTCCCCCGTTACTTTCTGTTTTCTTTTCTGCCTTATCTCCATGGTCTGAGTCCTTTACACCACAGCCTACCATTGTAATTGCCATTGTAGTTACAAGTAGTAATGCTAAAATTCTCTTCTTCATAGATTTTTACCCCCATATTTAGCTAATTATAGCCTTATTTTTATGTTCTTTAACATAGTTTTTATAATAACTATGTAAAAACATTATATTTTTTATATTATACTTAAAATTTTAACATAAATTATATTATATATCATTAATTTTACTTAAAAGTATAAATTCAATACATGAAATTATCTATTAGACCTCTACTGAAGCCCCAACACTCTCTGGTACTTTCCAATCCATCCTAGATTTACATTTCTCACTTCCCCATTTCTATTTTTACCTATGATAATTTCCATGATTTCCTTAGGAGCCTCACCCTCTTCCTCTTTATTTTTATCTTTATTTTCAGTGTCATAATAACTTTCTCTGTAAGGAAAGAGCACCATATCTGCATCTTGTTCTATGGATCCAGATTCTCTAAGATCTGATAACATTGGTCTTGGATCATTTCTGCTTTCTGCTGCCCTGGAGAGTTGAGCTAATGCTATGACGGTGATTTTCAAGGATTTTGCCATTGCCTTTAGCTCCCTTGATATCTTTGCAACTTCTTGTTCTCTAGATGAACTTACGCCAACAGATTCTATGAGCTGAAGATAATCTATTATTATCACATCTAAACCTTCCTTTTGCTTTAAAGTCTTTGCCTTTCCTCTTATGGTTGGAAGTGTAGTTGATGTGTCATCTATGAAAATTTTTCTCTTTGAAAGTTCTGAGGCTCCTATGATAAGCTTATTTAGGTGATCTTCTTCTAGATTTCCACTCTGTATATTTTTTAAAGAAATCAAGCATCTAGCAGAAAGCATTCTTTGCATTAGTTGGTTCTTTGGCATTTCTAAGGAGAATAATCCCACCTTTGCCTCTTTGGAAACATGTTGGGCAAGGTTTAAAGCAAAGGCTGTCTTTCCCATGGAGGGTCTTGCAGCTATAATAACTAGTTCTCCAGATTTTAAGCCTGAGGTCACTTCATCTAAGTCCTTATACCCCGTGGAAATACCTTCAAGGGCCTTTTTATTCAGGTATCTTTTTTCAATGTGACTTATGGTAATCTCCAGTGTATCCATAATGGGTTCCATATCTTCCATGGCTACACTGCTATAGGCTTTATGAATATTATCCTCTAACTCTTCCACCACTTGGTCTACAAGGAACTCTCCATGACTCTCATCAATGGCTTTTCTGCAAGCTTTTATAACCCTTCTTCTGCTTGCTTTATCTATGATAATTTCACAGTAATTTCTTATATTACTTAGGTACACAGCAGAACTAGAAAGCTTAGAAAGGTATGTTATACCGTTGCATTTTTCTAGAACCTCCCTAGATTTTAGTTCCTCGGAAAGGGTTATTAAATCTATATTAATCTCCCTAGCTCTAAGATTTAAAATCCCCCTATAAATCACCTTATGATTTTCATAATAAAAATCTTCTAAGTTTAAAATATCCTCCACTTCATAAATTTTATCCTTATCGTTAATTAACACCCCAAGGACTACCTGTTCTGCTTCTAGACTATGTGGCATCACCATATCCATGCTACATGTCCTCCTTCAAAACTATATTCTTTAACTTTTCCTTTAACTCAGCTTTATTTTTTTCATCACTAAGGACCATATTTCCCCTCTTAAATTTCCCGTCACTTTCCTTCTCTTGTTTTCTTTCTTGATTTAGATAGGTTTCAAATTTATTGCCAAAGAGAGTAGTAGGAACTAAATATTGCTGAAACTTGGTGCCTGTCCATTTATATTTCATATTATCAATAACGGTTTTAAAGTCCTCTATGGTAAAGCCTTCACTAAGCCTTGCTTTAATAAGCCTAATAGTTATCTTTGTTGAGCTTCTAAAGTTTTTTCCTGTTTTCAAATTCAGATACTCTATTATTTCAAAGGTACTTTTATCCAAAAGAAGATTTTTATTTATTTTAGTAGATGAATCTTTAGTAGAGGGATTATTTGTTGTAGATTTAAATCCACACCCCTTAGATTCTTCATCCATACCCTTAGGTTCTTTACCCATACCCTTAGTTTCTTCACCAATATTTTTAGCTCCTTCACCCATACCTTTAGCTCCTTCACTAATACCCCTAGAGTTTTCCTCCTCTGCTCCTTCTCTAGTTGTAAGCTCCTTATAATTTTCACCTATGCCAAAAAAGGAGTATGTTCCCTTTTCCCTCACCACCAAATGAGTAAGCATTCCTGCATCCCTCAATTTAAAAAATCTAGATTGAACTGTACATTTCTTCATTCTAAAAATAGGAAACTCTCTTAAAACTGCATCATAACGAAGCCAATAATAAATATGTCCCTCTACCTCCCTTGTGTTCATTCCATTGCTTTCTTTAAAATCAATGAAATACCTAAGAATACTTGCATCAATAATATCTAGTCCAAATTTTATTAATTTATCCTGCCTAAAACCCATAATTGTATGTTTCATAATCCTCTCTCTCCTATCCTTATTTAAATAAGTATCTCTATATACTAAATAAGCAATTTAGACGAAAAGTGGAAAATTATTTTATTAAAATAAAAATAGACAACCCAGAAGTTAATCCTGAACTGTCTAAAATACTTATACAATATTATTAAAATCTCACCTTAAATTACACCACATTTTACCTAGGAAACTAGATAGCTAGAAAACTATATACCTATAAAAATATATAAATATGGATATATAAAAATAGTTAAATTGTAATATATAGACCTAGTTAAATAGTAAAATAGTTAACTATTTGTTGTGTTCATGGGGGTTTCAAGGCTTTCTCTAATAAGCACTGTATGTTAATTACTAATTATAATACCTTCTTAAACTTTGCTAAAATAACTTACTGGATTTTACTTTTACAATACCCCATATCTTTCAAAAGTAATGTAATAAAATATATCGCAAGCAATAAATAAGCTAAATTAAAAGCAACATATAGGTTTCTATTTTCAATAATTTTACTAATAGGTTGATGTAATATAGCTATAACTAAAATGAAAATATTCCTACTTAATTGAATTCCTTTGGATTTCTTTCTCCTTATATCTTTCATACCTAATTCTCCTCAACTCACTATTATCAATTATTCTTCCCTTTAATATCAAAATTTAAACCTTCAATATTGTTTAAGTCAATCTCTTGTTTTGCATATGTGCTAAATTTATTATAATGCATTTAATGTTTTACATTCCATAAAAATACATGAAAGTATGATTTTACTGCATAAGATTACAATTTCATATATTGAAATCCCAATAAATATTATCCAAATCTTTTTTTAATCATTGACTCTAGTGAATTTTCTTAATAAAAGCATATATAATAAGTGTTAAATAATTTATAAGGAGGTTTCTCATGAAAAAAGAAAATATAATTAATGATCCCATATATGAATTTAATTCTGAAGAAGATTTGGAAGAACTTAATGGCATCTGCGAGGACATCACTGGTATTCCCATATCATCCTTTAATTTTGAAAAAGATACTCCCTCTAAGGAGAATTTATCCACAGCTAATCTAACTTCTCTACCACCTTATGTTGATAGTTTTACTTATAATCGCAAGGTTAAAACTGAAGCTTCTGGAATAACTCCACCCATAGATGGTGAATTCTTTGATACTCAGAGATGTTATAAAATAAGAAATTCCACTGCTAGAATGCTAAATGAAATTAAAGCTGTTCATCCCAATGTTAATGTTTATATGAATACCATTGTGGATGCAGCAATTAGAAATTACTATGACTTTATTTTCAATAAGGATGGAATCAATACTTTATGGTAATATTTAACAACTGCGAAATAACTTTTAAGGCACTTATACTACTACTAAAGAATATACTATACTATGATTTTTATAAAAACCTATGGAAGTGATTTTATGGCATTAGACCCCAATGATTTTAACCTAAGCATATCTCCTGACCCAATAAGGGTGGTTCTTGGCATGACTAACGATGTAAACCTATCATTTTCAAATACAAGTTTAACAGAGAGAGGATATAATCTGTCAGTAGTTTTAACCTTACCTGATGGTGTTTCTTATGCTGGTGGACTTATACCGCCAACTTCAACTACAGATGGCGCAAACGGAACCATTATACTTACATGGAAAAGTATAAAAGATTTAGAATCCAATGAGATTGGATACAATCTAGGAATTACTTTAAAATCTGATGAATTTTTTAGAGATAGTGGGCTGCCTGTTCCTTTTGATATACCACTGATAAGTGTTGATCTTGAGGGTACATTAGATACTATGCCTAGAGGTAATGATGATCCAGGAAATATTCAAATAACTAAATCTGATTCTGCTAATTTTATATCACTTAGATATAATATTGTAAAAACTGCTCCAAGTAAAATTCCAAAAGGAGCGGGGCTTTTAAGCCCTATTACTCCACCGATTTGGCCATATCAATATACTTTAACTATTATTAATAATAGCCTAATCCCTTCTACCATTACCTTAATTGACAATTTCCCAAATGGAGCAAGGTATCTTGGAAATCTTTCAGTAACTGGTCCAGATAGTGTAGAACTTTCTACTCCTACTATAATTACTCCTTCAGTAGGTCCCTTGTGTCAAGATTTTGTAACTATTGATTGGGGAACTGTGACTTTGTCACCTAATAGCGTAAATACAATTATATTTAATGCTGCTATTTGGGATAACTATACAGCAAATTGTATTGAAAATAGTGGAGATAGAATCTCACATATGACACCTCTTCAAAATGTATCAACGTTGAATGGAGCTTCTGGACCAGTTCAAGGTATAGTTGTGACTAATGCTATGGATGCCACTATTAATAAAGGTGTGTCATCCTCTTCTACAGATGTTGGACAGATAAACAACTATACATTAACTTATAGAATAAACCAATATGATGATGTAGATGATGTTGTTATAACCGATGTTATAGGTAACGGCCAAACCTATAATATAGGCTCTGCATCTTTATTACCTGTTAACCCTAACCCACCAATAAATCCCAACGGCACCACTACCTTAACTTGGAATCTTGGTCTACTGACTACAGGTACAACTGGTACCATTACCTTTAGTACTACAACAAGCAATAATTATTACCTAGGAGGCCCTGTAAGTGCTGGTGATTCACTAAATAATAATGTTACAATTACAGGTACAAATGATACTACTATAACACCTACCCCTGATAACTCTAGTACGCGTATAAGTATAGGTTTACCTAGTATTTCAAAAGAAATAGTTAATTACTTCTATAAAGATGGTAGTTTAAAAACAAGCAACGTAGTTGCTCCTGGAGATGGTGTGGAATTTGTAATCACCTATAGCTCTTTAGGTCTTACAGCTCCACAACTAGGTATTGAAATAGATGAATATGCTCCACTAAATATGGGACCCCTAACTGATACTCTACCTGTAACTTACGGTGGAACTCTTGGTACCTCTTTTACACCAATCACTGTATCTCCAAACGGTCTAAGATGGGCTTTGGGTACAGTACCTGGAAATAGTTTTTGGACTGCTAATTTTATTATTCCTGTTGCAGATGTAGATTTTGTAGGTATAAATAATAACCTTGCTAAGCTTGGAGGTATGGACACACAAGGTTTTGGTTACAGTAGTCGAGATCAAGTTGAAGTCACTTTCGGTCAGCCAAATATAACCTTTGCAAAAACAGTGACAGGACCTTATGTAAATGCTATAAAAGCTGGTGAAACCTATACCTATTCAATTACAATTTCTAATCCTCAAAACCAAGAGGGTAATGTAACTGATGCCTTTGAAATGGATTTAACAGATGTAATCCCTACTGGCCTTAGCTATACAGGAACTTATAGTGTCATTGGTACAGGTACCTATTCAACACCAACCTTTGTAGGTCAAAATATATCTATGACTATTCTTAAACTTGCTCCTGATGAAAGTTTAACATTTACCTATGATGTACTAATTACACCCCTTGTTGTTAGTGGTCAAAGTTATATCAATAATGCAGAACTTCAAAGGCCTTATTCACAGCCAGATAGGTCATATAAATTTCCTGGAGATCCTTTTACCGCCTCAACTACTTTAATAGCTTTAGGAATCACCATGACCAAACTTATATCGCCAATATCCTCCAAGATAGGTGACTTAGTAACTTATCTACTTCAAGTTACAGTTCCTCTTGGAACTACTGCGTATAATATACAGGTAACAGATAAATTTCCTGTGGCTACTCAAACCTACGAAGGAAATGCAACTAAGGATGGCGTATCTATTCTCCCAGTTGTTGTAGGAAATACAGTAACCTTTCCAGTGATTCCCTTTGTCGATGCCTCCACTGAATCAGTCACAATAGTTTATGCTTTTAATATAAGAGTTGTAAGTGGTACTCACGTCCCACCTTTTATTGAAAATCAAATTAATAATGCCACTGTAAATTGGGATCTTGATAATGTAGGTACTCCAGCTGTTCCATTTAATACTTCTGCTACCCTTCAGGTAAGAACACCTAATCTTATAGGTAGCAAACAACAAAGAAATGTTTCAACTGGAAGTAATTTTACATCTGGAAATTTAACCTATAGCATAGGGGACATAATCCAGTACAGAATTACCTTAACTAACACTGGAGCTGAATTAGCCTTTAATACTGTTTTGACTGATATCGTAAATCCACTATTATCATTTAATTCAGGGTCAATTTCTACAACTAATGGCTCAGCTTCTAATATAGGAAATACTATCACTTGGAAGATACCAATTATTCCATCAGGTGCTAGTGCTACACTCACATTCACTGTAACTACATTAACTGGAATAGGATCTGATGGTAGAATTCCAAACAGTTCTGCATTTATATATAACTCAAACAATAATGGATTTGAAGTAACCTATGGACCTATAAATACAAACACTGTACAACTTGTAGCCCCTGCTATAACTATATTGAAAACCTCATCCCTTACTGAAGGGGAAATAGGAGATGATATTACCTATACTATTACCTATACGGTACCTAATGGAACTATAGCCTATAGTCCTATTTTGACTGATATCCTTCCCCTCGGGCAAACTTATATTGGTCCAGCCACAAGGCAAGATACTGGAGGTCCAGTATTACCAGTAATACCAACTGTAGTAGGTCTTACTATTACTTTCCCAACGGATCCTGATATAGATGCAACTTCTGGAACAAGAACACTAACTTATACTTTTGTAGCAAGAATAACAAGTGCTACCCACAGTATGCCTTTTCAGGAAATTCAAACAAATAGATCCAATATTAATTGGCGTCGAACTCCAATTGGCCAAAGTGTAAATAGATCATCTAATATAAGCATTACTGTAAAAACTCCTAACATCACTATATTAAAGGATCAAAAAAATGTAAGCACTGGTGGAAGCTATACAACTTCCAATATCTCAGCCTATCCAACAGATATTATTTATTATAGACTTACAATAACATCTAATGGTGCTTCTCCTGCTTATAATGTTAATCTAGATGATGTATTAAGTAATAAAATAACTTTTATTGGAACTATATCTGGACCTACAATAGGTACAGTTACCCCACCTGGACCATCTTTGAATTGGAATATTCCTGAATTAACTAATGGCTCTATTGCAATCTATGAATTTCAAGTAGATGTAAATAGCGGAATTGGTGCTGGTGATAGTATATTTAATACTGCAACCTCCACCTACGACTCTAATGATGTAAATCCAATAACTTATAATGAAAATTCTAATACAGTTACTCTAGATACACCTTTAGTATCTTTCTTTAAAACAGCTAATACTAGTGTAGCTACTATAGGAAGTACAATAAACTATACTCTAACGGTAACAATTCCAAGTGAAGTTGCCGTATACAATCTATCATTTAGAGATATTATCCCTATTGAACAAAATTATGTTCCAGGAACATTTAGTGGAACACCATTACCATTGGGTACACTAATTGCCTCCCCAAATGAGCTACTTTATACAGATTCTGAGGCTTCAAGGTTAGGACCTATGACATTAATATATACTTTTGATACTGTGGTAATAAGCGGTGTAACAGTTCCACCTTATACTCAAATCCAATCAAATACAGCGGATCTTCACTGGGAGATTACACCATTAGGCGCAGTTGCATCAGTATCTGATATTTACGATGTAGAAATACGAACACCTCATATCAATGCATTAAAGGAACAGAGACTGATACCAGATGGTAGCTTTACAACATCTCCACTTTTAAATATATCTACTTCTGATGTTGTTGAATATAGGATAACTCTTACAAATGATGGAACATCCCCTGCGTATAATGTAGTTACTACAGATATTCTAGACTCTTCTCTAACTTATCTTAGTTTAACAAGTGTAACTGCAGGAGTGATAATACCTACTCCAGGACCAGGTGGTACAATTAATTGGATAATTAATCCCGGTCCAATTTCTCCAGAAGAATCTGAAATCCTTGTATTCCAGGTTGATGTAAACTCAGGGCCTGCACCTGGTACTTCTGTGACTAACCATTCTTCAACACTATATGATACTCTTGATACGAATCCTACAACTTTAGGACCTGCATTATCTAATAAAGTAGCATTTAATTATAATAATCCTGAAATTATAAAAACTGTAGATAAAAATGCTTTATTCGTTGGAGATGTTGTAAATTACACTGTAGAAGTTACAATTCCTTTGGGAAATGTAGCATATAATGTTCAGCTTATAGATATACTTCCTCCAGAGCAGTCTTATAACCCTGGAACTTTAGTAGTTGATAATGTTATTACTTTACCATTATCAACAAATCCATTAGTAACACCTATAATACCAGTTGTTGATGCTACTTTAGCTCCAATAACAATAGTATACACATTTGATGCAACCATAAATAGTATAACTGTGACTCCACAGCAGCTTCAGATTAATACCGCCACAGTAACCTGGGACTTAGACCCTGGTGGATTAAATCCTGGAACTCCACAGAACAGTGAGACTACAGTTTATGTTACCAATAGCAATCTTATTCTAGAAAAAACTCAAAGTAATGATATAGGAGGTCCATTTGTTTCAAATCCTATTCAAACCTCTGTAGGAGATTTGATTTACTATAAATTATCTATTACAAATCCTGGGCTAACAGAAATTTTTCATGTAAATGTTAATGATACTTTTTCTCCATTACTACAAATTGTTAATATCACTCATTCTGTTGGTGCTAAACTTATAGATGATAATAATTTTATATGGATGATAAACTCTATTGCACCTTTAACCACCGTACATGCTATAGTATGGGCTTTAGTTTTACCTGGAGGAGGTTCCAGTAGTACAATCCCTAATGCCTTTACAGCAACCTTTGATGCAGTAAGTTCAACACCACATATTGAGTATGGTCCAATAACTTCAAATACTGTGTTAGCTGAACTACCTTCACTACAGTTTAATAAATTAGCTTCTAGCGTAGATGTTCAACTTGGAGATGTTATAACTTACACCTTAAGGGTGACTATCCCAAATGGAACTATAGCTTATAATTTAATAGTGTCTGATACTCTACCCCCTGGACAAAACTACACGAACAACGCATCTATAGGTGGAACTCCTGTAGAAGTTACTCAAGTAGGTCAGACTGTAACTTTTCCAACCCAATCAATTATTGATGCCACAGCTGGTGAAGTTACTCTTGACTTTACCTTTGATGCAAGGGTGGTAACAGGCAATAATTTACCTCCATATACAGAAATACAAACCAATAACGCTACTGGAAATTATTCAATAAATCCACAAGGTGACCCTGGCAATCCTTTATCAGATAGTTTGGATATTAATGTAAATAGGCCATATATAGATGTAATAAAAAGTCATAGTAATTGTACAGAAGATACTTGTTTTATTATTGAACCATTATCAGTTAATGTGGGAGATATAATAAGGTATAAACTTGCTGTAACTAACTCTGGAGCCTCTCCTGCTTATAATGTAGTTATAACAGATGTACTTGATCCTTTTAATGGTTTTACTAATATCGAATTTATTACAGATGGTATTGCGTCTTATGATAACCTAACTCGCACAGTTACATGGGTTATCGGTTCTATACCTGCCGGAGAAACCTTTACTATGATTTTCGATATCGAAGTACTTGAAGGAGTAGGTGCTGGTGGTAATACTACGAACTTTGCAACCTATACCTATAATAGTAATACAACAACTCCAATAGAGTTTGGTCCTATAGATACAAATGAAGTTCAACTAAATTACCCTAAATTGCAGCTTACAAAGAATGCCAATATAACTAATACAGTAATAGGAAAAGTTATAACTTATACTATTACCCTTACAATTCCTAATGGTACCTTAGCTTATAATGTTCAACTTTCAGATATAATTCCAGTTGGGCAACAATATAATAATAATGCTACATTAAACGACTCTCCTATAATTATAGAATCTAGAATGGGTCATTTAATTAACTTCCCAGTTATTCCATTTGTAGATGCTACTAATGGTGAAGTTGTTTACGTCTATACCTTCGAAACCATAGTTGTTTCTGCCAATGTTAACCCTCTAACATTAATTGATAGCCAAATTAATGAAAGTTATGTAAATTGGTTTATAGATCCACAAACTGCTGCTGAACCTGTTAATTCTTCAGCTACTGTAAATGTTACAAACAGTTTCATGGAAATTACTAAACTTCAGAGAAATGTATCTCAACAAGGTAGTTTTACGGATACCCCTATAAATGGTTATGTAGGTCAAACCTTGGAGTATAGTTTAACTGTTACGAATACCGGTCCTAACCCTATATATGATTTAATTGTTTCCGATTCACTGTCAAATAATCTTGGCTTTGTGTCAGAAGTATCTGTTCCAATAGGAATCTTAACTCATAGTGGTGAACCAGTTGGCGGTTTTATTCTTTGGTCTTTTAATCCATTGAATCCAGGTGAATCTTTTACCGCTGTATTTTCTGTAAAAGTTGCAACACAACCTACAGAACCAGTTATCAACTTAGCAAGTGGACATTTTACAGTAACCTCTAGTGGTAGTGATTATTTTGAAACCTTAAATTCAAACCAAGTAGAATTTGATCCATTTTCACCGTTTATAAAAATTACAGGCTATTCATGTGGGACTATATATACAACATGTAATGAGGACATTATTTGTAAAAAAGTTAATAAAAATAATTATTAATCTTACAAATATTTAAGCTAAAGTACTAAATATTACTTCTTTTTTAAATAAAAAAGGTTAGTTCAAATTAAATTTAAGAACTAACCTTTTATCTTTTATGCAAATACAGTGGCTTCTACTGTATAGATACATGATTTATTTTCAACCATTTCATAATCATATACGGAAAATGTATATATACTTTTATTGCTTCCCGTAATTACATAATACTGCTGAGATCCTATTGGTATCTTTTGAAACTCATTTCTACAGGTTCTAAATACTTGAAAGCCAACATTTATAGATGGAATACCCTCTGGCTTATCTACATTTAATATAAAATCTAATTTTATTTTTGTATTACATAAGCATGATGGATCAATAGTGATTGCAGCAACTGTAGTTGGTGTACATATAATTCCTTCTTCTACCGGTAATTTAATAAATTTCGATATCTGATTTCCTTTTTTTAAAATCGTCCCATAGGCGTAACACTCTCGCATATTTGAACTCATAATTAATTCCCCTTCTATTTAGATTACATTAACAATTTGTTAATACAACATAAACCTACTACATTATATTATATGTTCATTATTCATATTTGATATAGAATTACTAAACCTATGAATACCATTGTGGATGCAGCAATTAGAAATTACTATGACCTCATTTTCAATAGAGATGGAATTAATACTTTATAATTATTCATCATTTATACTTTCCATTTATTTTTCAATGTGCATATATAATCATTGAAACCACTGATAAGGAGGTGAATTTAATGGCAGTAGATAAAGTTTTAAACACCACTTCTTTTCATATTGAAGTTGAAAACGGAACTGATAAGACTGGAGCTACAATTTATAAGAAAAAAACTTTTTCTGGAGTAAAACCTAGTGTTGACCCTGAAAATGTTTTTGATGTAGCTGAGGCTATTAAGGATGTTTTAAGTGCTTCTACTAGAGATAGTTACTTAAATGAAACTTCAAAATTAGTTAATGCTTAATAGTATTAACCGCGAGTATTAACTGTGACTTACCCTAGAGAAAGGAGGAAATTAAACTATGGAATATTCATTATTAATGACTTTTATTAATGCTAGTGGAGATAAAGTTAATTTATCAATTTCAGGGGTTAAGCAAGATATCACTGAACCTCAGGTATCAACTCTTATGGATACCATAATTGCTAAGGATGTTTTTCTTAGTAAGGGAGGCTCACTAGCTTCTAAATACGGAGCACAGCTTACCCAAAGACAAACTACTAAGTTCAGTCTTGCCTAAAATAACAAAAATAACGGGGTCAGACCTGAGGAAATTTTTTCCTCGGGGTCTGACCCCATTACAAATATTTACACTTCTTCAATAAGTGATTTCATATTCTCTTTTATTGAAGATAATTCATTTTCTACAGTAGTAAGCTTTGATCTAAGGGATTTTATTATGTCCTCTACATTATATACAACGTTGCATACACTTTTTAAAGAATCACTGATTTTTGATTGTACAATCCAGTCAGATATTAATCCATCAAAAAAGTAATCTGCAAAAGTTTCAAAAGAACCAATATTTATATCTATATCCATTGCTAAATCCACATCTGCTAATTCATTTTGAAATTTCATCAGTGCAATTTTTGTATTTTGTGCATACTCTTTAGCTTTATCAATTTCAGAGTGTTTAGCTGCTGTAGCTAAAAGGCCTCCGCCTAGTATATCCCAGGTTCCCCATCCATCAGCACTTTCAAGAGAATCTACTACAAATTGAAGTTCATTTCTAGCAGCATCACCAGCAGCTATTGCTTCCTGTAACTCTTTCTTCTGAGCTTCAATAGAAGGAATCTTGTCCATAATTTCAAGTAACTTTTTAGAGTTCTCATTATTTAAACCTAATATAAACCCTTCTTTTTTCTTTAATACTGCTTCATATTCAGCCTCTGCATCAAGTAAATTGTTAAATGACACTTTATAGGATTCAAGATCCTTTTCTAACATAAGAACTGAGTTGCAACATTCATCATACTTTAACTTTGCAGCAAGGAACTCTTGTCTCTCTTTATCAAGCTGCTGATCCTTACTTCCAAGTATAGAATAAAATATGTTAGCAATACTTAATGATTCAAGCTTTTTTACATCTTTATCCTCATCTTTAAGAGCTTTTTCAAGTTCTATCTTTCTATTCACTTCTTTTTCAAGAGCTTCTTCTGTATGCCTAATCATACCCTCAAACTTCTCTTTTCTCCACACTTTTTCCTTAGTAGCTATAAGTTCTTCATTAATATACTCAAACATACTAAACTTCCTTTCTTTTTTAAGGGAGATTATATCCCAAATTTTGTCACGGGGTCTGACCCCCTGGATATTTTATACTTATTTCAAAGGATATACTAAATTCAAGTTTAATTTTTTCAATTCCTTATAATAATAATAGTTATGCTCAGCACCAACTGTACATAAAATTCTTTTATCACTATTTTTCTCTATGACTTTCCTAATACGTTCTACCATTATTTGATTTCTAGCTATCCAATTTACATTATAAACTATAGGGTCTATTGTATTTAACCATTCTTGCTTTTGCATTATTAATGCATCTAATTCAAATGAATTAAGTGGCAATATGCTTTTTTTTCCAACTTCCCATATTTTTTCATATTTTTTATCTAACTCTTTAATAATGGCTTCTTTTTCAGTTTCACTATAGCTTTGTAGATAATCAAAATCAACCAAATCATCTTCAAACCAATCTACTGGTTTAAATTCAATTCCTTCACTCTTACAGTAAGGTATAATCAATCTTCTATATTCACTTGGTCCAAGATACCCTGAATATGTATTATCATCACAATATTGGGACCAATCCTCTGGTCGTACTTCCCCACATATAATATCAGGTTTAAATCCCACTATTGCTTCTTTTATCATTTCTAATGTGTATCCCTTTTCCTGTCTAAAATCATCATCTCCATGAATTGTACCTAAAATACCTATAACTCCCATGCCTCTTCCCCCTTTTTTGCATTATTCCAAATTTTGTAACAAGGTCTGACCCCCTGGATAATATTTTACTTTATACCATTATATCTCATTACATTCATAATATATACTACCATAGCATAAACATTAAAAAGATAATTTTGCGGGGTGATTATTTTGAAAAAATCCAAGATTAAAAAGTTCTTTTCCTTTTTTAAGAAGATTAAGATTATGATTTTTATAATAGCTATAATTGTTGCTTGTTTATTTATAAATTCTTTAACTACTAAAAATAATTTAGAGAAAAAGAGTGATTTTGTATCTGAAAAACTTATATCCATATCCGAGCTAGCTACTTCCCGTTATGATTACTCTAATGTGATTTCTGTGAAGAATAGCTTAAGTTTTAAGGATATTACTATTCCTTTTACTGAAAAATCCTTTGTAATTAAATATAATGGCTATATTACTGCTGGATTAGATTTTAGTGCTGCTACTTTTTCTATAGATAAGAATATACTTACCATAACTATTCCACCTTGTTCTATCCTTACTCATAATGTAAATGAAGATGAGGTTTTTATATTTGATGAAAAGAACTCCATATTTAATAAATTAACTATGGATGATATGTTAAGTGAAATTGTAGCAGAAAAATCTAAGACTGAAGAAAGGGTAATCAAAGATGGCTTCCTTGATAAGGTTACTGTGGACACTATAGACCTTCTTAAAAATATTTTCTTGAATTGCGGCTTTGATGAAGTAAAAGTTAAGATTGCAGCATCTTAATTCATATAATATAAAAATGCTATGTTTTTTCAACATAGCATTATGACCTTATAAAAATATTGGCTTAGACCTAATATGTTCATTGAGAGGGAATGCAATGAAATAATTCACCTTATAATACTAGTATTCCCTCACTTTGGCCCTAATATAGAATGAAATTATTTTTGAATAAGGGAAACAAAATAAGAATAATATAGACACAAGAAATAATACTATGAAAATCATATATGGTAAAACTTCTATTGTCCTTGAAATATCATTAATTAAAAGAATAAATACTTTTATAATGCTATAAGAAATAATAGCTATAATAGGTAGGTAAAATGCTGAATAAGTTAAAGCCATTTTCTTAGCATTAGAAGCTTGTTCCTCCCTATTTGTATATATATTAGGTCTTTCGCCTGTGTATTCTTTACTCCATAGACTCCATTTAACTGGTAATGTTCCAACAGTATATGCAAGTTCCCATTGATCCAGTTTAAATATTTCATAATATGCAGCTGTAGGGTTATTTTGAAAATCTAATATATATCTAATTTTTCTAGGAGCTCCCTTAGTAAAATAAAATTTCATATTCCCTTTTTTAACTTTATAAAGATTAAAACCTTTTGCTTCCATATCTTCTAACCATTTTTCTAATTTATCTGGTTCTAAAAAACTAGGGCATCTTTTCTCTATTAACTTCCTATGTTCTTGTAGGGAACCTTCCTTTTCAGATACATATTCCCCATCAAATTTAACATAATCAGAGCCTAATTCCTCTTTTATCTGCGATTCATTCTTCCTTAATCTATATAGTGGATATATGAACAGAGCTATAATACCTAGCACTTTTACAACATTTAAAATATCTAACAAAGTAAAATAAGAAGTTTCTATATGTTGTATTTTCTCAGGAGACACTTCTTTTATGAAGGTGATATCTCCAATACCTAAAAAATAAAAAATTATCATTGGAATCAAAAATATTAGGAAAATGCCAATATTTGCAGCAAGATAAATTGGAATTAATGATAAAAGAATTTGAGCTATTTTAAATCTGCTTAGTAAAGGCTCTCGAGATGGCTGGGCTTTTATATCTTCTAGATTCTTTTCATTTGCTAAGAAAAACCATCTACCTTTACTACAAGCTTTGTACCATCCATTTTTTATTAAAGAAGGTTGTAACTCTGTAATCCTCCTTTTCTCATATGAAACTCTATAGTTAATATTACTTTCTTCTCCCTTTTCAAAGATAAATAGTCTTAGAAGAAGGTTAACATCTTTCAAAATATAACCCTCTAAAGCTTTTTTACTTAACCAGTTTTCTATATTTTTAATATTTAAGCTCCAAAATGGTTTAAAAATTCTCATGAAAAATCCCCCTCATATTTTATTGCATTATCATGTAATTCTTTAATCCTCTCTATCTCTGCTTTTATTAATCTCTTTCCCAGTTCTGTAATTTCATATATTGTTTTCCTATTTTCATCAGAGTAAATTGATATAATTTGACCTTTTTCCATTTTACCTAATGTTCCATAAACTGTACCAGAACCTAACTTTATTCTTCCATCAGTAATTTTATCTACATGTTGTATTATTCCATAACCATGTCTTGGTTCTGTAAGTGAAAGAAGAATATAGAAAGCTGTTTCTGTCATAGGCATGAATGCTTTTAAAATTTTATCCTCACTCATTAAAATACCTTCTTTCTAGTATTACTATATTTTCATATGTCACGGCGTGATATATCATATTAAAACTATATCACGTTGCGACATATAAGTAAACATGCAATATAAAAAATGCTATGTTTTTTTCAACATAGCATTGTGACCTTATAAAATTATTGGCTTAGACTAAATATGTTTATTATTAATTCCTTTTTTAATTGAAATAATTGTAGTGGAATAAGTGGATTTTAGGATTAGGGAAGCATTCTATTTATACTCCATGTAAAATATTTGTAATTCTACACTTATATGATATATAATTAAGCAAATAGACAACCGTATGAGATAGTGAATCAAAGTTTACAATTAATTGTTAGGGGGATCTTTATGAGGGCTATTGATTTATATAATCAATTGGAAAGAGATTTTATTACAAAAGATATGCGAGATGATTGGGCAAGATTCATGGGTGAATTAGGTGAATACCTTTCTCCAAATTTTAAAGAAAGAAGTATGGGATTGGTTTGTGACTTCACAAATGAAATTAATTCAGTTTATTCTGCTGTGTTTCCTACTAAAGAAATTTTGCAGAGTATTATTGATGATGGAGCAACAAATGCAATGTTATTTCTACACCATCCTTCTATTTGGGATATTAGAAGATTAAAACCCTTCTATCAAATGGATAAAGAATTAATAAATAAGTTTAAAGAAAACAAAATATCAATATATAATTTACATGTACCCTTAGATAATTTCAGTGAATATTCAACAAGTAAAACTTTAGCCGATGTTTTAGATATAGAAATTGAAAAACCATTTAAGGAGTATTGCGGAACATTAAGTGGTGTAATTGGTAAAACAAAGTGCAAGAGCGTGGAAGAATTACATGATAGGTTTTCAAAAGCTTTAGGACACAATACAAGCCTCTATTTATATGGAAATAATAATATAAAAGATGGGAGAGTAGCCATTGTAGCAGGTGGAGGCAATAATATAGCTACTGTTTCTGAAATGATTGAAAATAAGGTGGATGTTCTTATTACAGGTATTTCAGTGAATAACAAAAATTATTTAGAAGTTCATGAGCTTGAACAAAAAAATCATATTAATGTTTTGGGTGGAACCCATTATTCTACTGAAAAATTTGCATGTCAAAAGATGTGTACTTACTTTGAAAGGTTTGGGCTTGTTTCTACTTTTATTGAAGGAGAACCAGTATACGAGGATATGTAAGTTTGCTACATCTGTTTAATAATTGTGCATAAATATTTATGTATATTTCACACTTTCCTTAAATGTAAATTAAATAATATAAATATATTAAACACTTAAGAAATTTGTAATGAATTCCTTAAGTGTTTTAATCTATAATTAAATTAAATAAGCTAGTTATAGATAAGTTTTAAAATATAAAAAAGGCTATAACTATTTCGCCTATGGTAAATAAGCTTTGAGGAGGAACTTTTTTGAAGAAAAAAAGATTTAGTTTTAAAAAACTTTTATTTATTTTAATTATTATTGGTTGGGGTATGTTATTTATTTATTCTTTTAACAGTAAAAATCCTCATGAACAAGAAACCTTTCAGATTGAGTATAAAGATTCTATAAATAAATATTGTAAAGAGTTTGATGTTGATAAATATTTGGTGTATGCAATGATAAAACAGGAAAGCAATTTTAATAACCAGGCTATTTCTTCAGCTAAAGCAAGAGGTTTAATGCAGCTAACAGAAGATACCTTTAACTGGCTAAAACCTCAGTTAGGAGAAAGTTCTACCACCTATGATGATTTGTTTGATGCAGATACTAATATTCGATATGGTGTGTTTTTCATTTCTATCCTTCAGAAAAACTTTTCTGAGCAAAATACTGTAGTTGCAGCCTATAATGCGGGAATGAATATTACCACTGAATGGTTACAGGATAGTAATTATTCAAGTGATGGAGCAACACTAAATAACATCCCTTATAAGGAAACTGCAAATTATGTTGATATAGTGGACTATAATTATAAAAAGTATTTAGAAATATATAAAGATAAGTAACCTATAGAATATGAAATATAAAATACTCATTGATATTTTGTATTATATGTTATAATTTACTTGTATTACCTCTAGCATTATACTATGAGCAACAATTATTTATAAAATATTGTGGAGGAATTCTAAATGAATTTAAACATGTTTAGATGCGGTATCAATGAAATTTCATATATTAAAGATGCCATTATTAATGTTAAAAGCGAAGAAGATCCATGTTGTTTTAACAAGAAAGCTATAGAAAAATTTTTATCCAATGACGATAATTTGTTTTATGTTGCAGCAATGGATGAAAAAGTTGTTTCATATGCAATTGCTTATGTTCAAAGTCGTCTGGATACCACCCAAAGTATGATTTGCTTATATGAAATAGGTACATTAAAGTCCTGTAGAAAAAATGGTATTGGCAAAAGATTAATTAATAAAATTATTGAAGACGGAAAGTTAAATAATTCAATGAAAATATGGATTCCAACAAATATAAGCAACTCACCAGCATGTAAATTATATAGTAGTATTGGAGCAGAGGAACCAGAAATAAAGGATGACATTATTTATAATTTCAGATATTAATCATAATGCATAGATAAGTAAATTAAGGTGTAATAATCAAAATTAAGTGATTACTTGCAAAATACCCCATTATCCAAAATAGAATAATGGGGTATTTTTATTTTTACATAATTATTTATAATTATTTATTTCTAACTCTGCTTCCACAGGTAATTTTTCCTTTAAAATATTAATAACTTTCTGGTAATCACTGGTTTTAAAATGAAAGGTTTGCTCCATAAAACCACCAAATAGTTTAACTTTTACATCCTTTGAATTAGTTAGTTGAACTTTCTCAATCTCATTCCACAATATAATCTCTTTATATCTATACATTGATATAAAGCCTTGGGAGCTAATTCCTCCCTTAATCCAGCTGCTTATAAACGTAAAAATACATAACATTCCTATTACATAATGAATCCAAGTATTAGCATAAAAATACATAATGCCTATGAGAATAATAATACCAAACAATACAACAACAATCTCTATAAGCCTTTTTCTTATTGGTATTATTAAGGCTTTTATATATTTTAGCTGCTTTAGTATTATTAAAATTAAAAGCACTGAAATAATAATGTCATTAATCTTCATTTATATCCTCCTGTTATAAAGCCTTTGATTTAGACTTCTTTTTTGCACTTAAAGATTCATTTATGTGTATCACTTGATGTCTCGTCATTGGCATTAATATAATTCCCGCTACATTCTTTCTACCCCAAAAATCAATAAGCCAATTTGATGCCTTTACATCCAATACTGCTCTCTCGTCTAATATACGTTGCAATCTGTGTTTATCAAAGTTTCTTTTCATATCCTCAGTGGAAAGATTCTCTACTATGTATCTTGTCCTTCTTCCTACTTCAATTCTATAATTTTTTAATTCTTCCATATTTATATTTTTACTAAATTCCATAATATCATCTTCTGACATTGCATTACCAGTATCTGTGATATTGGAATTGATTTTTTCTTGCCAATTTTCCCTATTAAATATCTGTTTATCGCCTGCAACTAATAAATTCATTGTTATATCCTCTATCCTAGTACAATGCCAAATGCCATAGGCGATAGTACGTCCCTTTTGATTTTGTGAAGTTCTAAATGTATTTTCATCTAACCCTTCCCGTAATTCATCTTCAAAAGTTTTTTTATCTACTCCTGACATAATGGATAAATGGACCATTGAATGCAAACTTAAAGCCAAGCTTTTACTTTCTTGAATTTTATCTGGTTTCAATATTATCTTTCTTAATTCCTTAATATCATTGTTCCATGATTTTAAATCCACTTAATATACTCCCCTTTATTTGTTCCCTATGGTTTATAATTAATTATCAACTCTAAAATTAATTTAGTGTTTTACCTTTTTAGTAGCTACATAATCTACTAGCTTCCCCAATGCAAACCCAATAATAAGACCAGAACACACTCCTATCGATCCACGCCAAGAGTATGAAGAAAAGGTTCTATCTATGTAATATCCTATTGACATTCCAAAAAGAGCAAAAATACCTGGAGTGTATATCTTGTTACTTCTTTTATTTTTTATCAAGCACTTCACCTCTATAAATGTTATTGATTATAAAAATAACATATAAATAGCTACTCCCCCTGTAAAAATTACAGCTATAAATAACATAACTGCTTCAATTTTTCTATTATCTTTATAACTTTGTATTCCATTAAAAATATTTATTAAGGCAACTAGTAAAAGCATAATAGGAATATTGTTCCACTTACCTGTAATGTTTAATATAGCTACAATAATAACTAGAATAGTTAATAATATTTTTATTTTCTTCAATTGTGCATACTCCTTTGATATTTTTTCTTAAAGTTAATTATTAACTCTAAAATTAATTATACACTAATAAAAGTAAATTTAAAATAATTTTACCATAGACAACCTTAGTAATTATCCTGATGATTTACACTAGCATTTCTGCATTGACTTATAATCTAAATATTTTTTATCCTCAAATTGCTAAAAAACACTGCATATTCATTTCTGAATGTGCAGTGCTTTAAATTGATTAAACTTTAAACTAAGATATTATAGCTAGTTATATAAATGCTAACGATTCTAAAAGTTATTTTTTAGTTATTGGCTCCAGCAGATTTAAATAAAAATCATTTCCTTCACCACTAGGTATGTGTTCCTCAAGACATAGACGGCTTTCATCAACAGCATATGCATTATTATCTTTCAATAATCTCATTAATGTTTGCCATGAATCGTATACTTCATTAGTGCTATTTAACGATGCATATAGGCCACCTAGCAACCTTTTTTCTTCAAAATATTCTGGAATTACAACCTGTTCTGGTACAGTAATAGAAGCTGCCCATCCATACTCTGTACAACCTGGACTATATGCGGTGGTATTAAAACCAAAAATTCTAGCAGTACCCATTAAATGTTCTGACTCTGCCCAATCCAAAACTTTTTTTAGTGCTTCATCCTCTGGAGAAGTGCTTATCACATTACATACTGCTACCCTCATATCAGGTAAACTAACAATTCGTAATGCTCCTGAAGTAATTGCGTTATTTGCCATAATAATATCCTCCCATTGCTCTATCATATTATTTGTAGAAATGATTTGAAGTGCCAATGTTTCTTCCATATTCACAAGGTATTCTGACTCATTGGATGGAAGCTCCGTGGAGTTTATAATTGAAAGACATTTACTTAACAAGTTTTTTTGCTTAGTAATTACAATATTTTCTTCACTTAGCTTATTAATTTGATTTCTAATAATCTTTGAAGCAACTTTAGGGTCTGCACTGTCAATGATGATTTTTACAAATTTCAAAGGAATATCCAGTTCCCTAAGCAATGTTACAAGACGTATTCTCTGTAGTGCTTCATCATTGTACATACGCCAACCTGATTGTGGATCTCGGGTACTATAGAAAAGCCCCTTGTCTTCCCAGTGACGAAGTGTACGACTGGTTAATCCAAATTGTTCCGATACCTGATGAATTGGTTCAAAATGGCTCATTTAACCACCTCCTTTTTCAATCTATGAGGTCCTCATAAGAAAATAATATCATTTGACGCTACGTCAATTACAAGGGTATTTTAGAAGTTTTTCTAATAAGTTGCAATTATTTAATATTTTTTACTTTTTAATAATAGCAATCCAAACTTCTTGATGATTTTCTTGCATATAGCATTCAATTACAGGAAGATCAGCTAATTCATATCCTGAATTAGGAAGCCATTCACTATAAAATTGCTTATAAACCTTTTGAGTCGCATCTGGCAGTTCTCCATTAGCTTCAAAAATTGCCCATGTTGCAGCAGGGTAAGTAAACTCTTTCATTCCTTCAAGTACTGGAACATGTTTGCAGTTTGGTACATCAACATGATTTGTCACCGCTATGATGTATTCCATTTCTTCCGACTCTCCCCATTGTCCTCCTTGAGCAATTCCTAAAAAACCTGCAGGTCTATAGTCGGGAAAGTTGTCAAGGAACATTTTCATAGTTCCATCCTTCCATGAGTTTTCCCAAATCTGAGGAATTACTTCAAAGGCCTTGGCTGTTTTTACTTTATGTGATACTCCCATTACTCTAAATTCAGGCCACTGTTCAATTTGATAATTCATATGATTTTCTCCTTTTATTGAAATTTGAAAGGAGAGCTTAGGACAGGATTTCAACTGTACAGTTTCATTTCTAACACTTGAAGGTAGTACTCCATGAAACTTTTTAAATGCCCTGGTAAATGAATCTTGAGATTCATATCCATACTTTAAAGAAATATCAATTATTCTTTCTGTGCTATTTAATAAATCAAAGGCTGCCATTGTTAATCGTCTGTTTCTTATATATTCCGATAAGGGCTTTTCCGCTATATATGAGAACATTCTTTGAAAATTGTAGACAGAACATCCAGCAATTTTTGAAATAGTTTCATAGGATATTTCATCATGAAGGTTTTCTTCTATATAATTTATAGACTCATTTAAATTTTTTATCCAATCCATTCTTCTCACTCCCAATTTAATAGTATCTTTATAAATATATTTACACTCGATATTTCATGCCCTATTTTGTAGCCTCATTATTATAAATTTACTTAGTTGTATTTCCCTTCTTTGAAGCTTCAATTATATTTTGAATTATTTTTTTAGATTCTAAAATATTCTCATCTGTATCAACAACTTCAAATATGATTTTTCCATCATAGTCCTTTAAGTAATTTTGAAAAATTAACCTAAAGTCAAGTTCACCTTGTCCAATAGGAAAATGTTCATGCTCTACATCAAAATGCTTATCTGCTATATGTATGCATTTAGGAAATTTCACTTTAAGTATTTCTTCCAAATGATTATAGTCATCTATATGAGCAATATCAAGGAGTAATTCAACATCTGGGTTTTTATCAAATACTACTTTTAAGTCACTTGGTGTATAGTTAATCTTGTCCATTACACTATTATTCTCAATATAAAGTTTTATATTGTTCTTTTTTAATAATTGGTTAGTCTTATAAATGTTGTCAGCAAGTAGATTTATAGTTTGAGAATTTATGATAAGACTTTTACATACGGGATGTATAATAACCTCTGTATGATTTAAATATTTTAATATCCTAATCAATTCATTATTATATTTATCATAATCATCAATATCATATACAGCATGAATTATTACTGGGAATTTTGAATTTAATACATATTCTTCTTTAGGAAATAATACCTTATCAAGTACTAATTCCCCTTTACTAAACCAAATTTGCATAAAATCAAATTTGTTTGATTTTGAAAAATCAATTTCATCTTTATAATTATTAAACCATCTTATACTTCTTCCATATTCTATCATAGTTATATATCCCCTTTTTTAATTTTCCGCACATAGCTCTAAAACTAAATATAAATTAATTGTACACCAATAAAAGTAAATACAAAACAACTTTCGTGATATAATATGTCTAATAAGTAAATAATTATAAGTTTACTGTTGGAGGTAGAAAAATGGCAGATTTAAAATTATCAGAAATTATGATCATGCAAAAGGAACTACAGGAAAAATATAAAGAAAAATGGACTCCTCTTTGTGCAGAGAATGGTCGTAACAGCTTGTTATGGATGATAGAAGAGATGGGAGAAGTAATAGCGATAATTAAAAAACGTGGAGAAAATGATATTATGAATGATGAAACAGTTAGAGCTGCTTTTGTTGAAGAAATGGTTGATGTTATGATGTTCTACAACGATGCATTGATGTGCTTCGGGATTACACCTGAGGAATTTTCAGAAGCTTTCATAAAAAAGCATTGTAAAAATATGAATAGAGATTTTGATCTTGAACATAAAAAATATCTGCTTTAATATTACCTGAATTAATCATAGTAAAATTAAATAGATTTAAAAGTATCAGATTTTTCGGCTCAAAAATAAGCTTACAACCTTAAACTATTACGAACTAAAGTCCAGTGATTTCGAATCACTGCACTTTTAAATTAAATATATTACATACCTATAATATATTATCAACACTATTTTAAAACAGAGTCAAAAATAAAAGTAGAAAAAAATATACTTATTGCAAATAATGCAAATAAGGCAAACATATTTAGAATCAAAAATACTGTATCTAAAATAGTAGCTAATTTTTTTCTTTTTCTAACATGCTACTCTTTTGTATCAAAGGAAATGCCACTAAGCTACCAACTATATAAAATATGTTAATTACTAAAAGATTTATAGCTACTGGAACTTCAAAAAAAATTTTGTAATAAATTCTATATAAATCACCTCCTGATATAGTTGACTATACAATATTTGATAAATAATTCAACATTGGATTTCTTTTCTTATCTTTCTATTCTAAAGCTTAATAATAAAATTAAAAATTTACTTCTACAAGTCTTTTCTTATCTTCGTCTTCTTTTCTGGTTGTGGCATCTTGCCTTTCAATTACAAGCCGCCCTTTATTAGTTTTTAATGATTGATCTGGAATTATGAATATAAGATCATAAGTATATTCTACTGATGGCTCAAACTCTGTTCTAAAATAATCTTTTCTCTCAAAACCATCTAATTTACTTGAAGAGACGCATTCACTATAATCACATTCATTAGTACTATTATTTTTATATACTACTAATCCCATACTATTTAAGTAGAGCTCCTTAACTTCTTTTGTATTATTCACAATAGTTAAATTAACTACTACATAAGAATTCTCTCCAGTTATGTTTCCACTTTCATCAAATGTATATCGTTCACTCCAATTTGTAGGTGCAGGAAAGTTTCCTTTTTCTTTTGATTCCATTGCTGAATTCACCTTATATGTATAAGGTCCAAAGGTAAACTCTTCTCCTACTTGAAAAATCCTTTTTTCACTTTCTTCTTTTGCTTCTTCTTTTTCAAGATTTCCTTCATCTTCTGCTACTTCTTCATTCTTCCAAACATTTTCTCCTGGAATAGGCATACCTTTAACTATAAGTATATAGATACTGCAAATAAACATTCCTGCTATAATTATTATGCAAATTACTTTACCCATTTTTCCTTTCACTTTTTACCTCCTTATATGAATATTCATTTAATGAAATTTTACTTCTACACATCTCATCTTATCTTCATATTCTTTTTCTGTTGAGGCATCTTGTCTTCTAATTACAAGCTGACCTTCATTGGTTTTTAATGATTCATCTGGAATTATAAATACAAGATCATAGGTATATTCTACTGATGGCTCAAGCTGTGTACTAAAATAATCTTTTCTTCCATAACCTTCTAGTTTACTTGAAGATAAACATTCACTATAATCACATTCATTAGTATTATTATTTTTATATACCGCTAATCCCATGCTGTTTAAGTAGAGTACCTTAACTTCTTTTGTATTATTCACAATAGTTAAATTGACTACTACATAAGAATTATCTCCAGTTATGTTGCCATTTTCATCAAATGTATATCTTTTTGAATAATCTGTAGGTGCAGGAAAGTTTCCTTTTTCTTTTGATTCCATTGCCGAATTAACTTTATATGTATAGGGTCCAAATGTAATCTCTTCTCCTATTTCATATAGCCTTAATTCACTTTCTTCTTTTTCAAGATTTCCTACATCTTCCTCTGCTACTTCTTCATTATTCCAAACATTTTTTCCTGGAATAGGCATACCTTTAACTATAAGTATATAGACACTGCAAATAAACATGGTTGCTATAATAATTTTTAAAATTAATCTCCCCATTTTTTCTTTCATTTTTTAATCTCCCAACACAATACTAATATAAAATTATATTTTTTTATAATATTGAACATGTCAAAATGTATACTAAAAACCTTCAACTTGAACACTTTTAAGATTTTCGTTAAAAAAGATTGTAAAATACAAATATATATCCTACAATCTTCTTTCTTAAATTTATCCTTAAATTATATGCTATCTGGACTCCATTTTCCAGATAAATATACCCTTAATTGATTTCCTGTCATACGAAGTTGTGCAGCATTATAACCTTTTTCATTTACATTATTAAGTAACTTTTTAGCTTGTCCCTTACCTACTAATACATTTCCATTGTAATTGCAGCATTCTTGCTGAGTTGGTCTAACAGAAGCATTACCAGCATCGTCGAAGACAGCATAGCCCCCCCATACATCAACGTAAACACTACAAGGTGAACCTAAATTAAATATATATGCTGATGAGTCATCTGACTTATATCTATATTTTGTTTCCACTATATTGTATCCAGAATAAAACTCTTTAAAATCAGTATCTACATAGTTATTTGCTTCAGCAATAGGTACTTTTACTGTCATTATTGTCATGAGTACCATTCCTAACATAATTCCTTTAAAAATATTATTTTTAATTTTCAATTGTCTTCCCCCTCTAAGAATAGGATGTCCTTTAATCCTATCTTGATAAATTTTTATAAATATAACTCAAACAATTAATCAAATCATAAGTATACTATTTTATTTTCGATATTTTATTATATACTATCTGGACTCCATAACCCTGATAAATTTACCCTTAATTGAGTTCCTGTCATTCTAAGTGATCCAGCATTATAATTTCTTTCATTTACATAGTTAGGTAACTTTTTAGCTTGTCCTTTTCCTACTAATACATTATTCTGACTAACATTACAAGAAGCTTCTTGTCCGTCATATTTATAAAAAACCATTCCTCTGCCATCTCTAGCAATTTCAAACTTACCTCTAGCACCCCATACATCAACATAAACACCACAAGGTGACCCTGAATTATTTATATATGACGAAGAGTCATCTTCCTTAGGTCTGTACTCCGTATTCACAGTATTATATCCTGAGTAAAAACCTCCAAATCCAGTGTCTGTATAGTTATTTGCTTCTGCGATAGTTAATTTAGCTGACATAATGGTCATAAGCGTCATTCCTAACATAATTCCTTTAAAAATATTTTTTTTAATTTTCAATTGTCTTCCCCCTTATTTAATAGGGTACGTTAACCCTATCTTAAACTTTTAAAATATAATTTGATTAATCATTTTAAGTTCTATGCATTTTATTATATCTTGAAAATTTTACCTTATATACGTAAAGTATTTACAAAGATAACTCCCCTAGTTTTTTTGTTATTAACTTTAACAATAACTACTTAGAGCTTATATATTATTAAATCTCAAGTTTAACATACTTTTTTATTGGATATATATCTAATGTTAAACGAAATTTTACTTCCTCAATTCTTTTCCAACTACTTTTATCATATTGAAAATCAAACATTTCATAGGGTAAATCTAATGTGATTTCTTCATTTGGGGCTAAAGTTAAGCTTGGACTTGCCTCTTCTCCATTAATTGTAATAAACATTTCATAATTTAAACCATTATGCCAATCAATAGATTCTGCTTCAAAAAAATCACATTCTATGCTTTGCTCTTTACTACTTGTATTCTTGAAGTTAACTGTTGCTACAATAGCTTTTCTTTCATCATTCTCAAAAAAAGTAGATTCTTCTAGATTCATATTTTTTATTTCATTGTCAGATATAAACTTAGCTTTTTCTACCTTTACTGTAATTCCTCTATATTCAAAGGTATCCCCTAGGTTATAAGCTTCTACAGGTGCCTGAGGATACTTATTGTTTATGTAATTATATCTTAGTCCAATTACTATAACTAAAATAAAAATAATAGCCAGTGATATTACTTTACTTTTCTTCTTCATAACTATCACCTTCCTTTTGGCGTTTATTATATGGTTTTAACCTTCCATTTTCCATAAAGAAAATTTCATCAGATAAAAATTCTAGTTCCTCACTATCATGACATGAAATAATTATTAATGCTCCTGCATCACGATATTTTTGTAATGTTTTTCTTAAAGATATTACACTACTTTCATCAAGGGCATTAGTTGGTTCATCTAGAATAATTATCTCAGGCTCTTCCATTATTGCAGCTGCTATTCCTAGTTTTTGTTTCATACCTAATGAATACTTTTTAAACTTCTTTTTTTCCTTTGGATCAAGTCCAACCATAGTTAATACTTCATTAATTTTATTATCATCTATCTTGCCTTGTATTTCTGATAATATTTTAAGATTTTTAAATCCGGAATAATTAGAAATAAAACCTGGACTTTCAATTAAGGCTCCCAAACTGTTTGGAAAAGAAATATCCTTTCCAAGAACTTGTCCATCAATTATAACTTCACCTTCAGTTGGTAAAATAAGACCACAAATAGCTCGCATTAACATAGTTTTCCCTGAACCATTTTTTCCTTTTAATCCATATATTTTACCATTGGTCATTTTTATATTTATATTATCAAGAATTAAATTTCCTGAAATTCTTTTTGTTAAGTTTCTTACTTCTATCTCCATATTCATGCTCCTTATTTTCTCATTTAAATAATTACTTTTCTAAAATATCATACCTTTTAATTTTATTTGCTCCTATAAATATGGTTGCTATTGATAATACTACACATATAACTATTCCATATACTATACTTACTCCACTGTCTCCAATGTTTAAATTACTACGTAATATCATTAAATAATTACCTATAAAAAATGAATTACAATAAAAAGGTGTTAGAGTTAAAACAGTAATGATAAACATGTTACTTATAATTGAATTAGTAAAGAGTGAAATTAATAATTGTATTAATGAAAAAGTAATGGATGTAATAAGTGGAAGTATTATTCCGACTACGAGTATTCCTTTAAAATTAAACTTTGAAATGTCTAGATTTGATAATATCAGATTTAGCTCCTTTGATAGTTCCAGTGATAATCCTCCGTGGAAAAGTGAAAAAACTGTTATGACAATGATAAAAATCGTATAATAGATTAGAACATTATATATGACCCATAGACACTTAGAAAGCCACCATGAAACTCTGCTTTTAGTTCTAATTAATACCTGAATTCCTGATTCACTTAAATCCTTCAATGGAAAATATCCAATGATAATGCTTAAATATATATTTACTAAAAACCATTGAGGCAGCTTATCTTGTAGTTCAACTGCATTTCCATCAAAAACATTCATTCCTCTAAACATAAATAATATAAAATCTGAAAAAGAGATTTCTTTACTAATCTTATTAAATTGTATAATTTTTTCAGCTCTTATTTGAAATACAAAACATAAAAATATAAATATACATAGGGCTATTGCATATCTTTTCCATCCCTCTATAGTACCTTTATAAAAATCATGTTTAATCTGTAAAAAGAAACTTCCTTTTTTCTTTTCATCACCAAATTTTATATTATTCATAATAAAATTCCTTTCTTTTTCCCAGAATAACTCCTAATATTATTGCTATTAATATAAGAACTATGCCATATAAAAACCCAATAATTAATTTATAGATGCTATTAATTGCTGTGTAATCAATATTTATCACTTTACATACAATTGGTACTGAAATTTCTAAAAATCCCAAGGTTACAACAAACAACCAGCTTATAATCTTCTTATTTGTTATCCAATATATTAATAATGAAATAGTTAATATTAGAACAATTCTGATAAAGGAACATAATAAAAACATTGTAATTACATAGTTTAAACTTATAGAGCTACATACAGTTTTATTTATTTTAAAGTAAATACTATTCACATTATTCCAGTTTATAAAGTGTGTAGTCATTAATCCCCCAAAGAAATAAGTGCAAAGGGAAATCCATATTGAAGAAAATATAGATAATAGGCTTATCTTATATACCTGCTTTATCCATAATAAAGTCCTACTTTTTTGTTTTATAATACTATTTATCCTTAGGTCATCTTTAATAATGTTAAAAAGCATAAAATTTGCTAAAATCATAATTTCAATTCCAAAAAACCAATATGCTGATACGTATATAAATGCATCTGCCACACTTTGAACATTATGAGTAAACACTCCACTTCTAATATGAAATAAAATTATAATAGCTAAAATAATCATATATCCTATGATTATTAGATAGTTACATTTTATATTTCTTAAAAACTCTTTTGTCCAATTTTTTAAATTAGTATATATCATCTTTCACTCCCTTGAAGAAAAACATACCAAATGTAATGATTGATAATCCAATAATTTCTCCTAAAACTACATATCCATTACATACTTCAAATCCTGGCTGCAAAAAATAGAAGGGAATATATTTAGCTAAATTAAAAGAACCTAGTACTGTGTAAACAAATATATATACTATAAATGGTGTAATTAACGCCATGAACCTATATTCAATGAAGAAACTCACTGATAACCCAATAGTAGCTATCAATCCACTAAAAATAAAATCTATCATTAAAAATCCAATTAAATATATATAAGGATGTGTAAAAAATAATTTACTCCATAAATGTGTTGGTCCTATTGCAAAGCTTTGAGTTACTTGAGGTACAAATGAGGGTAAAAACATAGCTGCAATAATCAAATTAACAAGTAGTGGTATAGTTATAGCTAATCCACCTGAAATGAAGGTAGCTATATATTTTGCTAAAAAATAATCCTTCTTTTTCGTTCTAATAAGAACATTTTTTATATATCCACTTTTTCTGTCAGTAAAAAAGGTATCTGCAAATGGTATTGCCGCTAACAATGGCAATAAGGCAAAAAATATATAGCTCTGTGGAAGTATATTAATATTACCAATCCACGCCTGAAATACGGTGGTTGGGGACGCCATTGGATAATTATCCACCACAACCCTTTCATTAAAATTGGCTATTGGGATAACATATGTAAAAATTTGTGACACTGTAATTAATAGCCCTAAAAAAAGTACAAGAGCCATAGTTTTACTTTTAATCGCTCTACTCAATTCAATCTTTATAAGTTTATTTTTCAAAATCTCACCTTCAATTCTAATAAATCACTTTAGTATATTTTTTACTATATTATTACATTTTTCATTAAATAACAAATTTAATATATTTATAGCGTTAACTTCTGTCAATTTATACATATTTATTTGTTTGCTTACAGAAAGCAAATATTAAAATGGTTACCTTTAAAGTATATCAAAATAAACTTTTAATTAAATAAAAGATACTTGAAAAGTCTAAATCTTAACTTAAGTTTCTTATTTTAAAATTATTTAGACTTTTAGAAGTAAATTTAAGTGAAACTTACTTTAATAGCTAATTTATAAAAGAAACTTAAATTGTAAAATATATAAATTATTTTCAAAATATAATATTGCCAAATGAACGTAAATGAACTATTGATATAGCTTATTATATAGAAAGAGGAACATTCAATTGAATTCTCTGATAAAATTTTAGAACAATCACCTGAGAATAAAAAAATCATCCAAGAGTATTTAAAAGAAAACTATAGTTCTATAGATTTAGAAGATGAAAGTGAATTTAAAGATTTAGCCATTATGGATTCAGATAAATTTGATGAAACTTCTGCTCAATGTTCAAAGGAATTGCAAGAGGATATAGAAAAGAAGGAAGATATATATAGAAAGTATCTTGGAGAAAAATTCACTAGTTTTAACCTTGTAAATTTTAACGTATTAAATCGAATAGAAGCTTATAAGCATAAGGATAATCATATTGATTGGGATAACACTAGAGATAAAATGATATATGAAAACTTTAAAATTCTTCAAAAGGAATTGCCTAAGGGAAAGTATTATGGACAATGGGGACTTAACCATACATTTCAAAGTAAAGAAAAAGATAAAATGTGGTTTGCTGCCTATCTAAATTCTGATGACTCAATATTTAAAGATAAGCTTTTGACAGTAATATATAACTATGATAATTGTGAGAAAATTAATATATCAGGGAATGGTAGATATTCCCCACATAAGTTCGCAGTTGTTTATCCACAAGTTAAGGAAACTAATGATTTATTAGAAGGCAATTTGAATATTTATAAATTAACAGGTGAGGATTCACCTTTTTCTGAAACACCAATGTATTATACTTATAATGGAGAAGAACTAGAAGCAAACATGTTAGATTTTTTTCAATATATCGTTTGTATAAGAGAATCTAAAGCAGCAGAGCCACTTAATGATGAGTATAATTAACTAAAATAAGATATAACTAGTAAAATATATAATCATATAAAGCTATAACATTCAAATAAATTCAGTTTATACCATTTACTTTTATAAGTAAATTAAGAAGACTTCTATAAAGAAAATAATATAAACACTAAGGAACTCCATAGAATAACTTCTGTGGAGTTCCTTAATTATTCCAATTTTAAATACAGATTGTTATCTATTATTTCATAGTCACATTTATCTGGAAAATTTCCCTTAATCTTTTCAAGTTTATCCCTATTTCTTTTAACAATAAATCCACTTATTACCGCAGTATTATCATCTTCCCATGAAATGTCCATTCTTATAACGCGATCATCATTAAACTCGCCTTCTATTTTAGGTGCCTTAATTGTTTTTTTAAAGAAAGAGCCTACTTTTTTATAAAATCTTACATTAGCACTTGGGTACCATGAAGTTTGAATATTTACTATTAATATATTTTCATTATTTGGTGAGGTATATTCTTCTGAAGTACGAAATCTATCATCTAAACTATTACCAATATGTAATGTAAATACATAAATGAACAAAAATATAATTGCTATCACCATGCAAAAAAATTTTTTCATCATAAATATTAAAACTATTGCTAAAATAGAATAGATAGCAATGTATGTATAAATGATTTTGTCATCATTCAATAGTGTAATTCCAAATTGTAAATCAAGAAACAATTTTATTCCTGGTATTAAAATTAATAAAGCAATTATAAAATATTTTATTATTTTAAACCTTTCTTTCATCAAATATCCTCCCCGAATAAGGCAAAAAATATATAGCTGCAGATGAAATACATCTAAAACCTGCACTTTTTAAAAAATAAGATATCAAAATTTAAGGCAAATATCAGCGGAATTTAATCATGCAAAGTTGAAGCAAACGGAACTTAGTTTTGCAAGCTGATTTCCGTAGGCTTATTAAGCTTGCTTATAATCCCTAAAAAATGGTTATCTTATATAAATTATAGCTTGTTTTAGGTCTTTTGACCACAAATTTAGGCTTTAAAACTGACTTTACTCTTGTGGTTGCAATAGCTTGCGCTAAAACGGAAGTTAGTTTTTCATTCAACGTCTCTCTTATTTTGAAGTCAATATTTACTGAAAATCCATTTGATCCAACGTTTGTCTAAAAAGCTTCGCTAATTGGGACTTCGCAAAAAAGCTAATCTAAATAAATATTGAATAAGCACTTATATTATTAATGCTCAACCGTTTCGGAATATTGCTCAAGGGTGGAGATTTAATCAAATTATTGTAATAATATCACTCCATTGGTATAATTGTATATGTAAAGATGGAGGTAATGTTATGAAAAAGAGATTAATAAGTGTTTTTTTATGTGCAATTATAGCTTTAAGCCTTGTAGGTTGCGGATTCATTGATGGATTTAAAGAAGGATTTAATGAAGGACTTAATGAATCAGAACAAGAGAAGAGTGAAAGTAATTAAGTAATTTAGTTATATAAGCTAACAATAATATATATTAATTATGGGGACTTACATAGGGAATTGAATTGCAGTGGAAATATTCGGAAAGAAAAATAAGAATGGTGATAGAAGTGTCAATTTATCAATAGAACGGGTACACCCTACATACATATAAAAATAAGCCACATGTTGAATATTAATTCCACATGCGACTTTTCTTGTTTCCATTATTTATTTAGAAGTTGGCAAATAATTTTAGAACAATGTTACTTAACTGCAACTTTTAATTCTTGTTCTTTTCATGATGAAATATATGGTTATAATTTTCGTAGAATATATTTAGTAAAATCTTTTACTATATCATCATCAATTTGATTTAAAACTTTGTTTTTAAAGAGCAATGCTAAGATTAGCAACCCCATAAAAATATTAATATATACATCTTTTAAGTCAAAGGTAAAATAACCATTTACTAATATATAGTCTAAACTACCATTCCAAAAAATCTTGTCAATTAATGAACACATAGCACCAGAAAATATGAAAGCATACATAATATTAATAGTTTTGTTAGGTCCAAATTGCTTATTTAGATATTTATAAAACACATATATTAATATACTCATAATTGCTACTATTGAAATATGAATCCATTTACCGATACCTAATTGCAACATAGAATTAAACCATGAATAGTCCCTATTGAACATAGGCTTAAAGTATAATAAAGGAGGCCATATAGGAAATTTTTTGTCAAGAAAATTGTTATTAATTACTATTTTAATAGCCTGCTCCATTGATATTAAAATAAGCACTGCTATACCTGTTTTTTTGTTTTGAATTTTCATATTTATTCTACACCACCCAATATAGATAATATTATCACAATTTACAAAACTTTGAAACAACTATTCCCCTTTAAAATTCTTCTGCTCCCAAAGCTTATTATGAAAAGAATTACTGCAAGTACTATAAAAGCTACCCTTAATGAAGTTACTTGTCCTATGACCCCTAATAATGGAAATATCATAATCATAAATATACTGAAGCATATACTTTGAACAGATATTAAGGTTGCTCTTTGAGCTGATGGGATAAGCTTATTTATATAGTCAGAGCTAACAGGATATAGGATATTTATACTTACAGAAAACATAATAAATCCTATGATAGCAATTAAATTCTTACTGCTAATAAGAACTATAAGCCACACTCCTCCTAACATTGGAACTATATAAAGCATAGTTTTTTTTAATTTTCTTTCTACTTTATAGGCGAACTTTGCTCCTATGGCACAGCCTATACTTGATATTACATAGATTATTGCTATGAAACTTCTTGAGTATCCCATTTCACTAAAATACTGTTGAGTATAAAAATGAGTAGTTGTGCCAGTCATAAATATTAATTCAAAAAACATCATTATTAGTATAATTTTTTTATTAGATTTCATCACTTCATAACAGCTTTTAAAATGACCTACTATAGTCACTCTTTTCTTTGCTTCTTCATGAAATTCTGGTTCTTTAAATCCAAATGAAATTCCTAGTGCACATATACTTACAATGGCTGCTAATCCATAGCTATATGTAAAGGAGTAATCTGATAATATTCCTCCAACTAATACAGCTATTCCTTGGGCTACTTCAATTATAAAATTTAAATTTCCATTTATCTTTAGGTATTTTTCCTCTTCTCCTGTAACCTTTAAGGAGTCATAAACCAAAGCTTCCTCTGAACCTGAGTTTAAATTATAAGATATGGCGGATATTACAAAGGCAATGGCAAACCCTAAAAAACTATTGCAAAACAGCATTAAGATTGCCCCAATTGCGGACATTATCCTTCCAAGTATTATAGTATTCTTTCTTCCAACAATATCAGCAATAGCTCCTGTAGGAACTTCACATATTAAACTAGTTATATGGTGAACTGATTCTAAAAGTCCTATTTCTATAAGAGACATGCCTTTATGAGCTAAATATAATACCCAAATGGCAGAGCTTATATCTATGGAAGATAAAAACTTATACATATAATCAATTTTTATATTTTTCTTTATCCTATATAAGTAATCTACGCTCTTCCCTTTATTAATTTTATTTATATTTAAACTTTCTTTTACGTTATTCATTGTAACTCCCCCCTAATGATTTCTGTTAGTAAAGCTTCATAGAAGCTAAGAACTCTGTTAATTAGCATAATAAAAGACTCTATTATTAAGAATTTAATCTTATAATAAAGTCTTGGAGTTACTTTTGAAGTTGAAGGACTATTATTCCTGCAAAATCATCTTAAAAAAAGATACAGTAACCCCTTGGTTTTCAATATTGCAGTTTTAGTCATAGAACTGCTGCTCATTGGGGTATATCCTTTTTTTATATTAAGATATCTCACAGTTGTTTCCTCCATTTTTTCTTATATAATTTATTATATCATATGGGTAATATTTTAGTATACATTATTATCCTATTTTTTATATAATTTAAATATTTACATAGATACTTCTTTCTCTTCTTTATAATCATCAATTCCATAGTTTCCCCAGCAAGGAGTTTCAATTCCTATATCTAGAGAGTTAAACTTTGCGCCTTTAGTGCTATTATAATTATCTAAAGCTTTAAATACAATTTTACATCCTAATAGTAATATAGGTACATTGGCATATACAACTAGTATGTTTACTAAGTCAGATATATACCATAGGTTCCCTAGTTCTAATCCTGATAAAACTGTTAAACAACCAAAAGGTACAAATATAAAGGCACCTAAACTTCTTATGGTATTAATACATTTCTTACTTTTTGATATAAAGTTTCCTGATATCTCTGCAAATAGAATCATTCCAAGCAAGGTTGTAAATGCAAATAATCCATAGCATAAAGATATTATTATAGTAGCAATTGAGTCAAAGGCTGTACCTGGAATTAAATATTGTACAGAGGTTAAATAAACTGTTAGCTTAGAACCTTTTATACTCTCCCAAGCCACTCCTGATTCAGCTGCCCAAAGGCTTGCCATAACTACAACTATTCCTGTCATTGTGGCAATTACCATAGTATCTAAAAATACTCCTAGAGCTTGTACTAATCCCTGTTCTACTGGATGATCAGTGTCTGCAGTAGCTGCAGCCATAGTTATAGTACCTTGTCCAGCTTCATTTGACATAAGACCTCTTTTTATTCCTTGAGCAAGTGCTACACCAAAGGCCCCACCAAAGATGGCTTGTGGTTTAAAGGCACCGGCAAATACTGCTGTGAAAAATACAGGTACTTTATCTAAGTTAAATATAATTATTACTAATGTTATTCCTACATAAACTATAGCCATTATAGGCACTAATTTATCTGTAACCTTGGTAACACCATTTATTCCTTTAAATACAGTAACTACAACTGAAGCTATTAATAATATAGTAATTGCATAGTATAGTAATGATTGTCTTTCATAAACTGTTCCTGTAATTGTTTCTACTACTGAACTTAAACTAGTTACAATATTAAAGGTTTGAGCTGGTATACAGAACATTGCATATACAATAAATAAAACAGCTAGTACTATTCCTATTGCTCTTTTATTTCCTAAAATCTTCATCCCATAAAAAGGTAGTCCTCCAACAAACTCATCGTCCTTTTTCTCTTTGAAAATTTGAGCTAAAACAGCTTCTACAAAGGCTGTAGCCATTCCAAAGAAGGCAGAAACCCACATCCAAAATATAGCTCCTGGTCCTCCTACACTAATTGCTCCTGTAACCCCTACTATATTTCCAGGTCCTATTCTCATGGCTGAACTTAGTAGAAATGATGCTAAAGGACTAATACCAGCTTCATGAGATTTCTTCTCTGCAAGTATTTTAATCCCTTTTTTAAACTTAGTACATTGAACAAATCCCATTTTAAATGTGAAATAAATACCTGATCCTACTAAAAGTAATATGGCTAAAGAAAACTTTCCTATTATAGGAATGTTAGAATACCATTGAAAATTAGTTGGGAAATCCCATAAAAAGTCTGCCACTGGTACTATAAACTCAAATATTTTATTTATGGAGTTAAAAAATCCTTCCATTGTTATATCCCCCCGAAATTTTATAATGTGTAGTTATTATCTCATATCACCCATATTTAAACTAGAATTATTAAATTACATCCATGGAAATTAAATCCTCGTAGCTTTCACGTCTTACAATAATTCTTTCTTGTCCATCTTTTATCATCACTACAGCAGGCTTTGGAATTTTATTATAATTGCTAGCCATGGAGTAATTATATGCACCTGTACTCATAACTGAAAGAATATCTCCTCTTTCTATAGAATGAGGCACCATTAAATCCCATATTAGTATATCTCCTGATTCGCAGCATTTTCCAGCTATTGTAACTGTTTTATTTCTTTCATTGTCCATTTTATTTGCTAAATATGCTTGATACTTTGCTGTATATAATGCGGTTCTTGGATTGTCTGGTAATCCTCCATCTATGGAGACATAAGTTCTTACTCCTGGAATATCCTTAATAGTTCCAACGGTGTAAAGAGTTATACCAGCTTCTCCAACCATCCATCTTCCTGGCTCAATAAAAATCTTAGGCATTTTAAGTCCATTTTCATAGGTTTTTTTCTTAATTGCTTCCATTATTGCATCGATAAAATAGCTTAGAGATTTTGGCTTATCGCTTTCTAAATATTTTATGCCAAAGCCTCCTCCAACATTTAACTCTTCTATCTCTATATCTAAATCATTTTTTAGCTTTTTCATCAATCTAATTGCGTTTTCTATAGCTTTCAGATGGGAGGAGTTATCAAATAATTGTGAGCCTACATGGAAATGGATCCCTCTGAAATTTATATTTCTTGATGTTGTTGCTATAGTTATAGCTTCCTTTATAATTTCATCATCTAATGGAATACCAAATTTAGAATCCTTTTGACCAGTACTTATATACTTATGAGTATTGCAATCTATGTTTGGAGTTATTCTAAATAAGATATCTACAACTTTATTTGCTTCATTGGCAAGGTCATCAAGCACTTGTAATTCATCTAAACTATCAACCACTATTCTTCCTACACTATACTCTATGGCCATTTTTAATTCTGCTGTTGTCTTGTTATTACCATGAAACATTATGTCCTTTGGGTCAATGCCAGCCCTAATTGCTACAAAAAGTTCCCCACCTGATACCACATCTATTCCCATGCCTTCATCCTTCATTATTTTACACATTTCTAAAGTCAAAAAGGCTTTACTTGCATAAAATGCCTTAGTATTGGGATACTTTTCTATGAAACTTTCCTTTAATTCTTTACACTTGCTTCTTATGCAATCCTCAGATATTACATATAAAGGTGTACCGTACTTTTGTGCTAATTCCTGAACATTACATCCATAAAAATATAAGTTTCCTTCTTTAATGCTATTTTGTAACATATCTATTGCCTCCTACTAAATTTCTTACTTTAATAGTAAAGCAATATCTATGCCACATTTTTAAAAGATATTTACTAAATTAATCCCTTTAAAATAGCCATTTTTTTATTAGTCTTTAAATATAGTTTATATGTTTTTCCATATTTTCGAACTATTCTAAATATTATTTTCTAAAACTTTGATTTTGCTCAATATGTAAGAATTTAAAACAGTTCATTTTTACGAACACTATTCCGCATTAGCGGAATATTTATATTTAATTTTATCTATAATCATTTATATTGATATTATATTTTTTTAATTTATCATAAAAGCTGGTTTTTCCAACTTCTAATATGTTTAAACAAGCCTTAATATTTCCTTTGTAACCTCTTAAACAGTTAATTATTATTTTCTTTTCTGCTTCTTCTAAACCAACTTTTAAACTTTCATTTATTTCTTGTGCTTCATTTTTCGTATTGTATACTAATATATCTTTAGAATATATTACATTAGAATCATTTAAACTTATTGTTCTTTCAAGGACGTTTTCTAATTCCCTTATATTTCCTAACCAAGATAAGCACATTAATTTGTTCATTGCTTCTCTAGTCATAGTAATGGGTTCTTTTTTTAATTTCTTAGATAAATTTTTAATTAACTTGTCCACCAATATGGGTATATCTTCAATTCTATTTCTAAGAGGCTCAATGTATATAGGTATAATATTGATTCTATAATATAGATCTTCTCTAAATTCCTTTTCTTTTATTAATTGTTCAAGATTTTTATTTGTAGCACATATAATTCTGGTATCTACCTTAATTTCTTCTATTCCTCCAATTCTATAAAAGGTTTTATTTTGTAAAAAATTAAGTAGTTTACCTTGAATCTTTAATGGCATTTCTCCTATTTCATCTAAAAATACAGTACCATTATTAGCTAATTCAAATAGTCCTGGTTTACCTGACTTTCTTGAATTAGTAAACGCTCCACCTTCATATCCAAAAAGCTCACTTTCCAAAAGACTTTCTGGTAAAGATGCACAATTTATGTGAAGAAACTTATTATTTTTCCTATTGCTGATATTATGAATTTCTTCTGCTAAAGTACTTTTTCCCGTTCCACTTTCCCCTAGTATTAATACCGTTGAATCTGTTTTTGATGATTTATAAGCTATTTTCTTAATATCATTTATATGGGCGCTTACCCCTTGAAACTTTTTGAAACTTCTTGCTATATTTTCATCTTCTAATAATTTTTCTGTTCTTTTAAGATTCTTTAATAAAACGTTTCTTTCTTCTATTACTTCTTTCAATTCTGTTATGTCTTCAACTCTTAATATAGCCCCAATTTTATTTTCTTCTGAATATAACGGTATAATTGATGATAATGTAGCTATACCATTAATATTCATAAATTCATTTGTTACTATATTATCTTCTTTAGTAGCACACCTATAGAATTTATCCATTTCATTATTTCTTTCATGGACATTAAAAATGAAATCTCCAATAGGATTTATAGCCTGTGCATTCTTACCTTTTTCTCTAAAAACTCGCTCTTCTAATATGTATCTTAAACTTTCATTTCTAGCTGTATAGCCCTTACTTTGATAAAATACCAGTTCATTATTTCTAATTATCACCATATGTCCAACAGCATATCTATAATTCATACTATATATTGTGTCATTTATATTTATTCCTAATATTTTTTTACTATAGTCTATACTTAACCTATACTTTAATCCCCTATATACTCCATCAAGATATACTTCCCCACTTTGATCACTTACTTCTATAATTTTGTAATTCTCATTAACATGATTATTAGAACTTTTATATATACCAAAGGCTAAAATTGAATCTCCCTTTTTAAGGTTTTTATCATAGATACCGATCTTCTCAAAGGACTTATAATCTAGTTCCCCATCATCCTCACCAACTTTATTATCTACAATAAAAACCAGATCATCTTTTTTAAGTTTATCTGACTTATGGCTAATTTTTGTAGATTCAAATATTCCAAATATCTCCTTAGCCTTTTTATTGTAAGTTGTTATTATTCCCTCTGTATCAATAACAATAACTCCTTGTGAAATATTATCTAGTATTTCATTTAAAGCTTCACCCATAAGAACTTCCCCCATGTCTTACCCTATAAATAAACTCCAACCCAAATTTAAAAATGAGATTGGAGTTTATTTATTGTTTATTTGTTAGTTAGATCTTTCTAATCCATAGATTATACATTTTTTTTAACATTTTCTATACGAAACAAGGACTATAACTTCAATAATTCTACATGCATACAGTCTTCTAATTCTATGTTAAAACCTAATTTTTTAGCTTCTTCTATAACTTCTTCATTAAAAGAACCTGGTTGGAACCATACATTTTTGATTCCTTTTGCTTTTATTTTTGGAAGAGCTTCTAAAGTAATTTTAGGATTAACTATTACATTTATTCCATCTATTAATTCTGGTAACTCTTCTATAGATTTATATAACTTTATTCCATCTATAGAATCATATTTAGGGTTTATTCCATAAACAGTGTATCCTCTATCCTCTAATTCTCTAAAAATCTTGTATCCAAATCTTGTAGTATCAGTGGTAGCCCCAAGTAAAGCCCAGCGTTTTAAGTTAAGCATTTTATTCATGTTTATCACTCCTAATCTTATTTTATATATATAGTTTGTTTATTTTTCATAGTTACTATTCTTTAATCCTATCATGTAGAATATATCTTTTCAATTCTAATAATACAAAATAATTCATTGTGTATTCATACCCAATAAAAACTCTATTGATGCTAAGAAAATTGATTACTATATTAAAATTATATATGTAGAATATATATAGATATATGATAACCTATTTATCTATGATATTAGTAAATTATATAAATTTCATGTATAATATCATATATATAATAATTATAATATAGCATATTACATATAACTATATAGATAGTAATTTTACAAATAACTATATAGATAGCAATTTTTATATAACTATCTATAGATAACTATTTTACCTATAACTATCTGAATAGTTATTTGCTAAGAAGGAGATAATCATGAGCGAAACTTGTGAAATAAGTGCTGATATAATTGAAAAGGATTTAAAATACCTTGAACTTCTTTCTCATAATTTTCCTACAATATCAGACGCTTGTACTGAAATTATAAACTTGGAGGCAATATTAAATTTACCTAAAGGTACGGAGCACTTTTTAACGGATCTTCATGGTGAACATGAAGCTTTCCAACATGTACTTAAAAATGCTTCAGGTGTAATAAAAAGAAAGGTTAATGATATCTTTGGTAATACCCTTAGAGAATCTGAAAAAAAAGCTTTATGCACTCTTATATATTACCCTGAACAGTATATAGATATTGCCCTTTCTAAAGAAGATGATCCTGATGATTGGTATAAGATTACCCTTAATCAATTGATTCAGGTATGTAGAAATGTATCTTCTAAATATACTCGTTCTAAAGTTAGAAAGGCTCTTCCTGCAGACTTTTCCTATATTATAGAGGAGCTACTTCATGAATCTGAAGCGAGACCAAATAAACAAGATTATTTTAATGGAATATTAGATACTATTATTTCCATTGGTAGGGCTAGCGATTTTATAACTGCAATTTGTAATGTTATTCAAAGGTTGACTATAGATTCTCTTCACATAGTAGGTGATATCTATGATAGAGGTCCTGGAGCTCACATAATTATGGATATTCTATGTAATTATCATTCCTATGATATCCAATGGGGAAACCATGATATTCTTTGGATGGGTGCTGCAGCTGGAAATCATAGTTGCATTTGTAATGTTATTAGAATTTGTACTAGATATGCTAATCTAGAAACCTTAGAGGATGGCTATGGTATAAACATTTTACCTCTAGCTCGTTTTGCTATGGATGTATACTCTAATGATCCATGTAAATCCTTTAAACCAAAAGTTACTAATGATTACTTTAAAGAAAAAGACTTAAAACTTATGGCTCAAATGCATAAGGCAATTTCTATTATACAGTTTAAATTAGAAGGTGAAATTATTAAAAGACATCCTGAATTTAACATGGATGATAGAAGACTTCTTGATAAAATTAATTATGAAAAAGGAACAATTGTTATAGGTGGTAAGGAATATGTATTAAATGATACTAACTTTCCTACTATAGATATTAATAATCCTTATAAATTGACAGATGAAGAAAAAGAATTAATGTCTAAGCTTCATAGTTCTTTCTTAAATAGTGAAAAACTTGAGAAACATGTTAGATGTCTTTACTCTAAGGGTAGCCTTTATTTAAAGAGCAATTCTAATCTTTTATATCATGCCTCAATTCCTTTAAATGAAGATGGCACTTTTAAGAATGTTAAGCTTGGAAACAAGGAATTCTGCGGTAAAGAATATTTAGATAGGGTAGATAGAATTACTAGAGAAGCATATTTTAATGAATGTGATAGCAAAAATGCTCATTATGCTTTAGATTACATGTGGTATTTATGGTGTGGCCCTGATTCACCTCTCTTTGGTAAGGATAAAATGGCTACCTTTGAAAGATATTTTATAAATGATAAGATTACTCATAAGGAAAATAAATGCCCTTACTTCAATCTTAGAGATAATGAAGAGGTTTGTAATAATATATTATTAGAATTTGGTCTTTCTCCTAAACATTCTCATATAATTAATGGACACGTACCTGTTAAAACTATTAAAGGTGAAAATCCTATAAAGGCTAATGGGAAACTTTTAGTTATAGATGGGGGATTTTCTAAAGCTTACCAACCTGAGACAGGCATTGCAGGCTATACTTTAATTTTTAATTCCTATGGCCTTCAATTAGTTCAGCATGAGCCTTTTGAATCAACTCAAACAGCCATTGATGAGGGGAAAGATATCATATCTACCAACTTCATTTTAGAATTTAACTCTAGAAGACTAAAGGTTAGGGATACTGATATAGGTAAGGATTTAATAAGTCAAATTCATTACCTTCAAATGCTTTTAAATGCCTTTAGAAAAGGGATTATTAAGGAAAGAAAATAAATTAAATGCTTATAATATAAACAAAGGGAGCTTTTTAAAATAAGCTCCCTTAAATATTTTTATAACCTATATAAGTAATTTATTAATTTTTAAGTCCAAGCTCAGTCACATTTGACCATTCATATTTTCTTGTGAACTCACTAACTATTTGATCAAATTCACCGGTAGATAGCTCTAGTCTTACCTTTGTTGTATTTTCCTCATGCATATTATCTATAATGCTTTCTAATTCTTTTTGAACAGAATCAAGAAATAATATTTCATTTTCAGAAATAACCTTATCTTCCCAGAATCCATAACAAATTCTTTCATCATCTAAAACTACCCCTTCCTCAATAGAGTCTTTAATCAACTCAAAAGAGTTAAAAAGATTATATGAAGTCTCTCTCTGTACTAAATCATCGAACATATAATAAGTTCCTTCATTACAAGCATTAATCATGAAACTAAGCTCTTCTAATATATCCTTAAAAGGATTAGCTTCACCCTTATTTTTATTTATTTCATCAACATTATTCTTTATTGCTGTTATATGGTATGCAGTACTAACCATCTTATTATGCATTCCCCTTAGATAGCAGGTCTTGTCCCAATTATATTTTTTCGTAGTACTATACTTCATTCCTAATTGAAATGAAGCAATAGATGAAACAATTACTATAATAATTATTATAATATATTTTTTTATCTTCATATTTATCCCCCATTACAGTTTTATGTAATTATATTATAAACTATAAAAATATATAAATATGTATTTCAATAACTTTTATTTCAAAAATAATTGATATTTGGTAAATTTTATTATAATATATAATTGCTTTAAATAAGAATTATCCAAATAAAAACAATTTACAAATTTTAAAAACAAAGGGGAATTACATATGAAAAAATTTATAAAACCTAGTATTCTTTGTATCGTTATGTTGTTAAGTCTTTCATCAATTTTTTTAGGATGTAGTAAAAAGACTATTCCTATTGATCAAACTGCAAAAGCCTTTTATGACTTAGTTATTTTACAAGATAGCGCCGAATTTGAAAAACTTGGTGTTACAAATGATGAAATTACATCTATGGCAGAAATTCAGAAAAAATCAATGAATGAAGCTACTAAAGCTGGTTTTGTACAAGCTGGTCTACCTATTACTGATGAGCAGTTAGATCAAATTTATAACGTTCAAATAGAAGCTTTAAGAAAATTAAAACCTACTATAGAAGTTGTTTCTAGTGATAAAGAAATATCTCAAGTTAAAATATCAACTACATATGTTAATATGGTTGAAGCAAGTACTAAAGCTGGTGATGACACTATTTCTGAAGTACAAAGCAAACAAATTTCTGATATGACTAAAGTATCAGAAATTTTCATCAAAAAAATAATTGAAAATATTAATGCATTAACTCCTTCAACTGATGTTAAATCAACTACTTTTGAATTTGAAAAAGTAAAAATGAACTTTGGCAAGAAAACTGAAGAAGTTTGGGTACCAAAAGATTCCATTTCATTTGGTAATGATTTAGCTAATATGTGTATAGGAAATAATTAATAAATTTAAATAGGCAATTTTTGTTTAAAGTAAAAAGGCTGTTGTATTTTACAATAGCCTTCTTTACATATACATAGAATTTAAAATATATGTCTTACTTTTTATTTTAAATATCTATTTTTATATTTTAATTTTTTACTTTTATTTTTTTCTTTTTGATACTAGACCAACACCACCTATAATTGTTAATGCTCCAATTATAAGTTTATAATCAAATACCCCACCAGTCTTTGGCAAAACATTTATTATTTTATTAACAATATTCTCAGCTTCATTTTTAACAGTGAATTTTTGTATTTCCGTAGAATTAACCTTAACTTGTAATTCTTCCTTACTTAAAATATATCCCTTAGGAGCTTTAGTTTCTTTAATAGTATAACTACCATAATCCACATCATTAAAAGCTGCAATACCATCCTTATCAGAAACTACAGTCGTTACTTCTTTGCCCACTCTGTCATATAAGGTAAATTCTGCACCTTGAAGCACTTTTCCATTCATATCAGTTTTAGTAATTACAATACTGCCCTTAATTCTGTTGTTTACCACCTCATAGCTGTATATCTCACCATCTTTGTCTACAAATACCTTTATTGTGCCTTCTGAAGCTAAATATCCTTCAGGAACTTTTGTTTCTTTTATTGTATATTCTCCATAAAGAATATCTTTAAATAACACAGTACCATCTTCTCCTGATACAAAAGTTTTAATTTCTTTACCCTCTGAATCGTATAATGTAAATTCTGCTCCTTTTAAAGGCTTCTTATCTTGATCTAATTTTTTAACTTGAATCGAAGCTCTAATTCTTGTGTTAGACACACTTTCAGGATTTGCTTTTACAGTTTTATCATTTTCAGTTATATTAGCAGTTAGTACTTCCTCTAGAATAACATATCCCTCTGGAGCTTTTGTTTCCTTTATAGTGTACTTGCCATACTCTACATTTTCAAATTGTACTTTTCCATTTTCATCACTTATAGCTGTTGCTATAGGATTTTCAAACTTTGTATCAACTTCTTTATAAATCTTGAATTCTGCTCCTTGTAATGGGTTTTTATCTTCGTCTAGCTTAGTAAACTCTATACTTCCTCTAATTTTTGTATTAGATATACTTTCAGGGTTCGCTTTTACTACCTTTCCATCTTCAGTTATGATAGCAGTTAGTATTTCGCTTGAAGGAAGATATCCTTCCGGAGCTTTTGATTCTTTTATAGTGTACTCTCCATACTCTACATTTTCAAATTGTACTTTTCCACTTTCATCACTTATAGCTGTTGCTATAGGATTTTCAAACTTTGTATCTATTTCTTTATAAAGCTTAAACTCTGCTCTTTGTAATGGGTTTTTGTCTTCA
>NZ_DIGW01000015.1:0-282382 GCF_002419845.1 Clostridium sp. UBA5712 | reverse complement strand
ATATACTTTCAGGGTTTGCTTTTACTATCTTTCCATTTTCAGTGATAATAGCAGTTAGTATTTTCCCTGAAGGTATATATCCTTCTGGAGCTTTTGTTTCTTTTATTGCATACTCTCCATACTCCACATTTTTGAAATTTACTTTTCCATTTTCGTCACTTATAGCTATTGCTATAGGATTTGAATAGGAAGTGTCTGAAATCATATAGAGAGTAAACTCAGCTCCCTCAAGAGGGATATTATTTTCACCAGTTTTAAAGAATTCAATTTCACCTTTAATCTTTTCATCTTTATAATTATATGTTATATTCTTTTCATCTTTAGTATTTTTAAGTTGAAATTTATACAATTCACTACTTAATGTATATCCTGTTGGAGCAACCTTTTCTCTAACGTAATAGTCTATATCAAACTTCAATTTACTAAATACAATCTCTCCAGTTAAGTCTGTTGGTTCTGAAGTTTTTATAACATTTTCATACTTATCAAGAAGTTCAAATACAGCTCCTTCCAGTTTAATGTTTTCGTTATTTTTATCTACTTTTACAACCTTAATGCTACCAGTTTCGCCAACTCCACCACCGCCAGCACCTTGGAATATAACATCAACATTTCCTGAAGAAGAAGTTCCCTCTATTCCTGTACCTTTAAAGGATATAGCGTTAGTAAATGGTGACTTACTTTTGTCCACTACATCAGTTCTAAAGGTTAAAATATATGCTTCTTCAGTTGGAGAAGGTAATATAAAGGTAAACTCTCTTGTTTCAGCATTATATTTTACATTGCTTTGATTTAAAACAACCTCTTCCCCTTTTTCAAGGTTTCCATCAGGTTTTAAAATCTGCTTATACAGTTTTATAGATGTGGTATCAAGTTCAAGTCCCTCTTGAAGGATATCTGTTAAAGCTGCATCCTTAATTAATATTTTGTTAGAGTTAATGGTTACATTCCAATCAATATAAGAATTACCTCTTTCATAGATAGCTTTTTTATCTATTAAAGTACTTTTTATAGTACCTTTTCCTGTACTTTCTACACCTCCAGGCACTAAATCAGTTATTAGCTTTGCAGTATTCTCAACCTGCTTTTCTCCATTAGTGTTAAATATAGAGGTATCTGTAATTTTAGTCTTAAAAGTTATTATTTGCTCATCTTTGATTTCACTAGGGAAATTATATCTTAAGGTTTTGGCAGTTTCATCATAAACATAATTTGATGGCTCTGCAAGAATTCCATTAATCAAAACAGAATTAGGGACAAACTCCTGCCCACCCTTAATATTATCTATTATATAAGCATTAGGAAGAATCATTTTATTTTTATTAACTACAATCTTCCAGGTAATTTCTCTTGTTACATAGTCATAATCACTACTAGACTTATTTATAACTTCACTTTTTAAATACTGCCAATTAGAAGCATTAGATTCTTTAATATTGTCCCCTGTTAATCTAGCTTCATTGTAATAATTTTGATTATTGTAACTATATCCTTCCATATTTCCTGCATAAACCTTGGGATCTGTTACTTTTGTTCTAAAGGTTATTGTATAAGTTTCGTTAATATTACCATTAAAGGTATAAGTTAATGTTCCAGTTTTATTAGCATCACTCTCTGCTGCTTTCACATAGTTAAAGCTTCCTCCTGGAACCTCTTTATCTATAGTAGCAGAACCCTCTACATACTCTTTTCCTAATCTTATTTCATCAGTAACCACTGGATTTTTTATTGCTATCTTATTACTATTTATAGTAACCTTCCAAGTAATTTCTCCTGTAGCTGGATTATATCCTGCGCCTTGTTTAGAAATAATGCTAGTAGGTACTCCAACACCCTTTTCATCTGAAGCATCGCTTGGTACTCCATCACCAGTTAAAGTTGCTTTATTGTTATAGGTTTTCCCTGTATTGGAATTAAAAGCATCTCCATCAGTTATATCTGTTGAAAATTGGATTATATGTGGCTCATTAATAGCACTTGGGAAAGTATAGGTAAATTTTTGTCCAACTAAAGAGTAATTATCCTCAGTTTGGTTTCCATCCATCTTAACAGTACCATCTACAAAAGTTAACCCTTCTGGTATATCATCAGTAACTACAGCATTGGGAATATTTTGAGCATTCTTATTTATATAAATAGTCCAATTAATTCTCTTTGCCTCTACATCGTACTTTCCATCTTTTCTAATAAAGTCTGTATAAATAGCTACTGATGCCTCATTAGATTCTATAAAAGTTCCATCATGATTAAAGATTGCTTTATTCTTCTCATATACTGTAGCTCCCTCAGATTTAAAAACTTCTGGATTTACTACCTTAGTTTTAAAGGTAATTACTTGCTCTGCTTCTATTACACTTGGGAATTTATAAGTTAATCTATTATTGTTATAATCATAGTTATAATTTGCTGTATCTGCACTAACTCCATTTATAGTAACAGAACCAGGTATAAATTGTTGTCCCACTGAAATGTTGTCCACAATATCAGCATCATTAACCGTGACTCCTTCTGTATTCACAATTACTTTCCAAGTAATCTCATTTTTAGAAGGATCATAACTTCCGTACTTTATAGCAGAAGCATCAGGAACTTCCGGTTGTTCAAAGTTTACGTTAATTATAACAGAAGAAGAATTTCCTCCAATTTCAAATGTAATAGGTACTGGACTAGTTCCTCCTATTTGGTCAGGATCAAATTGAGTATCAATAAAAAAGAATCCTGAAACATTGGAATTATTCTCTGCAAATTCATTAAACGTAATGGTAACATTACCATCAGTTTCTATTTTAACATTTGCAATTGTATCACCATTATCAAGAGTAATAGGGAAATTTAGTATACTTATTATTTGGATTTCCTTAGGTATTTTCAAAGTATAAGTATCACCATTTTTTACTGTCCCCTGATTTGGTATAGTAAACTTATAGGTTAGTTTTACCTCTTCATTTTTACTTATGGGATTTGATGACTCATTTATAGGATTCCCATCATTACCTGTTAATCTTACTTCAGTAATAAATGGGAAATCTCCTGTAATATCCATAGCACTAGCTTGCATTGTAGGAACAATATTTAAAACTTGACAAACTACAATAACTAAAGCCATAAAAATAGATAATCTCTTCTTTATCTTAGGTGCAGACATAAATTTCTTCTTTTTCATAATTCTCCTCCTTAATAATTTTTTTCAATAAAAAAAGACCGACCCTATACCAATCTTATATAAATATAAGATTTGTTATAAAGGTCGGTTGCACTACTTACTCCATATATACAAAGTGCCCAAATTAGTATATACTTCAATGTTTCCTTAAAACTATTAGTAAATTGTATTTAATATTTTATGGAACAAAATTAAATCAATCTATGCTTAAATATAAAAACAGATAGTTTCTTCTTTAGTTTGGGTATGGATTTAAATTTCTTTTTTAATCTTCCTCCTTAATAATTTTTTGTAATAAAAAAAACGACCCCATACCAATCTTATATAAATATAAGATTGGTTATAAAGGTCGGTTGCACTACTAACTCCGTATATACAAAGTGCCCAAATTAGTATATACTTCAGTGTTTCCTTAAAACTATTAATAAATTGCATTAAATGGTTTGCAAATAGAGCCAATCAACTTAATATTTGTTATTATTTAATATATTTTACCACCTAAGTATAACTCTTTGTTTAGTATTTGTCTATACACTTTTAGGTTTTTATACTAATATTTTCTATATCCAAGTTTTAAACTTATATAACTAAAACCGACCCCATGCAATCTTATATAAATATAAGATTGCTTATAAAGGTCGGTTGCACTACTAACTCCATATATACAAAGTGCCCAAATTAGTATATACTTCAGAATTTCCGTAAAACTTATAATTAATTAATCTACTATTTTATAAGAGGATATTAGCACAAGTATATATAACAGTCAACAATTTAATTACATGAAATACATAATTATCTATAAATATGACTAAAAGTAACATATGTATGTTTATTGTTTTAACATACAATATTTTATACATTAACAATATTATATTTTTACCTAAAAACAATAGGCATGAAACATTGATAACTCAAGCTTCACACCTATTTGAAATTTATAATATTATAATTAGGGGATAATTATAAGTATTAACTTTATTATTCTACTACTAAAGTAGCTTGCATTGTTTGACCCTTTCTTACGAATTCTATAGGAATACTATCTCCATCACTGTAGGCTTCTTTTTCCTTATTTAATTCTTCAACGGTCTTAACAGTTTTCTTACCTATTTTAGTAATTACATCTCCAGGTTGTAGTCCTCCCTTTTGTGCTATACTAAAATCTTCAATACTTTGAATATATATACCTACAGGTAAATTATATTGTTTTGATAAATCTTCAGTTATATTTCTAACTGCTATACCAAACTTTATTTTTTGTTTTACTAAGGCATCTAATTTTTCAGTGGCATCATTTATTGGAATTGCAAAACCTATTCCCTCTACTCCAGTAGAGCCTATCTTAGCTGTATTTATACCTATAACTTCACCTTGAGAATTTATTAATGGTCCTCCACTATTCCCTGGATTTATAGCAGTATCTGTTTGGATAAGGTTCATTTTCTCTCCACCTTCAGTTAAAGCTACTCCTCTATTAACAGCACTTATAATTCCTGTTGTTACAGAGCCTAGATATTCTTTTCCAAGTGGATTTCCTATGGCTATAACTTGTTCTCCTGCTTGAAGACTATCAGAATCTCCTAGTTCTACTTTACCTGGCATTTCAACATCATCAGTAATCTTAACAACTGCTAAATCTGCATCTTCCTGATAGTTTACAACCTTAGCACTTACTTCTTTACCTGTGCTAAAGATAACTTTAACTTGACTAGCATTTTTAACTACATGATAGTTTGTAAGTACATAACCATCATCTGAAAAAATAAATCCTGAGCCAATGCCTTCTTGTTCACCCATATCAAATCCAAATACATTAGTTGAAACTGAAGTGGTTGATACACCAACTACAGCTGGGGAAACCTTTGCTACTACTTCTGGTATATTCATACTGCTTATAGGATTAATATTTGTTGTTGTTCCACCGTTATTTGTTTTTGATTTAGCTTCCTTAATTGCTGATTGTATAGTGCCTCTCATAGCTCCATAAGTAACACCTGTACCAATTGCTCCTCCTAATATAGAACATATTAGAGCTATAGCTATATATGATTTAGCTGAACCTTTACCTTTATTCTTTTTATCTTTTTTCTTTTTTTCTTCTTCTTCTTGCCATGATGAAGCATTAACTTCATTCAATTTTAAGTCATCATTTGTTGTATATTCTACATCTTGAATCACAGTGTAGTTTATATTGTCACTAGTATTATTGTCATTATTATCTTTATTAATACCGGTGTTTTCATTTAAGTTATTATTGTTATTAATTTCATTATTATTTAATTCATTATTGTTTATATCTTTATCCATATTAAATCTTCCCCCTTATTAAAAGTTAAGTTGTTTACTATTCTTATCTATATATATTATTATCAACACTTATGTGTCAGTTAAGTGACTAAAATATGAATGAATTCTTAATTGTCCTTAAAGGATTAAAATTTAAAAATACCTATATGTAAATATAATATTCTAAAAAACTACTAAAGCCTTATAGCTTCAGTAGTTTCCTATGTGAACCCTAAATTAACTTAGAGGAAGAATAAATTCTTCCTCTAAGAAATATTAATATAATCTTTTCTTAGCATAATCTCCGTAATCATTACCATGATCACTCATGTCTACTTCATCTATAATGGAGTCAAAGTCAATTTCACTTTCGCTTTTTATATCTTCATTTAAATCATCAAAAGCAATTTCTTCACTAGTCTCCATATTGTAACTTCTTCGACTTTTTGTCTTTGCAGCTTCTATCTCAGCTTCTCTTACATTTTCCCAAACTGAATCAGACATAGGGGTTATGCTTCTAAAATCACCAAAATAGTTATGTGTATCTGGTGGATATATTGGTCTTGATTTATCATTACTCATATTATATCGCCCTCCTCAATCACTTTACTATAGTGTGTATTAAGGAGTTAATTTTTATGTATGAGTATTATAAATGTTAGAATTTTTTATTTTTCTGCATAAAGAGTTATTATCTTAACTATAGTTTCTACTGCCTTTTCCATAGAGTCTACAGGAATGAACTCAAATTTTCCGTGGAAGTTATGTCCACCTGTAAATATGTTTGGTGTTGGAAGTCCCATGAAGGATAATCTTGCTCCATCAGTACCTCCTCTTATAGGAACTATAATTGGCTCGATAGCAAGAGCTTTCATTGCTTCAACAGCTGTGTCTACTACATGAATTACAGGTTCTACTTTTTCTTTCATGTTGTAGTATTGATCTTTTACTGAAATTTCTATAGTGCCTGCACCATATTTTTTATTAAGAAGTTCTACTATTTCTTTAATTAAAGTTTTCTTTTCTTCAAAGGTATTTCTAAAGAAATCTCTTATGATATAAGACATAGTAGTCTTTTCTACAGTTCCTACCATATCACAAAGCATGAAGAAGCCTTCATATCCTTCTGTGTATTCTGGTCTTGCATTAACAGGTAATAATCCATTTAACTCCATAGCTATTTGCTGAGCATTTACCATTTTATTTTTAGCACTTCCTGGATGAACATTTCTTCCGTTAATAACTATTTCAACACCAGCAGCATTGAAGTTCTCATATTCGATTTCTCCAACAGCTCCCCCATCTACAGTGTAAGCAAAGTCTGCAGCAAATTTTTCTACATCAAAGTGATCTGCACCTTCTCCAATTTCTTCATCTGGAGTAAATCCAACTTTAATTGTACCATGTTTTATATCTGGATTTGCAATTAAATATTCCATAGCAGTAACAATTTCTGATATACCAGCTTTGTCGTCTGCTCCTAATAATGTAGTTCCATCTGTTGTGATAAGAGTTTTACCTATATAGTCGTTTAATTCAGGAAAATCTACTGGAGATAAAACTGTATTTGCATTTAATTTAATATCTCCACCTTCATAATTTACCATTTGAGGCTTAACATCTTTACCTGAATAATCTGGAGCAGTATCCATATGAGATATGAACCCAATAGTTGGTATTTTTTTATCTGTATTAGCAGGCAATGTAGCCATTACGTAATTGTTTTCATCAATAGTAACATCACTCATTCCGATTCTTTTTAATTCTTCAAATAAAACTTCACCTAAAACTCTTTGGCTAGCAGTACTTGGAGTTGTTCCCGTAGAATCACTTGATTGTGTATCATACTTAGCATATCCTAAAAATCTTTCTATAACTTTTGACATAATATCGCCGCCTTTTTTAAATTTTATAAATATTTCATATTGTTTATCATATTTATTTTGTCTCATAACCCTAGTATATAAAACTCTAATTTTTTTTACAAGTTAATAAATTGTATATATCTACTATTTATCAATTTTATTTGTTATAATAATCATGAACAAGTTATATCTATTCGATGCTAACATAATGTATTATATTGAATAATTTTAATTTAATACAATACATTCTAATTTATAAAAGACAAAATTTAGTTATAAGTAATTGGAGGGTAAGATAATATGTTAGATTTTAATAAAGCCTTAAGCTTTGAGGAGTATGTAGAAAAACAACATGCCAAATATGGAAATATCCAAGATAAAACCTATGCAGACACTGAACTTTCTAGTGATACTAAGGAAGAAATAAAAAAACTAGACAAGGTTGTTCATGCTGCAATATTTACAGAAGGTTTTTGCCCTGATTGTATCGTAACTATTCCTTTCGTACAAAAACTTTCAGAAGAAAACCAAAACTTAAAGGTTCATTTATTTCCTAGAACAGGCTACGAAGGTTTTCTTGAAGAAGCAGTAGGCTGCAAAAGTATTCCTGCAGTAATCACTTTTACTGAAGAAATGGATCCTAAGGGTGCCTATGTAGAAATGCCTAAGGAGTTATTTAGAAAACTTCCTGTAATCTCTAATGATGAGAGAAAAGTTCTTGTTGCAGAATATAGATCCGGAAAATACAATGATTTAATAGAAAAAGACCTTTTAGATATAATACTCTAATTTTGTGATACATTTTAAAACTCATTCCTATATTTATTCATATATGGATGAGTTTTTTGTATTAATATTATATATGTTAATTATTAATGGGGTGATATTATGGGTTATAAAACAGAAATAATAACAAAGGATAAAATAAAAACTTCTAATTGGAGTGGGGGAACTACTAATGAAATATATATTTATCCTAAAGACTCTAATTACAAAGATTTAAACTTTAAATGGAGAATTAGTTCTGCCACTGTAGAGTTAGAACACTCCACCTTCACTAATCTTCCAAAAGTTTATAGATATATAACAACTTTGGAGGGTTCCATGGATCTTTGTCACAATAAAGGTCCTCTAATTCACTTAGAACCTTTTGAAGTTCATGGATTTTCTGGAGATGTAAACACAGAAAGCTTTGGAACTGTTACAGACTTTAATTTAATGATAGGACCTGGATGTGATGGGGTAATGAATGCACTAACTTTAAGTGAAGGTTCTTTACTAAAGCTGAATTTAAACAAAAGGAAAAACAGATACTCTTATCATAATTATATATTTTTCTCACCTAATTCAGACCTAACCCTTACAATAGATGGGAACAATATATCTCTACCTAAAAATCACACCTTAATCATAGAAAGTTGTGAAAAGGATAGCCTTTCTTCTATAGAAATTGCCTCCTCACAACCTTGCAATATCATTAGTATAGAAGTAGGCTTTTAAAAGTTATTTATTCAAATCTATGGCTCTGTTGAAAATTACAGTGATAAAATATAAATCTAATTTTTATAAAGTATGGAGCATGTACTTTAATATAGGTACATGCTCCATACTTTTAGTCTCTACAGACTTGCTACTCCCATTTCTCTTGCTATTCTCATAACTTCCTCTGCTACTTTGCCTGACACTCTCTTGTCTAAGGCATTTGGGATTATGTTTTCTTCATTTAATTCTTCTTCTGGAATTAGGTTTGCTAAAGCTCTTGCTGCAGCTAACTTCATTTCATGGTTTATTTCTGTTGCTCTAACTGTAAGAGCTCCCTTAAATATACCAGGGAATACTAGAACATTATTAATTTGATTAGCAAAATCTGAACGGCCTGTTGCTATTACTCTAGCTCCCCCTAATTTAGCTTCATCTGGCATTATTTCTGGAGTTGGGTTAGCCATAGCAAAGATGATTGCATCCGAATTCATAGTTTTTACATCTTCTGAATTTATCATATTAGGTCCAGATACTCCTATAAACACATCAGCTCCTACTAAAACTTCTTTTAATGAACCTGATTCTTTATTTTTATTAGTAACCTTTGCTATTTGCTCATGAGACTCAAATAAACAGTTACCACCATCATAAATAGCACCCTTCCTATCACACATGATAATATTTTCTGCTCCCGCCTTTAAAAGCAATTTACAGATAGCAATTCCAGCAGAACCAGCGCCATTTATTATTATTTTAACATCTTTAATATTCTTCTTAGTTAACTTTAATGCATTATATAAACCTGATAATACAACTACTGCAGTTCCATGTTGGTCATCGTGGAATACAGGAATATTTAACTCTCTTTTTAAAGTTTCTTCTATATAAAAACATTCAGGAGCCTTTATATCTTCAAGGTTTATTCCTCCGAATACAGGACATATTAATTTTACAGTTTTTATTACTTCTTCTGGGTCTTCACTGTCAATACATATTGGGAAAGCATCTACTCCAGCAAATTCCTTAAATAATAATGCCTTTCCTTCCATTACTGGAATTGAAGCTTCTGCTCCTATATTTCCAAGTCCTAATACTGCTGTTCCATTTGATACTATAGCTACAGTATTAGATTTTATTGTATAATCATAAACCTTATCTCTATCCTTAGATATTTCAATGCAAGGCTCTGCAACTCCGGGAGTATACGCTATAGATAAGTCTTCTCTTGTATTAACAGGAATTTTACTTATAACCTCTAGTTTTCCCTTCTTCTCCTTGTGCATTTTTAAAGATTGTTCACCATATGACATAATTAAATCCTCCTAATTAAAATAATCTATTTTTTTGAAGATGCCTTATTTAAGTAATCACAATAAGGTGCTATAGGACATTCATGACACTTTGGCTTTCTAGCAGCACATATTTTTCTTCCATGCCAAATAATATAATGATGTGCATCACTCCACATGTTCTTTGGTATGTACTTCATAAGTTTTTCTTCAACAATTTCTACATTATCTCCAGGTGCAAAACCTGTTCTATTAGAAATTCTAAACACATGGGTATCTACAGCTATAGCAGGCACTCCAAAAGCATTAGATAAAACCACATTAGCCGTTTTCCTACCTACTCCTGGAAGGGCTATAAGTTCTTCCATAGTTCTTGGAACTTTACCATTATGTTTTTCTACAATGGATTTACATGCCCCTAATATATTTTTACTTTTATTTTTATAGAATCCACAACTATGAATCTTTTTACCTAATTCTTCTTCACTTAAAGTTAGTATAGCCTGTGGAGTATTATACTCCTTATATAATTCCTTTGTAACTATGTTAACTCGCTCATCTGTACATTGAGCAGAAAGTATAGTTGATACTAAAAGTTCAAAGGGTGTTCTAAAATCTAACCCGCAGGCAGCTCCTCTATAGGTCTCTTCTAATATTTCTAAAATTTTCTTTCGTTTTTCTTTATTCATAAAATCACCTCAATAAATTTCAATGATTGTAGTATTCCTAGTTAGTTCACTTCTATTATATCAGATTTTTATTATTTTACTTAATTAAATAAGAGTTTAATTAGTATGTATTTATTTATAAAAGAATAATATTATTTTATAAACAAATACTATAAAAAACTTAATACAATAAGGAGGATTATTAAATGGATAATGCAATGTTTTGTTATCAATGTGAACAAACTGTAGGGGGAAAGGGATGTACTAAGTTAGGTGTTTGCGGTAAAACCCCTGAAATATCAAATTTACAAGACTTATTAATTTATCAGTTAAAAGGAATTAGTTGTTATGCTAAAGATTTACTTGATAATGAGCAAGTTATAGATAAATCAGTTGTTAGTTTTGTAGAAAATGCTCTATTTACAACTTTAACTAATGTTAACTTTGATGCAGCAAGCCATTTGAATATGCTTAAAGAATCACAAAAAATTAAAGAAAACCTAAGAAGTAAGGCATCTACCGATAAGGCGTATCCTGATCAAGCAACCTATAATTTAAGCAAAACTAAAGAAGAAATGCTTAAGGATGCCGTTAAAGCTGGAATTATGTATGATGGAGATTTAGATGCTGATATACGTTCTTTAAGACAAACTATTGTTTATGGTCTAAAGGGAGTAAGTGCCTATGGACACCAAGCTAGATTTTTAGGTTACTATGATGACCAAGTTGATAACTTCTATTTTCTAGGATTAGAATGTACAACTAATGATAACTTATCTGTTGAAGAGTTAATTAGAATGACTATGAGAACTGGTGATATGAGTGTAGCTGTCATGAAAAAACTTGATGAAGCTAATACTGAAAGTTATAAAAATCCAACTCCTCATCTAGTTAATGTAAAAGTAGAAAAAGGACCTTTTATAATTGTATCTGGTCACGATTTAAAAGATTTAGAGATGCTATTAAAACAAACTGAAGGTATGGGAATAAATATATATACCCATGGTGAAATGCTTCCTGCTCATGGTTATCCTGAACTTAAAAAATACCCTCATCTAGTAGGAAACTATGGTAGTGCATGGCAAAACCAACAAACAGAATTTGATAACATTCCTGGCTGTATACTCATGACTACTAACTGTCTTATGAGACCTAGAGAAACCTATAAGGATAGAATATTTACAACTAACGTAGTTGGATGGGATGGAGTTAGACATGTCACTCTTAAAGAAGATGGAACAAAGGACTTCTCTGAAATCATAAATAAAGCTTTAGAATTAGGTGGATTTACTGCTTCTGAAGACAGAAAAGAAATTCTTGTAGGCTTTGGTCATAAGGCTACCTTAAGTAATGCTGGTAAAATTGTTGATGCAGTTAAAAAGGGTGAAGTGCGCCACTTCTTCTTAATAGGTGGTTGTGACGGTGCAAGACCTGGAAGAAACTACTATACAGATTTTGCAAAAATGGTTCCTGAGGATTGTATTATCCTTACTTTAGCTTGTGGAAAATATAGATTTAACAAACTTGAATTTGGTGAAGTAGCTGGATTACCAAGACTTCTTGATGTAGGTCAATGTAATGATGCTTATTCTGCAGTAAGAATTGCTACTGCTTTAGCGGATGCCTTTGAAACTGATGTGAATGGATTACCATTATCTATTGTACTATCTTGGTATGAGCAAAAGGCTGTAGCTGATTTACTAGCTTTATTGTCCTTAGGAGTTAAGAATATATTCCTAGGACCTTCTCTTCCTGCATTTATAAGTCCAAATGTACTTCAATACTTAGTGGACACTTTCCAATTAACTCCTATAAGTACACCAGAAGAGGACTTAAAAACTTGTCTTAAACAAAGAGTTAACTAATATATTAAATGGTAGCCCATAGGACTACCATTTATTTTTATATTTTTATATAGTTCACAAAAACTTACCCTTGCGCAATCAGCTTGTCTTTTTCAAGAATGTGACTTACTAACCACTGATTTACGAATTCTAATAAATCAAGAATATATTTATGTTGATTTTCATCAATTTTATTTAAATCTATTTCCTCTAATTTTTTTATAAAGTTATCATGATCTATTTTTTGAGTAAACATTTTTTTATAATTTACACTCTCCATATAGGCTTCTTCATCTCTAAAGTGAAGAGCAGCATACCCTTTTAATTCTTCAATTAAATTTACTATTCTATCATATTTATCAATAATGAACTCATTATTTAATAACTCATAAATTTTATCAGCTATTTCAAAAAGCATTTTATGTTCATTATCAATAATCTCTATTCCTGTTTTAAATTCTTCCTTCATTTCGTACATTTAAATTATCCTCCAACTTCTCTCAATAGTACTAGTTAAATACGTTCAACATGAATTTTTTGAACTATTTCACTCTAGGACTACATAATACCATATAAGTCAATATTCTTCTATAACTTCAAGTAATAAAATGGTGTATAATCCCATAACTTAAACTTTTATTACTTATTATTTATTTCCATTATTATCTTATCTTGAGCCTGAAGTATTTCATCCAATTGAACACTTCCTAGTTTTCTTCTCGCCTCTACAAAATCAATATCTGGAAATATATTTTGAATATAATAAATAACTCTTGGTGAAGCTCCTAATATAGCTTTACATAGAGTATCCATATCTAATTTACACAGAACTGTTTTCACTCTTTCCCTATCTATACTAATAATATCCTCAAAACTAAATAGTTTCATAGATATTTTGTTAAATAAATATATGTCATTTTCTTGTATTGTCATCATTAATCTAGATTTTTCAACATCTTCAAGATTCCTTAGTAATTCTATTATCTGTTCTTCAACACTTAAGAGTTCTTTGTATGTTTTTTCTAGATAGTAGGATATTTCCTTCCAAAGTTCTTCTGTTACTTGTCCATTCCTAATAATTTCTTCATAATATTTGGTCCTTAGTTCTACTGATAGCAATGACACAAAAAAAGTTAAATTCATAATAATTCCCCCATAAACCCCATTGGTATAAATAAATTTATAACTATATACTCGTACCACTTTCCTAAAAATGAAATAATAACCTGTATTTGTTTCAAATAATTAACAATTATCACTGAACTACTTTGTGTGTACAGACAAAAACCTACAATAGGAAATAAATTTAGTTCTCTTTTAAGTATTAAATAAAAATATGGCATAGTAGTTACATGATGACATTCATTCCTTTACAAATTTAAGTACCTTCATTATCATAACTCTTTTGAATTCAGCAAGGTCAAGTAGATTAGTTCTTATTAAATGAGGTATAATATATTTAAAAAATATAGGAGGCAATATGTTTTGGCACATTACGGGAATCTTCAAAAAATAAGGGATGGTAAAAGAAAATATGGTATAACACCTCATATTCCTGGAGGTTTTATAACTCCAGAAAACCTTGAAAAAATAGCTAAGGTAGCTAAGAAGTATAATGGAGTTATAAAAATAACATCTGGACAAAGAATCTTAATAACTAATTTAGAGGAAAATGATCTACCTCAAATATGGGATGAACTACATATGGAACCCGCTGTTAAAACTCAAAATTCCGTTAAAAATGTAGAGATGTGTCCAGCAGGATATTGTAAAAGATCAAAATTTAATACAATTGGTATAGGTATGAAATTATCTAAAAAATATCAATGGATGGATATGCCTTGTAGAACTAAAATAGGTGTAGCTGGATGCAGAAATGCTTGTGGAAGTGTTTATAGTAAAGATGTGGGTGTTATAGCAGATATTAATGGTAAACTCATGGTAACAGCAGGTGGTTCAGCTGGATATAACCCTAGGATTGCAGATATTATAGCTAATGATTTATCAGAAGAGGACACTTTAAATTTAGTAGATGCTATATTTGATTTTTATAAAGAAAATGCTCATGATGGAGAAAAATTAAGTTTTTTTATTGAAAGAATTTCAATAGAAAACTTTAAAAAAGAAGTTCTAAGTAGGTGTTAGAATTTTTTATGATTTTAGTAAATGATGAAGAAAAGATTAACCATGTATTATAAATAAGCTAATTAAAGGCAAATAACAGGAGTTTTTATTAACTCCTGTTATCTTTTCCCTTTATTATTTTTTCACTTCTTCTAGTTTACCCATGAATAGTATGGTTCCACTTTCTTCATCTTCTATAATAAATACAAAAGGTCTATCAGCTATAAACTCTTTAGGGTCATTAATTATTGGCATTGCAGTTTCCCTAACTTCAACTATAGTAACTGCAGCTGCTTCACTTCCCTTTTCATTTACTTCTATTTTCCCTTGATGTAAAACGCTACTAACATATATATTTTCCCTTATTCCACTAAGATTAGCTCTATCACTAAAAATATCCTTCATTCCTAGGGCCACTAGAGATCCTTTTAATTCTTTAGTTCCATATTCCATTTCAAACTTCGGAAAGCTTACATTAACAGCTTCCGGCTCTTTTCCAATGGACTTTTTTATAGAATTCCACTTATTCATATCTAAATTATTTATAAAATTATCTATACTTAAACCTTCCTTTGGTAGTACTGCATACATAGATACTTTTCCACTATCATAAGGCATTTTTATAATTTTAAAATCATCCTTTTCTCCATAAAAGGTTTTATCATCAGCCGCAACCTTCCTCATAAAGTCTATCTCTGTTTTATCTCTCTTTGAATTTGTAAACTCACCTATAGTATTATTGTTTGTATCAAATGGTTCTTGCCATTGCCCCTTGAAATATATAGCATTAATTAAATACATAATAACATCACCATCAATAGGACCTTTTAGCATATCTTTAATCATGTTATTAGTAGATTTTTCAATCCAATTATTAATTTTATCCATAGATGAGGATTTAGAGAAGTCCAAGTTATCCACTTTTGCACCAAAGATATCCTTATTAATGTTTATAAATTCTTTATTTATATTCTGACCTTCTCTTATCCATATAGAGTTACTTAGATTTAGCTTTACATTTTCATCTACATTCTCCAAATAACTATGAAGAATTTTATAACTATTATTTATCTTATCATCATTCATTCCTTCATAGCCTAGTACCTTATTCATCTCTGCCTTTGTATTCTCTTTAGCTCCATTATAGGTCATAGTAAGTGCCATGGAAATGCTCAAAGGAGATATAAACACATTCTTATTATTTTCATCCTTTGAAATTTCTTTGAATATATTGAATGCAAATTTATTATTGCCCTCAACCACTTCTTTATCCACCTCTTTAGCTGAAATCTCTTCCTTATTTTTACTATAAAATTTCTCACATCCAATTAAAGAAGTAGCTATTATAGCTATAAGCATTAAAGAAATTATCTTTTTTAATTTCATAACCTCACCTCTAAATTTAGTTTCACTTTATATACGCTGTTAAAGTGTTATAGTGCTATTTTTTATATTATTATAAATCTAATAATCAATTGATTAAATTATTTTCTATTGTATAATGGACATGTAATGCCTTAATAATTACCTATATCTTGAAAGCATTTTACTAAATTTAAGTATAGGTATTACTAAATTATGATATAAAAAAATGTTAATGTAGAATAAAAATATTGAATTAATAAAGTGAGGTTTATATGACTAAGGATTTAACTAAAGGAAATGAAACCAAAGCTATAATAAGCTTTGCCATTCCCCTTATTATAGGAAATATATTTCAGCAATTATACAATATCGCCGACTCCATAATCGTTGGTAAATATATAGGAGCATCTGCTTTAGCGTCAGTTGGATCTTCTTTTACAATTATAGTATTTTTAACATCTATTATTCTGGGACTTTGTATGGGCGCATCCGTTGTATTTTCTCAATGCTTCGGAGCTAAAGATAATGCTAAATTAAAAAGTAGTATTTTTACTGCCTTTATCTTTATCGGCTTAATAACTATCATAATTAATTTATGTGCTATTTTCTTTACTGACAATATCTTAATTTTTATGAATACCCCACAGAGTTTATTTAATGATGCTAAACAGTATATAATTATAATCTTTTACGGTATAAGCTTTACCTTTATCTATAATTATTTTTGCTGTTTACTTCGTTCTGTTGGAAATTCCTTTATACCTCTTGTATTCTTAATAATAGCAGCCATAATTAATATAGTTCTTGATATTGTTTTTATAACTGTGTTTAATCTTGGTATTGCAGGGGCAGCTTATGCTACCATAATAGCTCAAGGCATCTCTGGAATTTTAACAGCCATATATTGTTTTATCAAACTACCTGAAATTAGATTTAAAAAATGCGACCTTAAAATAGATATAAAGATTTTAAAGTTAGTAGCAAATTATAGCCTTCTAACAAGTATCCAACAATCTATAATGAATTTAGGAATTTTATTAATTCAAGGCCTAGTAAACTCCTTTGGAGTATCAATAATGGCAGCCTTTGCAGCAGCTGTTAAAATAGATTCCTTTGCTTATATGCCTGTTCAAGATTTTGGTAATGCTTTTTCCACCTATATTGCCCAAAATAAAGGTGCCGGTGAAGCTTTAAGAATAAAAAAAGGAGTAAAATCTTCATTCAAGATTATTACCTTATTTTGCATTATAATATCAGCAATTGTAGTAATATTTTCAAAACAATTAATGACTATATTTATATCTCCATCAGAAGTTGAAATTATAGCTTACGGCTCTCAATATCTATGTATAGTAAGTGTATTTTACTTTCTCATTGGATATCTTTTCATGTTCTATGGTTTTTATAGAGGTATAGGTTCCACTAATATATCTATTTTTCTTACTATTATATCCTTAGGACTTCGTGTCGGAATTTCCTATTGGCTAGCTCCTACCTTTGGTATAACTGCAATTTGGTGGTCTATTCCTATAGGTTGGTTCATTGCAGATATAATTGGCATATCCTTTATAAAAAGGTTTATAAGGAATATAAATAAATAATAAAAACCTCTTACAGATTACTCCTTTAAGTATCTATAAGAGGTTTTTATATACTATTTTAAATTTATAAACTAATAGTAGTTTCTTTTTCTATAGATATATTTACTTTATCTGCTGCTTTAAATATTATAAGTCCAAAAATAAACATTACCACAATTCCTGCTACCCCAGCCTTAGAGCTTCCTGTTATATGGGTTGCTATACTCATAAGCATAGTTCCCATGAAAGCAGCCCCTTTGCCAAATATATCATATAGTCCAAAGTATTCACTAGATTTCTCCTTAGGAATAATTTTTGAGAAATAAGATCTTGATAATGCTTGAATTGCCCCTTGAAATACTGCAACACATACTGCAAGAATCCAGAATTCCCACGCTTTATCTAGCTGTAATGCGAATATGGTTATTGCTATATAACCCATAATTGAAGCTGCTATTAACTTATCACTTTTAAACTTTTTAGATAATCTTCCAAATAAAATAGCACAAGGAAAGGCAACTACTTGAGTTAAAAGTAATGCTAATAGTAAATTACTATCTGTAATTCCAACATCTTTTCCATAGGATGTGGACATGCTTATAATTGTATGAACTCCATCTATATAGAAGAAAAATGCAAGGAGGAATAAAAAAATCTTCTTGTTTTTTCTAATGTTTAAAAGAACCTTACCTAGCCTCTTAAAACTTTCTGCCACTGGCTTATTTCCTTTTTCAACATAATACTTTTGTTTATAGTTCTTTAGTAGGGGCATTGTTATTAGTAACCACCATAGAGCAGTTAATATAAAGGCTGTCCCCGTTGCCATGGCAGTTGTAAGTCCAATTTTATCTGCAAAAAGTACGAGAAGTAAACTTACTGTAAAAGGAATGCAACTTCCGATATACCCCCAAGCATATCCATGAGATGATATCTCATCCATTCTATCATCAGTAGTTATGTCGTTGAGCATGGCATCATAAAAAATAAGGCTTCCTGAAAAACCAACCTTTCCTATGACAAATATAGCTAGGAATACAATCCATGGTACTGGAAGAGCTAAAGCTGCACAACCTAGCACTCCAAACATCATGAATAATGAAAATAGTGGTTTTTTATAACCTTTAGTGTCCGCTACGGTTCCAAGTATAGGTCCAAGTATCGCTACAATAATTGTAGACAAGGATACAGCATAACCCCAGTAAGCTGTTGAATCTGCTGGTGAAATCCCTGATAAACTCGCAACATTTTTAAAGTAAATAGGAATTATAGTAGACACCAACATGGTGAAAGCTGAGTTTCCTACATCATATAGAATCCACTGCTTTTCTAACTTAGTAAATTTACTCATTTTACCCCTCCTATAGAAAATTTCTATTGAAGAATTCCCTCAGGTTGTCATTACTTTTTATAGCACTATAGTACTCTTCAACTCTATGTACTGCCTCATCTATAGCCTCTTCATAAAGCTTTAAAAGCTTTTTATTTATTTCTATACACTTTATATTTGGTTCTACATTAATTATCATACGGCTAAAGCCTTCTCCACCTTTAATTAAGCCTAATAAGCCTTTTATAATCTTTCTTTTCAAATTGTTTTCACATAATAGTAGTTTATTATAAAACCTTACAGACTTAAGGCATTTATATATTTCTTTTCCACTAACATTATCATAAATGCTAGCAATATGTGCTGCTATAACCTTATTAGGAATAATATGAGCTCCTGCACTATGCCTTTGTGGACTTAAATTATTTCTCCTCATTAATGCTCCATCTAACTCTGCTTCTATTTCAGCATGAGATATATTACTTTCCTTCATAGCTTCTGCAATAAAAGGATGACAACTACTATCAAGGACAAAGTGACATACAAATCCTAAAATATAAGAGAGACAAATCTCATCCTTACTTTCTTTAATATACTTTTTCGACCTTTCTAAAAATCCATAGGCCTTTTCATCATGTAATCTATGTCCATACTTAATTATTTCATTCTTAAATAAGGGCTTATAATAAAAAAGTATATCTGGACCATTAAGCCCTATATAATATGCTTCTTTATTTTGTATTATAATATCTTTTATCCCATGGGGCAGTTTTTCTAAGACAGTATGTCCAAAACTATAGTGAGTATAACTTGCGGGCATATAAATCCACCTTTCAAATTTCATAAATATTCTGACTTTTATTATAATTATATATTTTTTATGTTTTCAGTGAGTTATATTAAGGTAAAATTCTTGTAAATCCTTATACTATTAATATTCCTAATTTAATTATAAAAGCACCAACTAATTAAAGCTAGTGCTTTTATAATTTATTCCACTATGAACTGCCAATTACCCTGTTGATGAACTAAAATATTATTTACATCTATATATATTTTTCTTAAAAATCTCTCTGTAATACTTAAATCTTCATTATCTAGGTATACCTCACCTTGCTGATTTTCCATATCACCCATGGCACCACCAGTTCTAAAATTTTCTCTTACCATAAATATTGTTCTGCTTTCATCATAATTATTACTAAAGTCAAAGTGTATAGTATACTCTCCACCTTTATTTGTGATAGAAGCAGCTTTAATACTATCTTGAAGCCCTTTAAGTTTAAGGTCTTCATTTATTTCGGAAGTTTCACCCTTCTTAGGAATTTTTATAGCTAATCTACCTCCTTCTTTTAAAACATAATTTATATCTATATCCTTTATTTTTATATCTAATTTGCCTTTGTACGGATCTAGTATTTTAAAAGCTCTCCCAGTTCCATCATTAGCATTTTCTATAGATAGTAAAGTACCTTCTTCATCTCTAACTTCAACTTTTCCAATGGCATCTAAACTAATGGTGTAATCTTCACGCTGCTGATAATCTATATTGCTCCATATTTTAAAGTATCTTTCTCCTTCTTCATAATAACTGGTTGCCCCTAAAAGAACTTCTTTATCTATGGCATTTCCACCAATTTCATCATAACTATTTTTAAAATCTACCTTTTTTAAATTAAACTCCCCTATATCTTTATCCTTATAGTGCAACTTAAAATCTGTTATTAAACCCTCACCCTGCTGAAAAGCAAATCCTGCATATCCTCCACTTGCAAAGCTAGTTAATCCTACATTATACATATTTCCATCACTAGTCTTTAATTTTAAGTTGTTTATTATTTCTCTTTGATTCCCAATGTCTTCAGCTTCTGCATCCTGGTTAAACCACATTTCAACATATATATTCTCACCATCATTTGTAATACTTTTTACTAATGCAGAACTATCATCAATATTAATTCTTACTGGTTCTTCTAGCATATATAGCTCTTTATCTACTTGCTGTTTTATAATGCCTTGGGAAGGAGTAAATATTAGTTTTTCAGCTATCTGCGCAATGACTTCCTTGCCTAAAGGTGACATGCCTATTAATAGGGCTAATATAGCAACCACTGCAGCCACTTTATACTTCTTCATAGACTTTTGCATTTTCCCGTTTTTCTCCTTCAAGGATTTCTTCAATCTCTGTTTTTCAACTTCATCCATAGGAATTTCTTCAAACTCACTTATATCAAAATCAATCTCATTAAATTTATCATATATATCCTTATTATCCATAACTATACCCCCTCCCTAGCTTCCTTATAGTACTCTCTTCTTATCCTTTCTCTGCCTCTACTAATTCTAGTATTTATATTACTTACAGAAAGCTTTAATGCTTCACTAATGCTTTTACTCTTATCTCCAAGTAAAAATTTCATTATAAAAATAGTTTTATCTGGTTCCTCCATACTTTCTATAATACTTACTAACCTGCTATTTTCTATATCATCAAGATAATGATCTTCTGCACTTTTACCATCAGTGATGGCTTCATCCATAAGCTGGTTATTTTCTTTTTTACCATACTTTCTGTAGTAATCAATTGCTTTAAATTTTGTGATAGCCCCTATCCAACTTTTAAACTTAGAACTATCCCCAGTAAACTTATACCCATTAACCCAAATTGCCATAAATACATCTGACATACATTCCTCAATTAAACCTTTATCCTCTACAGAACATAAGGTTTTAGATATAATTCCTTTTACTAAGGGCCCATATATATCAATGATATAATCAAGAGCTTTAGGATTTTTTCTTTTTAATTCTGCAATAAAATTGTCTTTATCCACCCTCATTAAATCTCCTCCAAATTTCCTTCTTCACCCTATATATCGAAAGCAATATAGCTTTTCTTACAAAATTATAAAATTAAATATAAAAAGTGTCTTAAAATATACTATACTTTAGTTTTTACTAAAATATAATCCAATATTTTAAGACACTCTTAAATTAAACATTATTTAATTACTTACTTATCTAATCTACAGAATCTGTTTCCTCTAATGGTTTAAAGAAACTTTTATCCCTTTTACAAACAGGACATCTCCAGTCTTCTTTTAATTCTGCAAAAGGTACCTCTTCTTGGCTTTCATCATACAAGTAGCCACATACACTACATTTATAAATTTTCATATCAATTCCTCCTCAATATAAAATTATATTAATAAACTCCTTATGTTAGTTAAATTACCAACTCAGGATTATTAATCTCTTACCCTTTGATGTAGCTTTAGTCATCCTATTTAAATTGTAAATCTCCTTAAAGTCCCATGAACAAAACAACTATTTAACTAGTTATATATATTCCTAGTTGTAAAGTTTTATATTTTTATATTTACATAGTTATATACTTGCCTTTTCAAGATTCTATGGCTCTACCTGTATAAAAGTATTTCCCCCAGAGGACTCCAACTTATTAAGTGTACCATTATTATTAATTGACGTCATAGGGTAATATTTATATTTAAATCCATAGGTGTCTTGAACCTCAACTAACACATCTAACATATCTCCATTTTTTAATTTATATTTCTCTTTGATAGTTCCAGTATAATTACTAACTTCACTTGAAGATTCATTACTTTTTTCTAATTTAATTTCATCTATAACTTCCTCATTTATTCTTATCTTACATGAAGCTTCTTCTACAGAATTTCCTTTTATAGAACTTGGATAAATGACACTTTCAATCCGTCCATCAATTATAACTTCATCACCCTTTGTTTCATATTTCCCTTTAAAAGGTTGAGGCATAATTTGAAGTTGATACTCCATTTGATCTATATATTCATCTTCCCATGTTTCTTTTTTCACTTCTTCTCCATAGTCTAAAGTAAATCCAAATTTAACAGTACTCCTTATGGGAACTGCTATCTTTGCACTATAGTTTAAAGCTTTATCTAATTTACCTTCAACACTCTTACTATCTCCATCGCTACAGTCATAGTTAAAATAAAACTTTAATCCTTCTTTATATACCTTAGGAGTTCCTTTAAGATTAATACTAATGGTTTTGTTTTCTGCATCTAGCCCTTCTACTGAGTAACTAAAGTCACTTAAAATACTCCCTTGCTTTTTTAGGGTTTCTCCTACGGTGGTATTAATGCTACTTAAGGATGTCCTCATATCATTATACTGATTATAAATATCACCTCGTAAGCTATCTAGGTCTTGTCTAAGAGAATTAACTTTTAACAAACCCCACAGATTAAGCAATATCAAAACTATAAATCCTATAATAACTCTTCTTTTTACCTTTTTATTTTTCTCTAATAATTTATTATCTTCCACTTCAATCCCCTTTCATAACTATATTCTTATCCATCTATCTTCTAATGCTTTATTAACCATATCTTCATCACATAAATATTCTCTTAATATATCTCTTATGTATCTATCATCATATTTATGATTAGAATTATTCTTTAAATCTTTATATCCAGAACCTCTATGAAGATAATCAGAGCTACTTACCCTGTAAACTTTATCTTCCTTAAGGGGTTGTCCATTTATAATAACTTCTAGTACTTCTCTTTCCCTATATTTAATCTTTACATTTCTAGAAAAATGAAGTCTTCCTACATATTTTCCTCTAAAACCTGGTCCTCTACCATCAGCTAAAACTATGTCCCCATCTAAACTTTCCTTAATAGCTTCTAATATATATTTACCTTCAATTTCAAAGTATGTAGGATTTAATGGAGATGGCTCTATTTGTAATAGCTTAAGATTAGTTACTGCACCTTTTTTTATTCCTCCATTTAATACTCCACTATTTATGAAAGCAAAATCACAATTATAAACTTTAGATAGTCCATCTGCTAATAAGTTAGTAATAGGATTTTCTTCTATTACATCATGCCATAAATTTTCTTTAACTTCATATAGTGGTATAGAAAGATTATTTAAAGCTATCTCTTTATTCTTCTTTAATACTTTAATTATACCTTTATCCATATCTAAGCCTTCTATATTTATATTTTCGCCTTTTACTAAACTTACTTTATTATCTTTTATAGATAGTTTCAATACTCCCAAGTGTTCTCCAAACTGTCCTGAGGTATTGATTATGGTATTATTTATGATCTTAGGTTCATCCATAAGGATATGAAAATGTCCTCCTATTATTACATCTACCTCTGAAATTTTTGTTGCAATCTCTTCATCCTTATCCATACCTAAATGGGATAGAACTATACATATATCATATTTACCCTTATTATTATTTATCTCCTTATTTATTCCCTGAAGATAATCTAAAATATCTAATCCACAGCTTGTACTAAACTCATTTAAATTTGGAGAAGCACCTATAATTAATATCCTTAATCCTGCTTTATTAATTATTATACTTTTGCTTAGCCCTTCTATTTCCCCACCATTGAGTTTTCTTATATGACAACTCAAAAAAGGTATCCTTCCATCAGAGGTTAATCCTTCTAAAGTATGAATTCCATCAAAGGTCTCATTATTTCCAATGGAAATAGCATCATATTCAGCTTCCTGAAGTAAATCTATTGCAACCTTCCCCTTAGTTCCATTAACTTCTACTCTTTTAAAATCTGCTAGATCTCCTGCATCTAATACAATTGTATCATCATTTTTTAACTCATTAATTTTTGTAGTTATTCTTGCTAAATTTTCAAAATTGCTATGTATATCGTTAGTATGTAATATTTGTAATTCCATAATACATCTCCTTTGTATGTGTTAATAAATCATTATAAAATTCGTATAAAAATATTTTTAGCTAAATCAACGAACATTATATATATCCATATATATAAATATTTTACAACATACCATGGAATATTTATATATAAATTTCGTTGAAATTGAAATTTATTTTCACAAATATTACACATATAACATAACATACTATTAGGTAGAAATTAATTCAAGGAGAAAACAAATGAGCAATTATAGTAATTACTCACATAGAAAAATGGAATACGCTTGTGCTTTTGTATTACCTCAAGCATATGAAAATTTATTTTTAGTTAAAGATGCTCTATCAAAGGGCACAATATTTAAGGATTTATATAAACCTTACAACGAGAAGAAAAACTCAAGATGGGAATAGAGGGGTGAGATATTATGTATGATCAAGAATTATTAAATAATATAAGAAAACTTCAATTTTATTGCATAGATTTAAATCTATATCTAGATAACTTCCCTGATAACGAGGAAGCTACTAAGGATCTACAAGCCGTATCTCATAAGCTCGGAATATTAGTACGTCAATATGAAGAAAAATATGGCCCACTTACTAATTTCGGCTCAGCCTCTGTTGAAAGTCCAATGTGTTGGACTTCATTACCATGGCCTTGGGAAAATTATTAACACAGGAGGATTATAATATGTGGTATTATACAAAAATGTTAGAATATCCAATAAATCTTAAATCTAAAGATCTTAGAATGGCAAAATTTCTAGTAGCTCAATATGGTGGCCCAGATGGAGAATTAAGTGCAGCACTTAGATATTTGAATCAACGTTACACTATGCCTACTGGAAAATCTAAAGCACTACTTACTGATATAGGTACAGAGGAGATGGCTCACGTTGAAATGATAGCTACTATGATTTATCAACTTATGAGCAATGCTACTCTAGAAGAGCTTGAAGAAGTAGGACTTGGTGGTCACTATACTAATCATGGAAGAGCTTTATTCTACACAGACCCTAATGGAGTACCTTGGACAGCAGCTTATATACAAGCTAAAGATGATGTAGTTGCAGATCTTCATGAAGATTTAGCTGCAGAAGAAAAAGCAAGAGCAACCTATGAGTGGTTAATAAATCAAAGTGATGATTATCAAATTAAAGAAATTTTGAAATTCTTAAGGGAAAGAGAAGTTGTTCACTTCCAAAGATTTGGTGAAGCTCTAGATGACGTACAAGATTGTTTTAAGAGAAAACCATTACTAGATCCATTGAATAGATAAATTAAAAATTTATATTCTAAGTGAATATACTTATATAAATAAGGGGCTTGCAAAATAAACTAATTTTATATATTTTGCTAAGATCCCTTATTTTAATTTTACTAGATAACCTTGTTATAATTACCATAAAACTTTATATAATATAATAATCAATGAAAAAGGAGATTAATCATGGATAAGAGTCAAATTAAATCCTTAATTAAATGTGTTGTTTGGGGAATAATCTGGTCTATTATCTTAGTGTTAATTGGATTAGGTATTGTTCATTTTACTGCCCATAACTTAAAGGATGTTTTATTTATTGAAGGTATAATATTAGTTATTTTAGGAATTTCTTCTTTCCTAGGAGGAAATCCAACGGGATTATCTCTTCAAGGACTTTGTCAAGCCAATGCTCAGTATATAGCAAATGCCAATCTTGAAGTAACCAAAATGGAAAAAGAAAAACTAGTACTATTAAAAAGAATTTTAAGGCTAGCATAAATACTATTTCACTAGTTATGGGTGGTGTAATATGTATAATAATCAACTTTATTATTTAGATTTTAAAAATATTATAGGGGATATCAATAAATAAACTTCTAATCTTTCACTATGTTGAGCTTGTACTTATATTAGATGACAAGCTCGACATTAATTTAAGATTTAGCTTATTTTGAGATATCCCCTTTCTTAAATCAGAAGTTTTAACTATATTATAGTTGTATCTCCATTACTACTTCTCCCCACATTATCTTTCCAGTTTTTCTGAAATCTACAGACTCATATAATTTTTCAGCGACACTATTTTCTGGTTCAAAGCTTGTATAAACTTTTATATTTCCATGTTCTTCTTTTAATAGTTCTAATAGTTTTAATATAGCAGCCCTACCATAACCCTTACCTTGATATTTCTTATCCATCATAAGTCTACACATCCACCAGCTATTATCATCACTATCAAAGCTGTACATTAAAAATCCTACCATGGTTTCCCCATCGTAGATTGCCATCGGATAGTTTCCTTCTTCAAATTTAGACTCCAATATAGAATATGAATTTGATGCTACGAAACACTTCTGGTTTTCTTCTACAGAGAGCTCAATACATTCTCTCCAATTGTCATTGTCTATTGCTTTAAAAATAATCTCCATAAATATTTTCCCCCTAATATTATATTTCTTTCTTATAAAAAACCTCATCCTCAGCTTCAAATCCAGTTATAAACTGTTTAAAGCCAAAACTAGATTTATTATTCTTATTTCATACTTCTAAATTATATATCTATAATAATCTAATTGTGTTTTAATCTTAAATCCATTATTAATATAAAGGTTATATGCTGTATGATTTTTGCTATCCACCTCAAGATATATATCTTTAATATCCAAGGTCAACGCCTTCTCTATTCCCTTACTTAATATCTCTTTTCCATAGCCAAGTCCTCGATACTTAGTTGAAATTCCTAACCCACAAATGAACGCATTGCCACCTTCTAAGCTAATACTACATATACCAACAATTTCATCATCTACTTTAGCCATATAGGATATCCTATCTTTAGATTCTATTGCTCTATTAACAATTGCATTTCCTTCTTCCAAAGTTTTATTAAAAATGTCTATGTGTAGCTTTGCTATTTCATCTACATCTTGATTAATTATTTGATATAATTTTAGCTTGTTCTGTGCTTTAGTAAATTTATCCTTTTTATAGACTAAGAGATACTCAGAAAAATCATATTTAACATTAAATTTCCTTAAAGTTAACCTACCATCATTGCTTGAAGGCTCATGCACAAAAAGTATTTCTCTAACATCATACTTTCTTAGCTCATTAATAGCACTTTCTAAAAGTATTTTAAAGAAACCTTTCTTTCTCTTCTCTGGCAATGTATATGTAGAAATCTCTGCCTGCTGTGATGTTGGTATAAACATAGCTAGAAAGCTTACAAGTATTTCTTCTTCATATAATAGGAAAAAACAATTTATTTCCTTATTAAAGTTAATTTCGTTTGATAGAAATGCACCTCCTTTAGTTTTATCGTAGTTTTTGCAAGCCTCTTCTAAGTTTTCAATATCTTCAATCTGCTTCTTATCTAGTTCTCTTAACTCTAAAATTTGCATTAATTCTAACCCCCTACATAAAAATGGCCATATCCTTCACCGCAGATGATAGGATATGGCTAACTAGCACATATTTGCTTTAAACATAGTCTTAAACTTAAATATTACTTTTAAGTTCACTATGCTATTTAAAATATTTAGATATAAAAAGCCCTAGGAATACCCCTAGGGCTTAATTACAAATTAATACTTTAAATTCAACTTTAAAAACCTATAATTTCAGGTAGGGCGTTATTATATATTCTATTTAATTTTATATTATTTTTATAAAAATCTCTGTTCATAAACAACGTATTCCCACCTTTCTCATTACTTATATTTACATTATAAGTTTTATTTGTATCACTTGTCAATATATTTATTCTCAATCCCAAATAAACCATGCTGCTTCTAATTTATTCCCCTCAAAATCTTTGAAATAGATTAATTCCCTCCCTTGTTATCTTTAAATTCCACTCTTAAAAGTCTGGTCTTACTTACGAATCCGCTACTTTCTAAAGTTTTTTTAGAATTTGTATTATAGTACCAACATCCGCAAATTGGAATTTCTCCTTGCTTATAGCAAAGTTTCTTTAGCTCTGCTATAATAGTTCTTCCAATACCCTTTTGTCTATATTCTTCTCTAGTAAACATACCTATACTAGTATATCCTTTTAGTACTTCTCCTTTTTCTTGTATACCAAAACCTAACACGTTAGTACCCTCTTCAAAAATATATAATTCTCCATCTTTAACCTGTTTGTATACGTCTTCAAAGAAGTCACCACTGAATTCCTTTATCACATCAATATCTTTATCCTCTGCTTTTCTTAGATTACCATTGTTATAATACCTTATTTTCTCTGGGTTACCTTTATGATCCTGGAAAAAATAAGCTTGATTTTTTACTTCTTTATTTTCTATATCACATATACAACTTAAATATAACTCGTCTCCTGTAAATACATAGGCTGATTTTGGATTAAACTTTTTTAATATAGCATTAAAATACTTTTGAGCGTATTTTATATATTTACATTTGATATAAAACAGTGTTAATAATTCATCATCATATATAGCAAAATATCCTATATACTTTGAATTCATAACTATTCTATAAAACTTAGATTTAATTATATGGTCCTCTAAATATGAATCGAAGGGTGAAGACAGGGTTTTTATATAATCTTTTAAAAACTTACTTATATCATCACAATTAGTTAATTCGAAGCTTATACTTGTTTTCATATGTTTCCTATAATCTCCAATAAATTAAACCCCTGTACCCTTATTAAAATACCTTCTTTTATGCTACAGCTTATATGTCGCATAAATAATCTTTCTTTAATAATTTTACTCATTTTTACCTAGTAAGTACCTGTTAATAGTACCACTAAATTCCCCCCTTTTTATTTTATTTACCCCAGTTATTTTCTTTACTTAGTAGCTTGTCTTTCTTTTATTGCAATAATAGTTCCCCCCTAGTAATTTTTTAGGTTACTAATTTACTATTTAATTTTAAACTTAGTTACCCCTATTATTAGCAGTACACATTTCACAGTCTATAGCTAAAACTATAGCTAAGCATAATATTTCATCAACCTGATCAGATATATTTAGTACATAGCTATCTCCCCAAGTAAACCATTCCTTGCTCACCGTCATAACAGCATATTCACCTTGATATAATGTATAATCATGGGCCCAAAAATCACCTGTTAACCTTAAGTCAGTTCCATCTAGATAATAATTTTGATTAATAAAAGTAAATTTTTTTATCAAATCTCCAATTACCATGCCATTTATGATAATTTCAAACTTAGGCATAAAGGTAAAGAGTTTCTGCCTTATATAGCCCACTTCCTTATGACTTATATCATAAATATGAAGTTTATGCCCCATGGAAAACATTTCACCTTCAACGAAATATTTATCTTCCTCTTTTTCATCTTTAACTATAAATCTATCAGTAAATGAAAATACTTTTTGCTTAATATATAATTTCATAGCTTCCTCCGTCATATATACTCATTATTAATATTATCTCATAAATTTTAGAACATTAATACAAATTTATGTAATTATACACCCAATTATTTTAATATGTTATTACTAATAAAATTATTCAGATTATATTTATAGATAAATGTTCAATAATATTTAATAATTTCTATAATATTTTAAAAATAATTCGATTAATATGAAAATATTTTATTTTAAATGTAAAAAGAATGTTTCCCATGATATAATAATATCGTAATTTAATATAGGAGGGAAATTTATGTCTGAAAAAAAGGATAAACAAATTCTTTGGTACACCTTAGCTTTTATGGCATTTTCAACAGTATGGGGTTTTGGTAATGTTATTAACGGCTTCTCTGAGTACAATGGACTTAAAGCAATTGTATCTTGGGTATTAATTTTTACTATTTATTTTGTACCTTATGCACTAATGGTAGGTGAATTAGGATCTGCATTTAAAAACTCTGGTGGTGGAGTTAGTTCTTGGATTCATGAAACCATAGGACCAAGAATTGCATACTATGCTGGATGGACATACTGGGTAGTTCATATGCCTTATATTTCACAAAAACCATCTGGTTTTATGATTTCAGCTAGCTGGGCAATTTTCCAAGATAAGCGAATCAGTAGTATGAATACAACTCTATTACAATTATCTTGCTTAGTAGTATTTTTAATTGCATTATATATTGCATCAAAGGGATTAAATCCATTAAAAAAGATAGCTACCTTTGCAGGAACATCTATGTTCGTAATGTCTATTCTATTTATCATCTTAATGTTAGCAGCTCCAGCAATTACAGATGCTAATCTAAATGCTATAGATTGGTCATTTAAAACTTTTATGCCTACATTTGATGTTAAATTCTTTACCAGCTTATCAATCTTAGTCTTTGCTGTTGGTGGATGTGAGAAAATATCACCTTATGTTAACCAAGTTAAAGACCCTGAAACTGGTTTTTCAAAAGGTATGATTGCATTAGCAATTATGGTTGCAGTATGTGCAATTTTAGGAACTATATCATTAGGTATGATGTTTGATTCAAATAATGTTCCTAAAGACTTAATGACTAATGGAGCATATTATGCTTTCCAGAAGTTAGGTGAATACTATCACATAGGAAATACTTTCGTAATTATTTATGCTATTACAAATCTTATTGGACAATTTGCAGTACTTATAATATCAATTGATGCACCTTTACGTATGTTACTTAATAGTGCTGATAGAGAGTTCATACCTGAAAAATTGTTTGTACAAAACAAATATGGTGCTTATACAAACGGACATAAACTTATATTAGTTATTGTTTCAATTTTAATAATTCTACCTGCTTTTGGTATAGGAAGTGTAGATGAATTAGTAAAATGGTTAGTAAAACTAAATGCTATATGTATGCCTCTACGTTATTTATGGGTATTTGTTGCATATATAGCTTTAAAGAAGGCAGGAGAAAAATTCAATCCTGAATACAAATTTGTGAAAAATAAAACACTAGGTATTATTATCGGAGCATGGTGTTTTGCATTTACCGCTTTCGCATGTATTGGTGGTATATACTCTACAGATCCATTCCAATTAGTACTTAATATTGCCACACCATTCTTCTTAATAGGTTTAGGATTAATTCTTCCTTATATTGCGAAGAAAACTAATCATTAATTTTATAGTTATATAGTACAAGCATATAAAAATAAAGGACTGAATAAAGATATTTTATCTTCATTCAGTCCTTTATTTTTATCTCTATTTTATGCCTTTAGCTTTTAATTTTTCAAGCATATCTGCTGTCATCTTAGCTAAGTCATATTCAGCTTTAAAGCCCCACTCTTCTTTAGCAGCAGATGGGTCTATTGAATCTGGCCAAGTGTTTGCAATTCCTTGTCTTACTGGGTCTACATCATAAGACATTTCAAATTCTGGAATATGCTTTCTAATTTCTGCAGCTATTTGCTCTGGTTCAAAGCTCATTGCAGTTATATTAAATGCATTTCTGTGCTTTAATTCACTTGGATCAGCTTCCATTAAAGTGATTATTGCATTTATAGCATCTGGCATATACATCATATCCATGTAAGTTCCTTTACCTATGAAAGAAGTATACTTACCAGTTTTTAATGCTTCATAATAAATATCAACTGCATAATCTGTAGTTCCACCGCCTGGTAATGCTACATAAGAAATAAGCCCTGGGAATCTTACTCCTCTTGTATCTACACCATACTTAGAGTGGTAGTAATCACATAATAACTCTCCAGAAACCTTAGTTACACCATACATAGTGTTTGGTCTTTGAATAGTATCTTGTGGAGTATTTACCTTAGGTGTAGATGGTCCAAATGCACCTATTGAACTTGGAGTAAAGAATTTACAATTTAATTCTCTAGCAACTTCTAAAGCGTTTACAAGACCACCCATGTTAATAGTCCATGCAAGTTGTGGTTTTGCTTCTGCAACTGCTGATAAAAGTGCTGCAAGATGAATAATAGTATCTACTTCATGTTTTTTAGCTATTGATAAGAATTCGTCATAATTTGTTACGTCTAAAGTTTCAAAAATTCCACCTTCAACGATTGGATTTCCTTCTGGTTTTCTTACATCTGTAGCTACTACATTATCTACTCCGTAAACTTCTCTTAATTTCGTTACTAATTCCGTACCAATTTGACCTAAGCATCCGCTAACTAATATTCTTTTCATATTGATTCTCCCTATCTAATGTTATTTAAATTTTATTTAAATGTTTTTTTAGTTAAAATCTATAACCTCTAGAGGAGGATATTCCTCCTCTACTTTTAATACAAATATTATTTTATTAAGCCCATTTCTCTTCCTACTTTTGCATATTTAGCAATAGCTTCATCTAACAATTCTTTTGTGTGAGCAGCTGATGGCATGTTTCTTACTCTAGCTGTTCCCAGTGGTACTGTTGGAAATACTATTGATTTAGCATATACGCCCTCTTCATATAATCTTCTACTGAATTCTTGAGCCTCAGCAGCCTCTCCAATTATGCATGGAGTTATAGGTGTTTCACTATGTCCAATATCAAATCCTAATTCTTTTAAGCCCTTTTTAAGGTAATTCCCATTTTCCCATAATCTATCATGAAGTTCCGTACTTTCAGTTAATATATTTACAGCCTCTATACAAGCTCCTGCTGCTGCTGGAGTTAATGATGTAGAGAATAGGAATGGTCTACCTCTAACCTTTAACCAGTCGATAAGGTCTTTAGATCCTGCTACATATCCTCCAACTACACCGATAGCTTTAGAAAGTGTTCCTATTTGGAAATCTATTTTGTCTGATAATCCAAAGTGGTGAACTGTTCCAGCACCTTTTCCTAGTACCCCAGAACCGTGAGCATCATCAACATAAGTAATTAAATCAAACTCTTCTGCAATCTCAACAATTTCAGGAAGTTTTGCAACATCTCCATCCATTGAGAATACACCATCAGTGATTACCATTATTTTTTCATATAATCCTGATTCTTTTGCTTCTTTAGCCTTTGCTCTTAAATCATCCATATCAGAGTGTTCAACTCTTATGATTTTAGCTCCTGATAATCTACATCCATCTATAATTGACGCATGATTTAGTGCATCTGAAAGTATTGCATCTTTTTTGTTCATTACAGCAGATATTGCTGCCATATTACAGTTAAATCCTGATTGGAAAGCTATTGCAGCTTCAGTATGCTTAAATGCTGCTAACTTCTTCTCTAATTCTATATGTATGTCTAATGTTCCATTTATTGTTCTAACAGCACCAGCACCTACACCGTACTTTTCTGTAGCTTTGATTGAAGCATCAATCATTCTCTTGTTAGTGGCAAGTCCTAGATAGTTGTTTGAAGATAGGTTTATTAGCTTCTTTCCTTCTATTTCTATCACAGGTCCATTTTGTCCTGTAATAACATTAATTTCATTATAAAGCCCTTTACTTTTAAGGTCCTCTAAATTAGTTTTAAGGAAATTGTTTAAAGATTTGCTTCCCATTTGATTACCTCCATTTAAATTATATTAAATAAAATTTACTATACATGCTAATATATTAATAACACATATAAGTATATTTATACTCCATAATAATATTTTTTAACACTTACCTTTATAAATCAGCTACTTATACTTTCCCTTTACATAATTAGAATATCATCTACTATAAGTTTTTCAATGAATCCTTATTTATATACACCTCTATATTTTTCTGGTAAAAGAGCAGCTATAGATTTCATAACTTCCAACATAGCTCTTTCATTATATTCATTCTTATCTTCTTCTTTAAGTTTTTCAGGTAAATATATAGGTTCTCCAAACCTTACAGTAACTTGAGCTGTTTGGAAGTTTTCTTCCCCCATATCACCATCATTTATAGGTAAAAATTCTTCTGTGCCTGCTAACCCAATTGGAATTATCTTAGCCTTAGATAGCTTAGCCATTAGAAGAAATCCCTTCTTGCCTTCTATCATTGAACCACTTCTACTTCTTGTTCCCTCTGGAAATATCATAATATTTTCTCCAGCTCTAAGTTTCTTTACAATTTTACTAATGGCATCCTTATCTGCAGAATTAGGTTTAATTGCTATGGTCTTTATAAACTTAAATCCATTCTTAGTAAAATCGTTATTGGAAAGCTTTACTCCCGCAATGAATGTGGGGTCAAAGTCTTTTAATAGTTCGTTAAGTATTAGTCCATCAGCATTACTTAAGTGGTTACATATAAATATTATTGGGCCCTTTATACCTTTAATTTTTTCGTAACCTTCAACCTTCATATTAGCATACTTTTTTATTGATGTCTTTACATAACTTCTTGCTAATTTTCCAGAAAGACTCTCTGGTAATTTATTTAAAATTTTTGTTAATATATCTCTTTTCATAGAAATCTCCTTTATACCTAAGACTTACCTCCATACTACTTCTTGAATAATCTGTTATAATACTCCTTTATGTATGGTGAGTTAATACTCTCTTCTATATTATCTATATCTTCATTATACCTCAAATAATAATTGATAAGCCCATTTCTTATTAATAAATTCTTTCCACGCCATCCACAAGAATGCATGATATACTTTTCTTTAAAGTTTTTATTATCAAGATTTATAAGCTCTAATAAATCAACCTTTTCCATATACTCCTTAGGTAGAAATTCTTTAATAGGTGAAACTTCCACATTTAAATTATGTGGACATACTTTTTGACAATTGTCACACCCAAAAATCTTGCCTTTAACCATATTTAATTCTTCATTATTTAAGTGCTTTTTTTGAGTTAAATAAGAAACACATTGTGAAGAATTAAACTTTTTAACATCTTCTATTATAACATTTGTTGGGCATTTTTCCACACATAAATTGCACCCTTTACAGCCATATTTTTTTGATTTATCCCCTTGTAGCTTAAGATTTGTTATTATTTCTCCTAAAAATACATAGGAGCCATACTTTTCCGTAATAAGAGTATTATTCTTCCCTATAAATCCAACTCCACTTATAGCTGCGATATATCTCTCTGGTAATGGGTTACTATCTACAAACCATTTAGCCTCTCCTCCTAAGGATTCTATATAATCACATATTTCCTTTAAATATTTTTCTACTACTCTGTGATAATCTAGCCCCCTTGTATATAGAGAAAATTTATCTCCTTCGCCTTTATCATCACGATAATAAGGAAAAGCTATTGATATAATAGTTTCTCCATTTTCCATTAAGAGCTTTGGATTAATCTTTTTTTCTATATCTTCCTCTTCAAACTCATTAAAAAGATTATTTTCTTTTCTATCTATGAAAAATTCTTCTAGTTCATTAAATCTTCTACACTCTGTAAATCCAATAGTATCTAAAGAAAGTTTCTTTGCATAGTTTATTATTTTCTGTTTTTTATCTATATATTCTTCCATTGATTTATATATTTCCTACTTTCTCTTTTACATATATCCTATTCATACATTAGTTTCACCTTTCGATGATGTAGAGGTTACTTTTTTCTCTTTTACATATATACTATCCATATCCTGAGCTCATTATTAGTTTACCCTTGCTCTATTGTACTCCACACAAATACTCTGCTGCGTACTTAGCTGCTAATTTACCTTGATTCATGACCTTCTCCACATTAGTATACCCATCAACCACTGCACCACAAGCAAATATTCCTTTCATTGAGGTCTCCATTTTATCCGAAATAAATATACCACCCTTTTCTTTCTCTATATCTATTCCCATTTTTTCTGCTATTGCAGTATCTGATTTTAAGTTCATACATAGCACTAAAGTATCACAATCCACATATTTACTAGTTCCTTCAATAACATTATATTCTTCATCTAAATGTACGATATCTACACCAGTAACTCTATGGGTACCATATATCTTTACTACTCTATGGTTAAAGAGTACAGGAATATTAAAGTCTTCAACATATTCCTTAGCTTTATTACTTACAGCTCTAATAGCTCCACTGGTTTCTATCATACTTATTACATTGGCTCCCTCTAAAACTAAAGTTCTCGCTGCAAGTATTCCTATATCATCTGAGCCTAATACAATGCATCTTTTTCCTGGTAATACACCTTTTCTATTAATATACTTTAGCGTTGAGCAAGCTGTGGTAATTCCAGCCAACCCATAACCCAATATGTTTTTATAACCAAAGGGTCTCTCCCTTGAGCCCATGGCAAAAATGATAGACTTAGCTTTTATAGTCTTTATTCCTTCCTTACTATTTACCATAACAACTTCTTTATTCTTTTTTATTTCCAAAACTGTAGTATCGCACTTAATAATTACGCCTAAATTTAAGGCATCATTTACTAATCCTGATATTAATTCAGGGGCAGCTAAATTTTCTTTTATACTCTTATAGTAAAAACCTGCCTGAACACATGAAAGCATAGCTCCACCAGGTTCTATATCCCTATCTATTACAATAACCCTATTTACTCCTCTAGATTTGGCCTCTACCGCAGCCATAACTCCACTTACTCCTGCACCTATAACTATTAGGTCAAAAGCTTCCATGAAATCCCCTCCTATTCCCAAAACGCTATAAAATCTACCTAGATTATTATACTATTATTCTTAGTATTTATCATTATTTTCTAAGTTTCTTCCATCTATTCAACCAAAATACCATAATAAAACTAAATACAACTACAATTGCTACCAGCACATTTCCCTGAGTTCTATTTCCACTTTCCATAGCAAAATATATTGCTATTGGTATAGTTTGAGTTTTTCCTGGTATATTACCGGCAACCATAAGACTAGCTCCAAATTCACCTAAAGCTCTAGTGAATGCTAAAATAACTCCACTGATAATACTATCAAAAGCCATAGGTAATACTATATGAAAAAATATATAACTATCACTGGCACCAAATATTCTAGCTGCCTCTATACATGTAATATCTACGTTTAAAAAACCAGCCTTAGCACTTTCATACATTAATGGCAATGCCACAATTGCAGCTCCAATGGCAGCACCTTGCCACGTAAATACTAAAGTACCTCCAAATACAGCTTCAGTAAGCTTTCCTAAAGGACCATTTCTACCCATGACTATTAGCATTCCATACCCTACTACTGTAGGCGGAAGACACATAGGCAAGAGTATTATTGTTTCTAATACTGACTTCCCCTTAAAACTATATCTACAAAATATCCATGCTAATGCTATACCAAAAATAATAACTATCCCTGTGGCAACAAAAGCTACTTTAAGCGAAATCATCACTGGTGTTAATATGGATTCCATCATATATTTATCATCCTCATCTTATATTGTTTATATATACTATAGGAATGCTGTTTTGTATAACATGTATAATTTATAAGCTTCATAAGGCAATTGTTTCCTATGAAACTTATAAATTATCCTTGTTTAATAACTAATTAATCTTAAAACCATACCTTTCCAGTATTCTTTTACTTTCACTAGTAGCTAAGAACTCTAAAAAACTTTTAGCCTCAGCTTTAACTTCAGAAGTCTTTATTACCCCTCCTGGGTATATGATCTTTTTATGACTTGATGTATCAAAAGTAGTGACCACAACAGAATTTTTTATACTAACTGTATCAGATTTATAAACAATACCACAAGCTGCTTCACCATTTTCTACATAACTAACAACTTGTTTAACATCCTTTGCAAAAACAATGTTATTCTCTATGATATCCCACTTATTATAGTGATTTAAAGCTTCCTCAGCATATTGTCCTGCGGGTACAGAGCCTATTTCGCCTAAAGCTATATGTCCATCTAGGTTATCCAAATCATCTAGCTCCTTTATTTTATCTTTATATTCATTATTAACAATTAAAACAAGTTCATTTTCTACTATGTCTTTCTTACTTCCACTTTCTATAAGTTCCTTATCCTCTAGAGCTTTAAATTGCTTTTCTCCTGCAGACATAAATATATCTACCGGTGCCCCTTCCTCAATTTGTTTTTGAAGCGCTCCTGATGCCCCAAAGTTAAAAGTTAAAGTTATATTATTTTTTTCTTCATAGATCTTTTTAATTTCCTCCATAGATTCTTTAAGACTTGCCGCTGCTGAGATTATTATTTCTTTTTTTTCTCCACTATTATTAGTTTCTTCTTTATTAGCTTGTCCATTTGAACATCCAACAAAGGCTATAGCTAAAACTGTAATTACTATTATACTTCTTAACTTTTTCAAAGCACTTCCACCTTTTTCCACAATTATGTATTAATTATACATCTTATTGTGTAGATTTAAAATACATTTTAACCATTTTATTGCTATTGTTAAAAATGTTCTTTTTATCCTCATATAGAATATGCTGATTTTTTAAGATTGAGTTTAAAGTCATATATTATACATAAAAAAGAACAATCATAAACTGTCTTCTCAGCCTTGAATGTTCTTTTCTTATTTAAAACTTATATATTTTATACTACTATTTTAATTTGAATCTAATCTGAATTGTAAAGACTTCATCCTCTAAACTAGCAGAAACCTCATGTCCCATACTTTCTGTAAGTTTCTTTACAATAGTTAATCCAAGACCTGTATTTTGTCCTGTCCTCATTCTGTCTGTAGTAAAAAATCTATCAAAAACATGTTCTAAGTCTTCCTGTGTAAAGTTTTCTACCCTATTACTAAAAGTAGAAATAATTACTCCATCTACTTGCCTTTGACATATAGACATAGTTTTACTACCATGCTTTAAGGCATTTTGAAATATATTTGTAAAAATTCTAATTACAGCATTTTCATCAGCAATTATAGCTGGTAATTTTTCTTGTAGATCAACTTCTACTTCAAAGTCTTTATCAACAAAATCATTATAAAAAGCTGCTACAATTTCACGCAATAAACTTTCAACATTAACCTTTTTAAATTCTAGGTCATATTCATTGGCTTCTAATCTAGATAAATCATAAAAGCTAGTAATAAGATTTTGCAACACCTTAGAGCGTTTTTCTATAATATCTAAGTACTCCTGTTTTTCTTCTTCACTAGTAGACTCATCCCTAATTAGCTGTACATAGCCTAGAATAGATGTAAGAGGAGTTCTTAAATCATGAGATATATTAGCAATTTGCTTTCTTAATTCACTTTCACTCTTTTCATGAGCTATTCTATCATTTTGACTTTTTTCTAATATAAAATTAATTTCACCTATCATCTCTTCAATATTTTTATTAGGGGCTGCTAATTTTAATTGTTCATTGGTTTTTATATTTTTAAGCTTCTTCAATTCCTTATTTATATTGTTTATATTATAGCGATTTAGTAGAAAGAGCACTATAAATAATGCTGCTATACCACCAAATAAAATAGTTATATATATCATTTAATGCTCCTCCCAAGACTTACGCCCTAAATATATTTCTTCAAATAACGAAACCCTCTTAACCCCCATAAACAGAACAAATAGTTAACTATTTTAATATTTAACTATATTCCTATTTTACTATTTAACTAGGTTTATATTTATATAGTTTCATATTTAAATAAGTATGAATTTATATATGTGTGAATTTAAATAATTAATTCTATTTTATCTCTCTTCTTCTAAAGGAAATAATTCCTATAACCGTTATTAAAGTAATGTATACTATACCTAGTACATAAAATTTTGTAATATCCTCAGAAAGAACCCTGTCTTGACCTACTATAAATTTAATGTTGTAAGAAACTAAATATAATTGTATTTTTGCAAATATAGGTTTATAGTAACCTAGGAGCTTAATTATTCCTGGAAATATAGCTACTACCCCTAGATAAGCAAAGGCAAATATATTATTATTCTTAATATTAAAAGCAAGTAAGTTTGCAATAGCAATTCCTGTTAACCAAAGTGGGAATACAGCAATGAGTTTATTCCCAAAATTACCAAGTGTTTCTGCCATAGTTGCTCCACCTAAACCAAGACATATATAAGAACTTAATATTAACACAGTGGCAACTATAATTAAAGATACTGTGGCTACAATCACTTCTACAATAAATTTCCCTAAATATATTTTTGTTCTATTAATCCCAAAGGATACTGTATTTTTTAAAGTTTGATGCTTATGTTCATCTGAAAATACAATATCTACAATCATAATTACAGAATAATAAATCAATGTAAAAAGACCTGTTGAAATCATTAGCATATCTGGCATTGTTATTCTGTTAATTGCTTCTTGGTCTTTCATAAACCATAATGCTAATACATTAACTAGAATACATATCAATGAAGAAGTTCCAACTAAAACATAAGGATATTTACGATGAGTAGTTCTATATAATTCACTTTTTATATAATTAAGCATTGATAACACCTCCAACTAATGAAACAAAGTATTCTTCTAAATTGGTTCCCTTTATATTCATAGAATTTAACTCTACCCCATTTTTAACAATTGTACTGCTTACCATGGAAGGTGTATCTTTAAATTTATAAATTCGAATTATGTTATTAGGTAATACCTCATATTCATGACAATTTAGTTTATCCTCTAACAGTACTGCTGCCTTCTCAGCATTATCTACTGATATCTCTAAACATTCCTTACACTTCTCCTTAAGTTCTTCTGCAGAAATCTGTTCTACCATCTGTCCTCTCTCAATAAAGCCATATTCCGTTGCTATACTAGCTAATTCACTTAGTATATGACTAGAAATTATTATGGTAATATTCTTCTCTTCATTTAGTTTTAAAAGAAGATTACGAATTTCAACAATCCCCATTGGATCAAGTCCATTTATTGGTTCATCTAAAACTAAAAAGTCCGGATTATTCATCATTGCAAGAGCTAACCCTAATCTCTGTTTCATACCTAAAGAAAAACTCTTAAATTTTTTCTTTTTAGTATCTTCAAGTCCTACATCTTTAAGTAATTGTTTTATGCATTCTGAACCAGCTATTCCTCTTTGAACTCTATAATACTCAAGATTTTCCTCCGCCGTTAAATATGGAAAAAAACTTGGAGTTTCAATCATTGCGCCTATTCTTTTTCTTGAAATCTCTAAACCTTTTTCTGTAGTTTCTGAGAATAATTGTATCTCACCACTAGTTATCATAGTTTGGCCTGCAATCATCCTTAATAAAGTAGTTTTACCAGCACCATTTTTTCCTACCAATCCATATATTGAGCCTTTTTTTATATTTATATTAGTATCCTTTACTGCCTCAAATTTTCCGTAGGATTTACTTAAATTTCGCGTAATTAATATACTTTCTTCCATAAATCTCACCCTTCCCTTTTCTTATTGTCTTTATTATAAAATTCAAAACTCAATAAACACTTAAGAAAAGTTAAAGAAATCATAAAGTTTATTCAGCCATAGTAAACCCTATACCCCAAATAGTTTTTATATACTCTGTATCCTTATCTAATTTTGATATCTTAGATCTAATATTACTAATATGCACATTTACAGTATTATCTTCTCCATAGAACTCTTCATTCCATATATTCTTATACAAGTTTTCTCTAGTAAATACTTTTTTAGGATGAGTTAGTAAAAGCTCTAGTATAGAAAACTCTCTTACCGTTAGTGTAAGGTCATTTCCATTCACTGTGACCTTCATAGCTTCCTTATCCAGCTCTAAATTCTTATAAGCTAAGACCTGCCCCTTATCCTCTGAAGTACTAAATCTTTTATATCTTCTCAGTTGGGCTTCTACTCTTGCAGCAACTTCACTTATCTCAAAGGGTTTAGTAATATAGTCATCTGCACCTAATTTCAGCAGCTTTACCTTATCTGAAATCTCAGTTTTCGCAGAGATAATAATAATTGGCATAGTTTTTGATTTTCTGATTTCTCCTATCAACTCTTCTCCAGTTAATCCTGGTAACATTAAATCTAAAAGAATCAAATCATAATTATACATGTTAATGCACATTCTAGCTTCACTACCTGAATATGCACTACTCACCTCATAATTTTGCTTTTTAAGAATTTTGCATAGTAATCCATTTATATCTACATCATCTTCTACTACTAAAATAGATATTCTTTCTTCCATATATAACACCCCTCTTTATTAGTATCGTAATGGAACTTACATATATATTCTCTATATACTTTATATCACATAATTAACTATAGATAAACAGAGTAAAAAAGAACCTATCCTGTTACAGATAGATTCTTTCTATTTATTCACATTCATATACAAGAATGCTTTCATTACCCTCAATTTTAAATATCTTTTCAATATCTTCAGTTATCATATTGTTTATATCTCTGTCTGTAATAAATTTAACCCCAATTCCACAGTTAGAGCTAAGTCTTCTTGGAACTGGCATAGTTTCATTAGCAATTTCAATACTATCTAAATATCTGTGATATTTTATAGCCCCTGAATGGGTGAAAAAAACTCCAATATACTGCATTTTATTTAACTGCCTTTATTAGAAAATCTTCTTCTACTTCTGTAACTACAGCATTTAAACCTGCATTTTTAATAAACCTTGAAACATTTTCCTTAGCCACATTATTATCAACTAATATTTCAAATCCATCTTTGTTTGCACTTAATGCTTTTTTAGCCATTAAAACTGGTTGAGGACAGCTCATTCCCCTTGCATCTACCTTAACCAATAGAAACACCACCTTTGCTATCAGCCTTACTCTTACTTATGTTAAATGATTTATTCATACAGAAATAAGAAATCCCTAATAATATTGCTATTCCTATAAATATTGCAATCTTTCCATTGCCAGTAGGACCTTCTCCTGAAGATGCTAATTTGAAGTTATGTGCAAAAGCTGCTCCAACAATCATCCCCATTACTGTGATTGCAGAATCTGCATTTCCTTCCCCAGCAAGTATTAATTGTCTTAATGGGCATCCTCCTAAAAGTACTGAACCCCAACCTGCAACTAACATACCCATAAAGTTCCATAGTGCATCATTATGAGCTATAGGTTGTTCAACAAAGCCTAGTTTGAAATCTCCTAGAACTAAGTTTCCTATTAATGTTACTACAAATATTGATATAAATCCCCACATTAAATAACTATCTTTAAACATGATTAAATCCCTAATTCCACCTACCATGCAAAGTCTTGTTCTTTGTGCTACAATTCCTATAATAAGTCCTGCTGCTAAAGCAAACCATATAGGTGCATGCATAGAACCTGGACCCTTTGCACTAAAGAATATAAATGCTGGAGCAGATATTAATAATACTAATAACATTATTGCTATTACTGGCATTGCATATCCTTCAGCTGTAGTTAAATTATAATTTCTCTTTAAAGTAAAGCCTCTGTTTAAAAATTGAATTCCAACAAATATCCCTGCTGCAAATCCAAGTAAGCCTACTACAGCATTTAAGTCTCCACCAGCAATTCTAAGAACCATTCTAAGTGGACATCCTAAGAATACTAGAGCACCAATCATCACTATAGCACCAAGAATAAATCTTAAGAATGGTGAAGAACCACCCTTTACTTTGAATTCCTTTGTAAATAGTGCAATTATAAATGCCCCTAAAACTATACCAATTACTTCTGGTCTTATATACTGTACAACTTCAGCTCTATGTAGTCCTACCGCACCTGCTATGTCTCTTAAGAAACATGCTATACAAGCACCCATGTTTTTAGGATTTCCTAAATACACCAAAGCTACAGATAATAGACCAATGATTCCACCAGCAAAAATTATGCCTCTTTTTTCTTTCATGGTTTACTCCCCCCATATATTTGATAAATATAATAAATTTTGATAATAACTCATCCAAAGTAAATTTTAACATATATTTATATTTTTATTAAATTTTTATTACGAATAGACGAAGAACAATCTATTTGTTTTTTTAATACTTATGTAACCCTAATATATAAAACCTTTATATTTAATTCTCTATGATATAATAATGTAGGAAAAAATGTTTATTTTTAAAGCTTTAATTAGATATAGGATATATAGATTTCAGGAGGTAATTATGAGAAAAGTATATTTAGATAATGGTACTACATCCTTTCCTAAGCCTAATTCTGTAGCTGAAGCTATGACAAATTATATTGTTAATGTAGGTGGAAATGTAAATAGGGGTAGTTATGATAGTTCCTTTAATGCAGAAAACATAGTCTATGAAACTAGAGAACTACTCTGTGAACTATTTAATTTTTCAAAACCTGAAAATGTAATTTTTACTAGCAATATAACTCATAGTCTTAATGTTATTTTAAAAGGATTTTTAAAGGCTGGTGACCATGTGATTACTTCTTCTATGGAACATAATGCAGTACTTCGCCCTTTAAACGCCTTACAAAGCAAAGGTATAGAGCACTCTGTAGTACCTTGTAATTCCCTAGGACAGTTAAATCCATCTGATTTACATAAATACCTTAAGCCTAATACTAAAGCTGTAGTAATGACCCATAGCTCTAATGTATGTGGAACTATTATGCCCTTTGAGGAAATAGGACAGTTCTGCAAGGCAAATAATATTTACTTCATTGCAGACACAGCACAAACAGCTGGATCAATTCCAATAGATATGGAGAAAATGAATATAGATGTTTTATGTTTTACTGGTCATAAGGGACTTCTTGGACCTCAAGGTATAGGTGGGTTTTTGATAAAAGATGAATTAGCTAAAATAACTACTCCTCTTATAGAAGGTGGTACTGGTAGCTTCTCTGAATATGAAATTCAACCTGATTACATGCCTGATAAATTTGAAGGTGGTACTCCAAATATACCTGGAATATTTGGCTTAAATGCAGCCTTAAAATATCTAAAGGAAAAAGGACTTAGTAGTATAAAAGATCATGAAATGAAATTAACTAAACTATTTTTAGATAACATTAAGGATATAAAAGAAATTAAAGTTCTGGGACTACCTTCTGCTGAAAATAGGATTTCTGTAGTATCCATTGATTTTCCTAAGGGTGATAATGGTCAAATATCCCATATGCTATCCAAAAACCACGGCATATCTGTGAGATGTGGGCTTCATTGTGCACCATCAGCTCATAAGACCCTAGGCTCTTTCCCTAACGGAACAGTAAGATTCGCCTTTGGCTCCTTTAACACTGAAGATGATGTATTATATGCTGTTAATGCTATTAAAGAAGTAATTGCTTCATCAGATAATAACACTCTATGGTTTTAGCAATATAATAATTAAAGGCTCAAAGATGCAATATCTTCAAACCTTTAATTATTATATATAAATTTTTTATAGGGCAATAATTACTAGGGATTTAAAGTTATATATTTACTCAACAACAAAACCCCTTAACTCTTCAGTTAAGGGGTATAAAAATCACAGAAAATTACATTAAAGTATATGCTATGCTTTAATATATCCATTCTTTTATAACACCCCTCCATCTACCGTAGAGTATCTAGTGTATTAATATAGGCAGGTCTTCTGACTTTGGTTCACAGTTGCTTCAGCCTTCCCAACATTCGTCAGTGGCGCTTTAAGAAGCTTCTCACCATTACAGCGGCGGGACCGTATAAGATTTTCACTTACTTCCCTTTTAAACAAAGTATTAAACTTTGTACCTCTATTATTTTTATATTAAATTTTCTCTTTATTAATCAGCTTATGTAAGCTAATGCTATATATTGTTTTTTAATATAATATAGTGTATCAACTACAATATCATTATACTACTTTTACCCATGTAATTCAAGGATTTTCCTTGATTTTCATTTAGTATCTTATACAATACACTTATTATTCTTATTAATTTCCTTCAATATAAAAGTATAAGTAATCTATACATAAAAGTTATATCCTTAAGCCTTTAATAATATATTACAATATATTGTATTTAACATAAACTTAACTTAATTAAACTTTAAGTTTATACACTTTAAGTTTATAATACACTTGTTTAAATATATCTTAAAATATAAATTTGAGGTGCTTATATGAATTTTGTAAATGATTTTTTAAATACAATAATAACTACTATACAAGGATTTGGATATCCTGGTGTATTCTTAGCGGTATTTTTAGAATATTCCTGTTTTCCATTGCCTAGTGAAGTACTGTTACCTTTTATAGGTCTTTTAGCTTCTTATGGTAACTTTAGCTTTATTGGAGTTATTCTTCTTAGTACTGGAGCAGGATTAATTGGTTCAACTCTTTGCTATACCATTGGATACTTTGGAGGCTCTCCTATAATAAATTGGCTTTGTAGTAAATCATCTGGTGCAAAAAAAAGTTTCAATAAGTTAGATTTATTTCTTGATAAGTATGGAAAACCTGCTGTGTTTCTAAGTAGATTATTCCCTTTAACTAGAACTTACATATCACTAGCTGTAGGGGCTGTAAAAATGAGTTATTCTCAATTTATATTATACTCCCTTGGGGGTATAACTATTTGGAACATAATTCTTATATCTTTAGGATATTTTTTAGGTGAAAATACTGACCTAATTCAAAGGATTTTGAAAGATTATTCTATTGTAGCTATAGCTATTCTAATAATTTGTTTTGGATTCATAGCTTATAAATTCATGAAAAAAAGAAAGAATTCCTTGGAGTAATTAAAAAATAAGAAAGTACCTTCAGTGATAATAGGTACTTTCTTATTTTATATATTTAACTAATGTTGGCATTGATAAAAATTAATTATTAACTCCATCCTCCCAATATTTCCATATCACAGTATCACCTTTATTATAAATCCAACTTCCGGTTCCCACATTAGGTTTAACAAATCCATTACTCCCACTTTTCTTTACATAGTAGCACCATCCACTTAAAGGACCAGCAGCTTTCTCTCTAAGCCCTGCAATAGATGCAAAGTATGTTGTATCGTTAAAGCCTGTAGTTCTATATTTTATCCCTAACTCATCTAAAACCTTGAATGTTAATTGAGCAACAGTAATATTATCATAATCTACATATTTAGAAGCTAGTGTTTTATTACTTATTGTATCAATTACTATAAAGTTTGGAGTTTCATCTTTTACCGCTGGAGTTGGCTCCTCCTTTTTAGGTTCTACAGTTGCTTTAGAACTATTGGATGAATTTGATGATTCTTCCTTTTTACTTGCAGTTTTTTTCTTTTCAGTAGATGAATTTTTCGAATTATAGCTATTAGCATTAGATTTCTTTTCAGTGTTAGAATCAGAATTATCTTTAACTTTAGATAAATCATTAACTACAACATTTTCTTTATCATCAGTCTCTTTATTGCTTTCATTAACCTTACTATCTTCTTTATTATCAGTCTTATCCGTACTAGTTTCCTTATCACTTACTTCCTTATTAATTTTATCATTTTTGCTGTCTTCTTTATTTTCTTGCTCAGCTGTGATTGTAGCTTTTTCAGCAATTGTATTATTGAATGACTTTTGAAGTTTTTGTGCAAAAACAAACATTCCCGCAAAAATAATAAGAGCGGAAATTATAAGTAATATCTTATTTTTCCCCTTCAACATAGCACCTTCTCTCTAAATTCTAATAAATACACAAGGAAGCCTACAGCTTCCTTATGTATTTACTATTTTAGTTATTACTAATTCTTTTTCTTTTTATTAAAACAATCCCTGATACTATACAAATCAATGATCCAACTACTAATAAATTCAAATTCATAGGTTTTCCTGTTTTAGGAAGATCGTCTGCTTTATTACCATTAACGGTATTGGACTCACTCTTACCACCATTGTTTGTTTTGTTATTTGTATCATTATTTGTTTTATTATTTGTATCATTATTTGTATCATTATTTATTTCATTATCTGTTTTATTATTTGATTCCTCATCTGTTTTATCACTATTATCCTTAGATTCATCATCTTTAACCATCAAGCTATAAATACTAAAATGTGTAGTTTCAAAGGTAAATGTTAAATTATTATTATCAAATTTACCACCATCTATTTTTTCCCACTTAGTACCATTGTAATAATATGCTGCTAATTTTGAAACATCTATTCCCTTTATATCATCTTTTGATAATTTTATTACGACCTTTACTTTATTGCTACCAAAATCTTTTATTTCAGTTATCTTTCCTTTATTATCTTTTACTGACATAGTATAATCAAAAACCTTACCTATGATCTTAGTTCCATTTTCTATATTTAATATATTAGAATTTTTATCTAAAACTTCTCTTTTTAAGATAACCTGATAATCTTCTAAAATTCCTGTATATGAATCAAAAATCTTAGATGGTATATTCAAAGATGTATCATTCCAATTTACTACTACTTCATTTGACTCTGGACTCTTAATTATACCTATAGGTATTTTGATATCATCTGTATCTTCTGGAACATTAACTACAGGAGTATTATTACCTTCAACATATACAGGTAATAATTTTGCATCAATATTACTCTTATAATAATTGTATTTACCATTTCCTCTAAATTGCTCTAAGGCAATTAAAGCTCTTAATGCCTGCTCACTTGACATGTAATTATTATTAGTATCTGTTGTATGCTTAAATTGACCATCAGTGCCCTTAAATGTAAGCAGGGCAGAAACTAAATTATTTAGGTCTTCTCCATTTGATTTAGTGAATAACTCACCAGCTGGGTCAACACCTATTGATGTAAGTCCTAAAATTGTAAAACTAATACTTTCACTAGCTTCACTTCCCCAAGCTTCATAACATCCATTTTCTTTTTGCATTAATGCTAATGTTTTAACTGCTTTATCAATAGTATCTTTAATTTCTTTATTATTATCATAATAGCTTGATAACGCATTTATTGCAGCAGCAGTTGTATCAACATCTACATCAGCACCCCATATATTCCATCCACAATATTCATCTCCATCTACATCATAAACTACTTTACTATTAACTAACTCCTTAGCTAGTATATCTTTTGTAATTTTATATTCTCCACTTACATTACAGTAATCGTAAACCATCAGTCCAAATATCTGTGCATATCTATTAAATTCTTTTACATCTCTGTTAAATAACTCCTTAACCAAGTCATGACCTAAGAAATTATAAGGATTATAACCTTGGCTAGTAACATATATTATCATTTTTTCAAGATCTGTATCTTTATAAAAATACTCAGATAACCCATCTTCCTCTACTCCACTCTTAAATTGCTTAACTATATTGTTAAAGCTTTCTTTATTACCTTTGATTCCAAATTTACTTAAACTTAAAGCTGCCCACTCATCACCATTATTAGCAATCATATAGTTTTTAGTTTTTTCTAATTCACTCTTAACATCATATGAATCAATAGATGATAATTCTTTATAGTTAACTACTATAGTCTTCTTTCCTTCATTTCCAGCCTTATCTACTGCTTTAACAGATATTCTATTTTCGCCCTTAGAAAGATTAACAACATATTGTCCATCTTCATTAGGTTCAATAACATTTTCCCCTAATTTAACTTCACTATTAACCTTACCATCAACATCATCAATGGCAGATACTATAAATGTAAACTCACTTTTTGTCACTGTTGTTTTACTTATATTTGTTGTTATTTGTGGAGCAACTTTATCCTTTTGTTCAACAACAATTTTACAGTATGGTCTTGCTAGCATTCTATTGTCAAGAACTTTATCTTTAAAGGGCCTGCCAGTTTTACTGTAGTCAAAGGGATCACAATCCTTTACCCTTTTATCTGCAGTAACAATGTAGGTTCCTGGTTTATCGAAGTTTAGTTTTACTTGTCCATTTTCATCAGTAATATATTGGGTTTCTTTATCATTAATAATTATTTTTGCCTTATCTACTAAAGCCACATCATTTGGTATTCCACCCGGGAAAAAATATTTACCAGTTAAATCTAGTGAAATATCTTCCCCAGTTTTTGCGCTAACTGCTTTCTTATTAAAGTAACCATAACGTGCGTACACATAATTTTCCATGTGGAATAGTACTATACTGTCCCCATCTACTAAATCATGACCACCAACTAACTTATCTGTATAATTATCATTAACATAATATCCCCAACCATCAAATGACCCAAATGATCCCTGAGATACTCCATCAATATTGGATATATAGCTTCCACGTCCAAAGTTAAATTTGCTTTGATCTTTTGGATTAAGACCATTGGCTTCTAAAGCTTTGATTATAGCATGTATTGCCTTAGGCTCACCGCTAACTTCATTACAGTTATAAGGTTCTAACTCAAAATTTGTTACATCCACTTCTGTTTCTGGAACGATAGTATGGTCACTAGCTTCAATCCTAACCTTCACCTTTACAGATTTATCAGCAGCTTCAACTTTTTGTGTAAAAATTGTAGAAAACTGAGTAAATCCAATTAGTAATGCAACTAATAAACATAATAGATTCTTTTTAAATGTCTTCTTCATAAAATCCCCTCCATTAATTTTTTATATAAGTTATATCAAGCCTTCTTTTGTATCTTAAAAGTACATCAATAAAGCTATCATAGAATATAATTGAAAAAATAAAGCTACCTCCTCCATGTAAAATATCAAATGTTAATCCTGACAGATAAGCCATGATAACACTTTGTATTGTAATTGGTTTTACAAAACCCAAAACATACCAAAAATTCATGATCCAATCAAACATAAATCCATAGATAAAACATATAATTGAAAATTTTAGAGCCCTTACTCTTTTTCCCTTTCTACCCCAAATACCAGATATAATTCCCACAAGTCCCCAGGAAAACATCTGCCACGGTGTCCATGGTCCCTGACCAAAAAATATATTAGATAAAAATGCTGATGTACTCCCAATAAGAAATCCTTCATAGGGCCCAAATACAAAACCTGATAATGCCACAAGGAATGTTACAGGCTTCACATTTGGTATAGGAGCAAAGGCAATTCTCGATAGTGCAGTAAATGCACTTAAAGTTGCAATTACTGCAATCTCCTTTGTACCCAGCATACTTTTCTCAAAGTAAAAATAACTTAAAAACAGTATTCCCAAAACCCCCAATGTAGAAAGTAGGGCAAAACTATTTTGGATATCCTTTTGCAGTGTAAGTATCATAAGAACTAAAATAATAAGGGAGGTTATTATTAAACTAATTTTTTTCATTTGCTTGTCCCTCTTTTAGTAAATATTTTTTTCCTTCATCAAGTGTAAAAATCTTCTCATTTACATTCTTAAAAAGTTTATTTATGGAAGTTGTATAGTAAATTCCATGGCTTAGTACCTCATCTCTACTTCCCTTTGATACTATTTCTCCATTAAACATAAGAGCAAAACTTTTGCAAAAATCACAGGCAAAATCCACATCATGGGTGACCATAACTATTGTAGTTCCATTATTATTTAAATTTTTAAGAACCCTACCTAATTTATTTTTAACTTCAAGGTCAAGGCCTCTTGTTGGCTCATCAATGAGAAGTATTTTAGGCTTCATCACTAATATAGAACCTATGGCTACCCTCTGTTTTTGACCTCCACTTAAATCCCTTGGATTTTTATCCTTAAGTTCATAAATATCTAAATCTTTTAAAACCTTTTCTAATTCTTCCTTATCAAAGGAATTATAATTATCCATTGTAAACTTTAGTTCTTCATACACCGTTGATTTTGATATGTAATCATTCGGATTCTGTGATACATATCCAATGATACTTGCCATCTTATTAACAGTTAGTTTTTTCACTTCATTACCAAATACCTTAATACTACCCTTATACTCTTTAAGCCCAATAAGAGAATTTAAAAGTGTACTCTTACCAGCCCCATTTGCTCCCATAATACCTATGAAATCTCCATTTTCAATATTTAATGAAAGATCTTTTATGGCATGAATTGAATTGAAGTAACAATTTAATTTCTCTGTTTTTATTGCATTACTACCATATTCGCAAACTTGTTTCTTAACATGATTTTTATCTATTTTAAAATCTAAACAATCTATGCTAATATCAGAATATTTATCATCAATTCTACATCTAGTTTCTTTGAAATTATTAGGCATATTACCCCATGAAAGGTTTTTGCTAAGCTTCAAATAATCAGGTAAAAAATTAATAACTTCTTCTTTAGATTCTTTATAAAAATCATACCTACTATTATAAAAATTAACTTTACCCTCATTCATAAAGGCAATTTTATCAGCTATATCAAACCATTTATTTACTCGCTGCTCTATAATGATTATTGTTATTCCTAATTCTTCATTTATTTTTCTAATTAGATTCACAATGCTTTCTGCCGCAGAAACATCAAGCTGAGAGGAAGGTTCATCAAAAATAATACATTTTGGCAAATATGCCACTGCAGAGGCTATTGCAACTTTTTGCTTTTGACCACCTGATAAAGTTGTTATATCTCTTTCTGCCAGGTCAGTTATTCCTATAAACTCCATGACCTCCCATACACGTCTCTTAATAGTTGATTCACTTACCCCTATATTTTCAAGTCCAAAAGCAATCTCTCTATGAACCTTATTCATCATTAATTGTTTCTCCGGATCCTGAAAAACCATTGTAACTGTCTTTGCCCTTTCGCTATGGCTCATCTCTTCTAATGGTACTCCATCAATGATAATTCCTCCTGATATTGTGCCCCCATAAAAATGAGGAACAGCCCCAGTAATTGATTTAGCTAAAGTTGATTTCCCTGAACCCGATTTCCCAACTACTAATAAAACCTCTCCTCTACCTAATCCTAAATTTATGTTATTTAAAGATTTCTTTCCTTCTAGAGGATATGAATAACTTAAATTTTCAATCTCTATATATTCCATAGTCTTTCTCCCTACTATATTTTAAAATTAATAATGTAATAGCTAGAATAATCACAAATATTGATGTTGTTCCATAGTTAAATATATTTACTATACTTACCCCATCATATATTTTGAAATCAACAGCTCCTTTATATTGAGCAAATATATATACTATTAATAAAACTCCGCTTAAAACCATAATAGAAATATCTTTTTTTCTAAACTTCTGTCTGTCATAGGTACTTCTTTCATTACTTAAAAATCCTCTAACAAAAGCTGCTTCCCCTATATCAAAAGAACTTTCCATAGAATTTTCAAGTAATATTGACAATACTGGAACATAGCTTTTAGTCTTTTCTCTTGAACTCTTTTTATTAAAATCAACTCCTCTAATTGTATAAATTTCTTTAAGTTTATTTAATCTATCTCTAAGACCAGGAACTAACTTAAAAGCAATAACTAGAGTTAAAGTTGATTTTGGCATCTTGCTTGAAAAATATGAAATTGCCCTATCTGAATCAATAATAAATTCAAAGGATATAAAGAGACTGGCCACTGCAAATAACTTAAGTGCCATTGTTAATGCATATATTAAAGCCTCCAAGGTAAATCTTTTACTTCCAATTTTAAATAAAATCATACTACCTTGTGTAACAAATATCATATTTAGAAGAATTATAAATATGGCAAAGGGTATAAAATAGACTAAAACTTTTTTTAATTTATATGTGTTTCCGCTATATATGAATAATGAAAATATATAAAAATATAGAGAGAAAACCACTGCCGGATTATCATTAGAAAAAATTATTATTATTAATGATAAAAATAGAATAATATATGTTAGAACATGAAAATCAAACTTTCTTTTGTTAAAACTCAATTTTTCGCCCCCTTTTAAAAATATTAATTTATTACTTCTTTCAAATAAATTTAAACGTAAAAAAAGTCCATTTAACTCTAAGTTAAATGGACTTAAATAACATCATATTTACCAACCATATACATCATAAAAATATATAAATACAAAAAATATATTAAAAATATATTTATGTATACATATGTATATAAATATCTTGTGTTACACCACTCCATTCTCCGCAGAGTTTACGTGTTAAAACACAGGCAGGTCTTCTGACTCAGGTTTCATGGTTTTTGTACACCTTCCCAGTTTCCCAGTGGTATAAGTACAAAACTCCACCTTTACAGCGGCGGGACCGTGTAGGATTTACACCTACTTCCCTTTTAATTGATAAAATCAAACCTATATTTCATTATTTAGTTTTATTTATTTTTTCAAATTTTACAAATATGATTATACTACAACAAATATTTACATTCAAGGGTAAAAAGTCAATTGTGACTAAAATATATTATTTTTAATACTTAATCCCATCCCAATACATGGTTTCTTGAACAACAGTTTTATCAGAAAGCTTAACTCCCTCCATGGCCCACTTTTTAAATTCTGGGAAGCCTGTTCTATCTACAATATATCCTATATGCTCCTTACCACCTGATGCATCCTTATCTATATATTCCTTAACATAGCTGTAGGTGTTACAGATTATTTTTATTATACTCTCTTCGTCTACCCAAGCTATAAAATCCTTAGCTAAACGTGGATTTTTCTTTCCTGTTCTACCTAAAAGAACAAGCTTGTAATATTTTTCTCTGCTTCTAGTCCATGCATCTGTTGGACATGCTATTACACACTCTCCACACCCTATACACTTCTTATGATCACGTTGAATTTTATAGTTATTCATAGTTAATGCTCCAGTGGACTTCTTTGTACATGCTCTTACACAAGCTCCACAGGATACACATTTATTCATATCATATTGAGGTTCTGTCATCCCTATTATTCCAAAATCATTTAGTCTAACTTTTCCACAGTCATTAGAACATCCTGTTAAAGCTACTTTGAAGTGTAAATCATTGGGGAAGATGGCCTTTTCTATCTTCTTTGCAAATTCCGTTGTATTGTAATTAGCATATGGACAGATATTGTTTCCTACACAGGCAGATATATTTCTAGTTCCAGCTGCAGAGTACCCCTTTCCTTCATCTGTTTGATTAATTTCTAATCCTTCAATGATTGGTTGCAATAATTCATTTACTTTATCCATATGTTCAAAGCTAATACCTGGTACTTCAAAGCCTTGCCTCATAGTAATGTTTACAGTTCCATCACCGTATTTTTCTGCAATCTCTTGAATCATGGCTAAATATTTAGCATCCATCTTTCCCCCTGGAACACGAATTCTTGATGCTGTATATCCTCTTCTTTTTGTAACCCTAAATGCATTCTTTTTTAGGTTTTTAGTGTTTATATCCATGTAATTCACCTCCAATTAATCTATTAACTCTTTGCCCTTTGTATAGTTAAACACAGGTCCATCTAGGCATATATACGTATCATCTATCTTGCAATGTCCACATTTTCCAATACCACAGCACATTTTTCTCTCTTGAGAAATCCAAATATTTTTTTCTGGAATTCCTCTTTTTAAGAATTCAGCCACAGTAAACTTCATCATAATTGGTGGTCCTACTACAACTACTTGTACATCATTAATATCATCTATCTTCATATCTGGAATGTACTTAGTCACCATTCCAACATTTCCTCCATAGCTCTCCTCTGCCTTATCTACAGTAAGAATTAATTCCATGGTGTTATTCCATCTCTTAATATCTTCTTTAAATAAAACATCTTCAGGAGATTTAAATCCACAAATTAGAGAAAACTTTTTAGCATCCTGTGGATTATTACCAAAATAGTCCACAATTCCTCTTACTGGAGAAAGTCCTGTACCTCCAGCTACTACAATAACTTCATGACCTTTATAATTATCTATGTCAAAACCATTTCCATAGGGTCCTCTTAAAAATAATTTATCACCTACATAGTTACTAAATATTTCATCAGTAACCTTTCCTACCTTACGTATTGTTAAATCAACAGTTCCTTCTCCAATACCACTTACTGATATAGGTGCTTCCCCATATTTAGGTATTGATACTTCAAAGAACTGTCCTGGTTTCACATCACCAATATAGCTCATTCTAAAGGTATACTCAATTTCTGTATGCTTTATTACTTCCTTTATTTCTGAAATAAAAGGTATATATTCATTCTTATTCATCTATTTCACCTCATCACATGCTGATTGCAATTTATTAATACAGTTACTAAATGAAATGTATTCTGGACATATATCATCACATCTACCACAGCCTACACACATATGGTAACCCCATTTTTTCTTGTAATCATATACTTTGTGTAGCACCTTAAAACGCATTCTTTGACCCTTATTTTGTCTGAAGCTATGTCCTCCAGCCATATCAGTAAATCCATCCACTTGACAGGAAGACCATACTCTTCTACGTTCTCCTACATTTTTATTATCTCCATAGAAAATATCTTGCATAGTGAAGCAAGTACATGTAGGACAGACAAAATTACAACGACCACAAGCAATGCATCTTTGATTATATTCCTCCCACATGGTAGATTTCATAACATCTAGACTAAGTTCTTCTGGAATATTAACGGTAACATTGTTTTCAGAAATAAATTTAGGTTCTACCTCTATAGTATCAGCCTCTTTTTTCTCTAATAAAATGTCAAAAGTTTCACATTTACTATCAAAGTAAACTTCATGATTTTCTACCCTAATGTATCCATCATAATTATTTGATTTATTAGTTCCCATATCTACACAGAAACAATTTTCAAAGGTTCTTTCACACCCCATCAATATGAATTTTGTATTCTCTCTAAGTCTTTTATAATAGTAATCTTCAAAGCCATTTCTTAAGTATATATCATCCATTCTTTTTACAGCATGTAAGTCGCAACTTCTTAAAAACACTATTGATCCTTTAGATTTAGGGGCTGCTTCCCTTACTTCATCTTCAGTAAAATAAAGTAGAGTTTCAGATTGTGGTAATAACACTTCCTTAAAGGAAAAATGAGATTTTTCATCAAAAACTATATCTTCAACCTTTGATATTTGCCCATATCTAACTCTGTCTGTATCGGAAAAGTTTGCACCACCCTTAATTAATATAGGAGCATATATTATATACTCTGATGAAAGCTCTTTTAAAATTTCATTGAATTTTTCTAAATATAATTTGTAACCCATAATTCACCTCTAATTTACTTTTTTTCTTGATATAATGTAGTATGGAAGAGCTACGAAGAAAATACCTCCAACCATATTACCAAGTGTTACAACTAAAATATTATATATATATCCACCTATGGTGACATAAGCATCAAAAGGTGATAATAAACCTATTGTTAATACTGTCATATTAGCGATACTGTGCTCAAATCCTACTGTAATAAAAATAAATAAGCACCAAAATATCATAATTAATTTTGCTACTTCTTCTTTGCATTTAAATCCACACCAAACTGCTAAACACACTAATATATTGCAAAATACTCCACGGAAAAATAATGGTATAAGTGGTATTGTCATTTTTATTTCTGATGCCTTTGCAATGTATTCACCAACACTACCTGTAGCTAAACCTGATAATTTAAACATTACTCCTGCTATAATTGAACCTAGTAGATTTCCTAAAAAACATACTAACCATAGCTTCATAGTCCCTTTCCATGGTACATCCTTATTTAGGGATGCCGATGCTAGTACAAAGTTATTTCCTGTAAATAATTCTCCCCCTGCCATTATAACTAGACTCAATGCTCCACCAAAAGCTAATCCCATAACAATCTTTACAGCACCTAAACCTGCTGATGTCAGTTGACCTCCTATGGTAAAGATAAGAATAGAACCTAATCCTATAAATAATCCTGCCAACATAGAAGAAATAAAATATCCTATAGGGTTTTCATTTAACAATTGCATCTTTGTTTTACCAGCTGCACATACTTTGTTAAAATCTCCACAAACCATAATAAATCCCTTCCCTCTTTTATAATTATAGCTTCATTATAGGCTTATAAATTTTAAAGCACCGTGATAAAAATCACGGTGCTTTAAAATATTCTAAAAGTTTTTCTTTATTTTTTATTATAAATTTCTTATTATTATATTCAATTAATCCCAATTCACTAAGTTCTTTACATGCCCTTGATATGGTCTCCCTTTGTGCTCCAAATAAGTCTGCTAGATAGGTTATACTAATCTCCATGTCTATTAATATACCATTGTCATCAGCTACCCCATAATCCCTACCTAGTTTCCAAAGCTTTGATGCAACTCTCTTTCCCATATTTAAAACTCCAGTAGTATTTTTAAATTGTCTATACATTCTTCTTACTTTTAAAGATAAAGATGACAGTACCATTTTTGTAAACTCAAAGTCTGATTCCATGACTTGTAAAAGCTCCATTGTGTTACAATACATTATTTGAGAGTCCTCTATGGTTTCACAATTTATAGATGCAGTAGAGCTTTGTAATATAACTTCATTTATAAGATCACCTAGCCCCAATATAAATATAACCTTTTTTTGACCCTTTTCATTGAACTTATATAGTGATACTTTTCCCTTTAATACTATGTAGATATTATCTACAATATCCTTATCTCTAAATAGTACCTTCCCCTTTTCATACCTAGTGACTCTAGTAATATTAGATAACTTTCTTAAAGTATTTTCATCTATGTTATTAAAACCCGGGAGCTCTTTCAATTCTTCTAAATTAACATATCTCATTTTCTAAATTACCCCAATCATTTTTTAATTAATTTATTATCCATATCCCACATGTTTTTCAAAATTTATTTATATAAATGTATTACAAGTCTCCACTTAATTATATATTAACAAATATGTTTACTAAATACATTAACTTTTAATTGAAAATTATTTTCAATTATATTGACATATGTAAAATATTATAGTAATATGAATTTATTGATAATAGTTATCAATTATTATTAAGTCCTTAATCTTTTATATTTATCTTATATAGGAAATTTCCTTCTATTTACTTCAGGAGGATTTTCCCTATTTTTTGTCCTTTTAAGTTCTATACTTTAATTTATATTTTTAACAGTCTCTATTATATAGTATATCTCTTTAGCCATATAAACTACAAAATTCTATATTAAATTATGAGAGTTATCTAAAAAAATAAAAAGTATACCCAGCTTCTAAAACCACTTAGGTATACTCACCAAAATAATAAGAAATGTAATATATCCTACTATTATAGCTATTCTTTTATATGACAAATGGAATTCTTCAAAGCCATAATAAATATTTCCTCTATAGCCTCTACTGTTAATTCCATCCTTAATTTCTTTCCAACGTTTTAAAGTATTAATAAAAAGTAAAGCAGCAAGACTTCCTGAATCCTTAACCTTATTCTTAAAACCACCAAAGGCGCCTCTACATAACATACTCTTCCGTAATGTTTGAAATTCATCATCTATAAGTATTAAAAATCTCTCCATAGATTTTCCTATATCACAAATATCTCTAAGCCAACTTACCTTAGAGAATATATAAAATACATGATCTGTAGGTGTAGTTAAAGTTAAAAAACTAACGGATATCCCCCCAGACACCGCCTTTAATATAAGTATTAAAGTACTATACCATCCATAATCAAATACAAAGGTTATAGAAGAAACTAAAGCAAATAAAAAAGTTGCCTCTACAAAGTGTTTTACTATATGCATAGGGTTCTTATAAACAATATGAAGTACAAGAAAAAACATTATATTTATAACCAAAGGATAGCACCTAGTTGTAAAACTAAGTGCTATTATTGGTAATATACATAAAATTATTTTCTCTATAGGATGAATATTTGCTAATTTACTTAGCTTTGAATATGAAAGTACTGTCCTTAACATTCTTTCACTTTTCCACCTACATTAGTCTTAGCTCCCTTATTCTTTGAAGCTCCTTTTTTAACCCCAATGTAATATCCTATGAATCCAGCCCCAATTGCTGCTTGTAAACAGAAAAGGAAGCTTTCAATTTCTCCTGATGGTGGTTCCCACATAGGCGCTGCCCAAGGCTCATAATCTCCATTTAATTCTTGGATTTTAACCTCAATTTCTCCATCGGCACCATTAAATTCACCATTTCTACCTAAGAATAAAGATCCTACCACAATTGCTATACATAATAAAATTAATCCTATATTTTTTTTCATATTATCTTACACCTCCAACTTCTAATAACTCCTCAGAGGCATGTTTTTCTATAAAGTCAAATATCATAACAGTTATTATTCCTTCTACTACAGCAAGTGGAACTTGAGTTATAGCAAATATTGATACAAACTTTATAAACGCCGCTGCAAATCCACCTGTAGTAGCTGGGAATGCAAGTCCAAGTTGAATGGATGTAACTAGATATGTTGCTAAGTCCCCTAAAGTTGCACCAAGGAATATTGCTAATTTTTTATTTTTATTTTTAAATAATTTATAAACTGCAAAGGCTACTATCGGTCCTGCAATACCCATTGATAAAACATTAGCTCCTAAAGTTGTTAATCCTCCATGAGCTAAGAAAAGCGCTTGGAATAAAAGGACTACTATAGAAACCACAGACATAGCAAATGGTCCAAATATCATTGCTCCAAGACCTGTACCTGTTGGATGTGATGAACTTCCTGTAACAGACGGTAGTTTCATTGCTGATAATACAAAAGCAAAAGCTCCAATCAATGCTAAAAGCATTTTTAAATCCTTGCTACTCATAGTTTTTTTTCTTATATCTCTAATTCCTAATGCTACAAATGGAATGCATGCTACAAAATAAAACGCACACCAAGCCATTGGTAAAAACCCTTCTGCAATATGCATACCATAAGCTAATTTAGGCACTGTAAAGAATAGTGCTAATGCCCATATAAATACAAATGATTTTTTAGTAATACTTGATTTATTCATAATTTTTCCCCCTTATATTTAGTAAAAATGATTTAATTTAAATATAATACCGCTAGCAATGCTTATATTTAAATTCCTATATACTTAACTGTAGCTAAATAATGTGATTATAAAGAATATACTTAACGTGCACTTTAAATATATTAGTATATAATCTATAACATAACTTTTTGTTTTGTATAATAAAAGTTACTCCCACCGTCACCCGAGTCTTTTATTACACTTTGAAATGTTACTAATAGTTTTCTTGGTTGCTACAGATATAGTGACTTAATTTTTCTTCATCATTAAAGACAATGCCGTAATCCATGGTCTTTCTTTCTACTACAAAAACTTTAATTCCCATGTCTATGGCAGCCTTTATTTTTTCATAAGTTCCACCTTGTGGACCACTATCCTTTGTTATTAAAGCCTTGCCATCATATTCTTTTATAAAGGCTTTATTTAGTTCATAGCCTATAGGTCCTTTTATGAATATCAAATCCTCTACTCTAACACCTAACGCAAATACTTCCTCCATAACTTTTAAAGAAGGTAGAACTCTATGAACTATTCTATTTTCAAGTTTTAAATCTAATATCTTATCTATATTTCTACTTCCTGTAGTATTTAAAATACATCCATCTATATCTTTTAGGGCTTCTCCTAATTCTTCATAGGTCGGCACCTCTATTATCAAATCATTTTTAGGTAACGTATCTAAAGTACTTTGTCTTTCATACCTTACATACTCAATTCCCATATCCTTTGCTATCTTCATAGCTGTTCCACTTATTAGAACTGCATAGGGATGAGATGCATCTACAATTACCCTTACACCACTTTTCATAAATAATGCTTTTAACTCTTCATAAACTAAAGGTTTATCATTTAATATTTTATATTTATAATCCACTAAAAGCTCTCCACCATAGGTTGTAGCTGTGGATACTAAAATGTTATCTGTATATTTATTTAGATGGGAAAGAATTACCTTTCCCTCTGATGTACCTACTATTAAAGCTATCATTGTAATTCTCCCCCTTAATGTCTACTTGTTTTCTAATTTATATCCTCTTGGAGTTATAAATAATCCATCTTTTATATAACTCTTAGTATTTCCTATAATAACCATAGTCATCATATCTACTATAGAATCATCAAAGGTTCCTATAGTGCAAACTGTAGCTTCTTGACCTTCTCTTAATGCATGCTTAACAATAGCAACTGGTGTATCTTCATTTCTATATTCCTTTATTATATCTATAGCTTCTCTTAAGTAATGAGGTCTTCCCTTACTCTTTGGATTATAAAGAGATATTATAAAATCTCCTTCTGCTGCAAGCTTAACTCTCTTCTTTATATCTTCATATGGAGTCATTAAATCACTTAAGCTTATGTTGCAGTTATCATGCATAAGTGGAGCTCCAACTATTGATCCTGCTGAAGATGATGCTGTAACCCCTGGGATTACCTCTACTTCTTCATCCTTTTTCATTTCAAGAATTAACCCAGCCATACCATAGATTCCAGCATCTCCTGTACTTACTACAGCTACCGTTCCTTCACTAGTTAATCTTAAAGCTTCCTGGCATCTTGCCTCTTCACCCATCATTCCTGTAGAATAAACTTTCTTACCATCTAAAAGTGGCTTTATCATTTCTATATACTTTGTGTATCCTACTACTATATCACTTTCTTCTATAGCCTTTACAGCTTTAATTGTCATGTAATCAAGTCCTCCTGGACCGATTCCTACTACATATAATTTTCCCATTATTTTTCCTCCATTATCAGTAGACTAACTTTCCAATACAAAGGGTTATACCTTCAAAACTAATTTTATCTGTAAGTAACTCTCCCCCTGCTAATTCAACACAAGGCTCACATACCGCTCTCACACCTATAGATTTCTTAACAAAATCACTACCATTATATTTATGTTCTATGCTTTCTATTTCTTTTAAAGAATGAATCTCCATGTGACAGTTTAAAAATTCACTTAAAGCAATTAATGCTCCTTCATTCTTTTTAACTTCCACTGTAGAAATAGTTTTTATGGCTCTTAAATCTATATTATATTTCTTTAAAGTATCCACAACAAAGTTTTTAACTTTGTCCTTATCCACATCTTTTCTACATCCCATACCTAATATGATGTTTCGCCTTATGAGCTTAAGGTGAATCAAGCCTTCAACAGGTGGCAAGTTATCCACATCTATTTTATTAGATACTGTAACCATACCCTTAATATCTCCTTCAGGAATTACATATCCCTTTGGCATTTTTATTTGGCCTTCATCATCTAAAAAACCAACCTTAGCTTTATCAACTAATTTGGCAGCTATATCTTTAGCTATTTTCATATCATCTATAATCAGGTTATTATTCTTAGCAATCATATCTGGAGCATCTATTCCCATGGTATCTGTGGCTGTAGTTATAACTGGTGTAGCCTTAAGAATTTCTGACACTTTTAAAGCAAGTTCATTAGCTCCTCCAAGATGTCCTCCTGCAAGACTTATGGCGAATCTACTTTCACAGTCTACTACTACCACTGCCGGGTCCTTATCCTTTCCCTTTAGAAAAGGTGCTATTCCTCTTACTGCAATGCCTGTAGATGAGATAAAAATTATTCCATCTACAGTATTCATAAGCTCTTCACATACAGATTTTAGTTTGAAGTTTTTGTTATTATAACTAGAGTAAAGCTTAAGCTCTAAAGTTTCACTTAGTTTTTTTGCAATATTATCTCCTTGTCTTGTTACAGACACCGCTGCTAACTTCATAACTCTCCTACTTTCTAGAATTGTACATTCTAAGAATTATTTTTGTCCTTCTCTAAACATATGAGTAAAGGATTTATCATATAGAAGACTCTTATCATAATCGCAATTTATAAAGTCCCCTACTAATATTTGAGCACATTTAGTGATTCCTGCTTCTTTAACCTTTTCTGCTATATCATCTAAAGTTCCAATTATAGCTCTTTCATCTTCCCAAGTAGCTCTTTCAACTACAGCTATATTAACATTCCTTCCATAACCTTTTCTTAGCTTTGCAACTACCTTATCTATCATGCTAATAGAAAGGAATATAGCCATAGATGCACCAATTGATGCAAGTTTTTCTAAGCTTTCAGTTTCTGGTACTGGAGTTCTTCCCTCAACTCTAGTTAATATTACAGTTTGAGTTACTGATGGAAGTGTAAATTCCTTTTTTATTACAGATGCTGCTGCTGTAAATGAACTAACTCCTGGAATTACCTTGTACTGAATATTTAATTTATCAAGTTCATCCATTTGTTCTTTGATAGCTCCATAGATAGCTGGATCACCTGTATGAAGTCTTACTACCATTTTGTTTTCTTTTTCAGCCCTATTCATAACTTCTATAACTTGTTCTAAAGTCATAGATGCTGAATTATGTATTTCACATCCAGCCTTACAATAATTCATATGCTCCTTGCTTACAAGAGAGCCTGCATATATAACTACATCTGCTTTTGTCAGTGTATCTCTTCCCTTTACTGTGATTAACTCTGCATCTCCTGGACCTGCTCCTATAAAATAAACCATTCTTCTTCCTCCTAATCTCTATTTGCTATTATAAGTGACATGTATTCTTTATTATCTAAAATATCTTCTCTCTTATGTAAAATCTCTTGCCCTTCTCTTCCAGCTTTTTTTATATATACATAGTTAAAGCCTTTTTCATCAAGAACGTCTAATACTTCTTCTTCTCTTTTATAGACCTTCATTATAACTACATACTTTTCATCCTTTATATCCGAAACTCTGCTAGCTGGGGTAATAAGTAATGGTTCATCACCTATAACTAATGGTTTTTGCGCAAGACTAGCACTAGCACAGAAGGAAGTTATCCCTGGAATTGTTTCAACTTCAAAGCCATGCTCTTCTATATACTTTAGTAAATATATATATGTACTATAAACAAAAGGATCTCCTAAAGTTAAGAAGGCTACATTCTTTCCTTCCTTAAGCTTCTCTTCTATAGCTTTAAAGGCTTCATAGATTTTTTCTTCTTGGTCTTCTCCACCCATTGGAAATTGCTTTATCATAATTTCTTTATCCTCTGATATAAAGTCCTCTGCAATGCCTAAAGCTATACTTTTCCCACCTTTCATAGCACTTGGTGAAACAATTACTTCACACATTTCTATAGTTTTAACCGCCTTTAAGGTTAATAGCTCTTTATCTCCTGGTCCTACTCCAACTCCATATAACTTTGCCATCTATTTCACTCCTCTATTTCTACTATAAAACAATATTTTCAATTCTTAACTATTTTCTATTGCTGTATTTCCTTGTACTACAAACCTACTACATTACAATATTTCTAATTCTTATAAGCCTCTACAATAAAAATTGGATTATATCCAAATAACATATAACTTTGGCCTCTTGTTTTACTTACGCCAACTTGAGTACAGCTAATTTTCATGTTTAATTCTTTTAAAGTACTCATTGCTTTATATACATTATCAATGGTTATAAAATTTAAAACCATTACTCCATCATCTTCAAGAAGGTTATGGCATTTCTCAATTATTTTTTCAAGATTTCCACCACTACCTCCAATAAAGATACTATTAAACTTTTCCTTAATAGAGTCTAAAGCTTCTAAAGCTTCACCTTCTATAATCTCTAAATTATCACAATTAAACTTATCTTTATTTTTATAGATTACCTCTAAGGCTTCTTCATCTCTCTCTATTGCAATAACACTACCAGAAGTGCAAATCTTACTTCCTTGAATTGATATGGAACCAGTTCCAGCTCCTACATCTAGAAGTTTAGAATTTTCCTCTAAATTAAGTTTTGCTACACTTAGAATTCTAACTTCTTCCTTTGTCATAGGACAGTTTCCTCTTATAAACTCTTCATCTTTTATATATTTCATTTAAACTTCCTCCACTACAAAGACACTTAATGAAGAAAATTCCTTCTCCATTATCTCTTCTGGTGTACCTACTGTTATTTTCTCATCTTCATAGGATAAATTTTCTCCTACCCATATATTACAACTTATATTTTCTATAAACAGTTTATTTGCTAAAACCTTAGGTGAATTTTTACTATCTGTTAAGAATATACACATGCTATTTTCTTTAACAACAGTTAAAAAATCTTCTTCTCTTCCATGGACACTGCCTAAAAATTTTCCATTCCAACTCTTCCCTATCTTGCTCATTAGATATTGAAAAGAGCTAAGTCCTGGTATTATCTCTATAGGCTCCTCTTTTATATTTCTCTTTATATAATCAGTAACTCCATAAAAACATGGGTCTCCCGATGCAATTATAGATATTTTCTTGCTCTTATTATCTTCTACTATCTTCAAAATATCTGATAAAGACTTAACTGCCACTCTTTCAGTATTTATAAAATTTACACTTTCCAAAGCTCTAGAAAATCCTACTAACATATCACTATTTTCTAAAGTTTCAACAGCCTTAGGAAGTATATACTCCTTACTTCCTGGACCAAGTCCTACTACATAAATCATCTTTCCACCTCTATAATGTTGTAGCTAATATCTTAGGATTAGTTGCACCCCAATACATAACTACATAACATTTAAGTTCACCATAGCTATAAAGCTCCATTCTTTTCTTCACTTTATCTACAATAGTTTTATATATCTCACTATATTCACCCTTTAAAGCTTTTATAGCACCCTCTGTAGTCTTTTCATTATATATACTTCTAACTAAGTCATGTGGAGCTCCTGCTAATGCTAATTCTAATGCTATTACTTCTAGTCTTACATCACATACTCTACTGTGAGTGTTAAAGCTACCAGCAGATATCTTACATATCTTACCTATATGACCTATTATAATTATCTCTTTAACTCCACAGCTAACACAACATTCTATAGCAAATCCAACAAAGTTTGATATTATAGCCACTTGATCTATAGAATATCCCATAGATTCTGCAACCTTTTCTCCCATGTTTCCAAAGGCTAATATAAGAACCTTATTTTTTAAAGCCTTTTGAGTTATCTCAATTTTTATTGATTCTTTAATTGATTCTTCAGACATAGGATAAACAATTCCTGTAGTTCCTAATATAGATATTCCTCCTACTATATTAAGTCTAGGATTAAAGGTTTTCTTTGCTACTTCTTCTCCCCTTGGTACAAATATAGTAATAGTAACTCCTTCATCCTCTGGAAGCACACTACTTACCTCTTGCTCTATCATAAGTCTAGGTACTGGATTAATAGCAGCTTCACCCTTTTCAATATAGAGGCCTTCACCATTAACTACTCCTACACCTTTTCCACCTTTTAAAATATATCTTTCTTCACCCTTTTCAGCTCTCGCCCATATAGGTAATCCGTGGGTAGCATCTATGTCATCTCCACCATCTTTTATAATGGAACATTCCACATAGTCATCACCAAAAACAACTTCATCTATTACTAAGTTTAAAATTATTCCCTTTGGTGTATTAATCTCTATCTCTTTAATTTTTTTACCAGTAAAAAGCATGTAAGTAGCTGCCTTAGCAGCAGCTGCTGCACAGGACCCTGTAGTATAACCACATCTTAACTTTTTACCATTACTGTTAACATATAAGTCTAACATTCTAATACCTTCTTTATTATCTCTCTACTAACATATACATAAGAGCATTGACTATAGCTGCTGCTACTGCACTTCCGCCCTTTCTTCCTCTAACTGTCATCATATCTATATCTTTTAATTTTTCTATTTCTTCTTTTGATTCAGCTGCTCCTACGAATCCTATTGGAGCTCCTATAATAAATTTACAATTAGACTTTTCTGATTCAATAAACTCTTTAAGTTTGAATAAAGCCGTTGGAGCATTTCCAAATACAAAGAACTCTACTCCATCTCCTACTGCCTTTTCTACTGCAGCCATAGAACGAGTTATGCCTCTTTCCTTTGCAATCTCTGCAACTTCTGGTTCTGATACATAACATACAACCCTGCAATTTAACTTTTCTAAGGCTCTTTTATTTATTCCTGAAAGTGCCATATTAGTATCTGTATATATAGTTGTTCCCTTTTTTAGAATCTCTAGGGCTGTATCTATAGCATCATCTGTCATATAAACTAAATCCTTATATTCAAAATCTGCTGTAGTATGAATAACTCTCTTAATTATAGAAAGCTCTCTATCATCGAAATTATGAGGTCCCATTTCTTCTCCTATAATTTCAAAACTTCTCTTTTCTATGTCCATTGGTATTTTTATATAATCCATTTCTCCTCCTACTTAAGGAAATAACCTTCCTTAATAAATCTCTATTTTAAAATTACATCTACTTAATTAAGCTATTAAAAAAATCAATATTAGAAAAGAAATGTATATGTCCATAAGCTGCTAAAACATTATTTTTTACATACCCACACTTCCACTTCTTTGTGGTTCCATCGTAGGCTTTCTTTTCTAATTCATATATTTCTTCTTCTTTTAAATCTACCAGTGATTTATGGAATTCATGACAATTAATCATCATATCCTTTGGCACTATAGAATTTTTCTCTGATATCTTTATAGTTGCGTATCCAAAATTATTAAGTTTTCCAGTCATATAAGATGTTCCATTAAAGAAACCTACTGTTTCAACTCCATCTATGCTCTCTGTAAGATACATGAGTCCACCACATTCTGCATAGCATTTTACTCCACTGTTTAAGGCTTTTCTAACACTATTTAACATAGATTTATTAGAAGATAACTCTTCCTTGAATACTTCTGGGTATCCTCCACCTATATATATAAAATCTACATCCTTTGGCACTTCTCTATCTTTTAGGGGGCTAAAATACTGAACTGTTCCAACCTCTTCCAAAAGCTCTATATTCTCTTTATAATAAAAACTAAAGGCTTTATCATAGGCTACTGCAATCTTTATATCTTTGTTTTCAGCGTGGAAATCTTCACTGTTAGTAGATTGAATATCTGAAGCTTTAAATTCTTCTATAAGGCTATCTACATCTACATACTCTTCCATAAGGCTACTGCATAACTCTATCTTCTTTGATAAATCTTCAACCTCGCTACTCTGCACAAGGCCTAAATGCCTACTTTTTAAAGCTAACCTCTCATCCTTAGGTATGTATCCGAAAACTCTAATCCCGCTGCAATTTACTTCAATAGCTTTTTTCAAAAGTTTATAGTAACTTTCACTAATATTATTAAGTATTATCCCTACTATGTTCACATTTTCATAATTTCGAAGTCCTTCTATTTCAGCACATAAAGTTGCTGATTGAGCTTTAGGAGATAATACTAATACCACAGGCAAATCTAAAGTTCTAGATACATGAGCTGTAGAAAAATTAGTATCTATACCTTTTCCATCATAAAGTCCCATAACTCCTTCAATGATTCCTAGATCACCCTGACCTCTTAGATAACTCTCCTTAACCCCTGGTTCTCCCATTAGAAATAAATCTAAGTTTCTTGTAGCTACTCCTGTTATTTCTCTATGAAAGGCTGGATCTATATAGTCAGGTCCAACTTTATATCCTTGAACCTTATATCCTCTATCTATAAGAGTTTTCATAAGTGCTAATGTAACAGTGGTCTTTCCACCGCCACTACTATTTGAAGAAACTATTATACTTTTCATAATTTACTCCTTTATGGTGTTTTCTTCGTATCTCCCAAATGAAGATATTTATTATCTATTACATCTTGTACATGATTCACATATATATGTCTAAACTTCTCAATCTCACCCAAACCATGAAGATATATGTCTACTTTAATTCCAGCTTCTTCTAAAATAGTCTTCCATGAATCTTCTTCATCAGAAGCCATATCATTAGTTGCATGGTCTCCAGCTACTAGCATAAGTGGTGCTAACTTAACGTGATCAATACCTTCTCTTTTAAGAATTTCTACTATCATATCTACGGTAGGATATCCTTCTACTGTTCCAACGTATACATTATTATAATTTAAGTAAGTAAATACGCTTTGAAGTGCTACAAAGGCTGAGTTAGCTGGATGATTACTTCCATGTCCCATAAATACCATGGTCTTATCTTTTGGTATAATTTCTTTTATAGCATCTATAAACACCTCATAATCATTAGGTGTTTCTTCCCCTCCTTGAAAGTGAAGGGCTGGTCTACCTACTTTTATTGATTTAAATTTATTACTCTCTCTAAACTTATCAACTACTAACCTAACATATTGGAACTCTTCACCTGGTATTATATGAAGCGGCTGAACTATAACTTCTTCATAGCCTTCTTTATATAGTTGCTCTAAAGCTTCCTCCGGAGTAGGTACAATTATTCCATCTCTATTTTTTATTTTCTTAATTATCATATGGGCTGTAAAAGCTCTCATAACATGATACTCTTTAAATCTTTCTCTTATTTCATCCTCAATTTTTTCTATAGTTAATTTTAATGTATCCTTATAAGTAGTACCAAAACTTACTACTAATATAGCCTTTTTCATTTTAGTTCCTCCAAATTTAATAAATTAGTGCAAAATAAAACCTCTACCCAAAAGGTAGAGGTTAAAATTCAATTTAACTCATAACAGAATTATAATTTGTAATAAATATACAAACTAAACTATTAACTCCCTTCCCTCCGAAGTGTCATATCTATGCTTTAGGCAGGTCTCCTGACTCACGTATCATCCTCCATCTCACCTTCCCAGAAATACACTCCAGTGGTTTTTCTATGAGATTTCGTCTTCGTACACAGTAGCGGGGGCTGTAGTGGACTTTAACCACTTTCCCTATTAAACATAATGTACCTAAAACTATACTTTATTCAATTTAAATCAACATATTATTTACTATTTCTCTTTAATCCAATTTAATTATACCCTATGATTTAATTTAATTCAATATGAATATACTAGTATTTATAAAATAGTATAATATATTCATGCTAAAATAATGATATACTATTTAAATAGTATTATACAACAGTAATAATTATTCTAATTTTTAATATATTTTATATGAGGTAAAGATATGTTTTTTGTTTATATATTAAGATGTAATGACAATACTTTATATACAGGATGGACAACTGATTTAAACAAAAGGCTTAAATGCCATAATAGTGGTAAAGGAGCTAAGTACACCAGATGCAGATTACCTGTAGAAATTGTTCACTATGAAAATTTACCTGACAAATCTTCAGCTTTAAAAAGAGAATGTGAAATAAAAAAACTTTCTAGAGCAGAAAAACTTATTCTTATAGAAAACATCATAAATAGCACGGAGGGAAATCAATGAAAAATACAAAGTCTTCTTTTGCTTTATTTTTCAAATGGATATTTAGATCAATTTTATTAATACTATTTGTTTATTACTCATTTGTAAAAACTGATAATAATTCAAATTACATCAGCAACATTCTATTAATTCTTATCACGTCCTTTATACCAGATATAATTTTATATATATTTAAAGTTAAATTATCTAGTTTATCTGACTTTTTATTGCAGTTTTTTATATTTTTAGCTCTACTCTTAGGTAGGATGTATAATATGTACTCAATACTACCTTGGTGGGATATATTTCTTCATTTTGCTTCAGGGGCTCTTTTAGGGTTTTTATCTTTAATAATTTTAAAACCTCTTATAGGTGAAAATAATATCAAAACCCTTCCACCATTATTCATAGGGATGTATATATTACTCTTTACTGTTTCTGGAGCTGCACTGTGGGAGTTCTGGGAATTTGCAGGAGATCAACTATTGGGGTTTGATTCTCAACTTAATAGTCTTACGGATACTATGACAGATATGATAAGTGGTTCTTTAAGTGGTGTTATATTATCTATAATGGGATTTTTACACATTAAAAATGGTTCATTTAAGTTTTTAGATAAATTTATTAATGCCATTAAAAAATCTCATAAATAAACCTAAAGACTCGTATTATAAAGTCAAATTCTAAATATTCCCATCATAAGATTAAAAGACCAAGGTCTTAAAAACCTTGGTCTTAATTATTTAAGTTTTATGCAATTTCTGAATTACATTCAGCTTCATTTTCTTTCATTAATCTTCTTATAAGTTCTAGTAACTCATTTGTTGAATTTGATTTATCAAAAGTCATACAGTTTTCTTTAATCTCTCTTAATTTGTTTTTGTCCTTAATCAAAGCCTCTATAGCTTCAGTACAATTATCACCTCTGCCTATAGATATGGACATGCCATGATCTAATAGAAACTTTGCATTTGCTTCTTCTTGTCCAGGTATTGCATCAAAGGTAATTAAAGGAAGATTTGCTGCTAATGCTTCTGATACTGTAAGCCCTCCTGGTTTAGTAATTAAGACGTCTGCTAAGTTCATATATCTATGAACTTCATTGGTAAACTTAATAAGCTTTGTCTGTTTTTTACTAAACTTAATCTGTTCCTTAATTTTATTATATAGTCTTTTATTATTACCCGTTAGAATTACAATTTGAAAATCCATAGGAATCTTATTTATATTCTTATAGATTTTTTCTATATTATATACTCCGAAGCTTCCAGCCATGACTAACACGGTCATTTTACTTTCGCTTAATCCCAGCTCATCTAACAGTATTTTTTTATCATCTTCATCTTGATGAAAAAAACCATCATATACAGGGATTCCATAAGGATGAACTTTTTCTGGAGGAACTCCTCTATCTATCATACCTTCTACCATGTCTTCACATGCTACACAATATTCATCTACATTAGGTTTTATCCATGTTTTATGTGGCGCATAATCAGTCATTATACATATTGATGGCACCTTTATACTTCTATTTCCCTTTAATATAGAAATCATTTCTGTAGGAAAGGGATGAGTAGTTATGATTACATCTGGAGCAAATCCTTCTATTAAGGGTATTAATTTTTTCGAAAATAAATAAATTAACTTTGTTACTAAACATGTTAAAACCCCAGACTTGTCCGTTAAACTATATATATTTTTATATAAGGAATTTAAATACTTTGCCAGTACTATATATCCCTTAGTTACGATTTTATTTATAAATGGATTAACATACTCTAAGGTATCCACTACTTTTACTTTAGCACCTAACTCATTTTCTAAAATATATGATTCTAAAGCCTTTGATGCTTTTAAATGTCCTCCACCAGTAGATGCAGATAAAATAAGAATATTCATATTTACAATCCTCTCTCTATTTACTTCACATGGTCTTATGTAGTAAATTTAACTATTCTATTTTACCACACCTATTATGCTTTAGTCCAATTAATTAAATCTAACATAATCCATTTAAAATCATAAACATTTCATATACTTTTATTATCAAATACAAATTTGATAATACATTCATGGTAAGACTGTCTTAGAATAAAATATATTCACTATAAATATTTATATTACTTATACTTCTCTATAGATAGTTCTAACACTACAGATAAAATGTTCTTTTCTATTGTATTTAAAACTTCTATCAACGTATCTACACAGGTTTCTACTTTTTCAGAAGTAGTACCGTAGTTTTCTCTATCTTTTAATTCTACTACTATAATTTGTGATAACTTAAGTACATTTTGTGCATATTCATTTATCTTTTTGTCATTAATATAACCATTTACAAATTTATAATTATTTATAATCTCTTCAAATTCTATTATAAATTCGTCTCTATAATAGCTTTCTACGTTTATCCAATTAGGTATTGTGTTATTTTTAATTTTATCTCCAAAGACTTTAATTTTTTTATTTAGTTCAAATAGCTCCTTATAACTTTTTATTTTATCGTTATTAATATCTATAGCACGTTCTTTCTTAGATTTTTTTCTCTCTTCCATAATTAGTTTTCTCATAATTAATAGAGATATACCTCCACCAAATGCTGCAGATATTAATGGAACTATTATTCCTAACATCCAAGTTGCCTTGTCCATAAATAAATCACCTCAAATATAATATTCGTTGCAAATATTACATTTCTGAATGAAATTAGTCTTCATATCTTTTTCTATGTTTAATCATTATTTCATTTAATATATCACTAGTACTTTGTGGTGTATATGTTATAGCATTAGCCCCAGCAATTATAGTTTCACGTATGCTCTCATCTGTAGGACCTCCTGTTGCTATAATAGGTACATCTGGGTACTTACTTCTTATATGTCTAACAATATTCGCAGTTTCTTTAGCTCCTGATACATTAAGTATAGTTGTTCCTGCTGCTATTCTTCCATCTATATCATCTTTTTCTGAAACAACGGTAACTAATATTGGTAAATCTATAGTTTCTCTCATCCCTGCAATAACATCATTGCCTATAGATGAATTAACTACAACCCCCATAGCTCCCTTAAATTCAGCATCCAATGCTAGATTTATTACCCTTTTACCTGTAGTAATAGATCCACCTACCCCACAAAATACTGGGATATCTGATGCTAGTAATAGTGCTTCAGTTATTCTGGGTTGAGGCGTAAATGGATATACTGCAATAACAGCATCTGCATTAGTATTTCTTATAACTGCTACATCAGTTGAAAACACTAAAGATTTAATTCTTTTCCCAAATATAACAATTCCAGTAGCGTCCCTAATAACCTTAGGTAACTCAATCATATGACTTCTTAGTAAACCTTTAAATTCTGGCACACGTTTTTCCATAAAATTTCTCCCTTCACCATATAAAGCTATGTCCTTTCTAAAAACATAGCTTAAATCACGCCTCACATAGATAACTTTAACTTACATATATAAACTTAAAATGTGATTAATAACTTATTTTATTTTCTTAACTTACAGATTATATCACAGGTTTATTACTTCCTCAATAAATTTATTTAATTATTTTTATGGAATTATACGGTACATTTTTACTCTCTTTATCTATGTAAAAATAAGATAAAAGAAAACAATAAAAAAACCTAGCGATTACTAAAATCACTAGGTTTCTATGGCAGGGGCACGAGGACTTGAACCCGGAACCAACGGTTTTGGAGTGCGTTAGATAGCTTTTTTTATATTCCTTCAAATCGTCTCAACCCCTTGTATATCAAGATTCTTCAATTTCAAATTATTCTATCATCATTCATTTTAATGTGATTTCTCATGTCCTTAGTACCCAAATAGTACCCACCAAACTATGATACTTAAATATCATCAAACAATGTAAAAACTTATTTTATTTAACGCCTCAATGTTTAATTTCACTTAAAAAGAATATACCATACAAGTATATTCTTTTTAAGTCTCACTAATTCTTTTTTTCTTATCTTTTAAGTATTGAGTTACGTTAATAGGTGGTAATATTAATGGAGATACATTAGCAACAGCTGTATAATTAGAAATTAATGCTCTTACATAAGGAAATAATATTGCAACTGCATTCTTTTCAGCAATTTCTAATCTTAAATTATCCTCCACATCATCAATTTCAAATATACCTATAATTTTAACATTCATTCTGAATGGAGCATTTTCTTGTTTCTGAAAAATATGAGTATTTAACTTTAAAACAAAATTATTAGCGTCATCAAATTCAACATTAGAATCGATTTCAAAATCTAATTCGAAACTTTCTTCATTATTGTATTCATTTTTAAAATATATTTCATCTATTACATAATCAATAAATCTTAATACACTTTTCATATTATGCAGCCTCCAAGTTTATGTTTTCATATTGATTATAACTTCTATAATTAAAACTAACATCTGGATCTAACATATATTTTGATTCCATTACACCATTTCTAATTAACATATCTTCCAAGTCTTTTGTAGACATATTGTCAAAAAATTCATCTATTCTTTTTAATTCTGCTTTTAAATCCATAACTAATTCCTCCCTTTAAAATAAACATTATGTGGATTAGCTTTCCTTTTATTATAAGATACTCTATTTTGTTGTTCCCTATTACTATATTCTTTCATTAAATCATACAAATTATCATATTCATTTTCAAAATCCTTTTCTATAATATCATATACTACTTTTAGATTCTTGACACATATTTGTTTTTCTAATACGTAATTCAATCTAGTTCTGCTGTTTTTATATTTAAAGTTATTTCTCTTAAATGAAGCAATAACTAAATCATATTTGTTCATGTATTTATATTCAGAAAACATCACATTTAATACTACGCCATCAGCAATTGTTTGTGTTTTTAAGCGTTCTGAATAACTTTTACCTTCTTGTATTCTTTCTGAAAACCTATCAAAAATATACTTATGTTCAATATTATTATCTATATCAAATATTCTTTCTTCATTAACTCTAATTTTACAACTCAATATCATATACTTACTAGCCAATTCTTTAAATGTTTTATGATTAACATTTTGCTTACTCTTAAACATATCTTTTATCCACTTATAAGAAAAGAATAACTGTTCATAAAAATATGCTCCATCACCTAACCAATGATGATCACCAATAGACTCTTCCATTTTCTTATTGCAAATAATCTTATTTCCTCTTTGTCTTTCAGTACCATGATATAGAAATATATCTTTATTATTACAATTAATATTCATATTATTTAATCAACCTCAAGTATTCCACTAATTTAAGGTTTTATACCTAATATACTCCAGTATATTCCTCATCTTTAACTATGCACCTATTTATTAAGTCACGCTTCCGTGACTATCCTTATCTATATTATCATACATTTTGTTGACTTTGACAACAGTATTTGTTGTTGTTTATAACATTATTTAACTTTTATATAAATTTGCATTAATAAAATTTTATAAATTCATTAATTTATTTATTGTTACTTCAACTTACTATACCATATAAATATAGTTATATAATCTAACAAATATGCTTTAAACAATTAAAAATACACTTATATTGTTTGGGTTAAAACAGAAAAGCACCTACTCCTTATTTAAATAAATGCTTCTTTTATATACACCTTCCCTATACTATTACTTTATGTTTTTCATACATAAGATTCTTTAGTGCAATAATTCTAAGATCCACCGACTTTATTTTATTATTAATTTCTAAAACTTTTTTATCATATTTTGAGTTACATTTTCTTCTATATATAAGAGCAAAAACCGCATATCCTATAATAATTATTATGCCTATTTCATTTGAATCCTTCGCAATCATTAATGACATCATTGATGTAAATAAAGCTATAATAGATACTAATTCTGACGTATCCATTATCCCTCTTTTTATCTCATTTTCTAATTCAACTAATCTATTTTTTTCGTATTCTAGCTTCCTAATACTATTGATAACACAAGTATCACTTTTATACTTATCTCTATATTCAAAGTAATATTTTTCATAATCTTGTTCATATTCAATTTCATATTTATTATCCATACCATACCTCCAGTATTTTATAATTTCAACATAATCGCCAGAACTCCTTTTTCACCATAAAAATACACCCATATTTCTACAGGTGTACTAATAGCATTATATATTTGTACTTATTTTATTATTAGATACTCCATTCATGAATATCATATATATCAAATAGAATTCTCTCAATACTTTCTATAGTTTTAATTATTCTATTTCTAACAGTACCAGGAGAACATTCTATGTATTTTCCTATATTAACATATGTCATACCTTCAAAATATCTATATGCCACTACTCTTTGTTGCTCTTCACTTAACGTCTTTAATACTCCAGCTATTGCAGTTAAATAATATTTTAACTCTTTAGCTCTTTCTTCATCACATGATTTCAGTTCTTCTTTAAACTTATTAACACTTTTTAATGCTACTATAGTATTACTTCTTATCAATTTAATACATTTCTCATATTCCTCATATGCTTTATTGAATAGTCTTATAACCTCTTCTTTAGGTACTGTACAATTTTTAGGATTAACTAAATTTAAATGTTTAAGCATATTATCTTTATTATCACTATCTCTCATATCACATATATAATAAAGATATATCTGAAAGTTTTCGCATGGATCATCTGAGAAATCATAATCTGTTTTAGATTGCCACGTTTTAAATCCTATCATATCTATACCCCCATTAAATCATCAAAATATTTATTTATAAAATTATGACCTTCAATAGTTTCAATACTATAATCTTCTTCTTTAACTTCATTATAGGAGAGCGTTCTACCCGATTTCTTTGTATATATAAGTCCTTTAATCTCATGAGCATAAAATTTACCCTTTGTCATCCACCATGAAGTATGTCTTATTTTTCTAAGTGCATTATTTCTCAATTGCCTTACTCTTTCTCTTGTAATATTTAATATTTCACTTACTTCTTGTATATTCATAACATCACATTCCCAACCATAGAGAAATTTAATTGCTTCTCTCTCATTTAACGTTAAATATTCACTCATAACTTGATCTAACTCATTTCTAACATGCTTATGAAATTCGTTCTCTATAAGATTTTCAAAGCCATAATCCTTACATTCTATAAAGTTTCCTATTTCTTCTTCACTTTCTCCATCATTAGTAATCGGGGTATTCAGACTTTTACAACTATTATAAAACTTTGTATTAGCTATATCTTTTTCACTTCTACCATTCGCACATCTATATATCCATCTATTTATATAATGAGCTGCATATGTTATAAACTTAGCTTTATTATCTAAATCAAATTTATATATTTTAGCTGCATTTATAAGTCCAATTGCTCCACTTTGAAATAAATCGTCAAATTCTATACCTCTTGTGCATACCTTACTATATTTACCGGCTATCTTTTTTATAATTCCCATATTTTGTTCTATTAGTTTTTCAAGTGCCTGTTTGCTACCTTCTTGATATTCTCTAACTAATTTTTCATTATTTAACTCCAACTATTATCACCTCAATATTAAACTAATAGCTCAATGAGAGAATAACCTCAATTAAGATGCTATACTCATCTTCTATAAAATAAGATAAGCTCAATTTTGAGCCTATCCCTTCTTTTATATTTTCAATACTATATTCTTCTTATCTCTAATATCCAAACCCTAAATCTCTTCCAACTTTTTTTAATGCTCTTGCGTTTTCTGATGGTGTTCTCTCTGGATTAACTATAGTAACATTCTGAGTTACTCCATTATCATTTGTTATTACATTATTAGTAGTAGCATTATTGCCCCTTGAATTAATAGCTGCTGACATTCTAGCTTGTTCTCCATATACCGCCGCAGTAAGTTTAGCACTAACTTCATTAATATCGATATTAGATACTATATCAGCTAAGTTTTTCCTTATATCTTTTTCTACACTAGAAGCTTCATCCTCAAATCCAACTCCTACACCTTGTGCCATGTATTTTCCGATTCGGTCACGATATAGACGAGAAGGGGAATTTATTTCATTCGCTTCTTCAGCACCACGCAACATCCCTTCAAAGAACCCCGTTACTCTTTCGTGCAACCATGAACCCATATTAGTAATACCGTTCCATATTCCTTTAACAATATTAACTCCTATATCTAAGAATTTAGAAGGGAGGTCTTTAACTGCATCAATAATATTTTCAACCATTTCGCCACCAGCTTCACTCGCTTTTTCGCCTAAATCCTTACCAAATTGAATAACCTTAGCTATAGTATTTACTAGCCATTCCCAAATCCTACTTGGTAATTTAGAAAACCACTCTATAACCGCATTTATAGCGTTAGTTACTGCAGTAACCATATTAGAATATGTTTGAGAACCCCATTCGATTATTTTTTTTATTGTATTTACTAACCAAGTCCATATTTTACCTGGTAATGAAGCGAACCACTCAACTACTGCTTTAATCCATATAGGTACATTAGTAACAAGGTAATTCCAAGTATCTACGCCCCATTGTATTATTGTTGTTAGTACAAATCCCATGGCATAACCAATCTTGTAAGGTAACTCATTAAACCAATCAAACATTTGTTGTATCCATGCTGGGATAGTTTCAGTGAAAAAGCTTACTATAGCGTTCCATCCATCTATGAAAAATTGTTTAATATTAGTCCATAGCGTTCCGAACCATTCCCCTAAAGAACCAAACCATACCTTTATACTTTCTATCCAACTCGGTATGGTTTCAGTAAAGAATCCCATGATAGCATTCCATGTGTCTATAAAGAATGTCTTTATACTTTCCCACATGTTTATGAAAAAATTTCTAAAGCCTTCACTAGTATTCCATAAGTATATGAATCCGACTACCAAACCCACTACAGCTGCTGCTATAAGAACAAAAGGGTTCATACCTAAGACAATGTTGAAAGCCTCCATAATTGGAGTACCTGTTGCTATTTCCATAAATAAATCTTTGAATATGCCACCGATTTTACTTACAGTATTAACAACTTTCAATGTCAATAATGCTACACCTATACCCACTATTCCTGCTGCTATAAATTCTGAATTGTCCAATATCCATGCAAACACTTCTGTTATTTTAGGAAGCCACTCCATAGCAACATTAACTGCATTTTTTATCGCTTCAACTATCCCTTCAAATATCCTTTTTACATTTCCTTGCATAGATTCTGGGAATAAAGATGCGATCATTCCTGGGACTTCTTCTAAAACCTTAGGAAGTAATGTTCTAAATAATTCTCCAATACCTTCTATTACTACTTTTATTCGTGGTAATAAATTTTTACCTAGAGAGCCTAAACTTTCAACTAAATTTTGTACTAATACATCAAAGTCAGCATTATCATCAGCCATGGCAGTTAGTAGGTTCGTCCATGCGGATTTAGTCATATTAAAACTACCTTCAATAGTTTCCGATGCCTCTTTAGCAGTCGTTCCTGTAATTCCCATTTCAGTTTGAACTGCATGAATAGCTTCAATTACATCACTGAAATTGTTTATATCATATTTAATTCCAGTAAGTTTTTGCGCATCTACAAGGAGCCTTTCCATTTCTGTTTTTGTACCACCATAACCTAACTTAAGATTGTCTAGCATGGTATAGTTTTGTTTTGCAAATCCTTGATAGGCATCCTGTATACTTCCAATTGCTGTTCCCATTTTATTAGCATTATCCGACATATCAGTAACAGCCTTATTTCCTATTTCGGCCGCCTTTTTAGTATCTCCACCAAGTCCTTGTAATAATGAAGCTGAAAAGCCTGTTATAGTTTTCATATATTCATTTGCGGACATCCCAGCCGTTTTATATGCATTATTTGCATATTTCATTACTTGATCACTACTCTTTTTGAATAATGTTTCAACTCCACCAGTCAACTGTTCATATTCAGCATACTGTTTTATAGACATTGTAGTTAAAGCTGCAACAACTCCTGAAGCCGCAGTAGCTAATCCCGTTATTGCGACCGCTCCTGTTTTTGCTAAACTACCTAATTTACCACCTAATCCTTTTACTCCTTTTTCTGCCCCTTTACTGTCAATCTGAGTATCAATTATAATCCGTCCATCTGCCATTTTCTCACCTCCTTCCATGATCTAATTATTTTTCACTTGGAAAATTTATTATTAATCCTCCCATATCTTTCTTTTGATTAATAACTTCATTGTGAAGTTGCTTTAATGCGTTAAAGCATCTATAATAATATGGCTTATCTCCAAATAACTTCTCACGAGTACCATTACCAAACAATTCATCAAAAAAACTACATATTACCATGGCATAAAATGCTTCTTTATACTTATTAGATATAGTCTTTGTATCCTTTATCTCATCAAATCCTTCACATAAACCATTTAAGCATTGTCTATATCTATTTAAATCATTCTCGTTTGAAATATCTAGTTTCAATAAAATTCCATTAATATTCATTACTTTTTGCTTCTTCTTTGAACTCTATTAGGTGAATATTTGCTTGCCATTTTCTCGACCTCAGCACTTTGAGACTTAACTTGTGTTACTAGTTCCTCAAAAGCTTTTAGGCACATCATAAGATTAACTCTATCACCGAATACTTTCTTGTCTGTCCCCTCGCCGAATAGTGTGTTAAACACCTCAAATATGGCGTTACATTGAGTTTTGATAGTTTCAGATATTTTCATACCTTCTGTGATTTTTGCTACGTTCTCAACACGTTCTAAGGCATCTTCCCACTTCTCTGCGACCTCTAAATCTAATATATCTATATCTTGTAATTCTACATTGTTAATTTTCATTTTATTATCTCCTTTTATCTCTTATTTTACTTTTATACTTTATTTTGTTTTATCTTCTATTAAATGTTAAAATGTTACTGAAAGGGGGTATTTTTTATGAATATGGTATCAGTATCATCAAGTCGTATGAATGCTGTTGGTTGGGAAAACAATACATTGTACGTTAGATTTAAAAATGGACAAGTCTATGCTTATGAAAATGTTTCTAAATCTGAGTATGAAAGCTTTACGAATTCTTCTTCTCTTGGATCTGCTTTATCACAACTTGATAAAGTTCATCCATATCATCCAATTTAATCTTAATTGGTGACTAAGCAACAATTAGTCACCAATTTCTACCGGTATTCCTACTTCATCTCTAACTAACTTAATTTGAGAATCTGCAATAACTACAGTACAATGTGGATCGTAATATTTTTTCAAATAATCAACCACAGGACTACATACATTTTCTAGATTTTTAATTTCATCTTGCTTATTCATCTTTCATTCCTCCTTCTTTACATGATAAGGCCCTTTTGTTTTGAAAAAATATTTTTGGTAACCGTGAAATAGCAACCCTCTTTAAATTTAGAATATGCCCCTATCTGGGTTTTAAAAAATACTAGGAAATTTTATGGAGCTAGTGGACGAGGTATGTACAAATCCAAATTTAGAAGGTAGGGGTTCTTTATAAATAAAAAAAAGCTACAGAAAATAAAAAGTATTAAACTCTAAATATTCCCGTAGCCTTATAGCTTTACATTATAAAAATGTGGTACTTATTTATTAACTTTTATAAATCTATTATACCATATAAACGTAGTTATATCAATGGTTACCGACACTTATATATAAAAATTTATCTTCTTTTCTTAACTTCTCTTACTAATGTACTTTTACTTATTCCAGTAATGTCTGCCACTTCTGTGTAACTATTGTCTTTTAGCATTTCAATAGCATTATCTAACTGCTTTTTAGTATACTTCTTAGGTCTACCCTCTGCAAATCCTTCCTTGGTTTTTGCTATGGCCTTACCATTTTGAGTACGTTCTATAATTGTATTACGTTCCATCTCTGCAACTGCTAATAAGGTTGTTAAAAAGAACTTACCCATTGTTGTATTCTCTAATAACCCTACATTTAATACATGTACTGATATACCTCTATCAAATAACCCTTGAACTATTTCTATCCCCTCAACTGTATTACGTGCTAACCTATCAAGCTTACATACAACTAACGTATCTCCGGAACTTAAACCACTAATAACTTTATCAAATATAGGTCTATGTGTTGTAGTCCCCGTATACTGTTCTTTATATATGGTTGCATTCTCATATTTGTTTATTATCTCTTGTTGTTGCTGCTCCAATGAATTATTATCTAATTGACCTCTACTTGACACCCTTGTATAGCCTATTATTTTACCCATAATTTCACCCCTCTTTTCAGCCTACTTATGACTATAAGTTTTGACTACGCTCTATACATTGATTTTACGTCATAATTTTACCGTAGTCAATACTGTTAAGTTATGAACATGATTTATTTTTATTCCACTGCATCTTTAATAAATAATTCTTCAAAGTACAATCATATATAAGTATAATATAGCTTTATTTTCTCCATATTGCCCATTTAAACGTATTTTAATTATAGTTTTGAGTAAATACTCATTTTAATATTAAAACCCCTTAAAATCGATTTTAGAGTTATTTAAAGTTGTATTGCTACTTAAGTTATGTACTGAAATAGTAAACTAATGTTTTTAGACTATAAAAGGCTACCCATGATTAGTGAGTAACCTTGCAGTATTGTTATAACATCTACACAGTGCCATGATTTATCCATTCTCTATTTTATCGAGTCAACATAGGCTCTTTTTACCGATGAACTAATATCCTGTTACCCAACGTACTTTTTATCGAGTTTACATAGAGCACTTCCACCTTTGTTGTATTACTCTTTTTATCGTGTCAATATATTCTACCTTCACGAGTCTATACATCCTTTTATCGAGTTTATCAACTCAGCTATTGCAGTTCTTGTCATTAAAAACATAGGTTGTTTACGGTTTTGAGTATTTAAATACGTCGACTCGGCGAAATTGCCGACTCTGAATTCTTTACTACAATCAAGTTCTCTTAATATCCCTCAATACCCTGGCATGTCATTCCACCTTAAGTTTAGTTTGCAATGGATATTTAGTGTTTTTAAAAAGTGTATGCATCTTTCCACATGTCAGCCTACACTCACACATTGATTTTGCTTAATTCTTAATTTACTTTACCACTTTACAACTGTACAGTATTGCATTAATAACTTTACACTTCTAGACACTTTCCAGACACTAGTACCCTATTATTAATAGCCCTACTCTGATAATTGATTTATAAATCCTAAATATTTATTCAAATCACTATGTTATTTACTCCATGCTAAAATACCAATCCAGTAAAAGCATAAAATCAACTCTAAAAACAGTACATTTACGAGATGATATATATATTTTATTTTATTTTTATTTTTCTTTTCTTTTTGTGGTTCAATTTTTATACCTAGTGTAGAGTCAATTTTTATACCTAGTGTAGGTTCAAATTTTGCGCTAGGTATATTTATTGAACTAGATATAATTTTTGCACCTAGTTTCACACCCTCCACATTCATAAGTACCTCCATTTATTAGGGGTACTTAATTTTTAATATTTGACTATAAGTTTTGACTATGCTACATTCCCCATTTTTCCTTAAGATTATTTAAGAATTTCATACACTCTCCACCATCTTTAGCAGTATCCGGGTGAAGCTTCATAGCTGCAGCTTTATATATTTTCTTTAGATATGCTTTTTCTTCTTCCGTGTAGGTACTGGTACTAGTTTTGAAGTAACCACTAAAATCATAATTATCGTAGTTACTTTTGTAATTTTCATAGTACCTACGTTGATACTCTCTTTTTTGTTTATACTGTTCCTTTATCTCTTGAAGCTTTTTCTCATTTCTAACTTGTCCAAACACATCATAGCAATAATCATAGGTATTATCTCCATATACCGATTCAAAGGCATTCTTAGTCTTGTTATACTTGTCTATAATGGCTCTATGCTCTTGATGTACCTTGTATTCCTCTGTAGCTTCATATTCCGTTGTAACTCTATCAATAATAGGTTGAAACTTCACATATACCATATCCCATAATTTATCTTCATCTATTCCCATTTCTTCAAGCTTAGTATTCAAAGTACTTCTGATAATACAATCTCCTGGCCAACACTCTAATATACTGTAATAGCCAATAGTACATATTACCCATTGTTTCTTTTTAACCTTACCATTATCCCTATAACTGTGATGTATACTTATCTTATAAGCTTTTTTAATAGGCCTTTCAAACCTTCCACCTGTGTAACTATAGCAATATTTCGTTTTAGTTTCATCACCTATGGTCCAGGTACTTTCATATACTTCAATCCCTTTATATCCTCCAACCATATCTTCCTTCTTAAGATCTACCTCTTGAATTACACAATACATATAATCCCCCCTTTGTAGTTACTACAAGTATTAACTTAGTAACCACATGATTATTAAAAATAAAGGGGAACTATCACATTCCCCTTTTAATCTCGCAACTGTTTTTTATAAAAGTTATTGGTGCTTTAAATTTATTTTACACACTTCTTTTAAATTAAGACTTTTTTATTTCCTAGAATAACATCAGCCGCTTCTTTTCTATTATCTCCACCAATACAAACATTAGTTATAAATATTTTCTTTCTCCCGTTCACAATTACTACGCTATAAGTTTTCAATTTTTCCATTTCACTCCTCCTAATTTGACTGTTTATTTTTGCTTTTTTATCCCAATAAAACTTTGATATTGGTTAACTTGTCTCTAAGAACTGAAACTTCCTTTTCCAACTCTTCGATTTTTCTTTCTAATCTTCTTCTCTCTAGTGGTGATAATGGATTAATTTCTTTCAAGGTTTCGATTTTAAGTACTTCCTCCATGTAGTAACGTGGTACTTTAATATTTGGATTTCTAGTTAAAACGCCATCATTTTCATAACTTATAATTGTATTAGGACTATCAAAATCCCATCTTTCGGCTAAATTATTTCTACTTATTAAGGTTTTCTCATTTTCCATAGCTATCACCTCGCTTGGTTATTCTTCTGTAAATAATATTAATTACCTTATTTACATTCCCCCTTATTCCACCTCAATATACATACTATAAGGACTATAAGATATTATAGATTTATATTCTTTGGTACCATGTAAGAGTACCCTTGCGACTTCATCACCTGTATTTTCATCATTAATTCCTTCTCTATACAACATTATTATACTATCGCCTTTCCCATTATCCTCAATCCCAACTTCATTGTACATAATATTTACGCCATCAAAACTTAACTCTGCTATTTCTCCACTATCATGAGCTACTTTCATACACTTTACTAAATCACCATATATTTCATAGTGATTATTATTACTATATGGTTCTATCTTTTCTTCGTCTAAATCTATTCCCAGATCATACAAAGTTTCACAAACTTTAAACCATTCACTTTGAATAAAGTCTATTCTATCCTCTGGGGTTTCTGCTCTTTGGGTTCCAGGTATCTCACTACCATCTGAATTAGAGCTCCAAATTTCTCCACCTAATGGTAAATTAACAAATTTATTAAAATCCTTTAAGGCTCTTACCATTTCCTCATTTCCCTTAATTAATATTCCATTATTACTTTTATTCATCTTATATCTCTCCTCTTCTATTTCAATATATATTTTATAATGCTTAGAGCCGAGAATTCGGCTCTACTCCACCTCAATATAAACTCTAGAAAGTTCACCGGATTTATAAGGCTTACTAATAGACTTTATATTACTTCCATCAGATAATTGTTTAATAACTCTAAGCTTGTCCTCTTCTTTTTTATAACTTAATTTAATCTTAACCATGAATACCTCCTTAAATATAATTCCCTACGTGCTCTATATCTTTCAAAAATTGAAGGTTCGTAAGTCCAGACGCCGCCCCAGCCTTAAAGTAAAATATACATAAGTTAGTCCATTCATTTAGCAAAGCATCACTATAATCATTTAACTGCTCTTTATACTCTTCTGGAATACTTTCAAGTAATTGTTTAAATAATTTTCCGGATGCTTCATTAAGTTTAATTTGCTCTTTATCTGTATCCGTAAATTCCCTTTCTCGATACTCTTGTACGTGATTAAACTCATTCTCTATAACATTATTAATTAATTTTGCAATTTCTTCATATTTCATAAAATAAAATCTCCTTTTTACTTGATTTTTAGGAGCTTTTGAGATACCATTAATTTGTGTGTGAGGTGTCTCTCGCTCCTTGGTGATGAATATTGGTAGTGTTCAGCACCTTTTTTATTTAATTTAATCATTTTATAATACATCTGCTACATTTCCATTAAGATGAATAGCATCGTCTTTAGTTCATTATTTCTTTGCTTATCTAGTAATTCTTCATCTTTATAACGATTTGTCATTACTTCAAAATTGAAAACCCTTATTGCAACGCAATCTAGGAACCATTGAAAATCTATTTCTTTGCCTACTGAATACTCTTCAAAGTACTTATTGCAAAATTGTATAAGCATAGCTCCCTTCTTTTCGGTTTCTTTCGCATTAAGTTGCGAATTACACATTATCCTTGCAATATATTCATACACCTTTATTAGATTGTTTTTCATGCTTTACAACTCCTAATCAAATATATTTTTCATCAATAATTTGAGTCTTTTTATAATAATTAAATTCCACAGGTTCAATAGGTGCAGCTCCTCCCCTGTTCTTAGCCACAATAACATTTAATGTACTTGCCTTATCTTTTTCTCCTTCACCTTCTTCTGTATGAAGTAATAACACAATGTTAGAATCTTGCTCTATATTACCTGTTTCTCTAAGGTCTGACATAATCGGTTTTTTATCTGCCCTTGACTCTATAGCTCTATTAAGTTGTGCCAGGCATATAACTGCAATATCTAATTTTTTAGATAAACCTCTAAGCTTATTTGATATAATATTAAATTTAATTCTTTCATCTCTATAGCTTTCCTCTGTATCTAGTAAAGTTAAATAGTCTACCACTACAACGTCAAGTCCTTGCTTGTGTTTTTTTGATATGCATTGTCTTATTAGTTCTTCAACCTTTAAACTTTCAGTATCATTAATTTCAATATTTAATTTGCTTAATTCATTCATTGAGTCCATAACTCTCTTAAATTCTTCTTGATTTAAGGATCCATTTTTAATTTTATAACTATTCATACAACACATATTGCTTATTAATCTTTGTCCTAACTCTTCTTTTGGCATTTCTAAGCTAAAATATAAAACCTTATTTTTCTTACCTAACCTTTTTGCTAACTCTAAAGAAAATGTAGTTTTCCCCGTTGCGGGTCTAGCTCCGATTATTATATATTTTTTCTTTTCAATACCGTTTAGGATTCCATCAAGCTTTTTATAGCCTGTAGGCATACCAATGAGCTTACCACCTTGTTTATAGCTAGTTTCTATTAAATCTAAAGTTGACATCATAACATCACTTATTGAATTTATGGACTTGTCCATTGTTTCGACTTCTTCCAGCTTGTTAGTTATATAATTTAAAATAATACTTGGTTCATCACCATTAATTATTTTTTTATTTATTTCCCGTGATATTTCAACACATTTAATTTTATTTGAATTATTTAGAATCTTATTTTGCAAGGTATCAAAACTATTCTTATAGATGTTACCATTACTCATAAGTGTGGTTAATTCTGTTATAGTTAAATTGCCTTTCAATTCCTCAAATAATGCGAATATATCTAGGTCATTTTGCCCTTTGCCTTGTAGCCTATTTTCACTACCAAGCTTTAAAACGGCTTTTAGAATATGTCTATCCTTCTCATTTGTAATGTTTATAGGTTTTATTTTAATGTCATGTATTAACGTTATATCTGCTAATAGTGCTGCAATAAAATTATTTTCTGTTTCCATAATCTCCTTATCTAGCAAAATGTCATAATAATTATTCACGTTTTACTTTCTCCTTTAGCTATATAATTCTTTTAAGTATTCTTCTGTAATTACTTTCTCTTTCGGCTTTTGTTCTTCTGCAACTTTGTAATTGTCGTCTAGGTAGTCAAGATATCGCCCATTCCACCAGGTACTTTCATTTAAGATGAATTGTTTTTCTGCTTTATTATCCTTACATTCCTTTGCATATCTTTCTACACATCTTTTAATTTGTTCTTTACCATAATCTTTTAATATCTTTGGTAATTTCTTATCTCTAGCAGCCTTAATTTTTTTACCTGGATAAAGGCTAATGATTTCTTTTTCAAAATCACTATATATATTATTTTTATCAAGTATTGTATTAGTATTTTTTGTAGGTATATTAGGTACCTTGCTTATTAAATAATGTCTATCTTTATCCTCCACAGGAATAACTTCCTCACTAGGAACTACCTTAGTATTGGTTGTAATTTCTCCACCTACTTTTATGAAATACTTACTTCTTCCACCTTTCCCACTTTCTCTAATTAAAACGCCTTTATCGATTAGAGAATTGAATATCTTATCTAAAGTATTGTTATGTTTTATCCCCGTTAGTTTCTTAATTAATGTTCTGCTTGGGTCTGCATATCCTTTTTCATAATTTACATATCTAAACATAACTAACAGTAACCCTTTTTCCTTTAAGTCAAGTTCTGTATTGTCTATAATAGTGTTATATTGCAACCATCTATAATTCCCATAGTCAACCATTTACATGGTCACCACCTTCTTTACTACCTCTGCACTTATATATAGTCGTCATTATTACCTCTCCTAACTTTTAAGGGCTCTTTTAAAGTATCTTAATCCCTCTAGTGAAGGTTCCTTATTAAACTCAACACAAAGTTCAATATATTTATTTAAAATTTTTATACTCATAATCATCCTCCTTCAATAAATTAATCAATTCCAACCCTTCTTAGTACACCATACTGTTTAAGTGGTTCTGATTGCTTAGTATTCTCCAACGCTTGATTTCTAAGAAATTCTTCACACAATTCAATATCAAAAATATATTTTACTCCTGATTTTAGAAAAGGTACTTTCCCTTCCTTAGCCATTCTTCTTAATTGATATTCTGTAAGGCATAATTCCTCTGCTGCTTGTTTTATATAGGCTTTTCTACCCATAACCTAATCCCCCCTTATTTAATAATGTTTTTCTATAATTTACTAATGTCTAATCTGTTTATACCTATTCATTCTTAGAAGTCTCAGATACTTCTGTTTGTGTCTTTACTCTGTAATGTCAGTCGATTTAATCGACCGAGATTTTGATATGATATTCTTACTGAAATGCGTTCATAATTAATCTGAAATGATTTTAGGTAATATTTTATACCTTTAAAAGTTTCCTTTGCTTAAATAGCTGTTCATTCTTCATTTGAGAAGAATAGTTCTGTTACAGTAGAATTAAGAGCTTCTGCAATTTTAATCATATTACCTTTTGATATACCGTCATAATTACCTTTTTCCAATTTTCCAATAGTTACATGTGATATACCCGTTATTTTTGATAATTGTTTTTGAGTTAACCCCGCTTTAATTCTAGCTATTATTATGTTCATATTTTCACCTCTAAACTAAGTTTATTCTTCCTTTTAAAATTATTATATATCTAAACTGAGTTTATATCAATATCTTTTACTAAACTTAGTTTATTTTTTTAAAATATAGTTTATTTTTTTAAAATATAGTTTATAATTGTAATTAGGAGGTGTCCTATGGATTATTTAGGAAGTAATATTAAATTTTTAAGAAACAACCGCAAGTTATCCCAAGCTGCATTAGGTAAAATGATTGGTGTATCCGGAGCTTATATACAACAAATTGAAAAGGGGTATAAAAAAAATCCATCATTTGCTCTGATATATGATATTTGTGAAATTTTTGATGTTTCCCCAATGGGATTATTAGAAACTGATTTGTCAAATTCTGACTTCTTCGACTTTGCAGAATCTACTGAGCTATCTACTATGCTAAGAAATTTTTGTCTAAACAAGGATAAAGAGCTAGGAACAGATATATATTTTGATAACCTATTTAAACGACCTAGCGAAACTAGAGAGTATGATTTCAATATAATTCATAGTGATTCTTTACATTTAACAGATATAATAGAAAATAATAAAGATAATGAGATATCTACCATAGTAAGGCAAATTATTGATAATTTATTTTTATCCATTAACAATTTAGCTAAAGATAAAGATATTGAAACATTGAATTCTATATACTCAGTTTACAGAAGTATTTGGAGTCTAATTGTTAACTCTAATGATAAAACAAGTTTAAAAAAATCTTTGGCTTTTTTAGATATAAACATCAAATCATTAATTGAAATGAATTCCAATATTGTATCTAAGGAAAGCAAATAGGAATAATAAAACCTAGTGATTACTGCACTCTACCTCTTAGTAACTACTCTCACCACAATTTTGTGGTCAGTAACATATTCTGAAACAACATACTTGTGGTTTCAAACGTACTATTAAAACTATTCAGAAAAAGGAAAATTGCATTATCAAAATATTATTTATGAGGTTACTACTATTAAGGGCATTGGTGCATCACCTACCCCATAGGCTCCGGACTATAAATCTATAACCTTCAACATGATGTTTACCCTCGACATTATGTCGAACCCCTCCATTTTGGTGGATATGAATTTAATAAAAAGAAGGTGAAAACATGGCAGCTATAGAGAAACGAGGAGAGAACTCCTACAGGCTCACAGTATCATGTGGATATGATAGGAATGGTAAGAAGATAGTTAAACGTAAGACAATAGATTTATCTCATATTAAACACGATAAGCAGATGGAAGAAGCTAATAAACAGTGGATACTACTTAAAAATGAAATAGAAAAGGGTTTGTTCTTAGATACTGATAAAGTAACTTTTGAGGATTTTATCGAGAAGTGGCTAAAAGATTATGCAGAACATGAGTTAGCACCCAAAACATTATATAGATATAAAGAATTATTGAATACACGTATTATTCCAGCCTTAGGACATCTAAAGCTTAATAAACTTCAACCTACTCATTTAACAGAGTTCTATAATAACCTACGTGAAGATGGTATTCGTACGGATAAAAAGCCTGGAGGGTTATCAGAGAGGACTATTCTACATCATCATAGATTAATATCAAGTATTCTTACTTGTGCCGTACAATGGCAATTCCTATTAAATAATCCAGCTTCAAGAGTAAAACCCCCAAAGGTAGAAAAAAAAGAAGCTAAACATTTCAATATAGAGCAAACGGAATACATACTTGAACTTATGGAGAATGAACCAATCAAATATAGAACTATGATAACATTAGCCATTTATGGCGGAATGAGAATGGGTGAATTAACCGCTTTAGAGTGGCAAGATATAGACTTTGACACTGGTCTTTTAAGAATAAATAAATCATTGCAGCATTTAAAAGGTAAAGGTACTTTTGTTAAATCCACTAAAAATGAAACTAGTAATAGGATTATTTCACTTCCTGGATCTGCTATAACTCTTTTAAGAGAATATAAGTTTTGGCAGAATTGTGAAAAGGCTAATTTAGGTGACTTATGGAATGATGAATATACGAATATATTTACTACACTTGACGGTAAACCTATGTTTCCAAGTACCATAAGTAAATGGTTCAATAAGTTCATTAAAAGGCATAATGAAGCTATTATGAGTGATGACACCATATCTAAAGAAGATAAGAAGAAATATATATTAGATAATGTTAATTTTCATGGATTAAGACATACAAGTGCTACCTTACTAATTAACCAAGGTGTAGATGTAACTACAGTTAGTAAAAGGTTAGGTCATGCTAGAACTTCAACTACTACGGATATATATTCACATAGCTTAAAAAAGGCGGACACTGAAGCAGCTGATAAGCTTGAAAATCTTTTTAATAAAAATATCAAAAATAAAAAGCAAGGCTAAATACCTTGCTTTCTTGTTGTAATTTATAGTATTTAATATTAACTTTTTAATCTAGTAGTACCCAAATAGTACCCATTTCTTAGTTAGTACCCAATTTTACTGAAAAATAAAAAACCAGCAAATCGTTGAATTTACTGGCTTTCCTTATGGCAGGGGCACGAGGACTTGAACCCGGAACCAACGGTTTTGGAGACCGCTACTCTACCAATTGAGCTATACCCCTTCGTTACTCGTTTATTATATTATATAATAAACATAAATGCAAGAGGTTTTATATAAATTATTCAACATATTCTTAAGTCAATACTAGTATAAATAAGTGGAAGTATTCTCACATATTGAAATATTTAGCATCTTATTATTCATTACCTTTTTATAGGAACATAAAAATTCATTTAACTCATTATCAGTTAAATCTATTTTCCCAAAACTTTTTAATATAACATTCTCATCTTGAAGCATTATCTCTAAATCATTCTTGTCATTCTTAATGCTATATGAAGTTACACTTTTTACTTTAAGCTTCCCTTTATACTTTTCTTGAAACCCAACCATTTTTCTTGCATCTTCATACTCAATACCTAATCCACTTAGAGGATTTTCTACACCCATAGACTTCATTTGGCTTTCTACATCTTCAGTAGAAATTCCATACCTCTCCATGACCTTATTCTGGATATTCATAAATTTCTCTTGAGATATATTATTTTCCTTCATATACTTAAATATTTCTCTGCTCATTTCCGCCATAGATAACTTCCCTTGAGCCATTGAATAATACATAGAATATATGTAATCCTCAAATTTGTCTACATCTTTATCTGTAGCCTTATTTTTCAGTTCATTAAAATCTATTACATCACTAATTTTAACCAGCTCCTTGAATACAATATTTCTTCTATCACATTATTTATTTTATCCCATTAATTTGTATTTTAGTATCTTATTATTTATTAAATATAATTTATAATCACTTTTATTCCCCATAATCATAGAATATGGGAAATAAATTTAAGAAATATGTTTGTAAATTAGTATATTATAAAAGTATTCAAATTACTACTGTATTAATTATGTATTTAAAATATATTAATCTTTTCTTAATATATAGTTATGTACTGTTGAGTATGTAGTTCACCTACATACTCAACGATATGCTACTGTATCTTGAATCCAGCTTCTTTCACCTTCTCAAGAATTTCATCCATATTGTCTGTGCTTAATCTTATTACTATCTCTTTAACTTCTGTTATGCTCTTAGGATCAACAACTACAAAGCTTATAATTTGCCCTTTGTTTTCAGTAATTATTTTTGATAGTTTAGATATTTGTCCAGGTATGTCATAAGCAATTACAGCTAATCGTTTACCTTTATTTAATCCAAACAATTCTGTAAATTGATGAAAAATACCGTGATGTGTTACTATTCCTTGCATTTCTCCATTTTTATTTATTACTGGTACAAAGGAAACACTTTTAGTTTCTAGGAAATGTGCAGCCTCTTCAATTTCATTAAAAGGAGTTATTGATGGTACATCAGTTCTCATTACATTTTCAACTAGAAAATCTGATAGTAAACACTGTCTCTCTATAGATTTTTCATAGTAGTATGTGTATATTTGCTCTTTTGAAATTACTCCACAGAATTTATCTCCTTCTACTACTGGTATGGATAAAAACTTATTTTCTTCCATTACCTTAAGAGCTTCTCCTATGGTTACCTTTGGTGTTACAGTTATTAACTTTTCTCTAGATAACATCAAATTATTTACAAACATAATTTATCCTCCTCTACTTATTTGTTATTCTATATTATACCTTATTTTAGTATACTATGTTAGTATTTTAATATATTTCATTATTAATATATTAAATATATTTTGATTATTGCATCAATTATTACTATTTTACGTATCCAAAATATAATACGTAAAATATATAGATTTGTTTACTTAAATATAAATTTACTTTTACAATATTTAGTACCATTCCACTGCCAAATATGCTAAAATTTTTATATAGATAAATGGTATGCTTTGGAGGACAAAATGAATATTAGTATAAAGAATATAGTTTCTGCTCTATCATTATCCTTGGATCTTACAGACAATGATTGGGGTAAATTTGAGGATGTTATAAACCCAACACATGCTAAAGATATTTCAAATAAGCAATTTTCTAATCATTCTAGATGCACCTCATATATAGCCTTAGAAATTGCTCAAACTATGAAACTAGATGAAAATTCTTACTACAATTTATATATTGCTTGTATGATTCATGATATTGGAACTCAAAATATATTTGATGAGTCTCACACTTCAAAATGGTATATAAAAAAGCATTGCATTGCTGGCTCTGAAATGATTCAACGTATTCCATCCTTAATACAAGTATATGATATAATACGTTATCATCATGAAAATTATGATGGTAGTGGATGCTTAAAATTAAAAAGTTCACTAATTCCTATAGAAGCTCAAATTCTCAGAATAGCTGATTTAATTGAAATCCAGGTAGATTATTCTAAACCTTACCACATCCAAAAGGATATTCTTATTGATTGGGTAAAACTACACAATGAAACTTTATTTTCACCACAGGTTGTAAAAGCTTTTCTCATGGTAGCTGACAAAGAAGAGTTTTGGTTAAACCTTATAAATTTACCTAATATGAATTTCATACTTGATAATATAATACCGGAGAAAGATATTTTTATCTCTCTATCGGAATTTGAAGCAATTGCTGATGTATTTGCAAGCATTATTGATAATAAGAGTTCTTTTACTGCAGAACATTCTAAAGAAATTGCTACTTTAGCTTATAATGTTTCTAAGCATTTAGGCTACACTGAAGAAAAGTGTCTTAAAATGAAAATTGCAGGATTACTTCACGATATTGGAAAATTAGCTATTCCCATCAGTATATTGGACAAAGATGGTCCTTTAACAGAAGAAGAATATTCTATTATCAAATCTCATACCTACTATACTAAATTAATTCTAGATAAAATAGACCACATATCTGATATTAGTTTATGGGCTTCTAGTCATCATGAAAAATTAAATGGTAAAGGCTATCCACGAAGACTTAAGGCTGAGGACCTTAGTGAAGAATGCCGCATTATTGGAGTATGTGATATATATCAATCTTTAACTGCTGATAGACCCTATAGAAAAGGTATGTATATGTACGAAGCATTTAATATATTAGATGATATGGTAAATAGGAACTTAATTTGTGGTAATGCAGTAAGACATTTTAAAAATACTTTAGTATCTCGGGTAGAAAAGAAACCTTAATTTAATTATTATACAGTTATTTAATGAAAAGTAATTTTACTATTTGCTTTTCATTTTTTTTCTTTTAGGCTAAAATATTAATGAGGTGAATCATATGGAATTTATAGTTAGTAATGTTGATGAATTAGATTCCCTAGGTATACAGCTAGGAAAAATGTGTAAAGAAAATGATGTTTTATGCCTTATAGGTGATCTTGGTACTGGTAAGACTCATCTTACCAAAGGAATTGCAAAAGGTCTTGGCATAGATGAATGTATAACTAGTCCTACCTTTACAATTGTTAATGAATATGAAGGTAGATTAAAATTGTATCATTTTGATGTGTATAGAGTAAATGATCCCGATGAGATTGCTGCCATCGGCTTTGATGAATATATATTTGGAAATGGAGTTAGCGTCATTGAATGGGCTAACTATATCGAAGATTTAATACCAGAAGAAAGTTTAACTATAAACATAGCTAAACTTTCAGACTTAGGTGAAACCTATAGAAAGATTACTCTTTCCTATACTAATGATAGATATAATTATATAAAGGAGTTGAAGCTATGAAGATTTTATCCTTAGATTCTGCAACTGAATGTGCAACTGTGGCTATTATTGATAGCGATAAGATATTAGGGGAAACTATTATAAATTATAAAAAGCAACACTCTGTAATTATGATGCCTATGATAGATAACCTTTTAAAAAATTGTGGTTTATCCATATCAGATATAGAAGGCTTTGTAGTTTCTAGCGGCCCTGGTTCTTTTACTGGTCTTAGAATCGGTATGTCCACTATAAAAGGTCTTGTGCAAGCAACTAATAAACCCTTTGTGTCTATAAATTCTTTAGATGGACTTGCAAATAATCTCTTTAATATCCAAGGTATTATTTGTCCTATAATTGATGCGTTGAGGGGTAATGTATATACTAATTTCTATAAATTTGAAAATAATAATTTAGTAGTCTTAGGTGAGCCTGAATTATTATCAATGGAAGACGTAATAAATAAATGCTCAGGATTTAATGAGCCTATTACTTTTATAGGTGATGGTACATCAAAATTTAAGGATGCCATATTAACTTCTCTACCTAATGCTTCCATAGCACCTAGTCATATCAATGTGACAAAGGCATCTTCTATAGGCTACTTAGGCTATCTTAGATTAATAAACAATGAAGGTGATAATGTACTTAGTAGTTCACCTGTATATCTTAGACTTTGCCAAGCCGAGCGTGAATATGAAGAAAAGGTAAAAAATCATGACTGATGTAACCGTTGAAAGAATGAGTTCCCTTAATATATTAGGAGTTAAAGAAATTTCAGACCTAAGCTTCTCAAGCCCTTGGTCTCTCCTATCTATGGAAAAAGAACTAATTAATAAAAACGCTGTCTATATAGTTGTAAAGTTAGGTAATAAAGTTGTAGCCTTCGGTGGAATGTGGGTTGTCTTTGATGAAGGTCATATAACCAATATAGCAGTTCATCCCGACTATAGAAGAAATAATTTTGGAGATGTGGTAGTAGAAAACCTCATTACAATTGCTAAGGATATAAATATTGTTTCTATGACTCTAGAGGTTAGAGCCTCTAATATAGCTGCAATAAATCTTTATAAAAAACACCATTTTTCTGTAGAAGGTATAAGGAAAAACTATTATCAACATCCAAAAGAAGATGGATACATTATGTGGAACCACAACATATAGGTGGTATATATTAAAATTTTAAAGACGATAAAAGAATTTTTCTTTTATCGTCTTTTTGTAAATTATCTTTATATATTTTAATTTTAACTTCAACTTATTTTTTAAATTGTTAAAGATATGATTTAGTACATTTTTATTAGGCACCCTTTTTCATAGCTTGTTCAGCTAAAACATTCTCTCTATTTAGTAGTGGTGATATTCTCTTATAAGATACGAAGGTTATAAGAGATACTATGGCCCCTTTTATAATATTAAAAGGAGTTATTCCTAGAACAATTATTCCTGTTAAGCTAGAAATATTAGAGTTTCCTGCTGCTGATGCTCCTATAACATTAGCCATGCCACCCATTATTGTAGCATATAATGGAATTAGTATAAAGTAATTAAATACTGCTCCTACTATAGTCATTATTATAGTTCCTAAAATTAATCCTATAATTGCACTCTTTTTAGTTTTATTTTTATGATAAACATATGATGCTACAAACACAAAAGACCCACCAATTAAAAAGTTAGCAAATTCTCCAACTCCACCGGTGTAAGTGCCATGAAAAACTAGATTTAATATTACTTTTCCACCTTCTATAATTACTCCTGCCACTGGTCCCAATGCAAATCCACCTATAAGTGCTGGTAAATCACTAAGATCAAGTTTTAAAAATGGTGGAAATCCTGGTATTGGAAATTCAAATAACATTAATATAAATGCTATTGCTACTAATAAAGAGATTTTTACTAACCTGTTTACATTTTTAGATGTGTTCATTATTAATACCCCCTAAGTTTACTGCATACTTCATAGGGTGAATTTATCCGATGACTATCCACTCTAATATTCTCATCTTCTTCGAAGTGGGTATTAAGAGTGTCTACGTCTCTGGATAACGATTCCTAACCTTCAAAGAAGCTAAGAATTCTGTTTATAGTACCCTAATGCCTTCAGATTTGTTATTTCTCTAATGACTGTCTCATTAATACTGTTCATTAGAACTTGATTGTTAAATATAATACTTATAACAAATCTAAAAAAGCCCTGATTAAAAATCAGGGCTAAAACAAGCATCACTAAAATACTATATACCTACTTCTTTCATCCAGACTATACTGTCGGCTTCGGAGTTTCACCGAATCAGCCTTTCGGCTCGCGGGCTTTACCGCCGGTGGGGAATTACGCCCCGCCCTGAAGTGCATTATTAACTTTTATTACACTTTAATCTTACCATTAAAATCATTACACTTCAATATATTTTTTAAAATTCATAGATAAAATAGATATTTTTTTAACGATATTTTTAAACTTATATCTTACTTTTTAAGTGTTATTCCACATAAACAGAGTTTATTTTAACTCTACATCTTTTTTCATTGATAAAGATATCCTATTTCTCTTCTCATCAATATCTATTACTGTAACCTCTACTACATCTCCTAGCTTAACCACATCTAGTGGATGCTTAACAAATCTATCACTTAATTGACTTTTATGAACAAGACCATCTTGGTGTACTCCAATATCTACAAAGGCACCAAAATCCGATACATTTCTAACGGTTCCTAATAATTTCATTCCTTTTTTAAGCTGAGATAATTCCATAACCCCAGTTTTAAATATTGGTTTTGGCATTTCTTCTCTAGGATCTCTTCCTGGTTTTTTAAGTTCTTTTATGATATCTAAAAGAGTTGGTTCTCCTATACCTACTTCTTTAGCTAAATTAAATACTCCTACCTCTTTAACCTTTTCATCTATACCCTCTATATTTTTACTACTTAAATCTTTACCATCATATCCTAGGATAGTCATAAGTTTTTTGCAAGCCTCATAGCTTTCCGGATGGACAGATGTACCGTCTAAAGGTTCCTTGCTACTATCAACTCTCAAGAATCCTGCACATTGCTCATAGGCCTTAGCTCCTAACCTCTTTACCTTTAAAAGCTCTTTTCTTGATTTAAACTTGCCTGTTTCATCCCTATAGGCAACTATATTCTGAGCTATACCAGAATTTATTCCAGAAATATAAGATAAAAGTGCTGGTGTTGCTGTATTTAAATCTACTCCTACATTGTTAACACAATCTTCAACTATATTTTTTAGAGATTCATCTAATCTTTTTACAGTAACATCATGCTGATATTGACCTACTCCTATAGATTTAGGATCTATCTTTACTAACTCAGCAAGAGGATCTTGAAGCCTTCTTCCTATGGATATAGCTCCTCTTACCGTAACATCTAAATTTGGATATTCTTTTGTTGCAAGCTCTGATGCAGAATAAACTGAGGCCCCTGCTTCAGATACTATTACATAATATATATCTTTACCTGTTTCTTTCTTTATCTGTGCTATAACTTCCCCTAATATCTCTTCTGACTCTCTACAGGCAGTACCATTTCCAAGAGAAACTACATCTACATTGTGTTTTATCATCATCTTCTTTAATATTTCTTTAGCCTCTTTAACCTTAGCTTCACTTGCAGCTGTAGCATGAACTGTAACATACTCTAAAAACTTACCTGTATCATCAAGAATTGCTACTTTACATCCAGTTCTAAAACCTGGATCGAAGCCCATTACAGTTTTTCCCTTTATAGGTGGAGACATAAGAAGCGCCTTAAGGTTTTCTTTAAATATTTTTATAGCCCCATCTTCTCCTTTTTCTGTAAGCATATTACGTACTTCTCTTTCAATAGATGGATATATTAATCTCTTTATAGAGTCATCAATACTGGTATTAATACACTCATTGCACTTCATATTATCAGTGACCATAAATTTGCTTATATAGCTTTTTATTTTTTCTACATCACAGGTAATCTTGACTGAAAGAACTTTTTCATTTTCTCCTCTATTTATAGCAAGAATTCTATGAGAAGGTATGAATTTTACCTTTTCACTATACTCATAATACATTTCATATTGAGTTCTCTCTTCACTGCTTCCTTTAGTTTCTATAACTCCATTGTTTACCACATAATCTCTTATCCACTTTCTAAACTTAGCATTATCACTAATCTTTTCACTGATAATATCCATAGCTCCTTGTAATGCTTCATCTATAGAAGTTACGCCTTTATCTTCATCTATAAACTCTGCAGCATACTCCTCAGGAGATTTTTCTCCCCCTCCAGATAAGATATACTCACTTAATGGCACTAATCCCTTCTCTGTAGCTATTATAGCTCTTGTTCTCTTTTTAGGCTTAAATGGTCTATAAATATCTTCTACTTCTGTTAAAGTTTCAGCTTTATCTAAAGAAATTTTAATTTCATCTGTTAGTTTTTCTTGCTCATCAATTAATCTAATAACATCTTCCTTTCTATTTTGAAGATTTCTTAGATATGTAAGTCTTTCTGAAAATTTTCTTAAGATTACATCATCAAGACCACCGGTTTTTTCTTTTCTATATCTGGCTATAAAAGGCACTGTATTACCCTCATCTAATAATTCTATTACATCCTCCACTTGAGACTTGCTCATAGGAAACTCTTTAATTAACTTCTCGTTTATAATTGACATCTTTACTCCTCCTGATTGTTCTAAGCATAGTATTCTTTAATTTTATCACATTATTAGCAAATTTATCATAATCAAAATAACTTTTTCATACATATACTAATATAGTAATGTTTAAGGTGATGCCATGAAAAAATTTATAGTTTCTTCTCTTTTAACCTTTTCCCTAATCCTTTCTTCCATCAGTTATAATAGCCTAATGCTAACTAAAAACTTCGATGCTAAGGAAGTAAAAGAAACTATCCATTATCTATCTTCTGATGAGTTTAAAGGTCGATTAAGTGGAACCTTAGAAAATGCTTTAGTTGGCGCCTATATAAAGGATGAGTTTGAACACATAGGATTAGAACCCCTAAGTAATGGCTATTACCAAAGCTTTCAAGTAAATTACCCTAAGAGTTTGTCAGATGAACCTATGATTGCAGTTATTGATAAAGATAAGAAAATACATAAGATTTTAGAATACGGTGTTAATTACAAAGAAGATTTGCTTAACTTTAGGAATACAGAGATAGAGTTTGATAACTTAGATGTCTCTTCTAGAAACAATGATGCAATAGCAGTTTCTAATGACATGGGAACTGCAATATTTTATACTTCTTCTAATAATACTCTTGGGTTTAGAAGTTCTTTTTACGAAGAGAGTAACAAAGGGCTGTTTATTACAGTGACAAAGGAAACTCTTACCGAAATAGAAAGTTATTTAAATGAAGGTTTTTCAATCTACACCTATATCCCTTATTCTATAGAAGAAGCAAGTATCAATAATATAGTAGGTGTAATTAAAGGTAAAGATTCATCTCTTCCACCTTTAATCCTAGGTGCCCACTTCGATCATATAGGTACTGATCTAGGTGGAACTGTTTATAATGGAGCTTTGGATAATGCTTCTGGAGTATCATTTCTCTTAGAGCTTGCTAAGTACATTAAAACCTTAGGCATTCCTGATAGAGATATAATCTTTGTTTCCTTTAATGCTGAAGAATTTGGACTTAAAGGCTCTAAAGCCTTTGTAGAAGAATATAGGGACTTAATATCTGGAAGTAGGGTTTATAACTTTGATATGATTGGAAGCTATGACGGTACCCCTCTTTGCATTATGGCTGGTAAAACTAATACGGCTAAAACTCCTATAGTAGAAGAATTAACTAAGGCATTCCAAGATAAAAAAATATATTTTAATTACATCTTTGAGAATTCTAGTGACCATGGTTCCTTTGTAGATGCAGGGATTGAGGCTGTAACCCTTTGTGACTATGATTTATCTAGAATTCATACCCCAAATGATAAAATAGAATATATTAGTGAAGAAGCAATTGATAGATGCTTTAGTGTTATGAAAACTCAAATATTTAAAGATAGTTATTCTAGTAATATATTATATAATCATTTAGAATTAATTCTATTTCTATCCTTAGGTGCTTCTCTAATTCTAAGTGCTATCTATTACAATACAAAAAAGAGTAGTTAATTGAAACTACTCTTTTATTTGTTTTAGATATTCATTTATAAACATATCTATATTTCCATCCATTACTGAACCTACATTAGAAGTTTCAGCTCCAGTTCTATGATCCTTAACTAAATTATAAGGGTGGAATACATAGGATCTTATCTGACTTCCCCATGCATTATCCTTTATTTCCCCTGTTATATCCTCAATTTTATCCTTATGCTCACGAATTTTAATGTCTATAAGCTTAGCTTTCAGCATCTTTAAAGCATACTCCTTATTAGTGTGCTGACTTCTTTCATTTTGACATTGCACTATGATATTAGTAGGTATATGGGTTATTCTTACTGCAGAATCTGTAGTATTTACATGCTGTCCACCTGACCCACTAGATCTATAGGTATCTATTTTTAAATCCTCTGACCTAATTTCTATATCTTGATTTTCAGTAAGCTCTGGTAAAACTTCACATCCAGCAAAGGATGTCTGTCTTTTTCCACTAGAGTTATAGGGTGATATCCTAACCAACCTATGAACACCCTTTTCTGATTTTAAATATCCATAGGCAAAATCTCCAGTAACCTTAATAGTAACTGCTTTAATTCCAGCTTCATCATCTGCCACATAGTTTAAAACTGTAACCTTAAAACTATGGGCCTCGCACCATCTAGTATACATTCTGTATAGCATATTAGTCCAGTCCTGGGCATCGTTACCTCCAGCACCTGTATGAAGCTCCAGTATAGCATTGTTTCTATCATATTCTCCACTTAAAAGAGTTTCTATATTAAGATTTTCTATCTCTTCTCCTATGGACTTTAATTCACTTTTTATATCCTTGTAAGAGGAGGAATCCTCCTCCTCCAAACTCATCTCTATCAAAATTTGAACATCCTCTGTTCTAATATCCAAATTATTAAAATTATCTAACTTATCCTTTATCGATTTAGCATTCTGAGTAATTTCTTGTGCCTTATTTATATCACTCCAAAAATCCACTTCCTGCATTTTAAACTCAAGTTCAGATAATTTCTTTTCTTCTGCTGCTATGTCAAAGAGACACCTTCAATTCTTGTAATTTTCCACTGATGACATTTACTTCATTTAAGCATTCTTCTAATTGTAATATCACTTTTATTCTCCTCTTCCACAACAGTTCTTATATTTATATCCTGATCCACATGGACATGGGTCATTCCTATTTGGTTTAGCTTGTTTTTTTACTGGCTCTTTCTTTAAAGAATTATCCTCATTAGTTGAAGTTATTTCAGCTACTCTTTCTCTTTCTGGAGCCTTCTCAACTTTAACATGGAATAGATACTTAACTGTTTCATGCTTAATATTTTCTATCATTTCCGCAAACATTTCGCTACCTTCCATTTGATATGCTTGAGCTGGATCTTGTTGCTTATATGCTCTAAGTCCTATACCTTGTTTTAAGTGATCCATACTATCAATATGATCCATCCACTTAGAATCAACTATCTTAAGTAGGATAACTCTTTCAATTTCTCTCATTTGCTCTTCGCCAAATTCTACTTCTTTTTCAGCATATAATTCTATTGCTTTATCTAGTAATAATTCTACAATCTCATTATTAGATAACTTAGCAATTTCATCTACTGTAACAGTATCTTTAGGTAGATATATATCTTCCATGTATTTTACTAATTTATTTAATTCATCTTCAAAAGTATCATCTACACCACTAATATGAGTATTAACTGAACTTTCTATAACATCCTGTATCATTGTTTGTATTTGATCTTTTATATTAGCTCCCATAAGAACTTCTTGTCTTTGTTTATAAATAATTTCTCTTTGTTTATTCATTACGTCGTCATATTTAACAACATTCTTTCTAACATCAAAGTTATTTCCTTCAACTTTTCTTTGTGCACTTTCTATAGCCCCACTAACCATTTTACTCTCAATGGCATCTTCTTCTTGAAGCCCTAATTTATCAATCATACCTCCAAGTCTCTCAGAACCAAATATTCTCATTAAATCATCTTCAAGACAAATATAGAATCTAGATTCACCTGGGTCACCTTGACGACCAGAACGTCCTCTTAATTGGTTATCTATACGTCTTGATTCATGTCTTTCTGTACCTAATATCTTTAAGCCTCCAAGTTCTACTACTCCTTCTCCAAGCTTAATATCAGTACCTCTACCAGCCATGTTAGTAGCAATAGTTACAGCACCCTTTTGTCCAGCTAATGCTACAATTTCTGCTTCTCTTTCATGGTACTTGGCATTTAATACTTGGTGTGGTATTCCTTTTTTCTTAAGCATAGCAGAAATTACTTCAGACTTATCTATACTTACTGTACCAACTAAAACTGGCTGACCTTTTTTATGAGTTTCAGTTATCTCATCTACTAAACACTTATATTTTCCTTTAATAGTCTTATAAACAACATCTGGATGGTCTACTCTTGCTATCGGCATATGAGTTGGTATTACTATTACATCAAGACCATAAATATCTCTAAATTCAGCTTCTTCAGTCTCAGCAGTACCAGTCATACCTGCAAGCTTAGTATACATTCTAAAGTAGTTTTGGAACGTTATAGTTGCAAGAGTTTTAGACTCTTTTTCAACCTTAACCCCCTCTTTTGCTTCAATAGCTTGATGTAATCCATCACTATATCTTCTACCTTCCATAAGTCTTCCTGTAAAGTCATCAACAATAACTACTTCTCCATCTTTTACTATATAGTCCTTTTCATTCTTCATTATGTGATTTGCCTTTAACGCTTGAACTAAATGGTGTTGAATATCCATATTTTCAGGATCTGCATAATTTTCTAAGTGGAAGTACTTTTCTGCCTTTGCTATACCTTCATCAGTAAGAATAACGGAATTTCTCTTTTCATCTATTAAATAATCTTCTTCTAATAATCCCTTAACGAAGAAGTCTGCAATTCTATAAAAATCAGTAGACTTATCTCCTTGACCTGATATTATAAGTGGAGTTCTAGCCTCATCTATAAGTATTGAGTCAACCTCATCCACAATAACATAGTTTAATTCTCTTTGAACTTTTTCTTCTTTATAAACTACCATGTTATCCCTTAGGTAGTCGAATCCAAATTCATTATTAGTACCATAAGTGATATCACAATTATACATTTGTTGTTTTTCTATCTGAGTTTGACCATGAACTATAACTCCTACTGTAAGACCTAGAAATTCATGAACTCTTCCCATTTCATCTCTATCTCTCTTAGCAAGATAGTCATTAACTGTGATTATGTGCACACCCTTACCAGCTAAGGCATTTAAATAAGATGGTAGAGTGGCAACTAAAGTTTTACCTTCTCCTGTTCTCATCTCTGAAACTCTACCTTGGTGTAAGACAACTCCACCTATAATCTGAACATCATAATGTCTAAGACCAAGAACTCTTTTAGATGCTTCTCTAACTACCGCAAAAGCTTCTGGAAGAATATCATCTAAAGTCTCACCCTTTTTTAATCTACCTTTAAATTCTTCTGTTTTTTGTTTCAATTCTTCATCACTTAATTTTTCTATAATCTCCTCAAGAGAATTAACCTTTTTAACTATTGGCATAATTCTTTTAATTTCTCTTTCACTGTAGGTACCAAATATCTTATTAAATATTTTCATCTAAAATCATCCTCACTCTTTCTATCTAAGGTTTGTTAGCTATAATCATCACATAAATACTAATTAAGATTATATCAGTTATTCTTTCTCACTTCAACTTTATACCTATAATTTTCATCCAAAATAAGTAAATTAAAGCTCTATTTTAACATAGAATTAATAATTTCTGTTACTATAAAAAACTCTATAGCTAATGCCATAGAGTTTTTATTAATATAATAAGTATATTTTTAACTTTTCTTTAAAATTAAATTTAGAAATCTTGTTCAATTAAACCATAATTTCCATCTTTTCTTTTATAAACAACATTTACTTCCTCTGTATCGCCATTCATAAATACGTAGAAATCATGTCCTAAAAGTTCCATTTGTAACACTGCTTCTTCTTGGCTCATAGGTTTTATGGCAAATCTTTTAGTCTTTACTATCCTTGGCTCTTTTTCTTCATCATAGTCAGCATAGCGTTCTATATTATTAAATCTTAAAGAATTGTCATAATTTCTTCTTTCAAGCTTAGTTTTTTGTTTTCTTATTTGACCTTCAAGCTTGTCAATTACAGTATCTATTGCATTATACATATCTCCATTTCTTACTTCTGCTCTTAATAATGCACTGTTAAACGGAATTATTACTTCAATTTTGTGTATATTCTTCTCCACACTTAGTGTAGCTGTAGCATTCTCATTATTTACAAAGAATTTATCCAATTTTGATAACTTCTTTTCTACTGCAGCTCTAAGCCCTTCAGTAACCTCGATATTTCTTCCTATAACTCTAACTTTCATAATTCCAGCTCCCCTCATATTAAAAAGGATTATTGTGGTTCCTTTTAATATTTCTATTTTGTAATTATATTTTAAGCTTTACTATAAATACTTGCAAGAAGACTTTACTTAATATTCTGAAAAGTTTTCTTTCTAGCCTTTTCTAGCTTACTTTTCCTTCACTCTACGACTTATATCGCCTTTACATAGTATATGATTTTTTTCATATTTTATGTTATAATAAAATTACATGTGCTGGATATAACATATCAAATAACTAATTGTTACATAATTTATTAATAACATCTAGAATCACATCTTATAATTAACCATAAATAAATTTTCAATTTTAAATAAATAAAAGGCAGTCTAAAAGATTGCTCATTAGTATCACAAAATATAAAGTAATATTCAAAAATAACTTTTTACCACAAAAACTAGAATTTAATTTCCCGTATTTTATAATGATAATTTTATTCTAACCTTTTCTATTTCTACTTATATACTTAAATGTTTAAAATTATATATTATAATAAAATATTTATTATATGTAATGGAGGCTAATATGAAAAAGATTAATGAAATAATAAAAAATATCTCTCTTACTCTTTTGTTTGTTATGCCAATTATAATTATAGTTATAAAAAGTAATGGAATTACACTTATGAATAACTTATATATATATGCATATCTAACAGTCTATATATGTATAGCAACTATATATGTAAAAATAAAAAGAGATAAAAATGTATTAAAATTTACGCTTATACTAGTAACTATTTATTCAATATCTGTTCTTCATAATTATATCGGCACATATGAAATAAATAGATTACAAAATAAGAATATAATAATAGTTAATCGTTTTTATGATAGCTTTCTTAGTGGCGATCCTGATGAAATAAGTTCTAAATTTTATAAAAGAGTATATTTTTTCTTTAAAAAGGATTTAAATGCACCTACATTCCATGGTAATTACTCTATATATCAAGAAGATGAATATATAATAATAGCAGGTAATGCTGCTAAAAATTTTATTGAATCATATAAAACTTCTAAAGAGAACAGTTATTTAAAAAATACATTTAAAAATAGCAATTTCGAAATTCTTCCAAATAACCTTATAAAAATAAATTTAATTTATTGATGGTGTTCTAGAACCTATTATATATTATATAAGATATAGTTGGTCATAAAAAAGGTTCTGAGATTACTCATAAGATTTACACCCATATAAATAAAGAAAACACTAAGAAAGCTCTTCAAAATTATAGGATAAGTGTACCTAAATAGATGTCATTTTTGCTTTCTAGGTCGGGAATAGGTCGGGAATTCTTAAAAAAACATAAAAAAAGTGCAGGTCCGTAAACCTGCAAACCCTTAAAAATAGGGCACTTTATGTCGTTTGACCTGGTCTTTGACCCCACACTCGCCTACTGGAGCTTTTGCTACCCAGAATTACCCTCTCACTACTAACCCTCTCGCATTATAATACGGTAGGACTTACTTCTAAGCCGCACCATGCTCATTAAACATTTTATTTAACTTACGTGGATCGTTTCGCCTGCGACTGGCATCGACTTTCAACCACAAACCCGACTCTTATATTATACTCTACTTTTTGCCACTGTCAATATAAAAACTTCATTGGCCTTTATTTCCTTAATAGCTTTTGCCGCATAAAAAGCTGTAGCTCCAGATGTGATTACATCATCGATAATGAGTACTCTCTTTCCTTCTATTTCTTTTTTATTTTTAACTATAAAAGAACCCTTTATATTTTCCCATCTTTTTATATTGTCTAATCCAATTTGATCTGCACTATCACTTGCTTTATAAATCAATTCCTTGTAAGGAATTTCACAATTTTTACTTATATATTTACAAAGTACTTCACATTGATTAAACCCTCTACTTTTTAAAGCAGATTTACTACTTGGAATAAAGGTTAATATATCTATCTTATCCTTTAAATTTTCTAATATAAAATCACTCATATAACCTGCTAATATTTTTCCTGCTAAAAAACTCTTATTGTATTTAAGTTTTAAAATCAATTTCTTTAATTCATAGCCGTAGAATCCTAAAGAATAGCTTATAAATTCATCATCTTGGTGAGTTATTGAGGACTCTAGATTAATTATATTAATGCTCTTTTTACATTTTTCACAAATATAATCCTTATCTTCATATTCATCACATATTATACATTTATCATCTATCCCATATATAGTGGACAATATATTATCTACTATCTGTTTTATAATTTCAAAACTCCCTCTTCCCAAGCTCTTTTATTTAACTCCCTTAAAATATTTTTACATCTATCCATATCCTCAGTTTCACTATTGCAAAGAAAAATAACCTCTTCTCGCTCTGTCATAGATCTTCTATTTATCTTACTAGATATATAAACCAAATCCTTATAATTAAAGTTATCATTATCTGCAAAAAAAATCATAATATTCAAAGGATGCACTTCATAATAGTTCTCATTATAATTATTAGTAACCAATATACCATACTCTGCTAGTAAAAATTTAGACAGTTCCTTCTTGTCACTATCTCCTGTTATATCTTTAAATATATTTTTTGTAAGCTTATGGTCTATATTAGAAAGATAATTATAAACCTTATGAGTTTTCTCATCATCTGGAGTATATATTAAAACCTTCTTATTAGTATTTATTGACCACTCTAGGTATTCATATACACTCATAGGTATTTCTTCTTCTATATTTACTCTAGTTACCATAACCCTAGGTTCAGCAATAGGAACTTGTTTATCTTTTCTTAAATTATATAATATTACCTCATTGTGAAAAATTGGTTCCATGGAATAACTAATCATAGTTCCATAGTTATTACATAGATACTCCATTAGCTTATTTATAGATTCATTGCTATATATAGGCCTAGAATTTATTTCATCATATATAATAAAGTCAAATTTCTCCTTTAAGTATAAGGCTCTACTGTGGGTACATATATTAACTTTACCTGTATATGCTATATCATTCTCACCTTCAATAGAATTTATAAAATTTTTATTAATGAATCCTAATATCTTTACCTCTTCTATATCTGTATTTATTATATATAATATCTTTTTACTTTCTTTAAAGCACCAGTTAAATACCTTATTAAAGATTTGTTTTTTATTATTTAATGCAGAAATTATATTTATTTTATGCATCTTCTTTTTAGCGCCATCTAATATGGTATCTTCTATAGATTTCTTTGATGCCTCCACTATCTCTCTATTGGTTTTTATAAATGACATAAAATCGCTCCTACCTACATATGAATTATCTCTCTTATTCTCCATTTAAGTCCTGAATATCTCTCAAAACTTCTATTGTTATCTTTCATAAATTCAACCACTTTAGAATTACCTACCAATACAACTAACTTCTTAGCCCTAGTTATTCCAGTGTAAAGTAAATTTCTATTCATCAGTAGCGGTGGTCCCATAAACATAGGCATAATAACTACAGGAAATTCACTTCCTTGGCTCTTATGGATAGTAACTGCATAAGCTAAAGTTATTTCATCTAAGTCGCTTTCCTCATATTCTACGATTTTATCATCTTCAAAGCATACAGTAATCTTATCCTCATCCTCACTAATTTCTGTTATATACCCCACATCTCCATTAAATACACCCTTACCTTCTTCACTGGAATTATTTTTGCTCCACTTTAGAGTATAGTTATTTTTAATTTGCATAACCTTATCTCCTACTCTAAAAATCATATCTTTAATCTCAACTTCATCCTTATCTTTACTTTTAGGATTTAACACTTGCTGAAGTTGTATATTTAAATTATCTATTCCCATAATCCCCTTACGCATAGGTGATAATACTTGTATATCTCTAACACTATCCCATTCCACATTAAACTTAGGAAGTCTCGTTTTCACTAATCCAATGATTTTTTCTAACATCACTTCACTATCTGCAGCTCTTTCAAGATAGAAATCACTATTTTTGGTATTTAAAATAGGCATCTTTCCTTCATTTATTAAGTGGGCATTTTGTACTATCATACTTTCTTGTCCTTGTCTAAATATCTCATTAAGTCTTACAACTTTTACTGCATCGCTTTCTATGATATCCCTAAGAACATTTCCTGGTCCCACTGATGGTAGCTGATCCACATCTCCTACTATTATTAGTCTAGTTCCCACTTGCATTGCTTTTAAAAGAGCATTCATAAGACTTATATCTACCATAGAGGCTTCATCCACTATTAAAACATCACACTCTATGGCAGATGTTTCATTTTCTATTTCATCTACCTCTTCTTCACTATAACTTCCTATTTCCAAAAGTCTATGGATAGTTTTTGCTTCTCTACCTGTAGCTTCAGCCATCCTTTTCGCTGCCCTTCCTGTAGGTGCAGCCATAAATACCTTAAGTCCTAAACTCTCAAAAATACTTACAATGCAATTTATAATTGTTGTCTTTCCTGTTCCAGGTCCCCCTGTTATAACCTCTATCCCATTAAAAAAAGCACCCTCTATAGCTTCTTTTTGAGAATTGGCTAATTTAATATTTACTTTACTTTCAAAGTCATTAATTTTCTCATTTACATTTAAACTTAATTTATCATAATTAGTAGTGGCTAGTTCTACTATTTTACGTGTTACAGACATCTCTAGATAAAGATAGGACATATTATATACCGCATCTATATTATCTACTACCTCTACCTTAATCTTTCCATCAATTATCAGTTCATAAACTCCTTCATCAAATTTCTCACTGTCTATCTCCAGAAGTTTCATTCCCTTATCCCTTAATCTATCCATAGGTATAAAGGTATTTCCTATAGCACAAAATTCATTAATTATATATATGACTCCACTTTTTATTCTAAATAGAGAATCCTTCTCTATGCCCAAGCTCTTAGCTATGGAATCCGCTGTTCTAAACCCAATTCCACTTATGTATTCTGTTAATATATATGGATTATCCTTAACTATATTTATGCAGTTAACTCCAAACTTCTTATAAATCTTCATGGCCATATTAACAGTTATGCCATAACTTTGAAAGAAAATAATAATATCCTTAGTAACCCTCTGCTCTAAATAAGATTTCATAATGGTATTTATCCTCTTTTTACCTATGCCAGGAATCTCTTCAAGCTTTTCTATATTACTATCTAATATTTTTATTGTATCTTCTCCAAAAAATTCTACTATTTTTTTTGCTGTAACCTTTCCTATACCTTCAATGACTCCACTAGCTAAATATTTTTCGATGCCACTAGTAGTTGTAGGTATTATTTCATGTATGCTTTCTATTTTAAACTGCTTACCAAACTTAGGATGAACAGTCCACTCTCCTTGAACACTATATTCTTGGGATTCATTTATAAATGGTATTGTTCCAACAATGGTGACAACTTCCTTATCACACCTTAGTTTACATATTGTATACCCATTATCATCATTTCTAAATACAATTGTTTCAACTATCCCTTCAATGGTTATCATAAAATCTCTCCTAATACCTATTATTATCTATCTATAACTATTATTATACCAAATTATATCTCATATATATTAATAATATAATAAGATTTAGTAATATGACTCAGTTTAAAGTAAAAATAATTATCCTTGTTAAATTTCATAATCTATGCAAATTTAATTATAGTCTTTTTAATGAAACTCGACTCAGTACCTTCGCTGAGTAAGTGATTCACACCAAATCGTAGATTTGGGTTCTCTACTTAAAAAATCCACACTAACAAATCATATTGTTAATGTGGATTCTTATTGGTAAATATATATCTTTAATTACTTATATATATTTCTTTATTTCTTCAACCTTATTTAATTGCTCCCATGGTAGGTTTAAGTCATTTCTTCCAAAGTGACCATAAGCAGCAGTTTGTTTATATATAGGTCTTCTTAAATCTAATTCTTTTATAATAGATGATGGTCTTAAGTCAAAAACTTTATTAACTATATCTACTATTTTATCTTCTGAAAGTTTTCCAGTTCCAAAAGTATCAATTTGTATAGATACTGGTCTAGCAACACCAATAGCATATGCAAGTTGTATTTCTAGCTTATCAGCAACACCAGCAGCTACTAGGTTTTTAGCTACCCATCTTGATGCATAAGCAGCAGATCTATCTACCTTTGTTGGGTCTTTTCCTGAGAAAGCCCCACCGCCATGTCTACCAGATCCACCATAGGTATCTACTATTATTTTTCTACCTGTAAGACCTGAGTCTCCTTGAGGTCCTCCAATAACAAATCTACCTGTAGGATTTATATAGTATTTTGTGCTTGCATCCAATAAATCAGCAGGTACTATCGGAGCTATAACATGCTCTTTTAAATCCTTCTCAATTTGTTCTCTTGTAACATCTGGACAATGCTGAGTTGAAATTACTATAGTATCTATTCTAACTGGCTTATTGTCTTCATACTCTACAGTTACTTGAGTTTTTCCATCTGGTCTTAAGTAAGATAAAGTTCCATTTTTTCTTACTTCTGCTAGTCTTCTTGATAATTTATGAGCCATAGCAATTGGAAGAGGCATATATTCTTCAGTTTCATTTGTAGCAAATCCGAACATCATACCTTGATCTCCAGCACCTGTAGCTTCATCATTGTTCATTTGACCTGCTTTACTTTCTAAAGCTTCATCAACTCCCATAGCAATATCACCTGATTGCTCATCTATAGATGTTAATACTGAGCATGTATTGCAATCAAATCCATATTTTGCTCTATTGTATCCAATCTCTTCAACTGTATTTCTAACAACCTTTTGGAAGTCTACATAGCAGTTTGTACTTATTTCTCCCATTACAAGAACCATTCCTGTAGTAGTTGCAGTTTCACAAGCTACCCTAGCATTGGGATCTTTTTCCAATATGGCATCTAGTATTGAATCAGATATCTGATCACACATTTTATCTGGATGTCCTTCAGTTACTGATTCTGACGTAAATAATCTTCTCATTGAATTTTCCTCCTTAAATATTTAGATATTACCGACACTTAAAATTAAAACCTCTTCTTATCAGACAAGAAGAGGTTAGTATATTTCAAACTAAACTTTCTTATCTTGCAGAAAATACTGCAGGAATTGGCACCATTGCTTTTAATAGCCGGTTGCTGGGTTTCATTGGGCCTTTGTCCCTCCACCACTCTTGATAAGAGTTATATTATTAATTTATACATAGATAATAGCATAGGGAAATTTAACTGTCAACACACTTATCTATTAATATAAATAATTAATATTTACCATTATAACAACTTTATATATGCCATTAAATATATTCTAAACTTAATAAACAGATTTATTCAATTAATATAAAACACTTATTCAATTCTTATTTTATCTTTTATTAGAAATAAAATAAGACACTAAGTAAACTTAGTGTCTTATATGGTGGAGGAGGACGGATTCGAACCATCGAAACGAAACGTAACAGATTTACAGTCTGCCCCCTTTGGCCACTCGGGAACTCCTCCATTTATGGAGCTGGCAATAGGAATCGAACCTACAACCTGCTGATTACAAATCAGCTGCTCTACCGTTGAGCCATGCCAGCATATTATATAATTTGTGTAGTTTAATGAATTTAAATTCACTATGGTGGTCGCAACAGGGATCGAACCTGTGACCCCCTGCTTGTAAGGCAGGTGCTCTCCCAGCTGAGCTATGCGACCTTATATGGTGGAGGAGGACGGATTCGAACCATCGAAACGAAACGTAACAGATTTACAGTCTGCCCCCTTTGGCCACTCGGGAACTCCTCCATAATTTTAATATAACTAGATTTTCACATTAGCTTACCTGAGCTAATTCCCAATCTTTTACATAAATAAAAATGTCACTAAACTGACAAGACTTAGTATACAATTATATTGATTTTTTTTCAACCCCTTTTTTCAATATTTTTATAAAAATTTTATTGTTTTTTTCTCAATTAATCATAATTTTTTCATTTTAGGCATTTCGTCACTTAAATTTAAATCATTATACTAATTAAAAGCATTAATAATAAACTATTATTTCAATATATTTAATTTATTTCTTACAGGATAATACCTGAAACTCGCATGAACAGAACAACTATTTTTATAGTTTTCTAGGAAACTAGATATCTATTTTCCTAGAGAACTATAAGTATAAGTTTATATTTAAATAGTTATTTATATAATTAATTTCCTTCTACTTTGTCCATATCTATATATTTAGAAAATATTTTCTTTAATTCTTCTATTTGCTCTTCATCTACCTTACGCTCTATTACATTGAGAGTTCTTAATACAGCTAATCGTTCATTATTATAAGTAAGGAATTCGTTTATCTCTGAATAGTCTTCTTCATTCAACGCTTTGCATATACCTATTATCTTTGCCTTCTCTGAAATTGTTAACTCATCTATTAATTCTTCTGGTGGTACCTTCATTACTTTGTTTTTTTCCTTAACCTGCTTATTATATTTGTCAAACTCGATTTCATCAGTTTTAACTATTTCATTATCACTCTTATAAATTTGATTTAGCTGATTTTGCCTTTCTCTATTAGCTTCAATTCTTCTTTTTTTTAATTCTTCATCTGATACACTAGTTTCATTAACCCCATTATTCTTAATTAAATCCTGTGAAGTATTTGCATCCATATTCTCCTTTTCTATACCAGTAGTAATTTCTTTATTATAATTTTCAGCTTTCTCACTGCTTTTAGCTATAACCTTATTTTCCTCTTTGTAATATAAGTTTTCATTACTTATATTAAAGCTCACTAACGCTATTATATTTACTATTGTATATAGAATTATGATTACAGAATATCCCTTTCTATTCATAACATATCCTCCTTAAATAAAAACTATCTAAATTATTCCATATTTTTTAGAATTTATACCGAAGTTGCTTCATATAAATTCATATGGAGGTGTTTCTGTGAGCAAAGTTAAGATTCATTACAAAGATTCATTAGGTTATTATACCTTATCCAACTTTTTAAAAGATGAATTAAATGCAAACACAATTATTGTTTGTATAGGAACTGATAGATGCATTGGAGACTGCTTAGGTCCTCTTATTGGTAGCATGTTAGAAGAAAAATTTTTCCCATTGCCAGTCTATGGAACTATAGCTAATCCTATACACGCATTAAATTTAGATAGTAAACTATCGGATATAAAATTAAAACATCCAGATTCTAAAATTATTGGTATCGATGCTTGTCTTGGTCCTCCTAATAAAATTGGCGAGATACAAGTTCGAGATTACCCCATTAATCCTGGAAAAGGTGTTGGTAAATCTCTTTCTCCCGTAGGTGATATATCAATAATAGGTATTGTCGATTCTAGCGATATTGATGAACCCTTTACAAGTAGAAATATACGATTAAATCTAATTTTGGAAATCTCTAAAGTAATAACTCAAGGACTTGTTCATGGGTATTATCTCAGCTCATTATGTGATTAATGATGAACGATTATTACCTAGATATTATATACAGTACATGGACTTATTTATACTATTAAAATCTTTTTAACAACCATTAATTTCGAAGATATAATTATAGTTTTTATTAACTCTCCCTTTCATAGAAAATGAGTTACTTACACCAACTAGAAATGATACAAAATAAAATATACCTACTATACAAATATTTTTTTGCATAGTAGGTATATTAAATCACATTTTTATATTTATATAACCTTTATTTTTAACTTCTATTGTTGGACATCATATAAATTTATTTACATAATTTAAAATATAGGTTTAATATTCTAACTTGTACATCTTAACTATTTATTGAAACATTATATCCTGTAAACGAATCGTCTAACTTATCTACATAGTCAAGCATTTTTCCTGTTCCAACAGCTACACAAGATACTGAATCTTCTGCTACATATACTGGTACATTAGTAACTTTTTCAATGAGTTTGTCTAATCCATCTAATAAAGCTCCTCCACCAGTCATTATTATACCTTTATCAGCTATATCTGCAGCCAGTTCAGGTGGTGTTTTTTCTAGTACAGAATGTGCACATTCAGCTATGGAAGTAACAGCTTCTTTTAATGCCTCTTCCATCTCACTAGAACAAACTGTGATATTTTTAGGTAGTCCAGTTATAAGATCTCTTCCTCTTATCTCTGCCTTAATGTCCTCATCTTTAGGATATGCGCATCCAATGTTTATTTTAAGTTCTTCTGCTGTTCTTTCTCCAATCATTAATTTATGCTTTTTCCTTATGTAACGAATTATAGCATCATCAAAATCGTCTCCAGCAACTTTAATAGACTCTCTTACAACCATTCCTCCTAGAGAAATTACTGCTATATCGGTGGTACCTCCACCTATGTCAATAACCATATTCCCACTAGCTTTAGTTATGTCTAACCCCGCTCCTATAGCTGCTGCCAAAGGTTCTTCAATTAATAAAACCTTTTTAGCTCCTGCATTTCTTGCCGCATCCTCAACAGCTCTTCTTTCTACTTCAGTAGCCTCACATGGTACGCACATTACAACTCTTGGTGTTGACATCTTTCTCTTACCGCAAGCTTTTTTAATAAAGTGCTCTAACATTTTTTCTGTAACATCATAATCTGATATTACCCCATCTCTAAGTGGACGAATTGCAACAATATTTCCTGGCGTCCTACCTATCATTTTTCTAGCTTCTTCACCTACTGCTAAGACCTTATTGGCACTTTTATCTATTGCTACAACTGAAGGTTCTTTTAGTATTATACCCTTACCCTTTGTGTAAACCAGTACTGTAGCCGTACCTAGGTCTATTCCCATATCTGTTCCTACACCGAAAAAAAACATCTTAAAATTCACTCCTGCTCTCTAGTATTTTCTTCTTATTGAAATACTATACAATATTTACTAAAACAATATACACCTATTATATTACTATTCTACCTAACCTTCAATTGTTTTATATTTCATTTTAGTAGCTTTTCCACCTCTAATGTGTCTTTCAGCTTTATTTAGATCTAAGATGTTTTTTGCTTCCTCTGCTATTTGAGCATTTATTTTAGGTAATCTCTCAGTCATATCCTTATGGATTGTACTTTTACTTACACCAAATACCGATGCTGTTTTTCTTATTGTAGCCTCGGATTCTATTATATATTTTGCTACTTCTAGTACTCTATCTTCAATATAGTCTTTCAAAGCGTTACCTCCTTAACCCTTCTATAATTATAAATATGCTAACTTCCTTATTTAAATTACATTCTTGCTAGCCTTTTACTTTAAAGTTTTAAAGCTAGCAAGAATATTAATTCTATTTTAGTTATTTCTTATAACTAACATATTTAGCTGGGTCTACTTCTTTTCCATCTTGTAATACTTGGAAGTGAAGATAATCTCCATATTCCTCATATGCAAGGTTTGTAGTTTTACCTACAGCTCCTATTTCTTTACCAGCTGTAACTTTATCTCCAGCTTTAACTAGAACCTGTTCTTTAAGGTTTCCATATATTGTAGTTAGTCCATTTTGATGGTCTATTTCTACATAGGTACCTTCTGTATTTGCATCTACTTTTTTAACCACTCCAGCACTTACTGCTACAACTGCTGAACCTTCTGCAGCTTTAACATCCATAGCTAAGTGATTTTTATAACTCTTAGTTGTTGCCCAATATACTGGATCTTCAGAATATGCTCTACCTAAAGTACCCTCTACTGGATTTTTAAAACTAACTTTAGTTTGAGATGAAACTGCTGCAGTATCATTATTCTTAACTGTTGGTACTGGCTCAAGCTCCTCTTTAACTTGTAGTGCATTCTCAGGTTTTTCTGGTTGAGTTACAACTTCTTTTTCTGTTTGTTCTAATGCTACTTTATCTTCTTCAGAATTTTTATTGTTATTTCTTCCAGCTGTTATAGCTGCAACTGTAGCAACAGCACATAGACAAACAAATAAAATTACATAGAAGCCTTCTTTTTTGAAAAATTGCTTCACTTTGTTAAGTTTATTGTTCATAAAAACACCTCCATCAGTATTGTGGACGTTTATTGGGAAATTAATACACTATAAGAAAATTTTTTTCTTATTTATCTCATTTTTTTCATATTTTTTTGCTAAAAACTAAAAAAATAGGGCAAAAGCCCTATTTCTTTCTAATTTTCATTGATTTTTTTTATTTCAATACCTGTATAATAATGTTTTAAAATCTCTTCACAACTCTTGCCTTGACTAGCCATTACATTAGCTCCCCATTGACTCATACCTACTCCATGACCAAAGCCATTACAATTTATAACAACTTGATTATTTAAAAACTCTAAAGAGAAGTTAGCGGAATTCAATCCAAACAACTGTCTAAATTTAACCCCTGTTATAGTAACATTACCAAGGGTTATTTCTTTCACTGACCCACCATCTGTATAATTATTTACTTTAATATGATCTTCTAGATTAGCTGGTGATAAATTTGCATTACTATAACTGCTATTAACCACTTGCGCAAATCTGTTTATGTCTATAGTTTCCGTACTTTTATATCTTGGTGCAATATCTTCACCTAAACTTTCAACACTTCTAAGATAAGGTAGTGCTGTAGAAAATACATCTTCAACATTTTCAGTTTTTCCACTACTTGTAGAGAAATAATACGCCCCCAATACTAATTCATTATTATATGTTAACACTTGTCCTCTAGTCTCATTCACCACATCTTCAACTAGTTTCCATTTATTTTCTCCACCTATACCTAACTGAGCTATTTTTACTTCTTTGGGTGTATATACCTGACAATGAACAGTATCACACAAATCTGCTCCTCTTCCATTGGCACATCCACTTGATACAGCTTTTGTATGAGCTAAGGTATATGTCCTTGCTGCTATAGCTTGTGCCTTCAAAGCCTCTTTATTAAAGTTTAATGGCATCTCACTACATACTACTCCCTTAATATATTCTTCTAAAGGCACCTCTATAATCCTATTTTCCTTTGTCAAATAAACCTTTATTGTATCTACATCTAGCTTAAAGGAAATGCCCTTATTTGATTTCTCACCTTTATTTTTAGATTGCATCACTTCTATAGCCTGTGATGAGTCATTTCCTTTTTTACCTATATTACCTCCTTCACCTAATATCAATTTATAGGATAATATTAGAAATCCTAGTAATACTGCTGAATAAATAGCCACCATCAATATTGGTTTAATAACAACTATAGCTTTATCATAATTAATATTTATTTTAATCCTCCCATAGTACTTCACTTTTCTTCCTCCTAATAAATAAACTTCTCTCCTATACTAGATAGACTTAGTTATATTTATTATTATATTTATGGTAATATGCTTATAATTTTGTAAATATAAAAATGCCCAGCCTTAAATTAAAAGCTGAGCTATATAAAGTATAATTATATTCTAGTTATTTCTGCGCCTAGGGCATTGAGTTTATCCTCTATTGTTACATATCCTCTATCTATATGGTATATGTGATCTACTATAGTCTCACCCTTAGCACATAAACCTGCCAAAACCAGTCCTGCTCCTGCTCGAAGATCTGGTGCTACTACTTCAGCTCCTGTAAGCTCTTTAACACCTTCTATTGTCGCAATTCTTCCGTTAACATTAATATTAGCTCCCATCCTTCTTAACTCTGCCACCTGCATAAACCTATTTTCAAATATAGTTTCTGTCACACTACTTCTTCCATGGGTAATACTTAATAATGTCATCATTTGTGATTGCATATCTGTTGGAAATCCTGGATGAGGCATAGTCATAATATCTGTGGGTTTTAATTCTACATCTCCATCTACAACAATTTTATTTCCGAATACATCAATCTTAACACCCATTTCACGTAATTTAACTATCACTGACTTGAGATGTTCTTCATCCACACCTTCTATTGTAATTTTACTTTTTGTAATGGGTGCTGCTATTATAAATGTTCCTGCTTCAATCCTATCAAATATAGGCGTATACGAAACTCCTTCTAATCTTTTTACTCCTGTTATGCATATCTTACCACTTCCTGCACCTTGAATCTTAGCCCCCATTTTATTTAAAAAATTTGCTAAGTCTACTATCTCAGGTTCCTTAGCTGCATTCTCTATAAAAGTATCTCCTTTAGCAAGAGTTGCAGCCATCATCAAGTTCTCTGTGGCTCCCACAGATGGGAAGTCTAAATAAACTGTATTACCCTCTAATTGTTCTGCAACTACTTCAACATATCCGTGTTCCTCTTTAATTGTTGCTCCTAAAGCTTTTAGTCCCTTCAAATGCAAATCTATAGGTCTAGATCCTATTTTACATCCTCCAGGCAGAGAAATTTTTGCCTTTCCAAATCTAGCTACCATAGCTCCTATAACTAGGAAAGATGCTCTCATTTTTCTTACTAAGTCATTATCTATACCTTCATATTTTAAGTTTTTTGTATTAATATCAATTTTATTATTATCTCTATCTATATTAACCTCTGCTGAAAGAGATCTTAATACCTCACATAGTACAAATACATCTTCTAGCATAGGTGATCCATTGATGGTTGATACACTATCTGTTAGTATAGTGGACACTAGTATTGGTAATACAGCATTCTTGGCTGAACTTATGTTTACACTCCCTTTTAATCTACGGTTTCCATTTATATAAAATTTACTCATGTTAATCCTCCATTTAAAATGCTATTTCTTAGTATGTTATCCTGATTACAGGTGTCCCCATTATTAAATAGCATCCTGAGGAATATCTAACTATAGCACAGTTAAAATCTATCTCCTCACCTAGTATTATTTCTTTATCGTATAAATTTGTATTGCTTATAATACTATATCCATTACTTATTTCTACTTCATCAATATTTTGTGCTTTATTTAAATATAATTGCTTTAAAATCACATCTCTTGTTTCATCTATTGTGCCGTTTAAGATTTTACTTTTTACATATAGCGAGTATTCCACCTTACTACTAATTGGGGATAAAATTTCTTTAATTTTCTTTTCTACAGTTTTTTCTTCATCAATATCTAAATTAGGTTTACAAATAGAAATTCTTAGTACAACATCATATCCTTTACCATAATCAGCTATTGAAATCCTTCCATCATATTCTTCATGGTTATAATCTATTTTAAAACTTAAGTCCTTATTAACTTCTTGGTAAACTTGTCCCATAGCCTTTTCTATATTAGTTATTATAGTTTCATATATATTTTCTTTACTTTCTTGACTATAAAACCTGCCCTCCACTACATATTCCTCAGTAGAAGCATTTACACTATTTAATATTCCACTAAACATATCCTCTTCACTCTTCCCATAAAAGGTTTTATCCCGTATAATTAATATGCTTAATGTGAACATCACCACAATTAATAACTTAATATATAACTTCATACATATCCCACCTTAATATAAGAATAAATCCACTTATATTAAATCATTAACCTTTTTACTTTTTTTATTCATATTTACATATAATGTAATAAGTTATATTTTTATTTATACTAATAATATATAGCAACTTTTAAAATGTGTTCATAAATAAATTACTTTTCAACGTAATGTAGAAAATAAAAAGATAATTTATGAAATCACATAAATTATCTTTCTATTTTCTCCCTCTATGGTACATATTTAAGATAAGGTTGGATTAATCTATATAAAAATATTAACTATACCATATTAAAGTTAAAGTCACCATATAATATCTCTAACTTGTTATACTGGTTTATAAGCCAACTACCATGTTCTTCTGAAAGATATATATCTTTATCTACCTTATGCTCCTTAACTATCTCATCTTTATCATTTTTTATAATCCAATTGAACTTAACATTAAATCTTCTCATATCATCTGACTTTTCTTTTTCCACTATCTCTACATCTTTTATTTCTGATGTGCAATTTTTTTCATAAAGTAGTTTAAATCTATAAAAAAGAGTTCTATTAATTCTATATCCATCAAATCCTTCTTCAGTCATATACTCTGCCATCTCTTTATCTTTTTTGTTTAAATTGTCCCCTATACCAATTCCATTTTTAACATAATCACCACAGGCTTCTAAATCATCTTTATCTGCTACATAGTGCCTTTCTATAAATCCTCTTATGTTTTCTTCTGCATCATCTTTCTTCGGTGTGCAGGCTACTAAAAACATGCCTACCATCATGAATGACATTATTGCTGATATAATCTTTTTTATCATAATTCACACATCCTAATTTTATTTAAATTTAAAAACCTTTTTACTATATACAGTAAAATATAAAATCATATCTAAAAATAACGCTATATAAAAACTTTTTTCTACTCTAAAAACATTGACTATCCCTTTAGAAGCCATAACCCATAACATACTAATAAAAATATTTAAGATATTTATAACAATAGCTTGAATCTTAAACTTAAAGGTTCGACTTGTAAAAATAAAATTCATAAATGTCCATATAAAAAATATGATAGTTCCTATTATGAATACTATAAAACTAAATTTAGACATGATTCTAAGGTTATAATGTGATATATCTATAATGCCTATAATCTTTAGTCGCACAAGCAATTGAATAATTATATATATAATCATACATACATAACTAGATTTAAGGATAAATAAATATTTAGTATTATTAAATATACCTGATATTCCTTCCTCAAAGTCAGAATTATTCCCTATATTATTTTTAGCTATTTCAAAAGCCTTCTCCTCAGATTTACCTGATTCTACTAAATCACTAACTTCAGTTATAATGTAACTTTTTAATTCTTCCTTTAATTCTTTAACTTCTAATGTATCTTCAAAAGCTGAACTAAAGAGCTTTCTTAAGTATCTATTTATTTTCCTCTTTAACTTAATACTTAGATTATTCACCATTAACTGCCCCCTCTCTAAACTTTAAAATAAGCTCTGTTATCTTATTAAAATCTCCATTCAATTTATTAAGTTGAACTTCACCTTCTTTTGTAATTAAATAATGCCTTCTTTTAATTCCATTATCTCCTTCTATTACTTTAGATGTGATAAAATTTTGTTTTTCTAATCTTTTTAAAGCTATATATAAAGTTCCTGTTTGAAGTTCAAAATTATCTTCAGCAGCTATATTAACTAGTTTCATTATGTTATATCCATAAATATAATCATTACCTTTAATAATAGATAAAATTAAAATGTCTATAAACCCTTTTAATAACTCTTTATCCATTTCCAATAACACCCCTCCTTTTACTTAATATGTATAATATTATTATATGTAGTAATACTATATATAGCAATACTATTCTCAAAATATTTTTATTATTTTGAATTATTGTTGAATTTTATTCCAAGGTAATTTAAAGGAGCACATTAAATGATTTTCATATCATTTAATGTGCTCCTTTTAGTTTGTCCGATGACTACCAGCTCTAATACTCCCATCTTCTTCAAAGTGGCAGTAAAGAGCTGCTACGTCCCTGGATAACGAGTTCTAAGCTTCGAAGAAGCTAAGAACTCTGTTTATATAAATATTTGAAATATATGGTACCGAAATTTATTCTACCCATTGTGCTATAGTACAGAGAATACTAACATTATTTTTCCTTACCTTTAGGACTCCGTCAGAAGTATTAACTTTGTACTTCTTTCCATCTACATCTTCAAAGGTTGTTATTGTTGGTACAAGTCCTGCAATTATAGCAGAATGATCTGGAAGAATTCCTAGTCTGCCTTCTGTAGTTTCACAGTTTAAAGAGACTGCATCTCCTTTAAAAAACTCACTCTCTGGAGTAATTATTATAAGCTTAAAGACCTTTTTCATATTTTATCACATCCAAAATAATATTAACCCAAAGTCTTAGCTTTCTCTATAACATCATCTATTGTTCCTGCAAATAAGAATGCTGACTCTGGTAAATGATCATGTTTACCTTCTAATATTTCCTTGAATCCTCTTATTGTTTCTTTTATAGGAACATATCTACCTTTTAAACCAGTGAATTGCTCTCCTACTGTAAAAGGTTGAGATAAAAATCTTTGAACTCTTCTTGCTCTATTAACAAGAATTTTATCTTCATCTGATAATTCATCTACACCTAATATAGCTATAATATCTTGAAGTTCTTTATACCTTTCAAGAATGTACTTTACTTGAGTAGATATTTCATAATGTTCCTCACCAACAATTCTAGGATCTAGTACTCTTGAGCTTGATTCTAATGGATCAACCGCAGGATATATTCCAAGCTCTACTATAGCTCTAGATAGAACTGTAGTTGCATCAAGATGGCTAAATGTTGTTGCTGGTGCTGGGTCAGTAAGGTCATCAGCAGGAACATATACTGCTTGAACAGAAGTAATTGATCCACTGTTAGTAGATGTTATACGTTCTTGTAATGCCCCCATCTCTGTTGCTAGGGTTGGTTGGTATCCTACAGCACTTGGTATTCTACCTAATAATGCAGAAACCTCTGAACCTGCCTGAGTAAATCTAAATATATTATCTATAAATAATAATACATCTTGACCTTTATCTCTGAAGTATTCAGACATAGTAAGTCCTGTAAGTGCAACTCTCATTCTAGCTCCTGGTGACTCATTCATTTGTCCAAATACTAAAGCTGTCTTATTTATAACCCCTGAATCTAGCATCTCATTGTATAAGTCATTGCCTTCTCTTGTACGCTCTCCTACACCAGTGAATACTGATAATCCACCATGTTCTCTAGCTATATTGTTGATTAATTCTTGTATAAGTACAGTTTTACCAACTCCTGCACCACCAAAAAGTCCTATCTTTCCACCCTTTTGATATGGTGCTATTAAATCTATAACCTTTATGCCAGTTTCAAACATTTCTGGTTCCACAGATTGCTCAGCAAAGCTTGGAGCTGGTCTATGAATTGTATAATAATTATTAGTATCAAGAGGACCTTTTCCATCTTTAGTTTGACCTAATACATTGAACAATCTTCCAAGTACCTGTTCTCCTACAGGCACTTCAATAGGTCTTCCTGTATCTATAGCCTTAACTCCACGTTTAAGTCCTTCTGTTGATTCCATAGATATAGTTCTAACTATATCATCACCTATATGTTGTTCAACCTCAGCAACAATAACTCTACCATCCATCTTAATTTGGATTGCATTATAAATGTTAGGCAATGAGTCTGTGTCAAATTTTATATCTATTACTGGTCCAATAATTTGAACTACTTTACCAATACGTTGTGCCATATTAATTCGCTACATCTAACTATATTAATATATAAGTTAAATATAACTCCTCCTATCTATACTTTTTATATAGGTTACTATATAATGGCTTATTAACTTTGTGCTTGAGCTCCACCAATAATTTCTGAAATCTCTTGAGTGATAGCCCCTTGTCTAACCCTATTATATTTTAACCTTAAAGAAGCTATTAATTCATCTGCATTTTGAGTCGCACTATTCATTGTCTCCATTCTATTTCCCTGTTCTGAAGCCTTAGAATTTATCATTGCATTAAGTATCATTGCATTACAATAGGATGGTACTATTGACTCTATAAGCTCTTCTTTGTTTCCTTCTATATCAAATTCATCTTCACCAATATGGTCTTCTTCGCTTTCTTCAAAAGTAAGAGGCAATAATCTACACTCTTTTGGTTCTTTTACTATTGGATTTTTAAACCAAGTATAAAGTATACTTACTTCTCCTACTTTTTCTTCACTAAACATATTGAAGCTATACTCAAAGATACTCTTAGCTTCAGTAGCTGTAGGCACATCAGAGATAGTTTGATTATATTTATCTAATGTCTTAATCCTATGTCTCTTAGCTAAGCTTTTACCTTTTTCACCAATAACTGCTATTAAATAATCCTCTTCATGGCCTTTAGTTATCCCTTTAAGCTTATCTATAACATTATTATTATAGGCACCGCACATTCCCATATCTGAAGTTATAACAATGATTAATTTCTTTTTACTTCCATTGGATTGCATATATCTATTTTCTTTTGGCAGTGATGGAATTACTTCATTCATAACTTCTCTATAGCTTTTAAAATACGTGTCATTTGTATATAAGGATACCCTTACCTTTTTTAGTTTAGATGTTGCTACTAAGGCCATAGCCTTAGTAAGCTTTTTTGTATTCTCTATAGATTTTATTCTCTTTTTTAAAATAACTAATCCTGCAACGCCCATATTTTCACCTCCTAAAAATTTAGGTGATATCTCTAAATTTCAGTTAAAAATACTTTTTTAAATTCAGTTATGGCCATATTAAGTCTTTCTTTTATTTCTGAATCTAATTCTTGTTTTTCTTTTATAGAACTTGGGATGTCTCTATAATGAGTACCTATATATTCTAAAAATTCCTTTTCAAAGGCTTTAACCTTATGAACTGGAATATCGCTTAAGAAATCATTCACTCCGCAATATATTATTATTACTTGCTTTTCTACATCCATAGGAGCATATTGTCCTTGCTTTAATATTTCTATAAGTCTTTTACCCTTTTCAAGTCTCTTAACAGTTTCCTTATCTAAATCTGATCCAAATTGAGTAAAGTTCACAAGTTCTCTATATTGAGCAAGTTCTATTCTAAGGGTTGATGATACTTGTTTCATAGCTTTAATTTGCGCATTTCCTCCAACCCTAGATACTGATATACCTGCATTTACCGCTGGTCTTTGACCTGCATGGAACAAGTCAGATTCTAAGAAAATTTGACCATCTGTTATAGATATTACATTTGTAGGAATATATGCTGTAACATCTCCTGCTAAAGTTTCTATTATTGGAAGAGCAGTTAATGATCCTCCTCCTAAGTCATCAGAAAGTTTTGAAGCTCTTTCTAAAAGTCTTGAGTGAAGATAGAATACATCTCCTGGATAAGCTTCTCTTCCTGGTGGTCTACGAAGTAATAATGACATAGTTCTATAAGCAACAGCGTGCTTAGACAAATCATCATATACTATAAGTGCATCTCCACCTTTATACATAAAATATTCAGCCATTGAACATCCTGAGAAAGGTGCTAAATATTGAAGAGATGCAGATTGTGATGCCGTTGCAGCTACAACTATTGTATAGTCCATAGCCCCCTCAGCCTTTAGTGTATTAACTATATTAGCAACAGTTGACTGCTTTTGACCTATAGCTACATAAACACAAGTTACATTTTTACCCCTTTGATTTATGATAGCATCTATTGCTAATGCACTTTTTCCAGTCTGTCTGTCTCCTACAATTAACTCTCTTTGACCTTTTCCAATTGGAATCATAGAGTCTATAGCCTTTATACCTGTTTGCATAGGACTTTTTACTGATTGTCTCTCTATAACTCCCGGAGCTTCTACTTCTACAGCTCTATATTCTGAAGTTACTATCATTCCGTTACCATCGATAGGATTTCCTAGAGAATCTACAACTCTTCCTACAAGAGCTTCACCAACAGGTACTTCTACTACTCTACCCGTTCTTTTTACTATATCGCCTTCTCTGATACCTTCTTCAGAACCTAATAATACGCATCCAACATTGTCTTGCTCTAAGTTAAGGGCAATTCCGTATACGTTATTAGGAAATTCTAATAGCTCTCCTTCTAAACAATTATCTAATCCATATATTCTAGCTATACCATCTCCAATTTGGATTATGGTTCCAGAATCTATAGTGTTAATGTGACTTTCATATCTATCTAATTCTCTTTTTATAATAGATGTTATCTCACCTGGTTTAATATGCATGATTCCACCTCTATTCTCACCACGATTTAAAGCCTGTATTACATGTCATCTCTAACATATCTAAGCTTACTTTTTACTGTTCCATCAGTAATATCATTTCCTATTTTAACTAATACTCCACCAACTATACTCTCATCTATTTCTTCATGGATTACTATTTTTCTACTATAGAACTTCTCAAGTCCTTTAGTTAACTTAATTCTCTCTTCATCAGTTAGTGGAATTACAGTCCTAACTGTGGCATTAAGAATTTTACCTTTTTCATCTAAATCTATAATACACTCTTGAGATTTAGCCTTACCAATCTTACATTTTTCACTATTAACTATCTCATCAATTGTAGCTTTAGTAGTTATATCTTCACCTATAATAACTTTGATATCATCTTTGTAAGACTCATCTACTATATTATTTATGACAATTTCTCTACTATAGAAATCCATTAACCAACCTCTTAATTTTTTTGTTTCTTCTTCATTTAGAGGTTTATTTGTTATAATATCTGCTAATAATTCTTTATTAAGCTCACTAAAGTTATATCTACCTACGTTACCTTCTGATATATTCTTAAGATCCATAAGTTTAGTCTTAATAGTTCCATCTATGGTTTCATCTCCTACAGAGATTAACATTCCACCTAATAGAGATTTATCTATTTCTTCCTCTATTATTACTGTCTTTTCATAACGTTTTTCTAACTTACTTTTAATAGTTTCTCGTTCATTATGATTTAATGGAATTACAGACTTAATTTTAGCTACAACGGTATTATTATTTTTAAGGTATACTAATCTAAACTGATTATACTTTTCCCTCAGATAAAGTATCCTTCCTTTGTCAATAAGTAATAGTAAAAAACTTAAAAGTTCATCCTCTATCTTACCCTTAAATAATTCCTCAAATATTCTCTTTTTATTGTGCTTATTAATTTGAGGATTTCTGATAATCTTTATAAGTCCTTCATTATTATCCATTTCCTCAACTACTTCACCTAGTTCTTCCAAAACAGTTTCTATATTACCTGCTTCTTTACACATTTCATAAAGAGCTAGAGCATACCGCCTATCTAAAAATTCATACATTTTTAAATACCTACCTTAGCTATAAATTTATCAATTAACTCTCTGTGACTTTCTTCATTGATTTCTTTCTCTAAAGTTTTCTCAGCAAGTTTCATGGATAAATCAATAATTTCTTGCTTAATTTCTTTACTAGCTTTTTCTCTTTCTCTTTTTATTTCTTTAGTAGCTCGTTCTTTTATGTTAGCTACTTCTCTTTGTGAGTCTTCAACTATCTCAGCATATACTTTATCAGCTTTTTGCTTATAACTCTCTACTAATTTCAAGCCATCATTTCTATATCTTTTAACATCTTCATCATACTTTTGTTTTAATAACTTCGCTCTTTCTTCTTCATCCCTAGCCTTTTTGAAAGCACTTTCCACTTCTTCTTTTCTAGTATTGATAACTGCTAAAGTCTTATTAAACACAAATTTTCTTAGTATTAAATAAAATATAAAGAAATTGATGGTTGATGGTACTATAATACTCCAATCAATATTCATAAGCTACGTTCCACATCATCCTCTTAATTTAATCACAAATATATACTACACTACCTACTATATCTTCTTCAAAATGTAACTAATTAAGATATGGAACTACACCCTCCTTCTCAATATTTTTACTAAGATATTAACCTTTTACTCCGAATAATATTAATAATAATCCAAGTAAAAATCCATATATAGCTGTTGCCTCTGATAAAGCTCCCCCTACTATTAAAGCACTCATAATTTTACTACTAGCCTCTGGTTGTTTTGCTATACTCTCTACTGCTTTACCAGTAGCATTTCCTGTTCCTAATCCTCCACCAATAACTGCAAGTGCTGCTATACCTGCTCCTAATGCTGACATTCCTGCTATAAAAGCTGCTGAATCCATTTATAATTCCTCCTCAAAAATAAATATTTTTTATATTTATAGTAATTTACTATTAATAATTTTTATTTAGTTAAATTTAGTTTTTAATGTTCTGCTGTAATCTTAATATTAATCATTGTTAACATTACAAAAATAATCATTTGTATGGTTCCATCAAATATATCAAAATAGAAATGGAACGGTATAGGTAATCCTATTGCTGCAATAAAATTTAATCCTGTAAGAGCTCCGTATAGAAGTTCCATAATCATTGTTGCTGCAAAGATATTTCCAAAAAGTCTTAGACTTAATGATATTGGAAGCATAATCCTCTCCATTATATTTATTGGTAACAATAATGGAACAGGAGATGCATATCCTTTAAAGTAACCCCAAAGACCTAACTTTTTAATAGTATGCCCTTGAATTACAAAAAAAGTAGTAAGTGCAATTCCTAAGCTTACACTAAAATCTGATGTAGGAGGCTTTATTCCAAATAACCCTACCATATTTAATAAAAATAAATAAATTCCTAAGGATCCTATGTAAGGAATAAAAGGACTTGAACCTGGTCCCATGTTATCTTTAACTACATTAGATAAAAATTCTATTCCAACTTCTACAATACTTTGTACCTTACCTGGAACTTTTTTAACCTTTCTACTATATAGAATGGATAAAACCAATGCTAATGCAATAAATACCCATTGTATAAAAACACTTGACATAACTTCATATTTATATCCAAAGATATTAATTGCAAACAAAGGTGCCATTTCTTCCATAACATCATACTCCTTTCTGGCTCTTCAAGCTAAAACCATAACATAATATAGCTAATAGCTGAGCCGTATATCCTGCAATAAAAATAAAAAAGCTCACCTCACTTTTCTTAATTATAGCGAGAGATATTCCACAAACAAGCCCTATTCTAACTATATAGGATAAAAGTATTAATAAACCTTTAAATCTCTTATCCTTCATAATAATCATTTCAGTTGTCAGTGAGTTAATAATAAAATTCACAAAACTACAAATTATCCCCAATAAAAAAAACCAGGATATCCAGTTAAAGAATAACATTAAAATTAATGAAACTATAATTCCTATAATAGAATCAAATAAGCCAACAAGCTTAATAACCTCTGAGCACTCTTTATTCATTGGATTGGACCACCTCGCTTTTGCATATATGATATTATACATCTAGGTTCAAATCTTCTAAAACCTAAATTTTCACCAAATTAGGTCAAATTAGTTCTAAAGAAGTAAATAATCAATAATAGTACAAGTTCTCTCTGCTTTGCTACATTTTTTGAGGTTTTACAATAAAAGGATTATTCCAAAAAACTTTTATTCATTTGTCTGTTAAAACTGAAAATTTACAATAAGTAGTCAAAAGAATTTAAAATATCAATTATTTTCTGAATTAAAAGATTTCTTACCAAAATGTTCCCTAATAAACTCTAATAAATCAATTTAAACCTCTACATTACACTTTATATATAAAAAAGTATATAATTGTATATTCATTGTATGCAATTTTTTATGCATTGCATTTATTAGAAAAACGGATGCTCCGTTTAATTTTACTTAATATTGATTAAATATTTACTAACTTATTCAAAATTCTAACTAATGAGGGCTACTCTCCTCTATAGAAACATTGTTTTTTGGCTTATTGCTTTATTTTTATCCCTTTAAGGTTATTTTTATTGTATCATATCGGTGCTATTTCTATACTAAACTAAATTATAAATATTTGAACTTTATATTAAAATACAGAATATTATATAATCTTAACCTTATTAAGTAATATAATAAAGTTATATTATTTTTTTATTACCTAAAAAAAATAATAAAAAATAATAATTTTCTCTTGATAATTATTATTTAATAGTATATAATAAGTTCATAAGATAAATACATCGAGAAAATCTAAAAACAAAAATTATTATAATATGAAGATTTAAGGAGGAAATATTTATGAAAAAATTTGTATGTACAGTATGTGGTTATATTCACGAGGGAGATTCAGCTCCAGAGTTTTGTCCAGTATGTAAGGCAGGTGCTGATAAATTTGTAGAAAAATCAGAAGGCAACCTAGCTTGGGCTGATGAGCACAGAATAGGAATTGCAGCAGAAGTTGATCAAGAAGTAATCGAAGGATTAAGAGCTAACTTTACTGGAGAATGTACAGAAGTTGGAATGTACTTAGCAATGAGTCGTCAAGCAGATAGAGAAGGATATCCTGAAGTAGCTGAAGCTTATAAGAGAATAGCATTTGAAGAAGCTGAACACGCAGCTAAATTTGCTGAATTATTAGGAGAAGTAGTTGTAGCAGATACAAAAACTAATTTACAAATGAGAGTTGATGCTGAGCATGGTGCTTGCCAAGGTAAAAAAGACCTTGCTACATTAGCTAAAAAATTAAACCTAGATGCAATTCACGATACAGTTCATGAAATGTGCAAAGATGAAGCTAGACACGGTGCTGCTTTCAACGGTTTATTACAAAGATATTTTGGTAAATAACTCCCATTCCCCCAATTTGATAAAATTTACCTAAATAATATATGGAGCTCTAGTATTAACTAGGGCTCCTTTTTGTATGCAATCTAATATGTTAATATTATTTTTATTAGAAAAATACCCTGATTAGAAATCTAAATCTAATCAGGGCAATATTACAATTGTAATAATATACTACTTAGTTCCGAATAAACGATCTCCAGCATCACCTAATCCTGGAACAATATATCCATGTTCATTTAATTTCTCATCTATTGAAGCTAAATATATATCTACATCTGGATGTGCTTCCATAACAGCTTTTATTCCTTCAGGAGCTCCAACAAGACACATAAGTCTTATATTTTTAGCCCCTCTTTTCTTAAGAGCATTTATTGCATCTATAGCTGAACCTCCAGTTGCAAGCATTGGGTCAGTTACTATAATATCTCTATCTTCTATATCTTGAGGTAACTTACAGAAGTATTCTACTGGCATTAAAGTTTCTTCATCTCTATACATACCTATATGTCCAACTTTAGCTGCAGGTATAAGCTTAAGCATTCCATCAACCATTCCAAGTCCAGCTCTTAATATAGGTACTATTGCCATTTTCTTTCCTGCAAGAACTTTACACTTTGTAATTCCTATAGGAGTTTCAATTTCTACTTCTTCTAGTTGCATATCTCTAGTAACCTCATAAGCCATAAGCATAGCAACCTCTTCTACTAATTCTCTAAAGTCCTTAGACCCCGTATTTATATCTCTCATGAATGCTAATTTATGTAGTATTAATGGATGGTCTATTTGTGTAACTTTACTCATATGTTCTTATCCTCCTAAAATTATTTATTATATTTTTTTTCTATCTCCATTATCTTGTTAACCCTATTCTCGTGTCTTCCACCTTCAAAGGTTGATCCAAGAAATGCATCAACTATATCTAAAGCAAGTCCGGTTCCTACAACTCTTTCTCCCATTGCTAATATATTGGCATTATTATGTTCTCTAGTAGCATGTGCACTAAAAGTATCACTGCATAGCGCCGCTCTTATTCCTGGTATTTTATTAGCTGATATACTTATTCCAATTCCTGTACCGCATATTAAAATTCCATAATCATATTCTTTAGCAACTACTGCTTCAGACACTTTTTCAGCAAAATCTGGATAGTCACAAGAATCTTCTGTATATGTACCATAATCCCTAACTTCTATATTCTTTTTTTCTAAATGTTTAATTACTTCTTTTTTTAATCTTAAACCACCATGATCACTACCTATTGCTATTTTCATATTTATCCCTCCAATTATACTTTTAATATGTTAAAGCCAGCACTTTTTTTTAGTCTATTCATTACTGCAGTACCTACTCCACTCTCTTCAAATGCTTCACAAAGAATTATATCAATGTCTATACTATCAAAACTTCTTAAAACTCTAAATAAATTTTTACCTATATCTTCTATATCACATCTTGCTCCAATAGAAATAACAGTTCCTTTATTATATAAAGATTTTGTTTCATCAGTTGCAATAATTCCAACTTTTTTACCTTGTTTAATATAATTTAATACTATTTCATTAATTTTTGCAACAACTTTATCTATATCACCGTCTACTATCTTCACAGGAGCCTTCGGTGCATAATGTCTATATTTCATTCCTGGTGCCTTAGGCTTAAAATCTTCTGTAGGCTTTGATAATACAGATGGATCTATATAAACCTTATTATCTATTTCCCTTAACATCTCTAAGGTTATAGCGCCTGGTCTTAAAATACATATAGGTGAAACTGTACAATCTACTATAGTTGATTCTACACCTACAATACTATTTTCTCCTCCTAATATATAGTCTACCTTTCCCTCTAAATCTTCAACACAACTTTCCATGTCTGTAGGACTAGGTCTACCGGATATATTAGCTGAAGGTGCTGCTATAGGTACTCCAGCGGCTTTTATTAAACCTATAGCGATATTATTTTGTGGCATTCTAATTCCCACAGTAGGCAACTTTGCACTAGTAACCTGTGGAACTAGTTCAGTCTTCTCAAGTATTATGGTTATTGGTCCTGGCCAAAACTTTTTTATTATTTCTCTTGCTACAATTGGTACATTTTTAACATAGGGCTCTATATTATAATCCCCTACATGAATAATCAGAGGATTATCTTGTGGCCTACCCTTTGCCATAAAAATTTTAGCTACTGCTTCACTATCTAACGCATTAGCACCTAATCCATATACGGTTTCCGTAGGGAAGGCTACAAGGCCACCATCTTTTATAACTTTTCCTGCTTCTTTTATCACACTTTCATCTGGAGTCTTCTCACTTAACATCACAACTTTTGTTTTCATACCTATTAACACCCACTTCAATAATCCATTAAAATAAATTTATCATTACAAACCCAAATATAATTCCAAATATAATCCACATTGCATTTGTATAACTACTATGCAATTCATTGCTTTCCGGAAGCATTTGCCCAAAAGCTACATAAAGCATAATTCCACTGGCAAAGGCAATACTATAGCCTAAAAATGCAGATGATATAGAATTAATTAACATACCTATCCAGGCTCCTATAACAGTTGGAAATGCTACTAAAAAACTATACCATAAAATTTTAAATGGTTTCTTTCCAGCAGCTATTAACGGTGTTGCCATGGCAATTCCTTCTGGGATATCATGAATTGATATTAATATACTCATCTTTATACCTAATCCCGAACCCTTAACAAATCCAAAACCCATTATAATGCCTTCTGGAAAGTTGTGCATCATTAACCCTAAAGCCATTAATATTGCAACTTTTGTATGATTTATCATATTTGGATTTCTATCATTACTGTGGCTACTTACTTTAATTAAACAATCTATAAAATATATAACTATTACTCCAATAATTATAACTATGAGAGTTCTAATAAAGCCAATCTTATCAATTGATTCTGGTATAAGTTCTAAGAAAATTATTGATATAATTATTCCTGTAGCAACTGCCAATAAAACTCCTAATAACTTGTCAGTAGGATTTTTTAAGGATACTCCAATTAATGCACCAACCATAGTTCCTATTAGAGATACTATAGCAGAAAAAACTCCTATTATAAATATAGTACTATTCATAATTTCTCCTTGAAAATTATTATTAGTAAAATATATTTATAAACTCTATATTTTATTCTGTTTTCTATATTCTTTTATATTAGCTATAGCATCCTCAGTAAATACAGCAGTTACACAATACTTAAAAAGTAAATCTAATAGCATATATTTCTTTACTCCACCTCGTTTTACTACAAAGTAATAATAGTCATCATCCTTAGGCATCTTTACTTTAACATAATATTTCCCTATACCACTGAATCTCTCTAGCACTTTATTCGTAACCAATCTCAATCTTTTATTTCTAAACTTAGACTTTGTTATTATCAATATATCAAAGTACTTTTCTTGAGGTATTGTATGAATAATTGCTACTTTACTATAGTGAATTTTATATTTTATTCTACCACCTAAAATAGATATCAGTATTTTATCTTCATATAATTGAAACTTTAAATATTCTTCATTGTATCTCATTAGTACAGAAAATAATATTAAACTTTCAATAACACAAAGATATATAATAAAAAATATATTTATTTGTTTAGCTATAAGCAACACTATAGGCAATATTATAAAAATAAAGCCCATAGATAGCATAAACCTTTTGTAAGATTTTCTTTGCTTCTTTAGGACTTTATCTATATCCATTAAGTAATCCTCCACCTTACAAACTTTAATACCTAAATACCATTTCCCATTGCCTTCATTTTTTCGGCTTGGTCAGCAGTTATTAACCCATCTAACATCTCATCTATATCTCCATCTAGGAAAGCTTCAAGTTTATAAAGAGTTAATCCTATTCTGTGATCTGAAACCCTTCCTTGAGGATAGTTATAGGTTCTAATTCTTTCACTTCTATCTCCAGTTCCAACTTGACTCTTTCTATCATCTGCAATTCCTTTAGCTCTTTCTGCTTCTGCTGCTTCATATAGTCTAGCTCTTAATATTTTCATAGCCTTTTCCTTGTTTTTAAGCTGGGATTTTTCATCTTGGCATGAAACTACAAGTCCTGTTGGTAAATGAGTCATTCTTACTGCTGAATCTGTTGTATTAACGCACTGTCCACCATTTCCTGAAGCTCTAAATACGTCTATTTTTATATCATTCATATTTATGTCGATATCTACGTCTTCAACTTCTGGAAGTACTGCAACAGTGGCTGTAGATGTATGGATTCTACCACTTGATTCCGTGTCAGGTACCCTTTGAACTCTATGCACTCCACTTTCATATTTCAGTTTACTATAAGCCTTATCACCTTTAACCATGAATACTACTTCTTTAAATCCACCGATATCAGTTTCATTAGCACTCATTATTTCTACTTTCCATCTGTTACGCTCTGCATATCTTGTATACATTCTAAATAAATTGGCTGCAAATAAAGCTGCTTCATCTCCGCCAGCTCCACCTCTAATTTCTATAAATACGTTTTTATCATCATTAGGGTCTTTAGGTAATAATAATATTCTTATTTCTTCCTTAGACTTCTCGCATTGTTCCGTTAATGCCTTTATATCTTCTTGAATCATCTCTCTCATTTCTCTATCTGATTCTTCATTTAGCATTTCTTTATTTTCAGCTAATGCATTTTCAGCATCTCTGTATTCTCTATACCTTCCTACTATTATCTCTAATTCTGCATGCTCTTTACAAAGTTTTTGCCACTCCTTTTGATTAGCCATAATACTAGGATCACTAATCATATTTGATAATTCATCATATTTGTTTTCTAAAAAACCTAATCTCTCTAACATATATTAACACTCTCCGTAATTTAATCATAAATCTTAATTTTTTACATCATTACATTATATCATAAAAATATTATTTATGGTAACTTTCCTATGACAACTCGATGATTTCCACCCAAATCCCTTAAACTATATATATCACTAAATCCTTCAGTTTTCATGATAGATTTTACTTCCATTTCCTGATCATGTCCTATTTCAAAACATAAATATCCATCAGAGGAAAGTACCTCTTTTCCTTCTTTGCATATCCTTCTATAGAAATCAAGTCCATCTTGTCCTCCCGAAAGAGCTAGGTGAGGTTCAAAGTCTTTAACATCTTCCATAAGGGTAGGAATTACTTTCTCCTTAATATATGGTGGATTTGACACTATCATATTAAATTTCAAACCTTCTTTTATAGGTAATTGAAATAAATCACTTTTATTTACATTGGTCTTTTCTCCTAAATATAAATTTGAAATATTTTTTTTAGTTACATTTAATGCTATATCACTTACGTCATATAACCATACTTTGCTATTTTTTACATAATGGCCTATGGAAATTCCAATAGCTCCACTTCCACAGCACATATCACATATTAAACTTATATTATTTTTCTTTATTATAGAAATACACTCTTCTACTAAAATCTCTGTATCTGGTCTTGGTATCAACACTCCCTCTTCTACGAAAAAGTTAATACCCATAAACTCAACTTGCCCTAGAATATATGCCATAGGCTTTTTGCAACTTCTTAAATTTATAAGTTTAAAAAACTCTTGCTCTTTATCTAAAGTTAATACTTCTGACCTGTTCATAATTATATACAACTTTTCTACATTTAAAACCCTACATAATAGAAGCTGTGCATCTATTATGTATGATTCAATATCACTACTCTTTAATATATCATATGCCTTTATTAACGCTTCATTTATATTCATATTGTTCCTCATTCACTATAATTCATTCTAACCCCTCTGCAGCTTTTAATGAAGTTATTGCAACTTCAAGCATAGATTCATCAGGTTCTTGTGTTGTTATCTTTTGCAAAAGTAACCCTGGCCATGCAATAATTTTTGATATTTTACTATCACTCTTTCCTAGCCATTTTATAACCTCATAAGTTACTCCAGATACCACTGGTAGTAATAATACTCTAGAAATCACTCTCTGACCTATAGATTGCCATCCCGTGAAGGAAAATATAATTATACTAATAACCATAACTAAGAATAAAAAATTAGTTCCACACCTTGGATGGAGTCTTCCAAACTTCTTAGCATTTTCTGGTGTTAAATTTATACCACTTTCATAGCAAAATATAGTTTTATGCTCAGCTCCATGATATTGATATACTCTTTTTATGTCTTCTAGTTTTCCAACAATAAATATATAGCTTATAAATATTATAACTCTTATTATTCCTTCTATAATATTTAAAACTACCACATTAGATGTTATTGTTTTTTTTACCAAACTAGTTAATGCCGTTGGTAAAATAAAAAAGAGTAGTATAGAAAAAGCTAGGGAAAGAACTAATGATATACCCATTAGTACACTATTTCCTTTCTCCTTAAAAACTTTATCAAACCATTTATCAAATTTGGATTCTGACTCTTCCTCATCATCCTCAAAGAAGGAAGCTGAATACTCTAAGCTTTTTATACCTATAATTAATGATTCTATAAGAGATATAAATCCTCTAATTATAGGAAATCCAAAAAATTTATTTTTCTTAGTCAAGCTTTCACTTGATTCTTTTTTAACTTCAATACTACCATTAGGAAGCCTTACAGCAGTTGCAAGCCCCTTAGATCCCCTCATCATTACACCCTCTATAACTGCCTGTCCCCCGACCGTTGTCTTCTTTTCCATTTTAACACCTGCCTTCTATTTCTTATTTCTTATTTCTAACTTCATAATATTATCTTAATATAAGCATCCTATTATTTTAGTTGTTATCTGCTATTTGCTGCTTCCTCTTCATACTTAATATAACATTCTGCACAAAGAGACTCGTACTCTACATTATCTTCATTATCAATGGCAACTTGATTACCTTCAAAAACAAATTTACCATTAATCTTTCTTCCATTTAATATAGCTTTCTTACCACATTTACAAATTGTTTTTAGCTCCTCTAAACTATGAGCTACTAGTAAAAGTCTTTCACTACCTTCAAAGCCCTCCATCTGAAAATCTGTTCTTAAACCATAGCATATTACTGGAATATTTAATTTAACAGCTATCATAAACATTTCATCAACTTGAGCTTTTGTAAAAAACTGAACTTCATCTGCTAGTATGCAGTGAATTTGTCCATTTTTCTTTATATAATCTTCTACAGTAGTAAAAATATTCTCTCCTTTAGAAAAACTTAAATCTACTTCTTTTGTAACTCCAAGCCTAGATACAATTTTATTTCCTCCCTTTGTATCAGTCTTGGGTTTAATTATTATTACTTTCATTCCTCTTTCTTCATAATTATAAGCTACTTGAAGAAGATTTGTAGACTTTCCACAATTCATTGCTCCATATCTAAAATATAGTTTACTCATAGTAATATTCCTCCAAAGTCCATCAATTAATCACATAATATTATTTTAGTAGAAAAAACTCCATTAATCAAATTAATATTATAAGTACATTTTCAAAAATAAATATTTTTATATACACTAATACTATATAATACAATTAATAATCATATTGACCTTATTTTATCTCTATGTTATAATCTAATAGTTGATAATACGGGTATGTATGTTATATCGAAAGAGGTGAAATGAAATGCAAGAAGGAATACATCCAAACTATAACGACGAAGCTGTTGTTAAGTGTGCTTGTGGTAATACTTTTGTAACAGGTTCTGTTAAATCAGAATTAAAAGTTGATATTTGTTCAAAATGTCATCCATTCTTTACTGGTAAGCAAAAGAATGTAGACGTTGGTGGAAGAGTTGACAAGTTTATGAAAAAATTCAACCTTAAAAGCGAATAATCATATATATTTTTATGTAGGAGAAGAATACTTCTCCTATTTTTTTATGTCCAAAAGCCATAGGTATAAACTCTACCTATGGCTTTTCATATAATCTATTTTAATATGTCTTGGTTTTTAGATACAATTTCAAAAAATTCTTCATTATTGTTAGTTTTTGATAAAATTCCTATAAGTTTTTCAGTAACAGCTTGAGGGTTCCCTGTCTTATACATAATCTTTCTTATGTTATAACTAACTTCAAGCTGTGATTTTGTAAGAAGCAAATCCTCTCTACGAGTTCCTGACTTATAAATATCTATAGCTGGGAAGATTCTACGTTCTTGTAGCTGTCTATCAAGGTGTACTTCCATGTTACCAGTACCCTTAAACTCTTCAAAAATCATATCATCCATCCTACTTCCAGTCTCAACCAAAGCTGTAGCAAGAATAGTTAAACTTCCGCCTTCCTCAACATTTCTAGCTGCACCAAAAAACTTTTTAGGCATAAGTAAAGCTCCTGTATCTAATCCACCTGATAGAGTTCTACCCGTTCTAGTTATTGTTAAGTTGTAAGCTCTAGCTAATCTTGTTAAACTATCTAAAAGAATTATTACATCTTGTCCTTGTTCTACCATCCTTTTTGCTCTTTCAAGTACCATATAAGCTACCTTCGCATGATGTTCTGGCTCTTCATCAAAGGTTGAGTAAATTACATCTCCCTTAATAGATCTTTGCATGTCTGTAACCTCTTCTGGTCTTTCGTCGATAAGAAGTACTATAACTTTAACTTCTGGATGATTAACTGCTATACTATGAGCAATTTTCTTTAAGATAGAAGTCTTTCCCGCTTTAGGTGGAGCAACTATTACACCTCTTTGACCTTTCCCTATAGGTGATAATATGTCCATTAATCTAGTTGATAAATCTTTAGAATCTTCAGTTTCTAATTTCAATCTCTCTGTAGGATATATAGGAGTTAGTCTCTCAAAAGATGTTCTCCCAACAGCTCTCTCTGGATTTTCACCATTTATTTTTGTTACTTGTAGAAGAGCTTGATACTTTTCTCCTTCTTTAGAGCTTCTTACTTTACCTTCTACTTCATCACCATTCTTAAGATTAAATCTTCTAACTTGGGATATTGAAACATATATATCGTTATTTCCACTTAAATAGTTATTCATTCTAAGTAATCCAAAATTAGCATTGTCACTTAATTCGAATATTCCTTTTGATGTTTCTGATTCACTTATTAAACTCTTTAATCTTTCACGCTTTTCTTCTATACTATCAACCTTTTCTTCCACTACAGTTTCCTTTGATTCTTCAATGTCCAAACCTTTACTAATAACTTCATCTTTACTATTATCTTCTTCTACATCTTTCTTAGTAAGTTTCTCCTTAAGAATTATACCTTCTTTTTTTATTTGAGCAGGTTGTATTTTTTCATCATCCTTATGGGAATCTTCTTCATTTTTAATCTCAACAGATTTTAAAGATACTCTTTCAATTTCTTCAATTAATTCATTCTTTTTAAACTTAGTAATATTTTTTATTCCTAATTCCTTTGCAATACTCTTTAATTCTATAACACTCATGCTATGTAAATTTTCACTATTCAAAGGATCACCTCCTAATTGTATATTTCATTTAAATGTAACTTTGGAAAATAATATTTATATGATTAATATAATTCGATATTATTTATAAATGATAGAAGTTTGAAGCTTTCTTTTAAAATGTATTAAAATTTTGTATTGTTTATTTTATTTGTTTAATCTATTCATATAATTATATATAACTAAACTTGCTGTAGTATAGATTTTACTATATAAGTATACACTATATTTTCAAAAAATCTATTACCAACTAAAATATTTATTGTTATATCAATAAATATTTTACTTTAAATTGAAAAATCTAAGAACTCTGTTTATTATTTTAACCAAATATTTCTATACATATACAGAACTAAGCTATTTAAATAATCTATAATAATTTAAAACTACTTATCCTTATCTATCAAATCCATTATATTATACTTAGTTATTTTATATTGAAGTGTTTGCCTTGGTATATTAAGAAATTTACTTGCTTTACTTACATTATTACTATGAATAATTAAAGCTTCCTTTATATATTTAATTTCCATATTCACAAGTTTATCTTTAAGGGACAAACTTTCAATAATATTTCCTAATTGCAAATCAGATATTTCAATAATTCCATGCCTTTTATAATTTAAAGCACCTTCGATTATATGTTCTAATTCTCTCACATTTCCATCATAGTCTTTTTTCATTAAAATTTCTAATGCATAACTATCTATTCCATTAACATTAGTACCTAATCTTTTATTATGCTTTTCTATAAACATTGATACAAGTATAGGTATGTCTTCTTTTCTAGAATTTAATTCAGGCATGTTAATTCTTATAACATTAAGTCTATAGTATAAATCTTTTCTTAATTTATTGCTCTTAACTAAAAAATCAGGATTCTCATTTACTGATGCTATTATTCTTATATCTGTTTTTCTAGTGTTAGTCTCACCGATTCTTCTAAATTCTCCTTCTTGAAGAACCCTTAAGAACTTTCCTTGAAACATTATATCCATAGAATTTAACTCATCTAAATACAAAGTACCACCATTGGCTATATCAAATAACCCTTCTGACTCTATAGCTCCAGTAAAACCACCTTTTCCTACTCCAAAAAAAATACTCTCTAATAAATTGTCTGGAATTGCAGCACAGTTCTGTGCTATAAAGGGCTTTTTTCTTCTTATTGAACTATTATGTATAGCTTGTACTATCAATTCTTTGCCTGTGCCAGTATCACCATAAACGAAAATTGGAGATTTTGAATTACATACCTTCATAGCTAATTCTTTAACATTTCTTATTTCTTTACTATTCCCAATTATATCTTCAAAGCTATACAAAATTCACAACTCCTTTAATAATAGAAGCTATGCATTATATAATTATGCATAGCTTCTAAGTAAAACATTTTTGTACTATTTAACATTTATGGTAGCTACAAGCTTAGTATTAATAATTTGGTCTTTGGCTATTATTACATCATAGTCAACTTTTACTTTTCCACCAGCTTCATTAATATCTATGTTTACATCATTAGTTTTAATTTTAATAGATAATCCACCATGAGGAGTATTATAAAGAATAGACGAACTACTCCCATTTTTAAACTCCATATTAGTATTTACATCCCCTTCTCTTATAAGATTAAAATAATTTTCACCTATTCTAAAAGTAGTTAACGTATCCCCTAACCCCGAAAGTTCTGTTTCTTCATACGTAGCAACATACTCATCATCTTCTTTGAAAAATGATCCTGGACTAACAATTTCAATGCATTCATCCTCATCATTATTCTGTATACTACTTACTCTAATTATAGCATCCTTATCCATAATATTTACCTCTATTCTTCCTAAGAATCTTATTTAAAATATATTTAAACTCTAAGGCTATTTTATTTACTCTTCTAAAAACTTTTCTATATAAGATAAGAATTTATTTCCTCATCAGTTGCACAAGTCTCTTCTACAATCCTGTGATCCTTACTTCCAAACTCTGAATATCTAACAGTGACCTTTGGTTCATCTTTACCTTTACTATATCTTATAGCAATCTTAGCTGCAATAGATATTACTTCTTCTGTAGCTTCACCTATAATTACTATCATAGAACCATTAAAGTCCTGAACTAATAGTATTGTATCACCTTCCTTAAGAAGACTTTTTATCATTTCTCCTTCTTCTTGAGTTCTTGTAGATATAACCTTAGCCTTAGGTGTAACTCTAAAATGACGACCTATTCTAAGTAATTCAAGCTCTCTTTCCTCTGGATTTTGGTTATGAGATAAAAGTTCTTTTAACCTAACAGAATAATTTGGCTCTGTTAATTTGCATCCTCCTGCTGGTGATGGATATTCCTTTATACCCCACTTATCAGCAAGCTCCATTTGAATCTTTCTTCCTCTACCTTGAATATTTAAAAGTCTTTCCCTATCTACAAGGCCATTCTCTTCCATCTCTGTAGGTTTAAGATTTTTAGCACAAAGAGGACGAAGAATTTTGCTTCCTATTCCACTTTCATTCTTAACTTTATCTAATGCACTTCTATTTTGAGACATAGGTCTTTGATTTAAAACCTCTCCAGTTATAATAAAATCTGCATCTAATTTTTCTAAGAGTTGTCCACAGTACTTCATCATCATAGCATGACAATCAATACAAGGATTCATATTTTTCCCATATCCGTTTTTAGGATTTTTAACCATCTTAAAATGTTCTTCCTTAAAATCTACTACTTCTAAAGGAATATCTATCTGTTTTACCATTCTTCTTGCATTTTCTTCGTTAAAAAAATAAGATTTAAAGCATATTCCAATAACCTCAATTCCTTGATCTTTAATTAACTTTGCTGCAAGAATACTATCTAAACCGCCTGAAACCATAGCTAATGCTCTTGTCATTTTTTTCTTCACCTAACTCTCTTAGTTTCTTTATCTTGTATCTTTTACTCTAATCTATAGTATATTAATCTCTTTATATCACATTAACTTATAGAAATATTAAAAATAACACATATAATAATATTACTATTTTCTTTTATTACTAGCAACTTGAAAGTAATGGTTAGTAAATTTTACTTACTAACCTCTTTCAACTGCCAATTCAATTAATCTATCTATAAGATTACTATAGGATAACCCTGTAGCTTCCCACATTTTAGGGTACATGCTTATACTTGTGAAGCCTGGTATAGTGTTTACTTCATTTAAATATATTTCTCCACTTTCCTTATCTACTAAAAAGTCCACTCTAGCCATGCCTGCACAATCTAATTTCTTATAAATTTTAAGGGATAAACTTCTTATAGTAGCCATCTCTTCATCATTTAAATTAGCTGGAATTAAAAGTTTAGATTCTGCATTAGAATACTTAGCTTCATAATCATAAAATTCCTTAGCTGGAATTATCTCTCCTGGAACTGAAGCTTTAGGGTCATCATTTCCAAGTACAGAAACTTCTATTTCCCTAGCATTTAATCCTTCCTCCACAAGAATCTTTCTATCATGTTTTAAAGCTTCTATTAATCCATTTTCAAGACTTTCTCTATCATGAGCTTTGGTTATTCCTACCGAAGAACCACTGTTAGCTGGTTTTACAAAACAAGGATATCCTAGCTTATGTTCAATTTTATTTATAAATTTCTCACTATCATTTCCATAATCAAAGGCATTTACCACTACATAGTCTGCTTGTTTTATACCTTCATGTTCTAAAAGATATTTCGTATAAACCTTATCCATACATACAGCTGAACTCATAACTGAAGGACCTACACATGGTAATTTCATAAGTTTACATAGCCCTTGAATAGTACCATCCTCACCATACATACCATGAAGTACAGGAAAAACTACGTCTACCTCTTTATTTAGTAATAATTTAATTCCATCTTCAACTTGATTTTTATAGTCTTCTTCCCATTTTCCATTTCCTATATTCTCTATATCACCTTTATAAAGAAACCATTTTCCCTCTTTGGTTATACCTACTGGAAATATACTATATTTTTCTTTATCTATATGATTTAGAACAGATGTTGCCGATACCCTAGACACCTCATGTTCTGTTGATTGTCCTCCAAATAGTATCGCTACCTTCTTCATATTTATCACTCCTAACAATAATTTTATCCTTGGTACAATCTATTCACTGTAAAATTAAATAGTGAACATAAATAAATTATACTCCTTATATTTTATATATGTTCACTACCATATTCAATATTATTTAAACAGATTTTTCAATATATCTTCTATTTTAAATTTTATTACTATATTATCATCTTCCGTATTATCCGCTAAAGCATCACTTACTTCTTTAATCTCTTCTATTTTTTCACTACTAACATTTTCTGAATTAGTGTTATCCACCATATTGAATTCTTCATCATCTAAAACTTTTTTCATTTCCTCTTCAGTCTCTTCATAGGCAACTTCACCTTTTGTTATATCTACAAAACATATAGGAGGAAACATAACACACCACCAATTTTGGCCTTCACCAGTTCCAATTATTATTCTATATGCTTCATATTCTCCTTGAGGCAAAGTAATATTACCATAGGTTTTAACAGGAAAGTTCTCTTTATCTAGGGTAGATTCTACAGAATAGTCATAACCATTTTCTTTTATAACTTCTCTAGCTATCTCAAGAACTTTTTCGTTTTCCCTATTTAAAATCTCTCTTGATTCTTCTATATTCTTACTGTCTTTTAAAAGTGGTTGTACATATTCTAAAACTTTATCTCTAACTTTAAGCTTTAGATTTTGATCTTTCTCACTATCACTATTAGCAATAACGTGAAACCTAATTAACTTTCCTGATATATCATCTATTGAAACATTATTAGACATCTTATTTTCAGAAATAAAATTAGCTGCTTCAACTCCCTGTACCTTAACTAAAAGTATAACTATAAAAAATATGGTAACAACTATAGATATAATTTTTTTCATTGTTTCTTCCTCCTAAAACTTAAAATCATATCTTAATTGTTACCACATGGACAAGTTATATTCACTTTTAATAATATTTTTATTAATATTTTAGAACATCATACTTTTAATATTTAATTTGATAACCCTATATTTCTTATATCATTGTTTACTTCAATAGATATTTCTGCATTTTCAAGAGCCTGTGGCCAGTTATCTTTTACTTCATTCCAAATTCCTTTATGAAACCTTCTTATATCACTTCCAATATCTAATACATCTACCTTTAAATTATTTCTAGTAAAATCTATAAGCTCTTGGAAGTCCTTTTTCATAGACTCATTAAATTGTTGTTCAATCTCCTTTATAACCTCACTATCTAAAGATTCAGCTTTAGAATAATACCCCTTTAAAGTACCTTCTGTATCAATGGTGTACTTAAGCTTTAATTTATTATCTTTATAATCTATATGTAAATCTCTATCTACATTTTTTATATAGTAGTCTATATTATGCCCTTCTTTATTTATAGCCTTTCTACAAGAACCAATATCTCCTCTAAGTATTTGAATATCTGTCATCTGATTATTATCTAAATAATCCTTTATGGTAAAATCTTTTATAACAGCCATACCTGTAAGCTGTATATCTTTTTCATTTTCAAGGGAAAAGACTGGTAACGCACTGGAATTGTAAGATTTAACCATGTCTATATATTTTGTTAAATTTACAGGTGCTACTGTCCCATTTTTACTACTGTTACCCATAAGACTAGTAATATAATTATCAATATTTTCTTCAGTTACAGGCTTAACTTCTACATAATCCTTGGCCTTTCCTTTAACTATAGTCATCATAATTGTTCTATTTAAACTTGGTTCTCTTTCAATATAATCCATTACTTCTTGTAAAACTTCAGGATACTTAAATAAGTCTTCACTTAAAAGTAATAGTTTACTATGTCCAAAGTGAAGAGTTCTACTACTCTTTGCAAGAGCTTTAAAGTATGTATCCGTCATTGAATACCCTTCTACCGTTATAGAAAGTTCTGAAGCAGTACCCTTTTTAGAATCCATATTTCTAATGTCTGGAAATCCATAAGTAACTCTTAATGTATTATTTTTTTCAATACTCTCTTCTGATGTATTCTCCTTAGAATTTATTATTTCACTCCTAGCTTTAATATCTTCACCTACATCTATTGCTATGGTAGATACAAAGGCTTTTCTATCAATCTCTACACTATCCCAACATCCAGTAAGAAGTAAAGATATCATCATTATAGGAATAAGTTTTATTATCTTATTCTTCACTTTGCATCCTCCTTTTCTTTATATAGCTTAATAATAGAGTTATTCCTATCACAACTATAATTGTTGTAATAAAACCAATTCTTAAATAGCCAAACTTAAAATTTCTTACTTCTATAATACTTTTAGGTATCATAGCTGCTAAATATACTATAGGAACATATATCATAGATGACGTTCTAATATCATCTAAATTAAGACTCTCTTTTAATATGGAAGAAGCAAAGTAATATATATTAGCAAAGGATGTAAAATAGAATATTACCCACAAGGACATAACTAAACCATCCCATTTTTCCAAAAATCCACTTCTTGAACTTATAGATTGTAGCATTGTTATGGTTGGGAATATACTTTCAGCAGTTTGTACTGATGATAAAGTAGCAGACACTAAGATAAATATTATCACATAGAACAGACCTACAAAAAGACTACTTCTTCTCAAAATAGGACCAATCTTTCCTTTTTCTCTTACATAGGGTATCAAAATAAAAGCAATAGAAAAGCCATTAAATAGAAATAGCATTTCAAAACTAGATATAAAGTAGTTTTGAATAGGCGAAGCACCTATTGGTAAAAGATTTTTAAAGTTTGCTTCAGGTAAAGTTAACAATAAAATTATTGCTAAAGGTAAAAACATAACCCAGAAGGCTATTTCATTAAAATGTACCACATTAACAAGGCCTCCACGACTTAAATACATTCCTATAAATATAAATGTTATTATTATTACTTCAGTAGGTGTGTTAACTAAAAGATACATGGTTATAACCTCAGAAAATACCCTAAGAGAAAATGCTAAAACAATTATTATCACCAATGAATATATTAAAGATATTATTGTTCCTAAAACCCCTCCATAGGTATCTTTTAATATAGGTGTAATATCCTTATATTTATTTATTTTAACTATTTCATATATACAAAAAAGAATTAAACAAATTGCAATTCCTGCTATTATTGCAGATATCCAACTATCCGCTCCTACATATTTAGCTACAATAGCGGGAGCATAAAAAACACCTACCCCTATCATGGATACTGATAAGCTAGCAAAGAGTGCAAATTCTTCAATAAATCCTTTATTTTTCATATTTCAACCTCCCAGCTATGGTAACACCTTATTTAGTACCACCTTGTCTTTTAGTTTTCTGTCTCACTTCATCTCGTGGCTTTAAGAAATGTGGCCTATCCTTAAAGACTTTAAGCGGCATTCTTACATATAGATCCTTTAAATCACTCCAAATTAAATCTACTGCTGGAGCAAGGTAAGGTATTCCAAAACTTTTTATTCTCGTTAAATGAATTATTAAGAATATAATACCTAGCATTATTCCATACAAACCAAAAACTGCTGCTAGAATAATAATCATTATTCTAAAATAAGTAAAGGCCGAAGTTACTGTATAGTTAGGTATTAAAAATGTTGTTATTGCTGTAAGTCCTAAAACTATAACCATTATAGGACTAACGAGTCCTGCCTCTACAGCTGATTGACCTATTATAAGTCCTCCAACTATACCAATAGTAGAACCAACTGGTTTCGGTAATTTTATAATAGCTTCAACTAAAAAGGCTAAACTAGCTTCCATGAGTAATACCTCTACATAGGCAGCAAAGGGTACTCCCTCTCTAGATGAAGCTATAGTATATGCTAGTTTTGTAGGAATTAAGTCTGTGTGAAATGTGGTTACAGCTACATACAAAGCGGGTAAAACTAAAGATACCAGTATTCCTACAATTCTGATGAACCTTACCATACTTCCACTTATCCAACTTGTATAGTAATCATCTGGTGATTGAAAGAAATCCACTAACACCGCTGGAACAATTAATGCAAAAGGTGAGCCATCTACAATTATTCCTATTCTTCCTTCATATAAAGCAGCAGCTACCACATCTGGTCTTTCAGTACTTTGCACTTGAGGAAATGGAGTTCTATCATTATCTTCAATAAATTGCTCAACATAACCACTATCTAAAATTGCATCAATATCAATTCTATCTAATCTTTCCTTCAATTCTTCTAATACATCAGTATTTACTATGTCATCTATGTATACTATAGCCATATCGGTTTTAGATCTAACACCACATTGTCTTCCCTCAATTTTAAGGCCTACATCCCTAATTCTTCTTCTAAGAAGTGCTGTATTAAACCTAATAGTTTCTGTAAAACCTTCTCTAGATCCACGTATTACAGTTTCTCCTGAGGGTTCACCAACTCCACGATTAGGCCAAGCTCTATTAGCTACCACTAATGCTCCTTGTAGGTTATCTATTAAAACTAAACTTTCACCTGATAATATTGCAGTAATTCCATCACTTAACTTATTAACTTCTCTCATATCAGATATAGCTATAATTCGATCTTTTATCTCCTTAGAATCAGTTACATTTCCACTCATCTTCATCATAGGTTCAAGTAAAAAATCATTTAATAATTCCTTATCTGCCATACCATCTATATATATGACTCCACAAAGAATGTCTCCAAACTTAAATTCCCTAAATACCATGTCGGATGTATCTTTAAATAATTTCTTAAGATAATCCATATTCTCTCTTGTGCTATTAGAAATATGTTCACGAATTTGATCCTTCATATAGATATCTCCTTCCCTTCAGTGCCACAAAATTAAAAATCTAATTTCTTCTGTATCTATTATTTTAGATAACGATTCCTCTCAGAATAAACATTCCAACCACAACTAACATCATAGCTATCCCAATTATTAAACTTTGTTTTTTAGCTTTTTGCTTATCCTCTCTTGAAAAATACCTTACATCGCTACCTACCATCATATACCCAGATACTAATATTAGTATTACTAGGTATATATCAAATCTTTCAATTAAAAGTCTCATCATAAATTATCATCCTTCAAATTTATATTTTAATTTATCAGCTATCTGGAACCTTAACAATTTCCTGCAAACCTAGTTTTACCTTAATATAAAGTTTATATTCATAAACAGAATTCTTTGCATAAACCTTTAACCTTCTTAAAATCTAATTTAACGAAAAAAATAAGAGTGCAATTCTCCTTGAATCACGCTCTTATCTCTAATTATATTATGGCTATTATTTTCTAAAGAAATTCTAGATGGTTCTTGTAACAAAAACCTCTTTATACTGTTCCAGTAAGCTATCCGCACACTGATTTGCTTTATTAATGTCATTAAAAAAGCCAAAAACAGTAGGTCCACTTCCACTCATCATTGCTCCTAGTGCGCCTTCTTTGCACATAAAGTCCTTTATAACCTCAATTTCCTTATGATCCTTTATTGTTACAAGCTCTAGTAAATTCATCATATTATCAGCTACATATTTAACATCATCCCTAGCCATAGCTTTTATAACACCTTCCACATTAGGATGAACCTTTACCTCATTAAGCTTAAAACCCTTATAAGTATCCACTGTAGATACCCCAAAGTTGGGCTTAACAACTACCATTAGTTTATCTTTAAAATCCTTAAGAGGAGTTATAACTTCTCCAATCCCTTCACAAAGAGCCGTTCCCCCTTCTATACAATATGGTACATCTGCTCCTAGTTTAACTCCAAGTAATCTAAGCTCTTCATTACTAACATTAGGTTTATATATATCCCTCATAGCTCTTAAAGCTGCTGCTGCATCAGTACTTCCTCCTGCCATGCCAGCTTCTACAGGAATATTCTTTTCAATATGAACTTCCATCTCTCTTTTTATGCCATAGGTATCACAAAATAACTCTATTGCTTTATACACAAGGTTTTTATTATCTGTAGGGACAAACTCCTTATTACTTGTAATATGTATTCCTTCTGCTCCTTTATTAAAAGTTAATTCATCATATATATTAACAGTTTGCATAATCATCCTTAAAAGATGATATCCATCTTCTCTTTTCCCAATAATATCAAGGACTATATTTACTTTACCATAAGCTTTTACCTTCATCTATTCATACACCTCACTACAAATGAGAATAATCCTTTTTACTCTTTACGTCAAGAACTCTGTTTATAAGTGTGATACTCAGCTTATCAAAATAAAATGCCATGAAGTATAGAGCTAATACTACCCTTCATGGCATTTCTACTTAATAAATATTAAATATATCTAATTTAAAATCTTTAAACTGTAGCTCTTCCTGGTATAATTAATTTCTGAGATGGCTTAACTTCTTCCCCTTCAGCTAATTCATTAATATTCATAATTTCATCAACTGTAGTCAAGTATTTCTTAGCTATGCTCCAAAGAGTATCCTCTGGCTGAACTACATATATTATTATACTTGCTTTTTTCTCTGGAACTTCGCCATCATTAATTGCCATGTTAACAACAAATTTATTTTTAATATTGTAATATGCCTTACAATGAACTTTAACAATGGCTCTAATAGATACATTTCCAGCTTCTAAACTTCCCTCTATCATCTCTAGAGATATATTAGCATTTGCTTGCATATTTGGATTTGTTCCAGCTATATCAACCTTGCAACTAAAAGGAATCTCATCCTCTACAGTAACTAAATACTGCTCTTCATCCTCAGTTGAATATAGCACATCAACCTTTAATAATCCTTCAATTTCTATCTTATCATTTTTAATATTTTTGTCAGTAATAGATACATTTCCTGTAGTCATTATAACTTTAATTGGTTTTAAATCATCATTCTTTACGTCAATATCTCCTTTAACCAAACTTTCAGTATATCCATGACCTTGTATCACATTAATATTATTTTCTTTAATATCCATGTTTAATAGTTTTGTAGGGCAATATACATCTTGTATAACTTCTACTTCTTCTTTATACATTACATGAGTAATAGCTTTAACTACAAATTCTACATCAATTACTCTGTTTTCACCCATATCATCTTGTCTAACATCATATTCAAAGGATTGAACTTCAAATTCAGTGAAGTATTCCATATTTGGTTTTAACTCATCAACGGTAACTTCTTTATATAAAGGTACACTTTCTGAAACACAGAACAAATCTCTTCCATTCTTGCCTTTATATAATATAGCTACATTAGCCATAGCCTCTATCTTGAGTCCACCATCATATATTCTTACATCCTTCTTACCAATAGTAACGTCATATTTTATAACCTTTAGACACTCATTTTTATCCATGTCGATTTTAACTTCTGCTTTTCCAACTAATTCAGTTTCTATAGGTTCCATAACCTTATCTACAGTCATAGGATTCTTTAAAAACTGAATATCCTTTCCTTCATGTACATCTTTAACTATCTCAAAGGAATTTATATTATATCCATTGCACTTGCATATAATAAATCCTTGAATAGCTATCTTTCTTTCATTAATAATAACACAATCCATATGTTCAATGTTTAGCTCTATATCGCAATACATATTTGATTGGGCACCAATCATGTCAATAGACTCAAAAATGTTACCATTATATACTACTGAATGAGCTTCAGTAGCTCCTCCATCTTTAGCCATATAAAGGATAGTATACTGAAGTTGCCCCTCTAAATTTACCTTATCAGTTCCAACCTCTTTATTTGTTATCATAGGCTTTACATCTAACATTAGTATATTATCCACATCTGGTAGCGTATCAGGTATAACATATTCTTCCTTTATGAACATCTTTGTGTCATTTTCAGCTATTGATTGCTCATATTCTATATAGTCTTTTATCAAATCCAAATCCATAACTTTCCCTCCTAAAATACCTACTAATAATGTATATATGAGAATGTTATGAAATATAACTACTTATATTAAATTTTCTTAAAAGAATAATTATTTATCCGATGACTACCAGCTCTAATACTCCCATCTTTTTCAAAGCTGGAGTAAAGAGCTGCTATGTCCCTGGATAACGATTTCCCCTAAAGGACAACGAATTCTAAATATCAAAAATACTGATACTAAGAATTCTGTTAGTAAAGCTTCGAAGAAGCTAAGAACTCTGTTTATACGCAAAATAAAAGAGGCATTCTTAAAAGAACACCTCTTCATTTTACCCTGCAAACACTAGCTGAACAGTTTTTGTTAGTACATCACTATAGCTATAACTAACAGTACGTTGCACATTATTATCAAGTCTAATTGTAAATATACTGTCATATGTTTTTTCCAAAACACCATCATTTACTACTACTTTACGTCTTCCTCCATTTGCCTTCAATGTCACTTTTTCGCCAACATGACTTTCGATATCTTTTTTTATCGTAGTCAATACATTTCCCATCTTCACAGTAGACACCCTCTTTCTAATATTTCCATAAAGGCTTCCAACTTTATTATAGCAGTTACCTCTCCTTATGTCAAGCAAACTAAATATTTTACAACATTTTAATAATACTTGTCAATGTTAAATATTCGTTAAATTTTTATGTATTATTTTGTTTTTTTAATCCTATGTCATTTATTTAGCTATAATGGCCAGAAACCAACTTGACATTATTATGTGTAGAATTTTTTAGAATATTCACATATAACTATATAAATCTATATTTTTAGATAAAAATGTATGGGAGTTTTAAAAAAATCTGTGGTATATATTAAAACTATGCACTTTGCACTATTAAACCATACTGGATGTACCACAAAGAGCACCTAGAAACTTGATGTGACCCTTATAATTAAGTGTTTTATATTTTATAAATTTGTCCTGTTTTTATCAGCATTTTCTTAAATGTATCTTCATATATAAATATTTATATATGAAAATAGGTATATATAAACCTATATAACTTTATACCTATATACCTATATACCTATTTAACTTCATAACTATTTGCCTATATAACTATATAAATAGTTAACTATTTGTTCTGTTCATGCGGGTTTCAGAGTTTTCACCCTATACATACTATAGTTAAAATTGTATAAATCACAGCTCATTTTTCATTTCACTTTACATACTGAGATTTAGGATATCCTTCTCTGTATTTACCTCTTGTTTGTAATCCTCCTACCCCTTTAATACCTGTAATTGTATTTTTAATTACATCTTCAATATTTACTATATCTTCGATATTTGTGTAAGCTACCTTCTCACAAATTAATACTGGATCTAAACAATGGATGAGGACCCTACTGGGGGAAGATGCAAAGTTAGCGCCTGCACACTATATGAAAATGATACATGGAAAACTATTTTTAAACCTTGTACTTACAATATATATAAATGTTTATACAATAGTCTTCCAGAAGAAACATTTGCAGAAAAAATGTTGAAACTAAGAAAAGTAAACAATTTAGAAAGATTAGAACTTGCAAAGATTTTAGATCTTCATCTAGATACTGTCCTAAAATGGGAAGTTGATGAAATAGAGCCAAAACCTAAAAATGTTAAAAATATATGTGATAAATTCAATCTTTCTTTATCTTACTTTGGAGATTATTACTTTACTTATTATAATAGTCCTGGTGAAAAAATAAGACAATGGAAAGATAAAAACAATTATACTTATACTCAATGCAGTAATATATTAAACATATCTTACTCTTGCTTTGGAAGATTACTTAGTGGGAAAAATAATCTTTCATATTATATGTATATAAAACTAAAAGAAGTAGGAGCCTTATAATTAAATTAGGCTCCTACTTCTTTAATATTTTTAAATCTATTTTCAATCCTTAAATGTCTAGGTGAAATTCTCTTTGGACTTAGTCTATTTATATAATCTCACACTGTAATTATAGAGATTAACTCTAACTTATCTAATTATGTAGCTATTTTACCATTTCTATATATTCATTAATAATTATTCTCTATTTATCAGCGAACATTTCACGTATGCCTTGTAAATATACTCGTAATAGTTTTATTTAAATATATAAATATATATCATTACATAAACAAAGCAATCTCAATGCTTTAGTAACTTATGAAATTTCATCCTAATATTTATAATTCCTATTTATATACTTAAATGTTTTTAAAAAAAAATATATAGTAATAATTATGGTAAAATGATTATTGTAGAACATTTATTATAGTTATTGTAAAGGAGTAAAAATTTATGAATGAAGAAAAAATTTTATTTAAATGTGCATTATCAAATATAACTACTAAAGAATTAAATAAAGTTGTATCACGTATAAGAAAAAAATTCTTTAATTTTTTGAAAAAAGCATGGGTTTCAATTATAATTTTAATGGTTATATTTTATATTTGGGATTTAGTTTATAATTGGGATTTTTTTTTGATTGAAGCTATTGGCATTATTCTTTCAGATAAGCTATTCATTTTACCAGTTATTTTATTAACACTTTTGATATGGTATCAGCAACATATAATTATTTGGCTTAAACTTAGAATATTTCATATGCAAATAAAAAACATTAAAAATCCTGATCCATATATTTACTTTTATCAATCATTTTATGAAACTTCATTTTTTAATCCAAAAACAAAATGTTATGATAAAGTAAGAATGAATTACTCTGATATATCAGATTTTTATGCTTATGAAAATATGTATATTATCCATATACCTAAGCCTAAATCTTTAGGAAACCTCATATTTATACAAAAGGATTCTTTTATTATAGGAACAGAGCAAGAATTTATAAAATTCATTAATTCTAAAATAGCTAGCAATCACATAGAGAGTAAATAACTTTTTCATCTAAATAGATTTTTATTAATAATTAAAAAACATAATTAAAAGAACTGTAAAACATTATAGATTTACAGTTCTTTTGTTATTAATAATTTAGGATACTATTAAGCTTTCACTATTTCTAATTTAAATACAACTACTGTATATTTAAATTGAACCACCATACATGGATAGTCTTCCTCGTGATAAAACTAATGAAATTCCGTAGGCTATTGCGACAAGTATTGCCAAAGTCCCAGCACATTGAATTCTAGCAATTTTATTGCTAGTGTAGCTTGTTACAACTGGTATAGTTACCCTTGCAAGAGCATATTCATATGGTCGCATATTAGTCATAGATATTCTTAATGATTGATAAACTTTAACTCCTCCCCCAATATCAGCAAGAGCTTCCATCTCAATTGTCATACTAGTAGGTGTAGTTGTAACTGATACCTTGACATTTTTATCAATATTAGCAGTTGCAGTAACTGAATTGAATGTTGCAGATAAATTACCTACTGATAACTTACCATCCAATGATACTCCTGCATTTAATAATTTACTTCTTACTGTAGTTGCTAACGCATTAGGAACACTTATATCTACAGTTGAACCGCCAAGATGACTTTTAAAACTAACTTTTGCTTGTAATGTTGTCGGTGGCGTAGTACTAAGAAGTGCAATACTTTGCCACGCATCAAATCCACCGAAAGAAATTCCCAAACCATTAAACAATCCATAATTTCCAGCACGTGCTAAAATTTCTGCATTAGTAAGAGCATTAGAAATTATTTCTACTTGAATACCTTCTATTGGTTGTCCATATATTCCAGCATAATCTGAAGTTCCAGTTACCCATGGAAGCCATCTCCCACCGACGTAAGCTCTATACCTAACATTATATCCTGATAAACTAACAAGTTGCATTTGTAGTCCATCTACATTCTTACCTAAAACGCCTGCGTAGTCAGTTCTATTAGTTACCCATGGTAACCATGATCCTCCTTGAGTATGTGTTCTGTATTGAATAGTCCCCCTACTTAAGCTGGCATATACACCTTGAATTGGTTGTCCATATATTCCAGCATAATCATTTAAGTTAGTTACATTAGGTAACCATCTTCCTCCTGTATATACTTGATATGTCACATTAATATCAGCCATAATTAAATACCCTCTTTCTTCTTTATTTTTGAACTTAATCGATTAAGTAATTACACTTATAAAAGAGTATAATTAATTTAATTTGTAAACCTAATTTAAAAATTTTTATTTATTTTTCATTACATATTGCTTTATATCTTCTACATCTTTCTTTACTTCATCTACTATCTCTAGCTTATCAGTAAGTTGTGATATTATATTTTGATAATTATTTTCTCTTTCTTCTTGTTTTTGATCTCTTTTTTCTTGGGCTTTTAATATATAAAATAATAAAAATATACTAAGTACCGCCCAAATTCCTTGTGATACTGCTTGTGTTAAAATCTCCTTTTCCATTGCTAACATAAATCTCCTTTAATTTAAATATTCTTTTATATTATTAATAGCTCGTCTATGTGTTTTGCTTATAGCTTGTCTACTTATATTTAAAGCCTTTGCTATTTCAATATCTGTAAAATTTTCATAATACTTTTTTACCAATATATATTTTTGCTTCTGACTTATAACTTTATTAATTACAAGTTCATCTAATAAAATTTTGTATTCAACATCTACATACTCATTTAATGTAATAGATATATTATCATTAATCTCGCATTCATTAGGTAAAATTGATTTGTTTAATTTATAACATTCTCTTCTTAGTGATGTTGATATATATTTGACTAATGCTCCTTCTGATAAGTTAATAATCTTATATAATTTAATTGAATAAATTAAATTTATAAAAAATATAGTTAGGTCAGTTTTGGCACAATCATATCCTAATTTGTAGGCTAGGCTATTTATTATTGGTTCAAACTTAATCAATAGAGTCTCCATACTATCCTTATCAAAATTTTTAGCTTCTTCTATTAATAGTAAAATAGAATTCATAAATATTTCCCCCTTAAAATTTTAGTAAATATAAGTAAAGAGACTTAATTCCCCAAAATAAGCAACTATCGTAACCCTTTTTTTTTAATATATGGTTAATTTGTCATATTTACTATTTCTAGTAGGAAATATGTATTTCATTTTTAATGTTTAAAATTGTAATACAAATGATTTAAAAGTCATTACTATAAAAAATAGCAGTATTATACTAAAAATTAGTGTGCAAAATTATGCAAAAAAATAAGGAGAGCAAGTTTTATCTCACTCTCTTTTTAATCTACTTCTTAATTACCTGTACTTGTATTCCTTCTATTGCCTTTCCATATAATCCAGCATAGTCTTGTAAGTCTAATACCCAAGGTAACCATCTACCACCTACGTAAGTTCTATACTTAACACTGTAGCCTGATAAGCCTATTGGCTCCATTTGTAATCCATCTATATTAGTTCCTAAAATACCAGCATAGTCTTGTCTATCTGTTACCCATGGAAGCCATCTGTTATTTATGTGAACTCTGTATCTTATTTTCCCTTTGCTTAAATTAGCATATACTCCTTGTACATCTTTACCATATAGTCCAGCATAATCTTGTAAGTTTACTACATCAGGTAGCCATCTTCCATTAGAGTATACTTGGTAAGTAACATCTATTGTATCCTTACTAGGTTTAGAAGTCTCTGGAGCTGGGACTTGTTTAGGTTTATTTATGGTGTTAGTATCTCCTTTATATGTTATACCTAAATATCTCAATATACCTTTAGCAACAGCTACACCATAGGCTCTTTGTTTTTCTACAGTATCTTTAAATTCCTTATCCGCAGAATCAAGGAAAACTCCTTCAAGTATTATTGCTGTCATTTTGGTATCTCTAATAAATGCAAAATAATCTTTACCCCCATATCCAACTTTTGTTTTGCATCCCCTAGAGTTTTGACCTAACTTAACAACTTCTTCTTCTATGAACTTACATAACTTTAGTCCCTCAGCATCACCTATACTATAATAAGCTTCAAACCCATCTCCTCCACCTGCATTATTATGAAAGTCAACTGCAATAACTGCTCCGGATGCATTTGCTTCTCTAACTTCTTCATCAATTGGATCAGCTTCATCTTTATATCTAGACATTGGATTTTTAACCCCATGAGCAACTAAAACCTCATTACAAGCTATTGCTTCAACTAAATTCATATCGTCTTCTCTTAACCCATTTGCTACAGCTCCATTATCATTACCACCATGTCCAACTCCACTAAAAACTATTTTACTCATAACATATTCCTCCTTAAAATTTTTAAAAATAAAAGAGTAGGATCACTCCCACTCTGTAAACTAATTATTTAATTCTTTCTTTTCTCCATCCTTAAGCTGTGCTAATGCATCCTTTATTTTTTCTGGTATAGGCAATCCAAGTCCAGCACAATTCTCTAATAAACTAATCCCCTCATTGGCAATGTAGAAATAACATACAAGAGTACGAAAAACCCAGGTACCCGTATTAATCAATCTATCTAGCATTACTGCAACTATGAGAACTACAAATATAAGTCCCTTTCTAGCTATCCCCATTAACCCAACATCACTAGACACTTCTTTATTAATCCATGCTCTTAACAAGCCTGTTCCATAATCCAGTACCATAAATACTATTAATACTACTAATGCCTTATCCCAACTTCCTAATAGCCATGTTATCCCTGTCCCTAGTGCCATAACTATTACTTTAATGTAGTTTAATATTTTTTCCATATTACACCTTCCTTTTTTCCTTTTTAATATAAAAAGAGACTAGATTTCTCTAATCTCTTAAGATCTATTTAGTTCGTAATATAATTCTATTGTTCTGGAACTTGCTCCATTGCGGTTATCTCTTCATACTCAACCTGGTTTATTTGATTTTTTACAACTCTAGCCTGTAAATACTCTTCATCTGCTTTTCTCATAATCCACATATTTTTTAAAAAATTATAAAAAGGATTCATCTATATCACTCCCATCATTAATGCCTCAAGAGCTGTAAGTCTTGCTTCTAAAGTTGGTACTTCTACAATAGGTATTGGTACTATCTCTTCAAATATTTCTTCAAAAGTTGCTCCATTTATATTTTTAATTTTATAATGTTTACCCTGCTCTAAATATTGAATATACATATTGGATATCTCTTCATTTATTCTTCTATCGCCCTTATAGAGTTGTTCATTTTCTAAAACCATAAAAGCACCATCATTTAATAATTTAATAAACATATTATACCCCCTATATTACTATTGCCCATAATAATCTACCTGATGCCCCCTGAAAAGTTGATGAACTAACAGCAAGAGTTATAGCTGATGCATTATAATATATAGATGCATCATTACTAGGTATATTATTATATACATTATTCGCTTTTGTAACATAACCACCAATTACAAAACAACTACCTCTACTAGAACCTTCTGGATAAGGTATAGTTGTATTAAGTGAATCTGTGGCTGTTGTAATGTTCACCCAACTAAATCTATACTTAACATACTGTCTTAATTCAGCCAATTGCGACTCAACTGTTTTACCATCATTACAGAATACCTGTGCTGCTTTAGTCTTAAAATGTATCTCATCAAAGTCTGTTCCATTGTCTATTTTATAAATAGCATTTTTTATTGTTCCCATCTTTCCACTCTCCTTTTACATAAGTTGTATCCATACTCGACCATTAATTTGTCCTGTAGGCTGAACTGCAGAAGTTATTATTTGAGTTCCATCTTTTCCTGGAGGACCTTGTGGCCCTGTTGCACCCACATCTCCTTTTATTCCCTGAGGACCTTGTGCTCCTGTAGCTCCAGTATCTCCTTTTACTCCTTGAATTCCCTGAATACCTTGGTCTCCTTTTTCTCCTTTAAGTCCTTGAACTCCTTGGTCTCCCTTTGGTCCTTGAATGCCCTGAGGACCTCTTAATTCTGTGTAAATATAACTACCTTCATCTTCTCTTTTTACTCCAAGACTTGTACCATTCCATAGATAATTAATACTGTATCCTTGGGGACCTCGCTCTCCTTTTGGACCATCTGCTCCTTGTACTCCTTCTTGAAGGGGAGTATCTGTCATTTGCTTTATTTTCTCACCTGCTAATGGGATTGATACACCAAAAGTCGGTTCAATTTTAAATCCACTTGACTCATATATTTCTTTAACTTCTGTTACTCTATTATTAATCTTAAAGTTATATTTTTTACTTACTGTTGTAACTATATCTCCTAAATCCCAATCTCTTTTATAATCTTTTGTATTAACTTCACATTCAAAACTTTGTATAGATACATTTTCAGCTAACTTTAACTTTCCCCTATCAGCAAGGCTTACTCCTTCTGTAATATCCCTGGCATCAATAAAGGTTTCTCTCCTATCAAATCCAGTAAGTTCATTGCTAATAACCTCAATTTGCCTATTAGCTCCCTCACCTTGACCTGCAACATACCCAACGTTCTTATATCCTATATTAGACTCTATATAATTTTGATTAATTATATTGTCATATTCAATTGAAAATATTGCTGGTGGATTAATCTTTTGGTTATATGACAAATCTCTTCCTGATAAAACTTTGAATAATAATCTTTTGTTTTTATAATCTAGAAAAATAGCAAATCCTAAGCCACTAGTCTTAGAAAGCTTAGTCAATTCATCTGATAAAGTTTTATATCTTGTTTGAAATTGAAGTATTTCACCTTTACCTTGTGATTGTTCAACTTGCAAATATGGAATTTTTCTTTTTATATCAATAGGATCTACTGCATTTGATTTTACTAAAGATATCATTATATCTTCCACACTAGTGTTAAATTCATGATATGCATATCCAACTGGAGGAACTGTAATTCTTTGAGTAAGCCAATATGACAATGAAAATCCTTTAATTGTAATATCTTCTTTATTCTCTTCCTTAATTTCTATATGCTCTATAACACCAGTTCTATATCCATCTTTATTAAGCATTATGATATTACCTTTTTTTATTAAACTAATATCTACCTCAGACATATGAAACTCAAATTCACCATAGTTTTGCCATTTTCGGATATAAAAAAGGGAAGTATAGCTATCTATCTCCCCTAAAAAGTTTAAACTTTTATCAAATATTCTTATACTAACGTTTGTATCCATATTGAACCACTCACACTCCCTACAGGAGTTCCATTTTGAATATATATGTTCCTCCATCCTTTTGCTTGTTGTGAATTAAACCATCTATCAAATTCTTCTGTAAGTCCTTTAATCATATCATTAAATTCTGTAAGATTTTTAGGTCTTATACTGCCACAAAACTCTTGTCTATATCTTTCATCAGTTATAGTAATAGCTCCTGTAGTAGTAATTTTGACTTGGGCTAATGATATTTCATAACTTAAATTATCACGTTGTAAAGTTGGTGCTAATGGTTTACTTCCTGCCACACCACTTTTAAGTTCTATTGATACTTTACCATTACTTATATTAAGTCTTACTACAACCCTATCTATCCTATCATAATTATTATCTTTTATAATATTTATACTCTTGGTGCTATCATTATAAAGATAGAATCCTTTAACAATAGCAAATCCGGGAGCAATTTTAAGCACCCCTATTTCTTGTGTTACACCTAAGGTCATGTTGTTACTATTATCAATACTTACTCCACTTTCATAAATATTATCAAAGTACCTATTAAATTCTTCTTGTCCATATTCCTGGTCTCCATTAAAGAATCCACTATACTCCAAGTTATCACCTCCTATACACCTACATATCTATTCCTATATCTAATCTCAACACTTTGAGGATCTAAATTATTTTCTGTAGTATACTCAATCATATTATCTCCAACCTGTAATTGAAAGAAGGTTGAATCTAGATCTATATAATTAAATGCATTATCTCGAACTCCATTACGTTCAATTTCAACTTTTTTATTACCGAATTCTGTTGTAATAAATAGAGTATCATCTGAGGTTAAAGTCCTCTCAACTTTTATAAATTCTCCTGTTCTATTATTTATAACAGAAGGATTTACTGCAGGTCCTTTAAATATAATTTCTATAGGAGTTTCTATATGTCCATTATTATATATATTTTTTTTAGACTCTCCCTTTTGTTTAAATTTAAAGAGAAGTTTAAATTTAAACTTCCAACCTCCAATCCATGTTGAAATGATTTCTCCCTCTTCTATTAGGTCCTTCAAATATGGATTATATGCTAATAGTGTTATTTCTCCCTCACAATATTTCTTATTGCCAATCATAGGCATAACAGGAGTACCATCTGGAGTACATTTTATTTGTCTTTCTATATTTGCATAGGAGTAAATAAGCTTTCCTTCACCCAACTTAGGATTAAACACTCTATTAACCTTTTCTCTTATATTAAGTAGTTCATTATTAGAACTTGCTATTAATAAAAATTTAATTGGTATTTCTCTTACTTTTAAAGTACTACTCTTATACATCTCTCCATCTTGATTTACTCCCTTATAGGTTATATGTTCAGCAGTTAAATCACTTAATCCACCAATTTCCTTAAGTAAAAAAGGCTTAGATATCGAAAACTCTACACTTTCATCATTAGCATTTATAAATTTTACTACTTGACCCATGCCTTAACCTCCTAAGCCATTTCTAAAGCTAATCTTTTCTGACTATTTTTAAATTGTCTTGCTAATTCACTTGGACTTTCAGTTTTAGAATAGATATTTATTTCTTGATATACATCTTTACTATTTCCCTCTTCCTTGACAATACTTCTTATGTTTTCATACATACTATCAAGCGGTACTACCGCCTCTGGATTAGAGCCTTTCCCATTGAATCTATCACCTACACCTATTCCTCCTGGTAAAACAGTAGGCTCATTGAATATACCACCTTTGTAATACCAATCCACACCAAGTTTAGGCAACCCTTGTTTTAACCATGTCTTAGGATCTAATGAACCTGTTATTTTAAAGTGTGGTAACTTAAAGAACGATTTTATACTACTCCATACATTTCCTATTGCATTGGCTGCCTTTTTAAATGGAGAACTTATTGCATCTACTATCCCACCTACTTTTTCTAATATCCATTCAATAGGTGTCCATAGAATAGCTTTAAGGCCTCCCCATATGCCCTTTAGAATACCTTTTATTCCATCCCATATTTTAGACCAGTTTCCTGAGAAAACTCCTCCAATGAAAGTAATTATTCCATCAAGAATAGGCTTTAATGTAGTATTCCATAGAGTTCCTATAAATTTAAATGCTACTTTGACTACTTCTGCCACGATATTAAATACAAATTTAAATACTGGCAATAATACATTTTGTAAAAATGCTCCTATAGCTTGCAACACAGGCTTTAGTATGTTTTGCCATAATAAACTCAATGTATCACAAAGGCCTTTAAATATATCTGCCAATATCGGAAATACAGTCTTGAATACCTCTGCTACCTTTTTAACTATTTCCATAAGGAAATTGAATACTGGTTTTCCTATACTTCCCCATATTACAGCTATATAATCCATTAGAATTAAAAACATAGTTTTAAGCCCCTCAAAGATAGGGCCTAAGTTGGTTATAACAGTTTCTATAATTGATTGAATTGCTCCAAATATGCCTTTCATAAAGTCCATTAATTCTAAAAGGGAGTTACCTACTGTTGAATCTCTCCACTCAAAAGCAGCTCTGAACGCTTCTCCAATACCTTCTCCATTTTTAATTCTGTTTATGATCTCATGAATTGCTGACATTATCATTCCTATCTCATTAAAGATAGGTAAATCCCCTATAGGTCCTGTTATAACTTCTATCATTGATTTAAAGGCTTGACCATAATCATCAAAAGATTCCATAGATGAATTAAATGTTTCTTTCATTTGAACTACTTTATCTATTATCCATCCAAACTTATCATTTAAAAAACTTGCTTGAATAGCAGCACCTTTCATAAATAAGGATACAAAGAGTTCTATACCTTTAAAAAATCCTCCTAAAACTGCTTGTATGATTGGCATCTTTGATAAAATCCAGTCCGCAAAACTTTGTATTAGTGGCATAACTTTAACTCCAATTTGAGTTGTTATCATGCTAAAAGATGCTTTTACATCATCTATAGTATCACCAAGAACTACACCTGCATTAACTGCATCATCACCAAGTACAAGACCAAGCTCATGAGCTCTCTTTCTTAAATCTTCAATGCCTTGTGCTCCATTGTTAAGCATTGGCATCATCTCAACTCCAGCTTTACCAAAGAGTTTAGTTGCTAATCTAGCCTTCTCAGTACCATTCTCCATATTAGCTAAAGCCATTATAGCTTCATTCATCATAACCTCTTGGTCTTTTAACTTCCCATTTCCATCATTCCATGATAGGCCTAGTTTATCAAAAGCCTCTGTTGCAGTTTTGCTTCCTCCTGCTGCTGCATCCATCTGCCCAACTAGAGTTTTAACTCCCACTTGCAGCTTTTCAACATCCATTCCATTCTGACCTAAAATGTAATCCCACTCTTGAAAACCTTGCTTTGATATACCTATCTTATTACTAAGCTTATCAATTCTATCTGTAACTTCTGCTGACTTCATTGCCATTCCAAAAAGAGCTGTTCCTCCTGCTACTGCAGCACCAGCAATTGCAGCTCCCCATTTTGCAGCTGTGCCTACACCTTTTAAAAACTTGCCTCCTAACCCTTCTGCCTTTTCATCAGTTTTAGAAATACTTTTATTAGCTTCATCATTATTAACAAGTATAGAGCCCATAAGCTTAAAGATTTCTATTGCCACATTATTAACCTCCTTCCTCTAAAGTTAGTTCTATAATGCCTTTTACCTTATCTTCTATCTGCTCCTTGGTTAACTTCTCACTCTCCCCTGTATTTGAACTTGAACCTCTGCTTTTACTCTTGTATTCTTCAAAGCTTATAAAGGTTTCTTGATCCATTAGTCTATAATCAACTAACCATTGCTGCCATAGTTTTTCTTCTGCATCTTTTTCATAAGCTTTAGATATTAACTCGTAACCTTCTTCAAATTTTAAATTTAATATATAATCTATATTGCTATACCTCTTTAATAAAAGCTCCTCAGTCTCTACCTTATCAACTGTGAAGCTTTGTTGAAAAAAAGTTTCCATTTATCTATACTTGCGACTTCCATAATTTTTTCTGATAAATCAAAAATATCCATAGCGGCAACTTCTTCAACTTTAATTTCTAATGGGCCTGATAGAAATTCATACACTTTATTCTCAGTTTTTTCATCTGTGCATTTACCAAGCACAGTAAAGAACATTTCATATCCAATTGAATTTAAATCAGTTTTCCCATCAACTTTATCTGCAATTTTTTTAAATTCATCTTTAAGATCTAATGACATTATTAATCTAGACATAGCAAATATGTCTTTTGCTTGTAAATTTCTCATAATTAATACCTCCAAATATTAAAATAAGAGGGTAAAACCCTCTTAAACTGTTTCTATTATATAAGTTTCTGTTAATGTTGAACTATCTGGCATACCTTCTTTAAATGCCTTAGCCTTTAATATTGTATTCTTATCTATTGTTATTGAAGTGGAATAAGCAGTATCACTTATAGTTGGTTCAAATCCATTAGTAGTATATCTTATAGTTGCATCTGCTGTAGTTGTTGTAAGAGTTACGGATTTACTTCCTGTATAAGTTCCACCTTTAACATTCGCTACTGGAGTAGCAACAGTTTTCTTCTTAGGGTAATATATCCTATATGGTGGTGTATCCAGGTCATCTTCTGTATAGTGTCCATATACTGTTATCCCTAGCACAGCCTCTTTTTTATCTTCCGTTTTTATATTTAATCCATCTGTACTAAGAGCATTAAACACTTGTATTATTACTGGAATGTCTGAACCAGTTATTGTTCCAATATAAGTTAAATTATCAAGATAATCTTCATCTTTTATTTCACTTCTACCTGAGATAATATAGTACTCTCCGTTTGTAATATCATCTATATCTGCAGCTCCAAGAGCTAGTTTAAGGCTTTCAGGAGTTGTTTCTAATAGGTTCATAGTTTGACTTACTTCCCAACTATCTATTAATTCTAATCCTTGGGCCTTACCAGCAACCCCATCAACTTCTATTTGTCTAACTGTTGCTACTGCTTTAAATTCTCCACCTCCCTGAGTTGCTCCGATTAACTTTCTAGCTACTCTAGCACTCTCATAAGTATCTACTCCAACATAGAAATTTTTAAAGAAGGCTCCTGAACCTGTTAATAAATTTTCTTTTGTCTGTTTACTAAATCCACTTTTAACTTTTCCCATAATATTACTCCTTTCCGTAATATCTTATTTCAAAGCTCTCATTTATTCTTTGAATTGTCTTATCTTCATCATCAATCCACTTTCTATCTTCATTAGAGTATAAAGTGATTGAATGATTTTCATTTGTTAAAGTATACTTATCCAGTAACTCTTCTACTTTATCTACCATAGTTTCAATGTTCCTGGTACTATCGTTTATATCTCTATCCCAGAAATCAATCTCTAAGACCTTAGCTCCGTAGACATCTTTAATTGAATACACAATATATGGGTATGCATCTTTTTGTTTAGCTCGTCTATAAAATACTCTTTCATGTGCTTGTGATAGAATATCTTTGATATCCTTACGTAGTTCTATAGTCTTACTCACCATCAGCACCTCCCTCATATTCATCCTCTTCAATCATTGATAAGGCACTAGCTTCATCTTCCAGTGAACTTAAATACTTTGATTCTATTGAAACTATTTCTGCAATACTCTCGTTTACTGTCTTCTGTAATAATCCATATCTCTGTGATTTACTACTACCTAGCTCCTGAAAGCCTCCATAGAAAGCGTTAGGTTTAATTCCTACTTGTAAGTCACACTCATTTCTCCTTACCCAATACTGAGTATACCTTCCTACATTACCTTTTTTCCTTTTAAACAAGCCATAGTAACCACTCCTAAATTTGTTACAAATAAACTTACCTACATCTCTTAATGCTGCTCTTGTAAGCTCCTCTATAGTATATTGAACTCTATCAACGTTACTTATATACTCAATATTTCCTTTTTTAATTTTAACTACTGACTTAGGAACTGGCATTATTAACAGCTCCTATACAAGTTAATTCTATATTTCCATCTAATCTATCATAGGTCCTTAGTATTCTATACGTTTTATTACCATATTTCACCGATTCTTCCCCTCTATATTCAAAGGCTCTTATTATAAATGTAAACTCAGGTTTTAATCCATTTGCCTGAGCTTGATAAAATTCACTTTGCTTTATGGAAGAAATATCTGCTAATACTTTTCTTTCTATTGGCGTTGAAATTATATCACCAATATCATCTACATTGTTTACATAGGTAATTAGATGTATTGGATTAATAAACTGCATATATTCACCCCCTACATATTTGCATTGCAAGCATATTAAAAGCTGGAGAAAACTTAGTATCTCCAGCCTTATTATTTAATAAATCATTTACACCTGTAGCAATGCAAGCTATTAATTCCTCACTATAATATGAGCCATCTGTAGGCAACTTTGCTCCACCTTTAACAAGATATAATTTTACTGCTTTGCTTTTTAATAATATACCTTTAGTTACCTCTTCATCATCCGTAGTAATACCTAAATAAAGTTTTACATCTTCTACAAGCTTCTCATCCATCTATATCACCTAATTAAGGTGTTGCTACTTTTTTCTTTAAGTAGATTAACCCCTTAGCTCCTACTAGTTTTTTACTCGCAAGCTCTCCAACTTCACCTATGGCCATTTGTCCATCTGCAATCATAAGTGCTTTATGAATCCACTTGTTTTTATCCTCACTCCAGTACTTTTTATAATACATTGCTAAGTTAGAGTTTAATATATAATCCTCTAAATTAATTAATGCTCCGAAAATTTCTCCATCTGATGCATTATCATAACCTGGCAATCTATCTGTTGTTAAAACTTCTCTTCCGTTAAGTATCTTTTGACCTTTTTCATTTATTTTACCTAAACCAATTTTCTGTCCGTTGGTATCAGTCATTCCATTTAAGTACATTTCCCAAGTCTGCTTATTCATCATATATATTTCACTATCCTCATAAGCTTCTGGAATAGCTGCCTCTGCTCTTGCCCATCCTTTAACAGTTCCAATCTCCTTATCAGTAAATTCAATTACTTGATTTGTAGGTAATGAATACTTAGTAAATCCCTTTGGTTGACCTGTACCAGTACCACTAACAATTGCAGTTTCAATAGCCTTAATCATAGCTTTTTTAAGCTGCTTAACTACAGTAGACTCAAATACTCCAAGAGTTACTGTTGATGTTAATAAGCCTATTGCAACCTTAGCCTCTAATGTATGATAAAGAAATTTTATACTTGCTTTCATTTCTGACTTTTGCTCGTCTGAAACTACACTTTCAGATTCAAGCCATGTTGCTGTAGGATTAATATCTGATATTGGAATTTGTACACCACCTTGGAAGGTTGTTTGAGTGATTCTATTAATTAATTTACCCTCTACAGTTAAATCTTCTATTACTTTATTCATAATAGTAGTTGGTATAACTGCTGCAACATCACCTACAACTGTAAGTGCATCTGACCTTTGCTCTTGTCTAAACTTCTCAGGTATTTGTGTTCCATTTACAACATAATTTCTAAATGCCTGTCTATACTCCATTGATCCATAAATATCTTCATCAGAACTTCTTGTATCAGGCTCTGTAGTATTACCTCTATAAGTTGCTAAAGGATTTAATCCACCTACAGGATCAACTTCACCCTTACTTCTTTTTGCTGTATCATCCGATTCAGCTTGAACTTTTTCTTCTAAGTCCTTAATTTCTATATCAAGCTTTCTAAGATCTAACTCTAAACTATCTAATTCCTGTGTTGTTTTTGCTGACCTTATATTAGTACATAAAGCCTCTCTTTTTTCTCTTGCCTTTTGTAACATTTCTAAATAATTCATACTTTCTACCTCACTTTAATTATTATTTTTATAAAGAATTTCTAACTTTCGTTTTTGTAAGTCAAAGCTATCCAGCTGCTTTAAATTATTCTCCAATAGTTCAAAGCTCCTTGCATAAACGGAAGTTGTATCATAAAACGGGGTATCCACCACGCTGACATCATATAATTTTTTAATGTTATTAACTTCTCTAATTGTCTCAAGTTCACCATAGCTCCATACATCACCCTTATCAGCTACAGTAAAAGCAAAAGACATCTTATCAATCAACCCTTCTTGAATTGATTTATAGATGTCTCTGTTACTTTGAGTATCAATTAACTCTGCCCTTATTTTAAGGCCTTTATCATCTTTTATAAGTTGTAAACTATTATTTCTAGTTCTAGCCATAATACACCAAGTATCATTATGATTATATCTTAGAGGTACATCCTTCATATCTGTGTAATCCAATGCACCTTTTTTAATAATCTCTGTAAACTTCCTACTACCATACTCATGTGTTGCTGGTTGGTCGTAGGTTATTGCATAACCTTCAATAATCATCTTGCCTTCTTCATTGTCTATGGCTCTCATTTCAATTAATCTTTGTTCATTTTTTAATTTATTCACTTACCTCACCCTTTCCTGGCTTAGTTTTTGACAATTGATACACATCAGCTATATCTCTATTAATATAGTTAAGGGATTTATTTCTAACATTACCACCTGCAAATGGAGGGTATCCAAATACTGCAAGTATTTGATTATCTGTAAGTGTTCCTATTCTGCTTAAAATATCAATTGCAGCTATTTTATTTTTAGTATTCATAAACATAAGGCCCTGGTTATAAAATATAATTTCATTCCCTACCTCTAGCTCTCTTTGAGTAAATAACTTACTAAAGCATCTGCCTAGACTTATAATCATAGGCTCTAATTTCTTCTCATAAAATGCCTGGTATTCTTCCTCTGTAAAATCTCCATTGAAGATTTTTATTGATACTCCATAATTGGCTAATACTCTTTTATCTATAAATTCTATAGTATCTTTATCTATTAGCTTTGGATCTATTGTAATTGGAGTAAATTCACTCTTTAAATCCACAGGTAGTATACCATTTTTCATATCAGTCATCTTAAGTTCAAATCTTTCTCTTTCTTTCTTTTGTTCATCATCATCCATCATAGTATTTATTTTTAAAATACCTTTAATAGTTAGACCTGCTTTTACACCCTTATCTAAACCTTGAATAATAACATCATTTACCTGTAATAACTTAAGTAATGCTTTATTATTAGGCTGACCATTTGCATCTCCACCTACAAAATCATTGGCAGTAAAATCTTTTCTCCAGTGAATTATGTCGCTATATGGGAATGTGTAAGGCTCTCCATCTGTAAAATAAAATCTTATGAATAGTTTTCCTGTGCTATCTTCTAAATAATTTACTTCAACCGGATTCAATGGCCATAATCCTGTATATTCTCTTTTATAAAATCCATCACCTAAAGGTATCTCTGTAAAAGTAGGATATATATAAGCATTTTTATTAACCTCTCTTAAGTATGTTATTTTCTCTAAAAAGTCACTTGTTGTCATTAATGGATTAGGACCAAATTTAAGTAATCTACCAATAGCACTATTAACTATAGTTTGTAATCCTGTAGCATTATCTGTTCTTATATGTTGAGGATTTAATTTACTCATTTCCGTTGTAATACAGCTAATTGCATTTTGTACTACATCACTTGCAAATATATCTTCACCAAAATTAGTAAAAACAGGAGTATATCCATTCATCATTTTTGCATAAGCCATTGCCCTTTGCTTTTCTTCTCTATTCTTTTTTAATGTACTGAAAATACCTATTTAAATCACCTCCTACTCACAATATCTACATACTCTTTTCTATACCTATCTAAGGTCTCATAACATATAAGCATTGTTACAGCTCCATCTATTTTCTTAGTAACATCACCTTGAACTTTCATTGGCATTCTCTTCGTTCCTGCAGAGTTCCATTTTGCCGTAACATTTTCTAGACAATATTTATCCATTGGATTTTGATTGTAGTTAACTAAGTTTTGCTTTAAATCCATTTCTAAACTATTCATTGCATTTGACAAGTCAAAGCCTTGACTTATTTTCTCTAAATCAAATCCATAGTCTTTCATTTCATTTACAAATCCTTTAGCTTGCCACTTATCGTATCCAGTGTATAAAGTTCTTATTTTATATTTCTTATAGATCATAACAAACCATGCAACCATATCTGATTGATTTACTTCATTATCCTCACATATATATAAATAACTTTCTTTTGCCCACTGCTTAAACTTTTCTCTATCTTCATCATTAACCTCTTCAAGTTTTGACTGAGGAATAAAGTACTTGCTTATAGTGTACTTTATTTTAGTTTTAGGATTATATATAAGCACTCTTCCATTGGTTAAATCTCCTGTCTCGGATAAGTCAGTTCCACCAATAGCAATTGAACCTCTAAGTTCTTCAATATCAAATGTTAACTCATTTTCTATATCCTTAGTTAATAACCATGCTTGTGCATTGTTCTGTTTTACATTGAAATCCTTAGCTAATACAAAGGCTTTTTTACTAGAACTTGTTTTAGCCTCTTCTATCATTCTTCTTAGGAAAGACCACTTTTTTATTTTTCCTAGTCCTGGATTAGATTTACACCAAGATTTTTCATCTTGCCATACTTCCTGTTCATTGTCTTGGGTATACATCCATATTAACCATCTTTCATTTTGCATCTCACCTTTAAGAACTTTTCTTGCATCTCTAAGCCTTCCATCTAAGTAACCATCATTAGTAAATCCTTCTGTAGTAAGTTCAAAATAAAGAGGTTCATCTTGTGTTGATAAAGCCTGTCTTATAGGCATTACTGTACTATCATCTTCCATTTCAAAAACTTCATCTACAGCACCTATTCCAATATTTCTACCTTCCTTAGCTCCTGTTTTTGCACTCAGTTTTTTTATGTTACCTTTATTTTGGTAACTATATTTTCCTTTTTTCTTCTTTTGCTTAGGATTACCAAAGAATATTCCTTTAAGATTTTTTCTTGTCACTTTCTCTAGACTATGACTTTCTTCTCTCATGGCATTTATAGCCTGGAACATTAAATCTGCCTGAGTATCATCATTGGATGCACATAGTACCTTTAATCCTACAGGACCACAAAACCATTCACTTAAACATATAGCACTAATGAGTGGAGTCTTACCATTTTTTCTTCCAACTAAAAAAAGTATATCCTGATACTTTCGGACATACCTCTCTAATTCTTCATCGAAAATTTGTATTGCAAATATTGCCTCTACAAAGGCCTTTTGAAATAGCTCTAATATAAATGGTTTACCTGCATATGGTGCTTCAAAGTGTTTACACTTAGTTTCAATGAACCTTATTCTCTTTGATGATTCTTCAAAGTCAACTTTAATTTTATGAACTCCTTGATATACAGGATCTCTTATTTCTAAGATTAGTTTTTCAAGCTGCATCATAAGTTCATATCCAACTACTATTTCACCTGATTTTATTGCATTGTAATACTCAACTATATAGCTATTATTCAAACTCATTTAAATCATCTTCATCCTCGTCAATGTTTTTACCTAATATGTTAGATAACTTAGATACATAATTTAAATAATTTGCCCTGGCTTTTACTATAAGCTTTGATACTGGTAACTCCTTTTGCATAGTAGGATTATTGGGATTGACCTTTATTAATCCTGTTTCCTTAACTATATCATGGAGATTATTAAGTTCTACTCTGAGCCTGGCACATTCCCAAAGAGCACCATCTAACAAATCAAGTTGATGTTCATCACATCCACTGAATAAAGTTTTAATTCTTTCATATTCTTTTTCAACCTCCATCTATATCACCAACTTTCAAATTTTCTTTCAAAACTTTTCGGAAAAAAGTCAAATTTTTAGTTTGCACGTAAATTTGCTTTCACCTCCAACGGTCCTAGAGGGCATAGTAAAAAAATAATGTGGGGGGATATAAATTATTCCACAAAGTTTTCAAACCACTTGTCGATATAATCTATCCACTCATTTTTATTTTCTTGTCTGTAGTCATTGGAAGCATCTAACCTATTAACACACTCTTCTCTAGTAGCATTGATAAGTATAAGCTCTGCTCCTAGTTCACTGGCTAGTCTCTCTCTATCAATCTTATTAGGATACCCACCAATTATCCAAGCTGTTCTAAATCCTCCGTACCTAGTCCTAACATTATCAATGATATGATTCCTTATAGAGAATACATTGTACTTTAAATTGTCAGGCTTATCATATGGCTGCATAAAGGATACTGCTTCATATAGTTTATCTATATCTACAACTAAATCCCCCTTCTCCATGTGCTCTATAACATAGCTATGCTTACCACTCATTGGTGCACCATACACAATATACACTGCCTTCTCTCTTCTCTTATGTCCTCCACCACAAAATCTCTTATGATGTTTATTGTGACATGTGTGACACCACACCTCTACATTAGCTGGATTAAGGCTTATGTTAGCATATTTATAGTTATCCTCTGTTAGCTCTATCAAATGATGTACTTGCATATGCTTTGATATAACTATCCTCTTCCCACATTTCTCACATATAACTACACCATTCTTTCTTCTGCTTAGAATTATCTGTTGCCTGAATGCTTTCCATATATCTGAGTTATAGAACTTCTTAAGAACTCCTGTACTCATTACCAGTCCCCCTTTTCTGCTTCTTTCTTCTTAAGTTCTAGTAATGCCTTATCTATTTCAACTTTAGTAGGGTTCTCTTTCCATCTACCCTTGTTTCTATTTATCAACCAAAACTTAATTGCAGTTACATCAGGTGGAATCTCTTTTACAACCTCTACAGTATCTAATCTTTCCTTCTGACATTTGTTCCCCTTATCGTCATAGTAAATATCTTTTACTTTAGCAGCTACCGTTTCCTTAGTTTCATATCCAGTAGCCTTTTTATATAATGAATTCTCCACCTTAAAATCGGCTTGATTTTTGCCCCTTTTCAAACTTTCTAAAATGTCTAAATGGTCCCTTTTATAGTTTTCTAAGGTTGCTCTACTAATACCTAAATTAAAAGCAATTTGAGATTCAGATAGTCCCATGGATGCCCACATTTCAACCTCTCTAAGCCTTTTGGATACATCCTCCCATTTACTCTTAGCCACCTAAAAAATACCTCCTTTTTATTTAGACAATCACTTTTTAAAATACTTAATTTTTCTCACTCCTTAACTTTTCCGTTTTCTTTCATTTTTTATTTTAGTATTATTAACGTTGCCTAAGCATTGATTTAACTAGTTTTAACACATGTTCATTAAATTGTGTGACATTTTACATAACTAGATATTCTGTTAAATATAAATGATTTTTTATCTTCTTATATATGCCTCATTTTTTTATACCTTTAATTTGACAACCTTCTATTATGTAAAACAAAGGCTAAAAAAATATAAAAACTATCTTTCCTTATCAGACCTCTTATTAGATCTCTTGAAAGATAGTCCCCTAACCATATCGTCCTTACTGTCCTGTGTAACACCTATATATCTTTTTGTTATAGATATATCTCGGTGATTAAGTAATTCTTGAATAACTACAGCATCTTTGGTATCTTCATAAAGCCAGTAACCAAAAGTCTTTCTTAATGTATGGCATCCTATATTATCCTTATATTCAAATTCCTTTGCTGCATCATTTAATATCTGCCATACTCTTTGCCTTGATATTGGTTTATTTTTTCCTTTTGACCTTTTAAATAAATATTCATAATCTCTTTTACCTTTTATATAATGGTCAAATATCTCTCTTAGGTCTTCATTTACTAATATCCTGGCTTCCTTACCTGTCTTTTCTTCTCTAATATAGATATGACTCTTTCCTCTAACATCTCTTACCTTTAGTGGCAGTAAATCAGATATTCTTCTTCCTAAATAAATTCCTGCCATGAATAAAACATAGTCTCTTTCATTTTTAGATAAAAGATAGTCCTCTATATCCAGGAGTAATTCAAAGTCACGTATAGGCTCAACTGTATTCACACTTACCTCACCTGCCTAATTGCTCCACCATAACCTCGCTTATATGAACTATGAGACATAAGCTCATGTATATCTCTTTCAGTAAGACCTAGTTTTGAGTGTCCCTTATTTTTCTTTTTAATCTTACTAAAAGTTACTGGTTGAGTCTCCTTGATAATATCTTTAATTCTCACACCCTCACCTCTCTTTAAAATAAAAAGAACACCTAATTATGAGTAATTTTCTTACCCTTATAATTAAGTGTTCTATATTTTGCCAACTTCTGCATCTTACATATAATTTAACATTTGTTCTTCAATTTGTCCTCTTATTTATCCCTATTTTGTAATCATTTTTTCATAGATTTTTACCCTGTTTTTTCCTCATTTTATACTCATTTTTGTCCTTATCTTTTCCCTGTTTTGTACTTAAATTAACTCCTAACTTTTCTTAACTAGGATAAAAAATAATATGAACCATCATCCATTGTAACAAATCGTAGAATTAAAAAGTCATTTATTTATCCATTATGAAGGTATATGACTCTTTTGATTATACTCAATAAATCCCAACCTTTACTCAATAAGAAAGTACTTTTTCAGCATTTCTCAAAGCTTCAATATTTTTATAATATTTTTCTACAGTAATATCCATACAAGCAATTCTATTTTCTGGCGTTCTGCTTGCCAAATATTTTTCGTTGTAAAAAAATGAAAAATCATGAATCGTTGCAGCTAATGATGAACAGCATTGACTCCACTCATGAAGTTCTTTAGGTGCTATAGGAAGTGATGTTTCTAGAAAATAATATTTTTCAATAATCGGAAGTATCGGTTCCAATTCATTAATAAGCTCTTTTTCATTTTTGGTATGGTTCAGAAACTCATTATATATCATAATCACTTTTTCAGATAAAGAAATAAGATGAGTTAGTATCTCTTTAGTTCTATTAATTAAGGTATCTACATCAGATGTATTTATTTCGTTAAAGGACTTTAAGAAATCATAATATAAATTTATATTAAAGTGTATATCCTCTATTATAATATCGTTTTCTCCTAACCTGTACCACCATGTTTTATCTTGAGAATTATCTGCCCATGTTGTGCGGCATATATAGTTTGCATTAATAATATCCTCTTCATCAAAGCCAAAATAGCAAAAAATGAGGTTTGCATCATATCCTTGCCATCGTTCTTGAGACCTTATACTTTTATAGACTTCTAAATTTTTGACTTTTTCTACAATTTCATGATTTATTACGGCTATCTCATTAAACTCTAACGGTTTCTTCAAAATAATCTTGACCACATATCTTTTTGCGATACTATTATGTATTGGTTCAACCGCATATATAATGTAATCAGATAGTTCCTCATAAATCTTTGTCCTACAATAAGGTTTATATTCTTCTGCATCAAAAAATATAGTACCACCCATATTTGCTCTAAAAATTGGGGTTTGCTGTATATCTGGATTTCTTCTATTCCAAATATCTAAATACAAAAACAATAACTTTTTTATATCATACAGTGATCGTTTTCCCTTTCGGATAATATATTTATCCATTAAAGCATCACAAAAGAAAGAAGTGAAAAGACTTATTGGTTTTTCTGGGTGTGAATATGAAGATTGATTAGCACTGCTTGAAGCAAATACTGCATAGCCTTTTCCAGCAAAATCATCGACAGTATCATTAATACTGAATACAGAGCATTGATCAACCTTAAACTCACCTGACATGCAAGCGTCCAAACAAATTATTTTATTCTTGGTTGGTGCATTATCTAAAATTGATATGATTTCCTCTGTAGTAATAGGCATGTCACTTAACATAAGATGGTGCTTACCATTACAAGATCCACCATGCCCAGAAAAATAGAAAACAATTGTATCATCAAACGAAACATCAGATAAAAGTTTTATCAATGAACTAACAAACGAATCCCGATAAACCATTCCATTATTTCCACAAACCAATATATTTTCTGGTTCAGCTTTCAGTCCAAAAATCAGCGCACGAGATACAGCCATAATATCATTCTTACAAAATGATAAATTAGTTATATTTTCTGAGATATAATTACTCACACCAACAACTAAAGCATGTAATTTTGCCATTATATCGCCCCTAACATTATAATAATTTTAAGACAATTAAATTATGAAATACTTATAATAAGTTTACTATATTTTACGTTATATTCCAATTCCAATATCCAAAATAGTAATACCTTCCCCCGAATAAAAAATTCATTTACATTCTTTATGAACAGAAATGATTCAACTTGTCGAAAGCACAAAAGTAACTGAGTGGCGTAACTGCATATACTTCATACATATCTAAGAATTTTACGTGCCTATAAATCCACGTCCATTTGATGTCCATGTATACTATAAATATCCTAAAACTATCATAAATTTGTATAAAGCATTTCTCTTTAATTTATAGAATCTATTCTTGTCTATTCTTAATTCTTCTTGAATGTCTTTAACTTCCCAATCATCTCTATAGTAAAATAAATCAATAATCTTTTTGCTTGTATCATCAAGACGATCATAAACATAGTTTATAGCATTAACTACTGTTCTCATATATTCACTTTTAATAATGCTCTTTTCTGTTGGACTACCTAGAGTATTACATTTAACTTTTATCTCATCCCACTTTGTTGCTTCACCAAGACCTGGTAACTCAAGTGATATTAGATAATATGGATAATTTCTAAGCTCTCCCTCTGCTTTATGTTTTAATTTATTGTACTGCTCTTTATCTATCTTCACATGAAATCCCCCTTTAACTTTATAAAATTGTTTTTTATTTGTTTTTAATACATTTGAATTATAAAATAAAAAATACCGAATATTCATTTCTGAATAATACGGTATTTTTTAGTCTATAAAAATTTATTTATAATTTGGAAACTACTTGCATTCCATAACACTAACTAATTTTGAAAATTCTTCTTCTATGCAACTAAAATTATTTTCCTTATTAGAAATATATGTTTCTTCTCTTCTCTTTATTGCTTCATTATTAAAAAACATATTAATATCTAAATCAGGCTCATTCTCTTGGAAGTAATATAAAAAATCTGAACTTAAAATTGGTGTTAGCCTTACATTATCATTATCAAAAATTACTCCTTTAACTTTAAACATTTTAAGTAAGTCTCTTAAATTTTTATCATTACTTAAAAAGAAAGGTATAAAATATCTTCCTTCACCTCTCATCTTAAGAAAAAACTCCATAATTCTCGGTGAAGCAAAATCCCAAGCAAAATTTTCAATACTTTTTAATAGATTCTCTTTAGTCATTCGTTTATTTACCTTATTAATAAGTTGAACATTCTGAGGATTAATAAAATATTTATGGGCTACTACCATTTCTCTTTGAAAATATATTCCTATTGTACTATCCATATATTCAAATAATTCTCTGATTTTATGATGATAACTTTTTTTTGATTGAAATCTAATTCTTAAAACACCAATTAAAAATAGTACAAGATTTTTATGCAAAGTCAAAAAAGTTTCCATTGCTTCTTTACCAATACTAGAATTAAATATATTACTAAAAGTACCATCAACAATTAAATGGGCTTCTTGTTTAGAAATATTATATTTTATATTTCCATTAGTACAATATTCTTTTTTATCAATATTTTTAAACAATTCAAGGCTCACCAAGTTTTGCCAATATCCTGCTTTTAACTCCGTTGTTGATAAAACATTACCTAATCCAGAGTTGTAAAATGTATTCTTATAATTCTCAATTATGTAAAATAAACTATCATAATGGAAATCTTCTCTAATCAATATATCTATAGTACTGAATATATTATTATCTAGACTGGGTAAATCTTTACTATTAACAAATTTATCAATATAACTAGAATAATTCGTATCTAACATTATAGAATAATCAATAGGAAAAACTACATCTTCTCCTCTCTTTTCAAACATTTCTTCTAATAAATCATCATCCATGAAATATAATTTACTAGATTCAAAGTATGGTATAAAAGAACTGTCACTCGAATTTATAATTTTACTTAAAGAGTTAGGATATATGCTTTTATCATACCCCTCTAAAGAAATCATCATATTTTTATCTTTTTTAGCATCTCCCATAGAGCGCCAAATGTTGTAAACTTCACGTGGTAGTTTAGCTGTTGATAATTTTTCTAATCCCACTGTAAATCTCTCGTCATACATATTTATCCCCCATAAATATAATTATTTACCTATAACTAATAGGTATAAGCATATTATAGCCTACTTATACCATCAAAGAATACCGTATTATTCAATTTTCAAAGAACATTTACCATTTTTTCATATATTCTCTACAAATTATAAATTAAAATCTTTTATTTACTATATCTAATGCATTTCTAAATATTAATCCAAAAGCTTTATCTTCTGGTATAGATTTTTTATATTTTTCATAAATATCTTCATATCCACATAACCTCAATGTTAACCAAAATTCATCCCTGCCACATAAGACCTCTCCTGGAATTTCAGTTAAGCAAAACTCACTAAATGCTTTTCTATGATTTATGCCAAAGTATCTAGTTGTTCTATGATATTGAGTTTTATACTTATCGGCTCTCCAAGTTTCACATATAGCAAATGCTAGTGCTCTATTATTCTCCATAATTTCTATCATTTCTATTTTAAATGGCTTCAAAGCCTTATCATATCCTTTGTACACTTTTCTAACTCTATTTTTGCTTCTCACAATTACACTCCTTCACATTTCCTACTAACTTCAACTCCTCATCAAAACAGAGGGAGCGACTTTATTATATATATTTTAGGGGGCTAAAATGCTAACATAATTGTGTGATTAACTACTTTCACCTCACTTTTTTTTAGGTTTTAGTAGTTAATACATCCCTCTGTTTTCATCAAGAGTTGAAGTCTATTTAAAAAATTATTTAAAATGGTTTATCGTCATCATCATCTACTGGAGTTTAATTCAGGATCTCTAGTCAACCTTCCAATGAAAACAACTTTATTCATAATTTATTACTCCTTTGTCCAGTAACCTATTTTTATCTAAATTCATGATTATATACTTTGGCTACATCTTCTTTTTTCACTATTTCTTTAACTGTGTTATGAAGTAGGTGCCTATATTCGCTATAATTAAATTCTCGTGGTTTATACTTAGTTGCCATCTCCATACAAGAGCAATAGTCTAGTAATTCTCTACTCATTTTTAAAAACTCTAAGATATCATTACTTAACTCTTTCATATCCATTACACTGCTAGTTCTCCAAAACGTTGATATTCTCCTCGCCATGCTAGGTTTATAGTCTTAACTTGTCCATTTCTGTTTTTACCAATTATCACTTCTGCAATGCCTTTATCGTCGCTATCTTCGTCATAATACTCATCTCTATATAAAAACATTACTACATCTGCATCTTGCTCTATCGAACCTGATTCTCTAAGATCTGATAGCATCGGTCTTTTATTCGGCCTTTCCTCCGGCTTCCTTGAAAGTTGAGCTAGTGCTACTACTGTTATTTCTAACTTTTTAGCCATATTCTTAAGCTCCCTTGACATCTTTGCTATCTCTTGTTCTCTCGAATAAGTTTTTTTATCTGTACACTCCAAAAGTTGCAAATAATCTATAATAACAACATCTAAGCCATGTTTCTTTTTTAAACTTCTACATCTAGCTTTTATATCTGAAAGTGATGTTGAATTATCATCAATAAAAATATTTCTATTAGCAAGGTCTGCAGCTCCAGTAGATATTCTTTCAAACTCTGCAGGACTTAGTTTTCCTGTTTTAATAGTCTGAAATGGAATTAGGCATCTAGCTGATAAAAATCTTTGCATAAGTTGTTCCTCTGGCATTTCAAGTGAAAATATTCCCACACTGCCTTCCCTTGAAGCAGCCTGTCCAATATTTAGTGCAAATGCAGTTTTCCCCATTGAAGGTCTTGCAGCTATTACTATAAAATCTCCTTTATTCAAACCTGAAATAGTATTATCTAATGATTTAAAGCCTGTGGTTTTACCAAGGATTCTACTTCCATTTTTGAACTTATCTTCAATACTTGTAATTGCATCTTGTAATGCATCTCCAATGCTAACCATTTCTCCATCTTTATTTTTATCAGCTACACTATCTAATGCCATTTCCATAGAAGATGATACCTGGTTTATATCTCCATCATAAGAGTCTTCAATTAACTTCATACCTGCCTTTATAAGTCTCCTTCTCTCTGATTTTTCTCTAACTATGTTTGCATGATTTAATATGTTTTCTCCAAAATTAGATGTTCCACTTAGAGAAGTTAAGTAAGTCATTCCTCCACACTTATTTATCTTTTTATTAGTGTTTAACTCATTTGATAAGGTAACTAAATCAATACTTATTCCCCTATTGCTTAATTCTTTCATTGTGCTATATATTAACTGGTGTTTCTCCATGTAAAAATCACTTTGATTTAATATATCTTCAACCTCATTTAACTTTTCAGAGTTGTTTATAATTCCTCCAAGTACTGTTGACTCTGCTTCTACGCTATATGGCATAACCATTTCCATGCTACATTTCCCCCCAAATAATTTTTAAAGGTTTATTAGGTTCCTTAGGATCTGTGGTTAATTTCTTATTTTCATTTTTTCTTTGGTTTAGATAGGTTTCAAACTTACCTGCAAATAAGGTAGTAGGTACCAAGTACTTTTCCCATTGAGTGCCTGTCCATTCAACAACCATGTTATCAATAACCTTTTTGAAATCCTCTAAGGTAAACCCCTCTTTTAATCTTGCTTTTATTAATTTCTTAGTTGCTTGAGTATTTGTTCTAAAATTTTTATTAGCTTTAGTATTTAAATACTCAATTATTTTTTTTGCATTATCGTCGAGATTTTTATTCTCGACATTATTATTATTAATGGATATAGTAGAAGGATTATTTGTTCCGACTTTCAATCCGACTCCTGTATGTTTTTCATCCGTATGCTCCGGATTATTATCCGTTTGACTCGGATTTCTATCCGTTTGGTTCGGATTTTCATCCGTTTCATTTTTTGATACCAATTCTAAATAATTTTCTGATGTAGTGTAATAAGAATATGTCCCATTGCTCCGTATTGTTACATGCTTTAATACCTTTGCTTCTTCTAGCTTTTTAAGCCTCCTATACATGCTATCTTTTGTTTTTATATTTAAAATTGGATACTCCTCAAGAATGGATTCATACTTTACCCAATAGTATGGCTCTCCATTTATTATTTTCGTTGTCATTTTCTTTGTTTCCCTAAAATCTATAAAATACCTAAGTATTGCTGCATCTACATAGTCTAATCCTAGTTCTATTAACCTTTCTTGGCTAAATCCATGTACTGTATATTTCATATTGCTTCCTCCTCATACTTATACTCATGGATTTTATTAATAGCTAATAAAGAGTCATCAATATAGCTATCTCCTATGTTTGGTGCTTCAATCTGAACTAAATTACCTTTAACTATATCCAATGTATTTATAGCATCAATTGCAAAAGTTAAAGCTGCTGCATCTAATTTAAATCCTTCCCCTTTGCTTATATCTCTAATATGACTTAAGTACACCACTATATCATCTTTACTCATAACACTTTCCCTCCTACACCTTGTCCGTTAATGTTCTATAAAGAATCTGTAGTTTCCAATACTTCTATCAGTTCTTCAACTTCTTTTTTATTCAGTTTTCTTATCAAAATATCAGTTACTACATCTGCAAATTTTTCTTGAAGATATGTTATATCATCAGGTAAAAAAACATTAACTTTCAATATGTTCACCTCATTACAGCATTTCTCGTCTATACATAATATTCAAATTACCTATTCACGTGATAACTCTTATATATGATATAGAATAGATTTCTTACAAATTTATCAACCTGCCAAAATAAATACTTATACTATGATAAGTTTATTTTGCAAATTTCAAGGCCATTATAGCCTCTTCAACATCTTCTAATTCCTTTAATATTGCCTTCCAACGGTCCTGTTCATTTTCACTTATAACTCCATCACAAGTTATATTTATTAATTCGTCCTTGCAATTTACAAAGTCATTTACCTCTTTTAAAAGTCTTAATATCGCAGTTGGTAAATCCTTTAGCTCTATCTTAGGTAAGTATGTTTGTCCAACCTCTGCACTTGTCTTTAAATGCTGATATGCGAGATACCTTGAGTCATATATTTCAATCATCTTGATTACAATTTTATCTGGTGGAACTCTTTTTCCACTTTCATAGCATCTAAGACTTTCAACAGATATATCTGTTAGTTCTGCAGCCTTCTCTTGAGTAAATCCTGAGGACTCTCTTGCTATTTGATAAATGTTTCTATATTCATTTGACATTAACATCACCTACTTTATTTTTTAATAAGTTTATATTCATTTAGCTCCTCAGGTCCAACACCTTTGTATATGAGCTTATAGTTTTCAAATGATATATGTCCCAATGCGCTATTTCTTGCATCACACACATATGCATAATTAGGATCCATCTTTCTCAATATGCATCTTATAGAACCAAATTCCATGTATAATCTAATTTCCATATAAATCCCCTTTCATTTTTCATATAACTAAAATTAATTTGTATACCTCTGTCATATATGGTAAAATTTTGGTGAAAAGAGGTGATATTTATGAATAAAAACGACTTACATTCAAACTTATTAAAATCAATTGAAAACTTTCAATTAGATTATAAAGAAACATTAAATAATTCCAACACAGATGAAAAAACATATAATCTTCTTTATGATCTAGGTGCTGATATCAAACACTGTTTTGATGATTTCAAAGACAATATAATTAATTATGTGTCTGAAAATCAGCATAAATAATTAACCACACCTCTTTGGAAGTCACAATTCCGAAGGGGTTACCATTGTTTTAACTTAACATTTATAGATCTAATCAAATCAACATGTTGTCTTATAGAATTAGAAATTTCTAAAACTAAGCTTGAATCACAAAACATTTCTTCTTGAAGTTTTTCAAGCTTAGTAATTTGGTTTTCAATAACTTCAATCATTTTTTCATTTTTCATTTCCAAATCCCCTTTCATTTTTCACATAATTACCACAAATACCTAATTTTTAGTAGACAAGTAGTCTTGTATGATATTTATGGAATATTTATGTACTTTAAGTACATTCTTATAATTTCACTTTTGATTTAAAATTAAATTATGCCATTCAACTTATACAATTGGTAAGTTGCCATCAAAAAAAATTAAATTTATATCTTTAGGTGAAAGTTTCAATAATTTACTTATATTAATAATTTCACCTATTGTAAAATCAGACATTTTCAACTCTTTTCTATTATAAGTTTTAGTTGAAATACCTATCTTTTTAGCCATGCTTTCTTGTGTAAAACCATTTAATGTTCTTTTACTCTTAAGTAAATTTTCTTTCATTCTTTCACCTCCTCTTACCAATCGGTAATATTATAATAACTTACCAAACGGTAAGTGTCAATATATTTTTTATAATTTTGGTAAGTTTTTATTACGTTAATGTAATATTATTTATAATATTGGTAAGTAGTTAATTTAGAAAGGAGTTGAGTATATGACTATAGGTGATAAAATATTATATTTAAGACAAAAGTTAGATATGAAACAAAAGGAATTAGCTGACAAAGTAGGAATTACAGAAGCGACTTTATCAAGATATGAAAATGGTAAGAGAAATCCTCGAGGTGATATAGCTGCTAAATTAGCTAAAGCATTAGGTGTAACTACAGACTACTTATTAAATGAAAATTCTAATGATGTATCTCGGCATAAAGCTTCAACTCCAACTAAAAGAGAACAAAAGGATCATGATACATTTATGGAAGATGCCAAAGCTCTATTCATGAACGGTGAGCTTGATGAAGATGATAAAGAAAAAATATTTAAGGATATAAGTGATTTATTTTGGGAATCTAAAAAAATTAATAAAGAGAAGTCTAGTAAAAAGAAGTAGGTGGTCTTATGAAAAACATACCATTAAGGGTTAAAAACCTAGTTAAAAAGTATGGAACCAGGGACCCCTTTCTTTTAGCTAGTTGCCTTAATCTAAATGTTAAATTTTTAGAATACTCGGATAACACTAAAGGATATTATATAAAAGTTGGGAAAAATAAATTTATAATTATAAACTCCAATTTAACTGAAGAAGAAAAAAGAGTTGTCTTAGCTCATGAAATTGGACATGCTGTAATGCACTCTTCTAAAGAAATACATTTCTTACGTGAAAACACATTATTTCCTAAAGGAAGGCATGAAAACGAAGCCAATAAGTTTGCTGCAGAGCTACTTATTAATTTAAATAGTATAGATAAATGTTACATACAGGAACTAAGCTTAGAGCAACTTGCTAGATTTATGATGGTTCCTAAGGAGTTAATAGAATTGAAATTTCAAAGATAGGGGTTATTTATTATGTCTATAAACTTTGTTGCAATAGATTTTGAAACTACAAATAGTAATCGCTCAAGTGCCTGCTCTATAGGCTATACAATAGTTTAAAACGGTGAAATAGTTACTACTGATGAGCCCCTAATTAAACCAGTTCCTTTTGAACTCAACCCAATGAACGCAATGATTCATGGCATAAAAAAGAAGATGTTATTAATAGTAAAAATGTTATAGAAATTTCGAATGAAATTTCTCATTTATTTAAGGATAATGTTCTTGTAGCTCATAATGTCTCTTTTAATATGAGTGTTCTTAGATATAGTTTCGAATATTTTAATTTTCCATATCCTGAATATAAATATATATTCACATATAAGCTAGCTGAAGTAATCTATTATATGATAGAAATGTATGATAAAGGAGATAGAAAAGTGTATTTAGAGGATACCCCGATAAAAAAGCAAGAAGATGATTTGCTGCATAGAAGAAATTTTGCAAAACGATTAGGTAAATCATTATTAGAAACAGATACGAAAGACGGATATTGCATAGGGCTATTTGGACCGTGGGGGAGTGGAAAATCCTCGGTTATTAATATGGTTTTAGAAGAAATAGACATTTTGAAAAATGATAAAGAGGAAAAACCTATTGTTATGTATTTTAATCCTTGGAATTTTTCCTCAACAGATCAATTACTACAACAATATTTTCTTATGTTGGCTAATAAGTTTTCTAGCCAAAATGATAAACGCCTAAATGCAATTGGAAATGAAATTCAGACATATTCAGATATGTTGGACTCCATTGGTGGAGTAGGAAAGATTTTAGGTACGGGTGGAAAGATTGCTGTACGCTTATTGAAACGCAAAAGTATTGTTGAAACAAGAGATATTTCAAAACAAAGAGAGATTATTGTAAAAAAACTGATGAACCAAAAACAAAAAATAATTATTATCATCGATGATATAGATCGGTTATCGAACGATGAAATTAAACTTGTTTTCCAATTGGTAAATGCAGTGGCAAAATTTCCTAATACGATATATCTTCTATCGTTTGATAAAGAAATTGTAGCAAGAGCATTGACTGAAGTGCAAAATTATGATGGAGAGAAATATTTAGAAAAAATCATTCAAGTTCCAATAGAAATTCCAAAGGTTACAAATGATTACCTTTGGGAGACACTTTTTATAAGATTAGATCAAGTTTTGAATAGTCATAAAGGTATAATTTGGGAACAAGATTATTGGGGGAGAATTTTTAGTGAATGTATTTCTAACTATATTGACAACATTCGTGATGTTGTACGTTTAATAAATGTATTAAATTTGAAATGTGACATGCTCAATAGTGATGTAAATTTTGTGGATTTAGTTGCTATAACAGTTATTGAAATAAAACTACCAAAACTTTATAGATGGATTAAAACAAATCAATCTAAACTGGTTGGTGGAGAATCTGAGTTAATTCGCTTATACGGAAAAAAATCACAAGAAATTGAAAAAATCAACTTGGAAGAAATGAGGAATTTAGATGAAGGTAATGTAGAAGAATATTATTGTCTTTTGAAGTTATTGTTTCCATACTATGCATCTAAAACAAGTGATAATTCATTTTATGAGGATAACTTATTACGGAAAAATCGAAGAATAGGGCATGAAGAGATGTTTGAAAGATATTTTGCATTAGAAATTGATGAAAAATCAATTTTAAAGCAGGATTTTGAATATGCTATATCAAAGATGGATGAACCCGAACTAGAAGTATACTTAGAAAAAATCAATAGCAATAATGCTGTAATTAGCTTTCTAAAAGAATTGTCTGCTTCTAAAGATGAAATTAAAATAGAAAGAGTTCCAGTATTGATAAAAGTATTATTTAATAGCGCGGTTACTTTTAATGCGAAAGAAACAAAACTTTTTTTTACCTTGTCTGCTTATAGTATGGTTTTATATCGTATAGAAGAGCTGTTTTTAAAAATAGAAAATGATGAAGAGCGTTTTGAGCTATTAAAAAATCTAATTAACGCATCTAATGAAATAAATATTTCTATACTATCAGACTTAATAAATAAAATAGAGTTATCTCATGGAAGATTGGCTGCAGATGTTGAAAAAATAGGGAAAAAAATAATAAATCTTGAACAGTTAGAAGTATGTGAGAAATTATTTTTTCAAAAAATTATCGAAATTAGTAAGAAGAAGTGTTTGTTAGATTTATATAATTCATATATGATTTTGTATTTATATGAGTGTTTTGAAAACGATAGTTATATAAATTATATGAATAAAGTCTTACAGAATGATTTGAATAAACTGAAATTTTTAGGCCTTTCTGTCCAGAAATGGACAAGTGGTTCGGTAGTTAGTTGGAATGTAAATTCAAAGTATACAAAATTTTTAAGTGAAGATGTAATAAAGACAGCCATATATACTTGTCTGAAAAATAATGACATCTGGAAACTAAATGAAGAACAGATACATAAAGTAATCGCGTATATTTTATGGAATGAAAAAGTTTTAGATTGGGATGGTAATGTTGACGATAAAAAAGTGATTGAACGGATTGATGAAATTAAAAATAATTTTGATATTGAGTAAAATTACAACTTTTGACTGTCAAAACCTAAGATTTTATAAGAGTATTTGTGAAAAGAGTCAAAATTAATAAAATAATATATTTCTATATACTTACGACAGATAAAACTAAGCTTACAGTTATATCTGTCTTTTATATATGTATTTATTAAATAATTATAAGAGGTGATATTTATGAAAAAATTTGTTCCTATCCTAAAATGGAAAGCTGGTGAAAGAAGTGGACTCTCAAATCTTAATGAAAATGTCAAAGAAGCAATTACTCCTATTATTGAAATAGTTGATGATTGTTCACCTGAAGTTGTTATTAAACAACTTATTAACTCATTAAATAAATCTGTATATTTTGATACTTGTAAAATCGAAGATTATGGAAAATCACTATTAGAATCTTTAATAACGACTGCCACTTCTCAAGATATAAACTGTATTCCTATTCTTTATCCATATGACCTAGAAGACCATTTTGAAAGATTCTCATCATTCTCTGATACCATAGCTATAAAAATTGAACTTCCTGTAGATATTTCTTCCCCACCTGCTCCATCTATTATTAGAGCTATTAATGCATTGAATGATAATTCAAAAAATTTCGATTTAATTATTGATATTGGTAATGTAGAGAATTCTAGAGAAGCAGCTAGACAATATAGTGAAGTATGCCAAACACTACTTGACTCAATAGATAACTTAGAAATTTTTAACAATATAATAATAGCTTCAACTTCATTTCCTGAAAACATATCTTCAATTGCAAGTGACTCAATTACTGAATTTGAAAGATATGATATACAAATATTTAAAAAAATACTTTTTCTAGAAGAATTGGAACATTTAAGAGGTAAATTAGTATATAGTGACTATGGTGTGACTAAATATCAAGATACTGAGATAGATTTTTCTAAAATGAATAGTCCAATTATAAATAAAATTAGATATACAACTGATGATAAGTATATTTTATTTAAAGGTAAAAATAAAAATCTTACTAATCCAATAGCCGTAAAATTTCCAGAACTTTCAGCTAGATTAGTAAGATCAAAGTACTATTATGGAAAAAATTTTAGTAATGGTGATTTAGAAATATATAATCGTAGTAATGGTAGTCTAGGGCCTGGAAATGGTACCAATTGGGTAGCTACATGTATAAATCATCACATAACTGTTGTAGTGGAACAGCTCTCCAAGATTTACGACTCTTTAGACACTTTCTTATGTAGTTCCGTATAACTTGATTATCAACTGATGATACTACTACATCACAAAGAGCAGATCTGGTTTTGCTCTTTGTTCCTTTTTCTTTACCATTCTCTTTTAATAATTGAATCAATTCATCCTTCCATAGTAATTCTAATGCCACTCTTAAATCTATATTTTTATTAATTTTTTCTTTCCTTTTACGTCTAAGAACTAACTCATTTTTATTTTGATGAACATAATAAATTCCCCACCATTTTGGTACAATATTTATTACTTTATCTAAGTGGTTTTTGCATGTAACTATAGACATAGTGTCAAAAACTTTATTATAAGATTCCATCTGATACTGCAATCTTTCCAATGTATCTCTCTCACTCTTTATCTCAAACCCATGTAACTTACCGTTTATCACTGCAATATCTACCCTTGAAAGTCCTCTACACACTTCCATTTCATCTATAACCTTTGTTGTTTTATCTGTAACAAAATCTTCTCTCTTTAAAAAATTAGAATATAAAACTTCTCTTATATCTGGATCATAAATACTCATTATACACCCTCTCCTATTAATAATTATATTGTCAACCATAGATTAAGTAAACATTTTAATATAAAATGTATTATAAGAATATCTTTAAATTATAATTTATTATTTTAAGGAAGTGAATTTAATGAAAATAGCAATTTACGCACGTAAATCTAAATATAGTCCTACTGGTGAATCAGTAGAGAATCAAATTCAACTATGTAAGGAATACCTTCAAGCTAAATATAAGTCTGAAACTCTTGAAATTAATGAATATAAGGATGAAGGCTACAGTGGAGGTAATACTAATAGGCCAGATTTTAAAAAGCTTATAGCTAAAATTGAAGACTATGACATGCTAATTTGTTATAGACTTGATCGTATAAGTAGAAATGTTGCTGATTTCAGTAGCACCCTTACCCTACTTCAAAATAATAAATGTGATTTTGTCAGCATTAAAGAACAGTTTGATACAACAAGTCCAATGGGAAGAGCAATGATTTATATATCAAGTGTATTTGCCCAGCTTGAAAGAGAAACTATTGCAGAACGTATTCGTGATAACATGATGGAACTTGCAAAAATGGGGAGATGGTTAGGTGGAACAATTCCTATGGGCTTTGACAGTGAGCCTATAACCTTTATTGATGAAAACATGAAGGAAAGGTCTATGACAAAGTTAATCCCTAATGTTGAGGAATTAAAGGTTATAGAACTTATATATGAAAAATATCTACAGTTGGGTTCAATGGGTAAAGTTGTTACGTATTTGCTACAAAATAATATAAAAACTAAAAAAGGTAAAGATTTTACTCTAGGATCTATAAAGCTAATCCTCACAAACCCTATTTATGTTAAAGCCAACAAGGAAGTTGTTAACCATCTAAAGACTCAAGGAATAACTGTTTGTGGTGATGTTGATGGTAAAAAGGCCCTTCTTACTTATAATAAAACTACCGGAATATCTAATGATGTTGGTACCAAAACAATGGTAAAAGATAAATCAGAATGGATTGCAGCTGTTGCAAATCATAAAGGAATTATACCAGCCCATAAGTGGCTCCAGGCACAAAATATAAAAGATAAAAATAAAGACTCCTTTCCTGCTCTCGGAAGAAGTAATACTACTATAGCTTCTAGAGTGTTAAGATGTGATAAATGTGAATCTACTATGGGAGTTTCTCATGGACATGTCAATCCATCTACTGGTAATAAACATTATTACTATAACTGTACATTAAAGAAGCGTAGTAAAGGTGTTAGGTGTGATAATAAACCTGCTAAAGCAGCTGAGGTTGATGAAGCAATTCTTATAACTTTAGAGAATATGTTTAAAACTAAAAGCTCTATCATTGATAATCTAAAAGCTAAAAATAAAACTCGTAGAATTGAAATGATATCTTCAAATAGGGTTGATGTAATTAATAAAATTATTGAAGATAAAACCAAGCAAATTGATAATCTAGTTAATAAGCTATCTTTGGATGATGACCTAACTGATATATTATTTAAAAAAATTAAGGGCTTAAAGGCTGAAATAAAAGAATTAGAAGATGAACTTCTGACTTTAACATCTGAAAATATAAAATTGAATGAAGATGAAGTAGTTCTTGACTTTACAGAAAAGCTTCTTGAAAAATGCTCTATAATAAGAACTTTGGATATATTAGAACAACAACAAATAGTGGATGCTCTTATACCCCTTGTTACGTGGAATGGAGATACTGAGGTATTAAATATATATCCTCTCGGCTCCCCTGAGCTTGAACTTAAAGAGGCAGAGAGTAAAAAAAAATAGGTTTTTTACTCTCATGTCTTCAACCTATGTATCATTTTCATATAGTTAGCACCTGCATCAAGCAATGCTTCGTAGTTTGATTGACAGGCACCTGCAAAAATAACCAAATCATCATAATTTGAATTATAGCTTCTTAATAAAGAAACACATTCTACAAAGTATTTTGAGTTTCTATAGTTTCCAAGATCCATATAATCTGATATATTCTTACTCATTCCATCATGACCCGTAATTACAACTATATCTGGGTTTATTTCCTTTACTAAATCTAGTATCTGGGAGGGCTGATCCTTTTCTGCTATGACTTTACCTACAGCCTCAATGGATAATTGCTTATATGTTTTTAAACAAATATCTAGGTATTGAGGATCACCATCAATATGAAGAATTTTACCTGGTCTTCCAAAGAATAATTCACTATTTTTAAAAGATGTACCTTTCTTTTCTTTTCTGTTTATCTCAGTGTCTATAACTCTTAATGCAGCGGAACTCCCTCTTGTATATGACCTTGATAGTAAAACTTTCTTTAGAGCAGTATTTACTTTTTTATTAAATACTTTATCCTTCTCCCCAACTCCCTCACTGTCAATAACCTCTAAATCATCTTCTATGCTATCTGCCTCAATTCTTATATTTAACCCCTTTAATAAATATTTTTTAACACCCTCATCATCAATTTCTATATCTATTATTTTAAATACTATATCTTTATTATAAGATTTTCTTACTACTCTATCACCTATATTCACCTATATCTCTCCTCATGATTTCCTCTTTATATCATATGAACTTTACTTAATAATTGTGAGATATTAAACCTATGGAACTCGGTAAACAAATATAAAAATATAGTAAAAGATTGATAAAAGTTTAACTAAATATGTTGAAATATTATTTTCATGGGTTATAATATAATTAGTTAAATAAATAACAAAGTTTAGGGGGTATATACTAAATGTCTACTGAAAAAATTGATACAAAATCTGTTAAGGAGTCTAAGAATGATTTCATTTCAAACTCTAGCAATTCAGCTGATAAAGCTATATCATCTGTGGATTCTGAAATTAATAACCTTGTTAAAAATGCTCGTGATGCCTACGAGGAATTTTTAACCTTTGATCAAAATTCCATAGATAATATAGTTAAAAAAATGACAATATCTGCCCTAAGTAAACACCGTGAACTAGCTAAAATGGCTATAGATGAGACAGAAATGGGTGTATATGAAGATAAAATAACTAAAAATATATTTGCCTCTGAGTATGTATACAACAGTATAAAAGATTTAAAAACTGTGGGTATTGTGAATGAAGAAGAAGATTATATGGAAGTTGCAGAACCTATAGGCGTAGTAGCAGGAGTTACTCCAACTACTAATCCTACTTCCACTACAATCTTTAAATCCTTAATAGCTATAAAAACTAAAAATCCTATAATATTTAGCTTTCATCCTAGGGCTCAAAAATGCAGTATAGCTACTGCTAAGTTGCTTTTGGATGCAGCTATTAAAGCAGGTGCTCCTAAGAATTGTATTCAATGGATTAGTAGTCCTTCCATTGAAGGTTCACAAAAACTTATGCTTCATCCTGGAGTAGATATTATTCTTGCAACCGGTGGTCCTGGTATGGTTAAATCAGCTTACTCTACTGGAAAGCCAGCTCTTGGTGTTGGTGCAGGAAATGTTCCTTGCTATATAGAAAAAACAGCCAATATTAAAAGATCTGTTAATGACTTAGTACTATCAAAATCCTTTGATAATGGTACCATTTGTGCCTCAGAACAGGCAGTTATTATAGATAGAGAAATTAGTGATGAAGTAATTTCTCTCTTAAAAGAACGTAACTGTTACTTTCTTAATAAAGAAGAAATGTTAAAACTTCAAAAGGTTGCTATAGATGGAAAAAGGCAATCTATGAATCCAAACATAGTAGGTCAAGGAGCTACAAAAATCGCAGAAATGGCTAATATTAAAGTTCCAAAGGACACAAAGGTTCTAGTATGTGAACCTGGCGGAATCGGTGCAGATTATCCTCTTTCAAGAGAAAAGCTTAGTCCTATCCTTTCAATGTTTATAGTTGATAGTACTGAAGATGGAATAAAAGCCTCTGAAGATATGATTGCTTTTGGTGGTCTAGGTCACTCTGCTGTTCTTCATTCTACCAATGACCAGGTTATTGAGGAATTCTCTAGAAGAGTTAAGGTTGGTAGAATAATAATAAACTCTCCTTCCTCTCAAGGTGCTATAGGAGATATTTATAATGTAAATATTCCTTCATTAACTTTGGGTTGCGGAACCATGGGTAGAAATTCAACAACTCAAAATGTTAGTGCAAACAACTTAATAAATATTAAACGCGTAGCTAAAAGGAGAGTTAATATGCAATGGTTTAGAGTTCCGGAAAGAATTTTCTTTGAACCTGGGTCTCTTTCATACCTTGAAAAACTTAAGGGTAAAAGAGCCTTCATCGTAGCAGATAAATTCATGGATAGACTTGGATATGTATCTAAAGTAATGGGACATCTTAAGAAAGCTAACTTTGATGTAAATGTGTTTTTAGACGTAGAGCCAGACCCATCTACAGAAACTGTCATGAGGGGAACCGCTCAAATGAATAGCTTTGAACCGGATGTTATAATAGCCCTTGGTGGAGGGTCAGCAATGGATGCTGCTAAAGGTATGTGGCTCTTCTACGAAAATCCTGATATAGACTTTAATGGTCTTAAACTTAGATTTATGGATATAAGAAAAAGAGCTTTTAAGTTTCCTTCTCTAGGTAAAAAGTCTAGATTAGTTGCTATTCCTACAACCTCTGGAACTGGGTCTGAGGTTACAGCCTTTGCTGTTATAACTGATAAAGAGAATAATATAAAATATCCATTAGCAGATTATGAGCTAACCCCTGATATTGCTATAATAGATCCGGAGTTAGTTATGACTGTACCACCATCAGTTACAGCAGATACTGGGTTAGATGTTTTAACTCACGCTATAGAAGCTTATGTATCTGTCATGGCTTCCGATTATACGGATGCCTTAGCTCTTAAAGCTATAGAGATTGTTTTTAAATATCTACCTATTGCATATAAAGATGGAAGTAATGCTCTTGCTAGAGAAAAGATGCACAATGCTTCTTGTATTGCAGGTATGGCATTTACCAATGCATTTTTAGGAGTTAATCATAGTATAGCTCATAAATTAGGTTCAGAATTCCATATACCTCACGGAAGAGCAAATGCTATCATGCTTCCACACGTTATAAACTATAATGGAAGTAATCCAAGTAAGTTAGTAGCCTTCCCTAAATATGAATATTATAAAGCTCCTGAAAAGTTCATGGAAATAGCAAAGTTTTTAGGTTTAGCTCACTCTACCTGTGAAGAAGCTGTAAATAATTTGGTGGAAGCTATCAGAAACCTAATGCTAGAGTTAAATGTTCCAACTACCCTTAGTCAATGTGGTGTTACTAAGGAGCATCTAGATTCTGTACTATATTCATTAGCTGATGAAGCTTTTGAAGATCAATGTACTATCTCAAACCCTAGACTACCTCTAGTTTCTGAAATTGCAGAACTAATTAAGGATGCCTTTTAATAAGGATTTAAATTAAAAATGAAAAGTTGTGGTATATCACATATTCCACAACTTTTTTATCTTCTCAAGGATAATCTCCTTAAATATTATAGAATTCTTTAAATTGTCTCATAAAACTTTCAAATTTTTCTCTTTCTTGTATAAGCTCCTCCATTTTCTTATTAAAAGTGTTTTGTACCCAATTTACTTCATTATAATAATACCTATTACATATTCTCCAATATCTTTGAGGGAACATCAAGAATGCATATAGCACCATATATTCATCATCTTCTATTGGAGATATTTCATTATAATTATCAATTATAAGCTTTGCTAACTCAAAATCCCATTCTCGTCTCTTTAAAACTTTAATCATAAAATTAGATAAATCAAAAGCTCTGACCTCTCTTTTACAGTAATCGAAATCTATTATACTTACTTCATTTTTTTCGTCTACTATTATATTGTGATAAGTAAAGTCATGATGACAAAAACTTTTTTCTTCCTCAGATATCCTACAAATATTATAATAATTAGATTGATTTAGAACCTCTAGGGCCTTTTGCCCTAAAACTTTATAATAATCCATTGATTTTATATAATTTAAATCAAACTCCGTCTTATGATTCCTTTTCTTTCTAACCATTTCTTTCATCTTATCAAAGGATTTTATTCTTTTTTCCATTAAATGAGGCCATCTTCCTAAGTCAGATTTTAATTTACTATTCTCAGATGGTTCATATCCCTTTGACGCTAAATGAAAATTAGCTAGAGCTCTAGATGCCAATATTAAATCATCATCACTATGGAAATCACATTCTCTCCCTTCTATCCATTGAGATAAAGTATAAATATCTTCGTTTACTAGAGCATATGGTTTTTCCTCTGTATTAAGATAATATCTATCTATGTTCTTAAACCCATTATTGTATAGATGTTCTTTAGCTCCATATACAAAGAATAATTTTTGAGTACCATAGCTTATTTTCTTTAAGCACCTGACACCTTTATTAGTTTTTAATTGATATACACCCTTATTAGGTTTAATATTTTCAATTTTAATATCAAATTGACGTTCAATTTCAAACTCTCTCATCATAATTTCGCACCCCCTCTATAATTTATATGTATCAACAGCATAATTTAGAATAGCCATAACATATTTGAGTTTAAGTGAATAGTATGGATTATAATACCTATTGTAAAGGAGCATTTATATGAATATTGGTATAGACATTAGAGCTGCCAAGTGGTACAGGGGTACAGGTATAGGAACTTATTCCTATCAGCTCATAAACGCTATTAATAAAATTGATACCTTAAATGAATACACCCTCTTTAGTGATTGTAATTCTACACCCATAAACTTTAACTCTAATTTTAAAATTTGCTCTACTCCTAATATAAATACTAATAATTTTTGGGAAAGTGTAAGTCTTCCTATAAATTTAAACAATGAAGATTTAAACATATATCATGTACCTCAAAATGGTATTGGCTTACCTTTGGATCATAATCTTCCTTTTGTTATCACTCTCCATGATACAATTCCAGCACATATGCCAGAAACAGTTGGTGATAAATATCTTAGTCTTTTTAACAGTTCCATGGAGAATATAGTAAATAGATGTGATGGTATAATTACTGTTTCTAATTTTTCTAAGGAAGATATATCAAAGGATTTTAATTTCCCAAAAGAAAAAATATATGTTACCTATTTAGCTAGTGAAGATATCTATAAACCCCTTGATAAAATTCTATGCAGTACTATAATAAAAAAATACTATTCTTTACCTAAAAATTATATTTTGTATACAGGTGGTTTCAGTCCTCGAAAGAATATTTCTGGCCTTATAGAAGCTTTTAGTAAAATTCATGGTAAACTACCTAATGAAATGAAATTAGTCATAGCAGGAACTAAGGGTAAATCCTATAGTATTTATAAGAATCTTTGTGAAAAGTTAAAAATTACTGACAAAGTCATATTTCCTGGTTTTATAGCAATGGAACATATGCCTTATCTATACAATAATGCAGCCCTTCTAGTTTATCCTTCCTTTTATGAAGGCTTTGGACTTCCTCCTCTAGAGGCTATGGCATGCGGTATTCCTGTAGTTGCATCCAATGTAACTTCTATACCTGAAATTTTAGGTGATAGTGCACTACTATGCTCTCCCTATTCTATAGAGGAACTGGGAGAAAGTATTTTAAAGACACTACTAGATAATGTATTGAGAAATGATTTAATTAATAAGGGTTTTATGAAAGTAAACTCTCTATCCTGGGAGAGAACCGCAATACAAACTCTAGATAGCTATAAAAAAATAACTTCATCAGATAAAAAGGAAGATACATAGAGTATCTTCCTTTTATGCTACATCCTAGGGGGGGCTAGGGTGTAGCCAATTTGTAAATATTTTTGAATGTTTCTACCATATCTTGTCTTTCCTCTATATCTTGCACTTTTTTTTGTATTTTATACAGGTAACTATTGAATTTCCAAAGTTTTTTTCTATAAAAATAATCTCTAGATATAGAGTAAAATCCTTCTGGGAATAATAACATTCCATAAAGCACTTCGTACTCTTCCTTTGATATAGGTGATATGGAATTATATTCTTTTATAATTTGTTTCAACATATTGAAGTCATAGCAACTATTCTTTGTGGTCTTATTTATAAAATTACATATATCATGAACTCTTAAATCTATTATGGAATAGTCAAAATCTATAAAATATCCTTTATTATCCTTTATTAAAATATTGTGATAAGCTAAATCATGATGACAAAGAATAAAATTATTTTTCACCTTACATAGCTCCATGTAAGGTGACTTTTCTAATACTTCTATACTCTTTTTCATTCTTTCAAGGAAATAATCTACGTGAGTAAGAAATATTTCATGAAACTCATTTTTATTCTTATAACTTAAAGCCATAGTCTTCATATTTTCTAAATCCTGAAGCTTTTCCTTATAACTATTTATAAGTTTAAAACCTTTAAATCTGCTACAATCCTTAGAAAATCCTATATCTCTTGATGCTTCATGCATCTCTGCTAGACTCCTAACTGCTATATTAATATCTAAAGGATTATTGTATTCACACTCTCTGCCTTCTATCAAATCCATAACTACATAGGTACTGTCCTTCCACACTGTGGTGATATGTCCCATATTATTTCGATAAAAATTTATGACTCTATCAAATCCATTGTTTGTTAGATAATCTATACCGTATACTATAAAATATAAATCTTCCTTGGTATAATCTATTTTCTTTAATATTTTATTTCCCTTATCTGTTAACAGAATAAATACCTTTCTTAATGGAATTACATCCGTTACTAAAAAATCATAACTATTAAAAAGTTTTATATCTAAGTTGTATTTACTAAGCCATTCCTTATAAGAAAATCTATTTTCCATAATATTTCAGTCACCTCCTTATATTAAAGACATTTCATCCTCTTTAATACCATTTAATAACCTTCTTATATACTCCTCTTCATTCCAACTTTTTTTATTCTTCTTATATTTCTCATATATCTTAATAAATTCATAGGGATAAGATAACAGTGCTCTAATGAATACTTTACTACTTTCACCCAATCCTTCTAACTTACAAAATTCATCTATACACTTATTAAAATCCACCTTAAATCCCTTTCTCTTAAGCTTTACTAAAAAATAATAGCAATCCATCTCTACCATGTTATATGCTATGTCATCGAAATTTACAATTTCTATGGTTTCACTTTTTCCTAGATTATCAAAATCTACATTAGTTAAACATATCTCTACATTATCCATACTTCTTGCAACTAACTCCATATAGTCATTATTCATTATTGTATCAATAACCTTTTCACCCCTAGCTAAAACTCTGTCTCCTCTTTCTAAAACTATCTCTTCTACTCTATCTATTGGTCCATTTTCTTTAATTTTTTCTAGGCTACGCCTAAATTTTTTAAGCTGAATTTTATCATCTTCAATGAGCTTACAAGTGTGATTATTTATTCTTTTTCTTAAATATCCATTAAAGCCACAAGATAACTTATGGACTTCATTTATAATGTTAATTTGGTTTATTACTTTTTCCTCTAATATGCGTCTACTTAAGGTCTCATTGCTTTTCAGCATAAAATTTACTTTTTTAACACCCTTAGTACATAAATATTGCTGAAAGCTATCATAAAAAAATCTATTCATTTTAACACCTCTACTTACGTTTATTTTTTTCTACTTTATTTATCTTCTTCAGTATTTCTTCTTTCTCCATTTCAAGCTCCATCATCTTCTTTTTTCTTTTTTTTATTTTCTTTAATTCTTTAACGTAAGCTTCCATATCCTCTAATCTTTTATCATAATCCTCTATGGTTTTTAGTTCTTCCAGCTCTTCAATAAATTCATCATAATTTTTGTTTTCATTCTTACTCACATAACCCCCTCCTTAAAGATTATCTAACTTAAATTCTCTAAAGCTATTTATAAATTCCTGTCTTTCTTCTCTGTCATCGTCATAGGCTTTTAATTTTCTTAAAAAGAAATCCTCTCCCCACATTTTTTTCTCCCAATAATATTGAATACCTCGTTGCCAATAATCTTGAGGAAATTCCATAAATGCAGCCATGATTTTAATATCATCTTGTTCTAACCTATGGGTTGATTTATAAGCTTTTAATATAATTTTTACTCTTTCTTCATTCCATCTTCCATACTTCATAGCCCTAATTAAAAGGCTAGATAAGTCATGTAAATGTGTATCTAAAATACAATAGTCAAAATCAATGATATTAACCTTATTATCCTTGCCTATTAATACATTGTGGTTGGCATAATCGTGATGACAAAACCCCCCTAGCCTTATCTCATCAAGGATCTTAATTTCATAATTTGTATCACAAAGATTATTAATTGCTCTGTCACATCTCTGAAGCTCCTCTTTCATCATACTTAAATAGTACAAGTCAACATCTGTCTTTTTGTCTCTTCTATCTATAATATCTTTGAAGCTCAATATTTCTCCCTTTCTTGTCCTATACACTTCTATCCACTTAAACCAACCAACTCTAGGTTTCATATCTCTACTTACTATAAATCCTTCACTACATTTATGAAGCTGTCCTAATTTTTTAGCAGCTATAGAAAGTTCAATGGGATTTTCATAAGAACTCTCCCGCCCATTAAGCCATGGCGTTACATAGGCAAAGTTCTCATGGAATTTTATATAATCCATCCCTCTTGTTGTTCTTATTATGTTTGGTACATACTGAAATCCATTGCTATCTAGATGTTTCATAGCTCCTAATATGAATAAAAAATGTGGAAGTTCATATTTTACTACCTTTAGACAATATATCTGTTTACCTGCCTCTACTCTATAAACGCTTTTTATTTTTTCTATAGAAGTTAGTCCAATGTTATATTCTTTTTTCAATATTTCTGATATCTCTAAATCTTTCAAAAAAACCTCCTCCATAAACCTTCTATAGGTAATATATGATAACTCCAATAAATGTGTGTTTAGTTTTCAAGTATTTGTAACACTTATTTATTCCCTGATTAATATGTAATATATGGTTTTAAAAGGAGTGAAATTTATGAAGTTAGCCATAGATGGTAGAGGCATAAACTGGTATAACGGAAGTGGTATAGGAACATATACAGAAAACCTTTTGAAAAACTTACTTAACATAGATAGAAATAATTTTTATCAAATTTATTGGTCTGGTGAAAACTATGAAAGTTATCAAAAGGAAAATACTAATTTAGTTATGTGCTCAAAAAAATATCAAAGATTCTTTCAGGATAATTTTTTCCCTGAAGACTTAAAAAGAGAAAATATAGATTTATATCATATTCCACAAAATGGTATAGGGTTGACTCCTGAAGTTCATTGCAAAACAGTAGTTACAATTCACGATTTAATTCCCTATATAATGCCTGAAACTGTAGGCAGAGGCTACTTATTAAAATTTTTGAAAGAGATGCCTTATATCGCAGAAGCTAGTAACGGAATTATTACAGTATCAGAATACTCAAAACAAGATATATTAAGATTTTTCCCAATAGATGAGAGTAAAGTATTTGTTACTCCCTTAGCTGCCGATAAAAAATATATGCCCTTAGACAAAGAGCTGTGCAAAAATATAATAAAAGAAAAATATGATATAGATAAACCTTTCATTCTTTATGTTGGGGGTTTTAGTAAAAGAAAAAATGTATATTCCCTTATAAGTACCTTTAGTAAGTTAGTAAACCATATGGATAAAGAATATAATTTAGTAATTGTAGGCTCCTATAGAGATGAATCTCAGGAGCTAGTAAAATTAGTTGATAAACTTAATATGAAACGATATATAAAATTTACAGGTTTTGCACCTGATGAAGATTTGCCTATTTATTACAATGCCTGTGAATGCTTTGCATATCCTTCATTATATGAAGGTTTTGGATTACCACCACTTGAAGCAATGAGTTGCGGTACCCCAGTAATTTCTTCAAATACAACCTCTATCCCAGAAGTAGTTGGACATAGTGGTATTCTAATTGATCCACATAGTGATAAAGCTCTTTTAGATGCCATGGAACTTATGCTTGGTAGTGAAACCCTTCGAAATGAATTTAGCAAAATATCACTTTTAAGAGCAAAGGAATTTTCTTGGGGAAATACAGCTATGAAAACTTTAGATATCTATAATGAAATCTATAAGAGAGCCCTGGAAGAAAGGTGATGCTCTTCTAGATGACTTTATTTTAAATATATATTTTCCGTTCTCATTGAAACATATAAAACCCTACAGTCAATATACACTGTAGGGTTTTATATGTTTGAAAAAATTTAATTATTAAGCTTAGTTTTAGTAAGATATTATTCTCCTCTAAAACTAAGCTTAAATTCATATTACAAGAACTCTTCTAATTCCTTTTCTTCCTTCATTTCATTAATCAGATGCTTTAACTCTTGATCCTTATTTTTATCCATTACTAAAATAACATCCCCTGCATCTACAATAACTAAGTCTTTAATTCCAAAACCTATAATTAGATTTTTCTGTCCAAATACTGCACAGTTCTCACTGGAATTTAAGTATGCAGAACCAACTATCCTATTACCATTGTGTTCATCTAAAAATCTAGTTAAGGATGCAAAACTTCCAATATCATCCCACTGAAATTCACTTTTTATTACATATCCTTTTCTAGTTTTCTGCATTATTCCAAAATCAACTGAGATACCATCGATTATCTTATATTCTCTCTCTATAACTTCTTCTTCATCCTCTTCTCCAACATGTTTATAAATTTCACTTACAGAGCTATACATCTTTGGTAAGTACTTTTGCATTTCTCTTAGAAATACATCCGCTCTCCATACAAACATTCCAGAGTTCCATAGATAGGTACCTTTTAAAATAAAATCCTTAGCCACATCTATATTGGGCTTTTCTGTAAATCTAGCTACCTTATAAGTTTTCATAGAGCTTACCACTGGGTCTCCCATTTCAATATATCCATAACCTGTTTCTGGCCTACTAGGCTCAATGCCTATAGTTATAAGCCCTCTTCTTTTTTCTGCAAGCTCTACTGCATTCCTCAAGGTATCTATAAATTCCTTTTCTCCCTCTATATAATGGTCAGATGGTAACACTACCATAACAGCATCCTTATCTCTCTTTAACAGCTTGGCTGCTGCAAGACCTATGCAAGTAGCAGTTTCTTTATTGCTAGGCTCTATAAATATATTTTCTTTATTTAGTTGAGATAATTCTCCATGAATTTTTTCAATATATTCTTTATTAGTAACTACAAATATATTTTCTTTATTTATTAAAGGTTCTATCCTTTTTACTGTATTAGTCAAAAAACTATCTTCATTGAAAACTTTTAAAAACTGCTTGGGATTATTAGAGCGAGACAGTGGATACAACCTTGTACCTTTGCCTCCTGCCAAAATTAACGCGTATAACACAAGTATCACCTTTTATATTGCTTATTTTCATAATATGAACTTTAAAAGAAATTTGTGAAGAATAAAAACTTCTTTTGATATACCATTATAAGAAATTTTATCGTATAATTATAGAATAGTTTATGGAATAAATTTAATTTTGTAATACTTTTGTAATCTCTATATATACCATAGTTGTTAATATATAATTGACATCTAGTATAAAAAATACTTAGAAAGGGTGGTTTTACATTGGGTGATGATAAGACTTCTATTAATAGAAGAACCACTGTCAATAAAACAGCATCTATAGATGCTAAAAAAAATAGCTTAAAGAAAAAAAGAGCAAAGCAACGTAAACGACGAAGAATTATATCCATTACAATAATCTCATTAATTATATTACTTATTATATTCTTAGTAAGTATAAATTCTACTCTAGGTAGAATGAAGCGTACTACAATCAATGATGACAATTTAGAAATTAGTGATAAATTTAAAGAGGGCAATAATAATTATATTCCATTTGAAGGAATTATAAATATAGCACTATTTGGAATAGATAAAGAAGAAGATAATATTCAGCGTTCTGATGCCATAATGGTAGGTACACTAGATACCACAACTAATAAAATTAAAGTTACTTCATTTATGAGAGATACCTATGTTAATATTCCAGAGTATGGTTATGATAAACTTAATCATGCTTATGCCTATGGTGGACCTGAACTTGCTATATCTACTCTAAATAAAAACTTCGATCTTAATATAACAGATTATGTTACTGTAAACTTTGAAGAATTGCAACAAATTATTGATGCTATCGGTGGTATTGATATGAGTCTTGATGCAAGCGAAATTAAAGTTCTAAATGAATATCTAGATTACTTAAATGACTTCTACAAAAAACCTATCAAAAATGTTTATGTTAGTAAAAATGGGAAAGTTCATTTAACTGGATTTGAAGCACTTGCTTACACTCGCAACAGAAGTACAAATGGTGGTGACTTTGATAGAACTGCTAGACAGAGGCACGTTATGGAGGAAATGTTTAATAAAATCTCTAGTTCCGGTGTAGCAAAATTAACTTCTATGATAAATAAACTTCTACCACTTGTTGAAACTAGCTTATCTAACTCTGAAATTGTAAATCTCAGCACGCAAGTACTAACCCTCGGAAACTATAATATTGAACAAGAAAGATTCCCCAGAAATGGATATTGTGAAGATTCTTATATTAATGGTATTTTTTATCTATGTTATAATGAAAATATAACAAAAGAACAAGTTTACGAATATATTTTCCATGACAATAAAATGTGGGATTCACTTAATAATAATAAAGACGCTAATGATAATAACTAATATTATTCTGTAAACTGTTTGACATTAAATCCCACCTACCAATATATACGTTTCATGTAATTTTATTTGAATTATTTCGAACTATCTACTTAATTGTTATTTTTTACAACAATTGAGTGGATGCCAACTTATTTTATTATATATTTAATTTTAATGTTTATATAATTAAATATAAATTCAACTTAGGATGTGATAATTTTGGAAGATTTAAAAAATAAAGAAAAAATGAGAAAAAAAAGAAGAAAAAAGCATTTACCAATAAAGATATTTATCGCTTTGGTAATAGCACTTGTTTTATTATTAGTTACTGGGTGGTTATATGGAAATAATCTACTGTCTAAAATAAAAAGAACTGAAATTAATGAAAATGATCTTGGAATAAAAGATGAAGTTAATGAAAAAATTCAAACTAATAATATTAAAGATATAGTTAATATAGCAATTCTAGGAGTAGATGAATCTGAGAATGATGCAGGTCGTTCTGATGCAACTATGATAGCAACCTTTGACCCTATTCATAAGAAATTAAAGATTACATCCATAATGAGAGACACCTATGCAGATATACCTGGTTATGGAAAAGATAAACTCAATCATGCCTATGCTTACGGTGGTCCTCAACTTTCAATAAAAACTCTAAATCAAGATTTTGGACTTAATATTAAAGATTATGTGAAAATTAATTTTGAAGAGCTCGAAGGACTTATAGATGCTATCGGCGGTATTGATATGAAAATGGAATATATGGAGAAGTACGAAGTTAATAACTATATAGAACGTTACTCTGAAGCCAGAAATATTACAGAGGAAAAACTAGTTATGGATGAGAAAACCGGAAAATATCATCTAACTGGATTCCAAACTCTGGGTTATTGCAGAATTAGAAGTATTGGTAATGGTGACTTTGATAGAACAGAAAGACATCGTAAGATTATGACTGAAATGTTTAATAAAATCTCTAAAGCCGGCACTGCAGAGCTTGCTTCCATGGCAACCAAACTATTGCCTTATGTAGAAACCAGTCTATCTAACAAAGAAATAATTAATCTAGCTACAAATGTACTTAACCTAGGAACTAAAAATATAGAACAAGAAAGATTCCCAAGAGATGAATATACTCATAACTCAAAAATTAATGATATATTCTACTTATGCTATGATGAAGATTATACCGAGGAGCAAATTCATGAATATATTTTTAATGATAGAAAAATGTGGCTAGAACCTAACCCAAAGGTATATAATCACGATGCTGAACACTCACATGGTAATGAAATATCAGATTATCAGAATACAAATACCGAAACTATAGCTCCTAATACCAATGTGGAAACAGAGGCTCCTACTCCGAGTAACAATGGCAATACTATTGAAAATAACACTAATGATACAGGTAACTCCTCAAATGGTGATGGTTCCAATAATGTTGATAACACTGAAGGTGAAAGAACATCTACAGATACCCCAGTGGAACCACCTACAGAAGGTACTGACCAAACAACTAATCCTTAATGGGAGGAAAATTTATGAATAAAGATAAAAAAATAAAGTCTAAAAAAAAATCTAAAGGATTAACCACTGGCAAAAAGGTACTTATTATAATAGCAACGATCTTAATATTTTCCTTATCAGCTTTAGGTAGCTATTTACTATCTATGGTTGGTAAATTAAACAATGTTGGTTTAGATGATTCAGACTTAGGAATAGAAAAATCTAAGAATACATCCTCTAAAATTAAAAATATAGTTTTATTTGGTATTGACCAAACTGAGGGAGATATTGGACGTTCAGATGCAATAATAATTGCTACTGTTGATTCTCTTCATAAAAAATTAAAGTTAACCTCTATATCAAGAGATAGTTATGTTAATATAGAAGGTCATGGATATGATAAATTAAACCACGCTTATGCTTATGGTCAAGAGGAACTTGCTATAAAAACTATTAATAAAACCTTTGGTTTAGATATTACAGACTATGCAAAAGTTAATTTTAACAACCTTAAAGATATTATAGATACTTTAGGTGGCATAGATATTACTGTAGAAGATTCTGAACTAGGGGATTTAAACGGAGTAATTTCAACTTCTGGTAGACAACATGTAAATGGAACTCAAGCCTTAGCATACTCTAGAATAAGAAAAAATAGTGGTGGCGATGATAGTAGAACTGAAAGACAAAGAATGTTACTTACAGAAATATTTAACAAAGTATCTACTGTAGGCATTCTTAAATTACCTTCGATGGTTAATGATATATTACCTCATGTTCAAACTAGTCTTTCAACTTCTGAAGTTTTAAGTCTGGGAACTAAGGTATTAACCTCTGGAATCACTGATATAGAACAACTAAGATTCCCACTTGCAGAACATAGTAAAGGTGATAAAATAAACAATATATATTATACTACCTTTGATGAAGAAATTACAAAAGAACAAATACAAAAATATATATATGAAGATATAAAGCCAGAAACATCTTCTAATTAATAAGAGCTACATGGATTAAATTCCATGTAGCTCTTGCTTTTATTGTGGTAAAAACTCTTTTATACTATTTAAAACAGCATCTTCTAATTTTAATAAATTCCTATCTGAAACTTCATTGTTCTCCCCAGTTACACCTAAGTATATTTTCATCTTAGGTTCTGTTCCTGATGGTCTTACTACAAAATAGCATCCATTGTAGAAGATGAATTTAATAACATTTGACTTTGGTAAATTTATAACTTCTTTACTAGAATCTTCAACATTAATCCTATAACTTAGTTTATAGTCTTCCTTAACAGATATTTCATAATCTCCAAAACTTCTTATATTCTCACTTCTGAAATACTCAATTATCTCTTTAATTTTTTCTTGACCATCCTTACCTTTTAGCTCTATGGATATTAACTTTTCTTTATAATATCCATAACTTTCATATAGTTCTATTAATCCTTCATATAAAGTCTTACCTATGGATTTATAATAAAGAGTCATTTCACATATTAAAGCTGCTGCTATAACTGCATCCTTATCTCTAACGAAATCCCCTGCTAAATATCCATAACTTTCTTCAAATCCTAATAAGAATTTATTATTACATGGAGCTTTTTCAAAGTTTCCAATAAGCTCTCCTATATACTTAAACCCTGTTAGAACTTCCTTAATCTGAACGTGAAATTTCTTGCATATAGGTTTTATCATATCTGTGGAAACTATAGTTTTAATTATAGTGCCTTTAGAATCTAAATTTCTTGTTTCTCTTAAGGATGATACTATATAATTAGTTAATAATACTCCTACTTGATTACCCGTAAGAACTCTATACTCTCCTTTATTATCCTTCACCACAGCCCCTATTCTATCGCAATCAGGGTCTGTACCAAGAATTATATCAGGATCAAAATCCCTTGCCATTTCTAAAGCTAGCTTAAATACTTTACTATCCTCTGGATTTGGATATGGTGCTGTTGGGAAAGCTCCATCTGGTAGTTCTTGTTCCTTAACTACTGCTACATTCTTATAATACAGTTCATCTAGTACTCTTCTTACAGGAATATTGCCAGTACCATGAATAGGAGTATATATTATTTTGAGATCCTTACCATGATTTTTTACTAGCTCTTTTCTTATGGTAAGCTCCTTAACTCTTTCTATATATGAAGTATATATTTCTTCCCCTATATAGTTAACTATTTTTTTTTCAACTGCTTCCTTAGTATCCATTACTGTAACCTGAGCAAAGGAATCAATATTATTTACAAAGGTTATAATTTCATTAGCTGATTCATCTGTAACTTGACATCCATCATCACCATAGACTTTATATCCATTATACTCTTTAGGATTATGTGAAGCTGTTAATACTATACCACCTTGACAGTTTAACTCTCTTACAGCATAAGAAAGCATAGGGGTAGGAGTAAGCCTATCATATAAATATACTTTTATTCCATTACCAGCTAAAACCCTGGCAGCATACTCTGAAAACTCCTTAGACATATGACGAGAATCATACGCTATTGCAACCTTTGGAGAAGTATATTTATCGTTTAAATAATTAGCAAATCCTTGTGTTGCCTTTCCTACAGTATATATATTTAACCTATTACTCCCTGCTCCAATTATTCCTCTTAATCCTCCTGTTCCAAACTCTAGATCTTTATAAAATCTATCTTCTAGTTCAGTTTCATCAATAATGTTTTTTAATTCTGCTCTAGTTTCATCATCAATTTCAGGTGAATTAACCCATAAATTATATTTATCTCTATAATTCAATTATACCCCTCCCTATTATATATTTTACGTTCCTATACTTTTATTTTTTTGTCTTTAAATATCATATCTTTCATACTTTTAATAGTATTTCTATATAAGAATAAAACTATTAATATAACTATAACGCCAATAATTACTGTAATAATAGAAAATTCCATAAAACTTGAATGTAAAGCAAGAATTGATATAGCTAATATAGATTTTGAGGTTCTCCCTATACTATAATCTACCTTATAAAGTCTTCTAGATATTAAAGTTCTTGCATAATAAAATACTATATATGCAATTCCTGTAGAAATACCAGCCCCCTTAACTCCTAACATTGGTACCAAAATACTATTTCCTATAACGTTAAATAGACAAGCTATTGAAGCTATTATTATGTGATATTTAGGTTTCTTTTTAAAATTTATACCTCCTACTGATACCTCTGACATTGTGTATAATACAGGCATAAATACTAAAAATGGCATTATGTAAGATGCAGATCTATACTTATATCCTAAAAGCAATACAATTACATCTTTAAACAATATTAGACCGATTCCCACTCCAAACATAAAAAAACTAACTATATCATTGATATTTGAAAAAAACTTTGTATCCTCTGGAGCTTTTTCGTACTTTTCAAAAGCCACTGGTATCCAAAAGGTTGCAAATGATGTCTGTAATATGTTTAATATGGCTATTATACTATTAGCTGAGCTATATATTCCAACTTCATAATCACCGTAAAAAGCTTTTATTGCCATCTTATCAGCAGATTGGAATAACCATGTAACCAATACTGTAAAAATTAATGGTATTCCGTATTTTAAGATATCTAATTGGGAATTTTTAAGTTTTTTATCTTTAATGTTCTTAAAGTTCCAACTATCTCTCTCAGTAAATATAGATATACCTGCTACTACAACATTAGAAATCAAGGTTGCATAAGCAAGAGTTAAGAAACTATTATTATATATCATAAAGAACAATGCTATAGACATAAGATAACTAAGTTTTTGCATTACCTGTAGCATAGAATATAGTCTTCCCTTTTGCTTCATTCTTACTGTCAAAAGTGAAAATCTGCTTATAGAAGCTAAAGTTATATTTAATATAAGTAATATTATAAAATTTGGATTATATTCAGATATTATATACTTTGATATAGGAATTTTAAATATAATTATTATAATTGATATTAATATATTTAATAAAAAAGGAATCTTTATACTTTCAAATAATAATTTATTTCTATTTACTTCATCCTCTTCATAAAAAAATCTTACATAAGATTGGTCTAATCCACAGGTTATAATTAACATAAGTATACTAGCATATAAATTGAACATTCCAAACTTACCATATTCCACAGGGTCTATTATCCTAGTTATAATTGGAGATGATATAAGTCCTATGATTAATACTAGCCAATTCCCTACAGAGAAAGATATAAACTTTCCAAGTAAAGAATTCTTTTTTATACCACTTAATTTTAAATTTAAATTACTCATAATTTTTAAACCTACTGATTCTCTAGAAGTTGATCCCCTGGTACATCTCTTAAAACTTTTGCTGGACTTCCAACTACTACTTTTCTAGCTGGTACATCCTTTGTAACTAAAGACCCCGCTGCTGCAAATCCTTCCTCTTCTACAATCTTACCTGGAAGTACTACTGCTCCAGCTCCAAGTCTACCACCATTTTTAATTGTAATACCTTTGAACTTTCCAAATCTCTCCTTTGAACGGGCTGCATAATTATCATTCGAAGTTACAACACAAGGTGCTATAAATACATAATCCTCCACAGTAGAATATGCAGTTAAATATACATTAGTTTGAATCTTACAATTTGATCCCACAACGCAGAAGTTTTCTACAGTTGAGCCTCTTCCTATAACTGTTTTTTCTCCTATAGTTACATTTTCTCTTATAGTTGCCATGTCTGCAATTAATGTTTTATCTCCTATGATTGCTCCTCTATAAATTATAGTAGTAGCACCGATTAAACACCCTTCTCCTATGGTGCAGTTTGGTAACTTCTCTTCATCTTTAAATATACTGTTTATTCCCCTCATCGGAGTTTTACCTATAACAGTATTATCATCTATCCTAACATTATCTTTTATTATAGTATCCTCATGAATAACTACATTATGACCAATAATGCAGTTATCTCCTATAGTAACGTTATCTTCAATAACTGTAAATTTTCCTACCTTAACATTGGTACCAATGGTGGCTTTTTCCGATATATAATTCATAAATTACACTTCCTTTTTTTCTTTTAATTGATTTATATTGTCTTATGAATCATAAGCTTTGATACAAATCCATATATAACCTATTATGCACTCTATTTCTTATTCCTATCTAACAGATATATTATATCCTATTTCACAATTATGTTCTATAAAAATAAAACTCATCTCTATTTATATAAATAGAGAATGCTAAGATATTTTAATATACATTAACATTCTCTACTTATAAAACCTTTATATTTATGTTGATATTTTATATTAAACTCTACTACTTAGAAATGCACTCAAATTATTAGTAGTAGCCATATCTTTTCTTTCTAAATCTGTTGGTTGAAGCTTAATACCAAATACCTCTTCTATTTTTAGTAACACTTCTATAATTCCTAATGAATCTAATAATCCAGCCTCAAATAAATCTAAGTCTAAATCCTCTCTTATTTCATCAGTTCCAGTTACTTCTTCAAATATGTCTAATACCTTTTCTTTCATTTAATTTTCCTCCTAAAACTTAATTTATCTAATTTTATTATACATTCTATATATTATATATTTATCAATATTATTAAATTTTTATCTTTATTTATGAGTAAATAAGTACCCTGAGAATAACAATAATCCAAAAGAAGCTACATGGAAATTAATTAAAACCTGAACTCTTTGAAACCATTTCTCTTTTTTATATTTTTTATAAAACTTAGATTTTCTTTGTAATATATCTGTAAGTACCAAAACACTACCTTGATATATTCCATATATTATATAGAATACTTCTAATCCATGCCAAACTCCCATTATAAGCATAGTTATCATTTGAGCAAAATGAGATGCCCTAAATCTATCTTTAAATCTTTTCTTTCTCATAGAGTTTAAAAGAATTCTAGAGTATAGATAATCTCCAAACCACCTTGAAAGAGATATATGCCATCTTGTCCAAAACTCCTTCATATCCTTACTAAGAAATGGTTTGTCAAAATTCTCTGGTGTTTTAATACCAATAATATAGCTTGTACCCACTGCGAAAGAGCTATATCCCGCAAAATCAAAGAATAAATATAAACTATAAGCATACATATAGTTCAAACTATTTAAGAATGTTATATCCGTTGGAATTTTACTCATCCATAGAGTATTTATAATATACGCTATTACAAACTTATATCCTACTCCCCTAATTATTCTTTTCAATCCTTCAAATAAGTAATTATTTATATAATCCTCTTTCTCTATTTTAGTATTTATATTTTCTTCAAACCTTCTATACCTATCAATGGGACCTGAACTTAATGTTGGGAAAAATATAATAAAATATACTAAAGTAGAAAACTTAATTCCTTTTATAGTCCCATCATATATCTCTATAATTATCTGTATAGCCTTAAAGTTCAAATAAGATAATCCAATAAATCCTATAGGCCCATAGATTGATTTAACTGATACCTTTGTTATTATTATTGGTAACATTGATAAAAATAGTACTAAGTAATATATAAATTTATTATCTGTTCTATCCCGTATCTCTAAGTATGAATTGATTAATATGATTTCTCCTAGTAAAAACATTATAAATAATACAATTCCTACTGACTTTACTCCTATAATCACTCCTACCATAAATATGGATAATAATATACCATAGGGTTTTATATTCTTGCCCTTTATACCCAAGACTATAGCTGGAATAAGTGATAATAATAGTATATACAGATAGAAATAATCTCCATACTGTGTTAACTTTATCATTTTATTTCCTCCATAAGTCTTTTTCTATCTATTTTCCCATTAGTATTTATAGGGAATTGTTTTATTATCTTAATATTTCTCGGAATCATATAAGATGGTATATACTGCTTTAATTCATCTTTTATTAATATAGAGTTTCTAAGATTACTTAATCCGTTATCTTCATTTAATGTAACTGCACCCATTACATGAGATATCTTGTCATCCTTATATATAGGAAATACTGCACAGTTATTAACAATATTTACTCTTCTTAAATTATTTTCTATGTCTTCAAGCTCTATTCTAAATCCATTTAGTTTTATTTGGAAATCCTTTCTTCCGCAATAATAAATCATATTACCATCATAGTAAGCTAAATCTCCAGTTCTATAACCTCTAAGTAGTTTACCTTCTATATCTTCGTTGAAAAATACCTTTTTAGTAATTTCCTCATTCTTAAAATATCCCTTACTTATGCTATTTCCAATAGCTAGTAATTCTCCTTTTTCTCCTTCTGTCACAGTATTACCATTTTCATCTACAATTTTAAGAATAGCACCCTCCATTGGATATCCTATTGGTATTTCTCTACTATCTTCAATCATTTCTTCATTTACATCAACTGCTGATAATAATACTGTTCCCTCAGTTGGACCATATCCATTTATTATCCTAGCTCCAGGAAATCTTAACATAAGTTCTCTTACTAGCTTCTTAGATAATACCTCTCCAGCAAATACGAATGTGTTTAGTTTAGGCATTAATTCCTTATTAAAATTACTGTCTTTAATACATATTTCAGCCAATGCAGGTGTAGAAACCCATATCTTTATGTTTGAAGTCTTTAAAGCATTAAATAATCGTTTAAAGTCCTCTAGTGTATCTTTTGATAAGCTAAATAATGTTTTACCACAAATCAACCCTAAATAAATTGGTATTACTGATACATCAAATGAATAAGATACTTGATTCATAATCACATCATTCTCTTTATTTATTTTAAGAAATTTTTCAAACCAATTTGTAAAAGAGTCTATATTATTTTTAGTTATCTGCACTCCTTTTGGTAAGCCTGTACTACCTGATGTAAATAATATATAGGCATTCTCATTTTCTTTTAGCCAATTATCCGGAGATACTATAGCTCCCTTATATCTTTTTATTTCTGTTAACATTTCTTCTTTACTAAAAACATTATCATTATCTATAAGACTATTTGTAAAATTTACTATAACTTTAGGATTCACCTCGTTTATTACCTGATTAACTCTTTCTATAGGAAACGTTACATCCAAAGGAACATATGCTCTACCAGATTTCAATGCTCCTACAATTAATACTAGTATAAGATTATCCTTATTACCGTAAATAACAATAGGTGACTTATCATCTCTATACTTTTCTATCATGTATGCTGCAAATTCATCAGAAAGCTTGTCTAGCTCTTCATATGTAAGTTTTTCTTCATCGCAAATAACTGCCATTTTTTTATCTATTGAATACTCTCTTATTTTAAGTAATAAATTCACTTTTGTTACCACCTTTATATTAATCTTTAAAATGATTACTCATTTCTTCTGATACATTTAGCCAGCCTTTCCATCCTAAATGCATTACATCAGTTAAATAATACTTTTCATATTCATGCTTTTGTAAGTTTAATACATCAAAATTATTATCTTTAGCTATACTTTCTAATTTATTATAAAACTGTGTTCTTTCCTCCTCTAAAATTCCTGTATAATCATAATACCAACCATTTACATTCATTAAAATTATATATGGTTTAATGCCTAAATCCTTACATACACTTAGTAGAAACTTAAAATCTTCAAATTCTGCTGAATCTAAAATATCTATATCTTTATATGCATTTTTAAGACTAGACTCTTTATCTTTTAAATATTTATTGTAATATTCATCAGATGCATTAAACATATTATTAGAAACCTTCTCCATACCCTGGCTCTCAGCAATTTTATACTGCTCCTTAAAGTCTATTGATTTTACAGTATTAACATTAGATTTGTCTGGTAGTGATTTCATCTCTTTTAAAAGAGCAATCTTATCTCTAGTTTCAAGTAACTTCTGTTTTGTTTTAAAATAAGGTAGAAGACAATTATATTTTACTTTATCAATGAAAGTTTCTCCTATAAATAATTCTGCATAGACTCTCTCCTCTTGATATATATCAGAGTCTTTTAACAAAGTAGCAACTCTCTTTGCTAAATATGTTTTATTTTCCTTTGATATTTTAGGATTATTTAGAAACTGATAGAATTGCAAATCAGAAAATAATGGAATAAATTTTTCACTACCTATGCCATCCTTATTCCAAAACCATTGTAGCGAAGCTACCAATGCTACCTTAGAATTATTATAATTGTCACCTCCACCTAGCATAATTGCATGTTGAAGATCTTGAACATGTGCACTTCCAAATATACTTATGTCATATTTACTATCATTAAACGGAAATAAGTTAACAGGATTTTGTGGAACAGGATTGTTTAATTCTGATGATCCCAATAGCATTAAATCATTGTTTTCTAAAGATATATCTCTAAATTCAACTCCATTTTTCTTAATATCTCCACCATAAGCATGCTTAATGGTTGCTAAATCTTTACTACTTTTTAATTGTTCAATTTCTCTGTTTACTATTAAATTAAATATAGAAATAAATATTATTGCTACTATTATTGGTATAACTATAATAAATGATTTTTTCATAACTTCCTCCTACTAGAACTGATTATAAATAAATGGTATTTCCTTAGCTTCTTGAAGTACATAAAGTAAATACGCGCTAATTAAGAATAAAGTTAACATAATCATTGCTAAGATCTCACCTTTATTTAATTTATACTTCTTAAAAAATTTCTTCATATTATCTACCACCTAATTTCCTATTTTATATGAATATATAAAATTATATTTTAATCAAGAATTATAAGTAATGTGTTTATCTAATTCCTTAAAACAATTTTACATACTTAGTATTTTACTACAATATATATAATATAATCAATATAATGTATTATTTTATAACTTTTAATAAATAAGATTTATTAACTTTATTAACAATATAAAAATTGACCTAAGACTAACTATCTTAAGCCAATTCTTAACTATATCCCAGATTCATGAATATATGACGGTACTTTTGGATTAGATGTTAATCTTATAAATAATTTACTTACCGATTTATAACCTATCCCTTCTCTTATCATATCTTTATTATCTAATTTATACTCACTACATGCATTAAGAACTTTTTTCTTTTCTTCATTATTATCTGCAACACTTTCTATTAATTGATGTCTTGAAATTCCTGAGATTTTATCCTCTCTAGCTAAAAATCTACAATCTTTTATAAGTCCATTTACATACAAACTGTTAACTGTATTTCCTGTAGCTATGTGTTGCAGATGGGTTTCATATTTATAACTATGGGTAATGTGTGTTACATTTTTAAAGGTATTTTCAAAATACAATACAGTATCTTTTAAAAGTTCGTTATTTATTTTATCTTCTGGTTGATTTAGAAATACTACATTTTCTAATTTTACCCCTAAGCTACCTATTGCTGCTTTAAATTCATTGTATCTTAAATTTACCTTCTGCTCATGTGTAAGACCCTTGTATCTTTCGTAATTAAATACGTTAGATCCACTTCCATCTGTAACTAGAACCATATAAACATTGTTACTTCCTACAGACTTTATAGCATCTATTACAGTGCTTCCCCCAAAAATAGTTTCATCATCTTGATGTTGCACATAGAATACCACTTTATCTCCGTATAAATAACTCTTAGCACGACTTATAGCAATATCACTTATATTTCCTAAAACAGTAGCACTGTTAGCACCTGCAATTATACTCTTATCCGAATCATCCGAAACTAAAACTACAGGTTCCTTTAATACTGAAGCTGTTAATGCATCAACTAATACATGGGACTTGCTTAAATTAACATGACTTTTATCGTGGAAAAATTGATTAATAACATTCCTATTAGTATCAAATCTATCTATTCCATCAACTCTAGTAGAAAAACTATTAAAATTAGCGCTCATAACTCCAGTACCACCTATAGAGTAAGCTTGTACATTTTTTCTATACTTAGTTGAATTACCATCTGTTAAGATTACAGGATTACCTTTCCTTGCTGCTACTGGTGCTATACTCATAGCATCAGCTTCTCCATTAATTCCATTTACATAATATATTTCTTCTATATCATTTATTTCTTCAATTTTATTTGCTATTAAAATAGATGTATCATATCTATCTTTTCCACCAATCCTTATAGCCTTTTTACCCATCTCGGTTATCTTTGACTCTATATTGGAGGAAATTACGCCCTTTCCACCTACAATGTATACAGTACTTGCTTTTTTCAGCCTGTTAAGCGTTACTTCTGGTAGGCTATTGGATTGAGTCAGTAAGATTGGAGAGTTTACTGCACCACTTAACCCACTAGCAGAAAGTCCGTCTGCTAATGAATTTCCATTAACTAAAATAACAGAAGAATATTGCATTTTAGATGCAATAATAGATGCTGTTTCATACCTATCTATACCACAAATATAGTCCATATCTATTCCATATGCACTCATTATATTGAATGTTAACAATATAAATAAACAACCTAATATCTTTGTCCAACATCTTATCATATCAACTTCCTCCAAATATCGATAAATTATCAGTATAATACTATTATTATATCATATATTTACAAGTTACATCATAATTTTCCTATATTGACTTGTTTCATTTAAACAAAGAGCAAAACATAATAAATATATTTTGCTCTTTCCTTTATGCTATTTCTTCATTACTATATTTATTATTCTCTTCAAATCTGAATTGCCCATAAGCAAATCCTTTAAACATATCAAAAGTTAAATCATTAACTTTCTGATCTTCTTCAATCCAATTAGTAAATAATTTAAATGGTTCTTCACTAAAATATTTTGAATTTACTCTTGGGAATCCTTCTAATAGATTAAATCCTTCTTCCATAGCCCTTTTCACTTCTTCTAGATTATATCTAAAGTAGTATCTATGGTCACTATTTAAAATCTCCCCTATTACAAAACTATTGTTCTCTTCACTTTTCCATATAAGATTAATTTTATTACTCATTATAATCTCCTCCTTCTCTCAGTCTTCTTATAGTTAAAATATTTTCTTCATCATAAAATTTTATTATAATCCTTTTAATACCACGTTAAAATATCTTCTTTATTAATTCTATGTTTTTATTATTATATTTATTTCATTTATTTCTATTTTAAATAAAATAAATTTCATGGGTATAAATACTTAATTTTTTAACCAATAATTAAACCTTTATTAGTATATAACTATGTGACCCTAATTTCAAATATATTTATCATCACTATTATATTTTTACCAAATTTTATTTTTCAATGCTTAACCTATTGCATAAAAATTAAATGATGCTATAATTAGTTTTGGTTAAAAAATTAACAATGTTATGAAATTAGGAGGGATTTTATTGTTTACTTTTGATACATCGTTAAAAAAGATTAAGCATGAGGTTCTAAAACAAATTGTCCTTTTATCTATTAATGATAATCTAAATACCAAAGAAATATTCAATATTCATAAATTTATAGTTGATAAAGATACTCCTGCATATAGATGCTGTATTTTCAAAGAGCGTGCCATAGTAAATCAAAGAGCTAAACTGGCTGCTGGATATATGCCTATAGGGGATGAATATAGTGATCTTATTGATATTAAAAATAACGAACAAATTATGTACGTCATAGAGGCTGCTTGTGATAGATGCCCCATAGACAAATATACAGTTACAGAGGCTTGTAGAGGTTGTATTACTCATAAATGTAAGGAAGTATGTCCTGCTAATGCCATGATGACTGTAGGTGGTAAATCATATATAAATCAAGAGTTATGTAAAGAATGTGGACTTTGTAAGAAAATTTGCCCTTACAATGCTATATCCGAAGTTCGTCGTCCTTGTAAAACTTCATGTCCAACTGGAGCTCTCAAGGTAGATGAAATCACTAGACGTGCTATTATTAATGAAGATGACTGTATTCAATGTGGAGCTTGTATGACAGCTTGTCCTTTTGGTGCTATATCTGATAAAAGTCTTGTAGCTCCTGTATCTAAAAAATTATATCAGAAAAAGCACAACATGATTGCAATCGTTGCCCCATCAATTTCAGGTCAAATGGGCAATAATGTTTCAATAGGTCAAATTAAATCTTCATTGAAAGCTATTGGATTTTCTGATGTGTTTGAAGCATCTTGTGGTGCAGATATGGTAACAATGCACGAAGCTAATGAATTTGTAGAGAGAATGGAAAATGGACAAAATTATATGACTAATTCTTGTTGTCCAGGCTTCTTTAGCTACATTGAGAAAAAGTTTCCTACTGAGGTTTCTCACATCTCCAATACGGTATCTCCAATGATTGCAATGGGACGTGCTATAAAAAATGAAACTCCTGATGCTAAAATAGTATTTATCGGTCCATGTACAGCTAAGAAAGCTGAAGCTAAAAGACCGGATGTAGCTGGAGTTATTGACTACGTGCTAACCTTTGAAGAGCTTTGTGCTATATTAGATGCTTTCAATACCAATCCTGAAAACTGCAGTGAAGAGACCCTTGAAGATGGCTCAACTTTAGGTAGGGGCTTTGGTATGGCTGGTGGACTTACTGCTGCTATAGAAAATTATGTTGGCACAGAAAATATTAATATAGAATTTAAACCAGTAAAAGTTTCAGGTTCTACAGAAATAAAAAAAGCTTTAAACATGGCAAAAACAAATAAACTACAAGGTAATTTTATTGAAGGAATGATGTGTAATGGTGGATGTATAAATGGTGCTGGAGTCTTTTCAGATCCTATGACCACTAAGGGAACCTTTATTAAAGAAGGTAAAAGTTCATCTATAAAAAATGTATCTGATAATAAGGCTAATAAACTTATGGGGAAAGTATCCTTAGATAGATAAACAATAAAAAAGTGGATTTTAAAATCCACTTTTTTATTGTTTAAATTATTTTATATTTAATTCTATTTATTTCTTACAAGAATCTCTTTCAACTATGTTATATGGTAATCTATAATAAGTCTCTTCAACTGGAATTTTATTTACAAGCTTTATAAGAAGTCTCATTCCCACAGAGCCCATATCGTATAGGGGACGAGAAACTGTAGTAAGCTTAGGATAAAATACTCCTGATAATGCTATATTATCAAAGCCTATAACATTTATATCTTCTGGTACCCTAATTCCTTTTTCTCTTAAAGCATTTATAACTCCAAGAGCTGATTGATCACTTCCACATAAAACTGCATCAACCTTATTATCTTTTATAATATGAGTGATTCCTTCAAAGCCGTCCTCATATTTTAAACTTCCAAGATAAACTAGTTTTTCATTGAAACAATTCTCTTCATCCATGGCGTCTTTATAGCCATGATACATCTTTTTATATTCAGTAGCATTCTCTTTAATGTATCCTATATATGCTATGTTTTTATTATTTTTTGAGAATAAATAATTTACAGCATCATAGGCAGCAGTATAACTATCTATACCTACACTAGGAACATCCCCTTCATCATCCATAGCACCTATTGATACTACAGGAGTGCCAACAGATTTTATAGCTGCCTTTATCTCTTTATCTAGACGGTCTCCCATATATATTATACCGTCTACCATCTTCTCTCTTAATATATTAAAACTTTCTTTTTCTCTACTCTTGTCTAGATCAGTATTACATAACATTATATTATAATTATAAATACTTGCTAAGTCCTCTGCCCCTCTTACAATCTCAGGGTAAAGGGAATTTGATATATCTGGTATTATTATACCAATTGTGCTTGACCTTTGAGTCTTTAAGCTTCTTGCTAAAATATTTGGTCTATAATCTAACTTGTCTATTGCATCTAGAACTCTTTGCTTTGTCTCTTGATTAACTACATCTATATCATTTAGTACTCTTGAAACTGTTGCAATAGAAACATTTGCTTCTTTTGCTACATCTTTAATTGACGCTGCCACTATATATCACCTCTCTTATTATTCTGCATATTTTTTAATACATATATACCTTATTTATACTATAAAGTAAAGTATAATTATAAAGTTTAGATGGAGCAATCTATTATCATATTAACTCCATCTAAACTACTTAATATTTTAATTTAACATATTATTACTAAACTCTTTCTACATGTAACAATAACTTTTCACCATTAATTTTAACTTCATTTATAGCCTTATCACTATTATAGGCTACGGTTAATGCTAATGTATCTTTCTTTATTTGATTTTCAAACTTTCTTATTACATTCTCTAAGACTTCATTTCCAGCAAAGTATAAGTTTATCTTGTCTGAAACTTCAAATCCTGTTTCTTTTCTCATGTTTTGTATTTTGCTTAGAACTTCTCTTATGTGACCTTCTTCTCTAAGTTCTTCTGAAATATTTGTATCTAATACTACACCTATTTCACCTTCTCCAGCAAAAGCAAATCCTTCTAAGCCCTGCATTGTTACAAGTAGATTTTCTTTATTTAACTCTATTTCAGTTCCATCTACATTTATTGTAACCACATTACCATTATTTACTCTTTGTGCAAGATCCATTTGATTCATTGAGGCTATACCTTTTCTGATTCCTGGAATCATTTTTCCGTAAGCCTTTCCTAGTACTGGAAGATTAGGTTTTATTTCAAAGTTAACATATTTAGAAAGGTCTGATCCTAGTTCTACTTGTTTAATATTAAGCTCATCCTTAACTATGTCTCCATAATATTCTGGAAGTGAGTCTACAGATACAAGCATTTTTCCAAGTGGCTGTCTATTCTTAATATTAGCCCCATTTCTTGCACTTCTTCCAAGCTTAACTATCTTATACGCCTTATCCATTTCATCTTCTAATACCGCATCTACATCAGCTTTAACGTATTCTGGCCATTTACATAGGTGAACACTCTCTTCTGCATCCTTATCAAAAGCAACAACAAGATTTTGATATAACTCTTCAGTTATAAATGGTATAAACGGTGCAGCTATTTTAGAGAATGATACAAGTACTCTATATAAAGTCATGTAAGCACCTATCTTATCCTCTGTAAGCTCTTCACCCCAGAATCTTGCTCTGTTTCTTCTAACATACCAGTTAGATAATTCATCTACAAAATCTTCTAGTTCTTTAGCTCCTTGAGTTATTCTGTAGTTTTCTAAATGCTCATCTATATTTTTAACTAATGTATTCAGTTTAGACATCATCCATTTATCCATTACATTTTCTGATTTAAAATCTTTATAATCTATTGGATTAAAATTGTCTAATTCTGCATATAGAACATAGAATGAATACACATTCCATAGAGTTCCTATAAATTTTCTTTGAGCTTCTATAACAGCCTCTTCATAGAATCTTGATGGAAGCCATGGTGCACTACCAGTATAGAAATACCATCTTAAAGCATCTGCGCCTTCATTTTCAAGTACTGTAAATGGACTAAGTACATTTCCTTTATGTTTAGACATCTTAAGTCCATCTTTGTCTAAAACGTGTCCTAGTACTATACAATTTTCAAAAGGATTATTCTCAAACACAGTTGTAGAAATAGCAAGAAGTGTATAGAACCATCCTCTTGTTTGGTCTACAGCTTCAGAAATAAACTGTGCTGGGAAGTTTGCTTCAAATAGTTCTTTATTTTCAAAAGGATAGTGATATTGAGCAAATGGCATTGAACCTGAGTCAAACCAACAGTCTATAACTTCTTCAACCCTTGTCATTTCTTTTTGACAGTGTGGACAAGTAACCTTAACCCTATCAATATATGGCTTATGAAGCTCTATCCCCTCTGGTACACTTACACCTTTTTCCTTAAGTTCTTCAACACTTCCTATTAACTCTCTGTGTCCACATTCACATTCCCAAATTGGAAGTGGAGTACCCCAATATCTATTTCTAGAAATTCCCCAGTCAATTACATTCTCAAGGAATTTACCCATTCTACCTGTTTTTACATTGTCAGGCATCCAATTTATTTTATTATTATTTTGAATAAGTTGATCCCTTACTGAAGACATTCTTACAAACCAACTTTCTCTTGGATAATAAAGAAGTGGCGTATCGCATCTCCAGCAATGTGGATATGAGTGTGTAAACTTCTCACTTTTATAAAGAATATTATTTTCTTTTAAATAAGCTAAAATCTTCTCATCTGCTTTTTTTACAAATATTCCAGCCCAAGGAGTTACTGCTGGAACAAAGTTACCTTCCCCATCTACTAGATTAATCATAGGAAGACCATATTTCTTTCCTAATTGATTATCGTCATCTCCATAAGCAGGTGCTATATGAACTATTCCAGTACCATCTGTTAATGTTACAAAGTCTCCATGAACTATATAAAATGCTTTTTCTTCAGGCACTTCGAACTTAAACATTTGCTCATATTCTTTTCCAAGCAATGTTTCTCCTTTAAATTCAGATACTACTTCATATTCGCCTCGAAGTTTGTTTAAAAGAGTTCTTGAAAGAATTAGATATTGACCTTCATGTAAAACTTCTACATAATCATAAGATTTATTAACAGCAAGAGCAACGTTACTTGGTAATGTCCAAGGAGTTGTTGTCCATACTAATACATATTTGTCCTCATCTTTTAGTTTAAATTTTACATAAGCTGAGCTATCCTTTACATCTTTATATCCCTGTGCTACTTCGTGAGATGATAAGGTAGTTCCACATCTTGGGCAATAAGGCATTACTTTGTGTCCTTTATATAATAAATCCTTATTCCACATTTGCTTTAAAGCCCACCATACTGATTCTATATAATCATTGTGATAAGTTACATATGGATTTTCCATGTCAACCCAGTAACCAAGCCTTTCAGACATTTCTCTCCACATTTCAACGTAAGAGAATACACTATCTTTACATTGAGTAACAAATTCTTCTACTCCATACTTTTCAATCTCAGGTTTTCCTGAAATTCCAAGTTTCTTTTCAATTTCAAGTTCTACTGGAAGACCATGAGTATCCCATCCAGCTTTTCTTAAAACCTTATAACCTTTCATAACTTTATATCTTGGGATTATATCTTTCATAACTCTAGTTATAACGTGACCTATGTGTGGTTTACCATTAGCTGTTGGTGGACCATCATAGAACGTAAAATATTCACCTTCATCATTTAAGTCGAAGTTCTTTTGTATTACGTCTTTTTCTTCCCAAAGCTTTAACATATCTTTCTCAATGTCCATAAAAGACTTTGAGTTATCAATTTTCTTATACATATATTTTTCCTCCTTACATAGTTTATCTGTACCATTTCTGGTTAATCTCATGGAATCATTTAAATATTGTTAAGTAATTATAAGGTAAAATTAATTTAATAGTATCTAGCCTTAATTTTATCCATAGCATTAATTAATTAATCTCATATATCATGGATAAAAATTAAAACTCCGCCCTACTAAGGACGAAGTTACTTCGCTATACCACCTACAGTGTTAATAATTTCGGATACTAACATATCCTATTCCTTAACGCAGAAATACGGAAAAACTTACTAAATTTCAGTTCTCAGCTCCTAGGTGATCTTCCTCTAATTATTCACTATGGGTTTTCACCTACCCCCACTCTCTTTAAGCTACCTTTTAGAGTACTGTCCTATTCTCAGCTTTTATATGTACTATGTTGTAAATTAATTTTACATCTATTATATTATATAAAAATTTTAATGTAAAGGGCTTTATTTCTAATAACATACTAAAATATTATTTAATCTATTACAATTGCATCTACTCTTATTATTGTAGTCATCTTATTATTGTAGTCTTCTTATTAAATTAAAATGTTCTTTTTACATACTAAAGCATAAATTAAGCAAAGCTGTTAATAATTAAAATAGACTAAATAGTTAACTTTACTTAATTAGGAGGTACTAACTATGGTAATTACTTGGTTTGGACATTCTTGCTTTCTACTTGAAAATTCTCATGGAGAAAAGATACTTATGGATCCTTTTAATAAATGTTTAGGTGGAACGCCCTATAAAGGTTCTGTAGATATAGTTACCATCAGTCATGACCATTTTGATCATAACTATACGGATTTAATAAACCCTGGTGCAATTATTATAAACACACCTTGCTCATATGAAAGCTCTTCTATTAAAATTCAAGGCTTTCCATCTTATCATGACAATATAAAGGGAGCTAAACGCGGTGATAATATAATTTATTTAATAGAAACGGATAACTTAAAACTATGTCATTTAGGCGATCTTGGACATATGCTAACAGCTGAAGAATTAGATTTATTAGGTACTGTAGATATACTCTTCATCCCAGTAGGGAGTAATTTTACCATTGCTCCTGAAATTGCTGCCACTCTTTGCAATAAAATCCAAAGTAAATTAGTAATTCCAATGCATTATAAAGTTCCACATATAGATTTTCCTGTTCATGGAATAGAAAATTTCATATCTTTTATGAAAAATGCTGTGAATATAAAATCTCATACATTAACTATAAACCCACCTTTAGAAGGTGTAAATTTAGTTAAAATTTTTGAACTCTAATCTTAAAACTAGATTAGAGTTCTATTCAATTAAAAAAATATAAATGTATTTGATGTTATTTGTTGTTATATATCATTTTTTACCTTATAATTTAAGTAATAATATGAAATATATTCTATGGGGAAATATTATTGAGAAAGGACTGTTAATTAATGAATGATAAAGCATTGAAAGTTTTATGTACACTTGCAACGGGTACAGCCATTGCTACTTCTATGCAAGTTATAGCTATAGCTGATCCAGCTCAAACTTCGAATTCTTCATACAACTCTACAGTTACAGGAACTATAACTGCAGATGTATTAAATATAAGATCAAATCATAATACTAGTAGTAACATTATTGGTAAAATAAATTATAATACTAAAGTATCAATTCTAGAGATAGCAAATGGATGGTATAAAATTAAATATAATAACACTACTGGTTGGATTTCTGGAGAATATGTAAAGCTAGATAGTAATTCTAATACAGTACAAGCATCTAAAACTGGAATTGTTACTGCTACTGCCTTAAATGTTCGTTCTGCAGGTAATACTAGCAGTAGAATTATTGGATCTCTTTCTAAAAATGCCAAAGTGCAAATAATATCTACTAGCAATGGTTGGCATAAAATTAAATATAATAATACTACTGGTTTCGTTAGTGCTGAGTACATTAATACTTCTTCAAGTAATTCAAACTCAGGTAATGGTAATACTAATAATAACAATAGTAACTCTTCTGATAGTACCGTTAAATCTAATGGTATCGTTAATGCAGATGCTCTAAATGTTCGTTCTGGAGCAAGCACTAGTAATAAAATTATTGGTTCCCTTCGTAAAAATGCTACAGTACAAATAATATCTACTAGTAATGGTTGGCACAAAATTAAGTATAATAATGCTATTGGCTTTGTCAGCGCTGAATATATTACCATTTCTTCAAATAATTCTGGTAATAATAACTCAAGTAGCGGAAACAATAATTCCTCTAACAACAATACCGTTATATCTACAGGCATTGTTAAAGCAGATGCTTTAAATGTTCGTTCTGGTGCAAATACTAGCTCTAAGATAGTTGGTACTCTATATAAAAATTCTAAAGTTGAAATATTATCTACTAGTAACGGTTGGCACAAAATTAAATTTAAAAGTGGTACGGCCTTTGTAAGTTCAGAATTTATATCAAACAATAATAATACTGAAACTACTCCTGGTACCGTTACCCCACCTGAGACGACTCCACCTTCTCACACTGTGGAAGGTAAAGTTGCAATTGTTAATGCTGATGCTTTAAATGTTCGTTCTGGTGCTAGTACTAGTTATAGTATAGTTACTACAGTAAGATATGGTAGTAAGCTACCTATAATTTCTTATACTAATGGTTGGTATAATGTTAAGGTAGGTAATACTAATGGATATATTAGCGGTGACTATGTAACCATAGCTGATGAAAATCAATCATCAAATCCCATAGTAAAGGAAACTCCTCTTATACAAAGTAGTTATACTGGAGAAGATATAGTTGCTAAAGCTGAAGAATATCTTGGAGTTCCATACCTTTGGGGTGGATTTACCCCTGTAGGCTTTGATTGTTCTGGTCTTGTTCAATATGTGTACAAGCAACTAGGAATATGCCTAGAAAGATCTACATACTATCAAGTACATCAAGGTATCGTCGTTGATGGTAAGGATTTAAAACCTGGAGATTTAATTTTCTTTACTACTAACGATGATGATCCTAATGATATATCTCACGTAGGAATCTATAAAGGTAATGATTTATTTATCCAAGCTCCTCAACCTGGTGATTGCGTAAGAGTTTCTAATTTAAATTCTGCTTATTATAGTAATAGATATTATGTTGCTAAACGTATAATAAAATAGTATAAAAAGTTTCAAATTGAGAACACTATAGTTAATATCTAAGAAGTTAGATATGGTCAAATATTTTGAAAGGAGATTCCGTGCTTATCTTAATAATATTAAGATTTGATGCCCTCGAGTACACGACCAACAGGAGTAGCACCGCAAAACTGAGTATGTTGAAAAGGGTGCAACTATTTAAGTTGCTTAACGGAGATTATATGGAAGTAGGAACAGTAAAATGGTTTAATAGTGAAAAAGGGTTTGGATTTATATCTATGGAAGGTCATGAAGATGTATTTGTACATTTCTCTGCTGTAACGGGAGATGGCTATAAGGTCCTTGATGAAGGACAAAAAGTTCAATTTGAAATAGTTAGTGGGGATAGAGGCCCTCAAGCAGCAAATGTTACAAAATTATAGATATATATTTTAAAGAAATATGTATTATTCATCATTTTAGAGACACGATTTAAATTCGTGGTCTCTATTTTTATTCGGTTTATATAGGGCTCTATTGAACTATAAAACTATGTATGCTATTATGAAAATATAAAATAATATATTGTGCTAGGGGTGCTCCGGCTGAGAAATGATTTTTCATTACCCTTTACCTGACCTAGATAATGCTAGCGTAGGGAAGCGATTAATAAGCTTAAGTTAATGCTTAGTTATTTAGCCGTGTTCTTACGAACATGGCTTTTTTTCAGAGTATAACTTCTGCTTTAACATTAGTCCTTAGCACTACTTAATTTAAGGAGGACTCTTTATGAATATCTTAGAAAATATGAAAAATATTCTAGCTAGTTGGACAACTCTTGCCACCTTACTTGGTGTCCTAATTCTATTATGTGTGTTTATAAAAGTTAAACACATCAAGTTTACTTCTAGGTTAACAACTCATATAGCTTTAGCAGTTGCCATGTCGGTAATTCTTCAATTTTTCAAATTTTTTGAATTTCCTTTAGGTGGAAGTGCAACTCTTGCTAGTATGCTACCTATAATTATAATATCTTTAATTTATGGACCTACTATAGGAATGTTCACTGGCTTTGTGTATGGTATATTAAACTTCGTTATAGGGCCTACATATATTCTTCACCCCATTCAAGTTCTTTTTGACTATACTCTGCCTTTTATGGCAATTGGACTTTCAGGATTTTTTAAGAAAAATAAATATTTAGCTATAATAGTTGCTTTCTTTGCACGATTTACATTCCATTACATAGCTGGAATAATTTTTTGGGGAAGTTATGCTGCTAAATATAACTTAACTCCAGCAGTATATTCACTAGTATATAATGGTACTTATATTCTTATAGATTGTATAATTTGCATAGCTGTATGCTCAGTTATAAATTTAAATAGTCTTACAAAAAGATTAGCTCCTTATACTAATAATTCTATATAAAATAATTTAAAAAGGATATAGCATGACGATCATTCAATCATCATGCTATATCCTTTTAATTACTATATTTATTTTACTTTTAGAAATCTTCCGGTTTTTCATCACTTATGCTAAACTTCCATTCTCCACGATCATAAACGTTACTTATATAATAGCTAGTAGAGGAAGCATTTTTAGTCTTTTCAAATGTAACAATACCTTTATATTTCTTAGATGTATATCCTTCTGTTTTTATATTCATAACTACATTAAAATCATCTCTGGTAACAGAGGTATCCATGAATGTTACTGATTTAAGCTTATTTACTTTCTTCTTAAATTCCTCAATCTCTGTGGATATTTGAAAACGTGCAGCCATATTATCACTAGATACATTAACTCCAACATTACCTGCATCTTTATTAGCGGATACGTACTTATCTATACAACTTAAAATAGAAGTATAATATACATACTCAAAGTCGATAGGTTTTCTTATATTTGCAAAGTTTTTTATGATATCATTATCAAGCCTCTTAGAAACAATATACTTATTATCATCATTATACAGATTTGCCCCATCCTTTTTGTCAAGTCCAGCTACATAATTAAAGGTCTTAAATTCTGTTGGGCTCTCATATATCTCCAGAGTATAGTCTGGGTCTAAAGTTGACTTTTCTTCAACAACACTTGCACTAGAAAGTATACTATATATATCATTTATTACATCTTTGTCAGTAACAGTAAACTTATAACTTTTATCTCTAGTACTCTGAATTGTAACCTTCATAATGTTCCTTTCTTGCATATAGTTAAAATCACTATTTCCCCTTATACCACAAGCGGAAATTAGTAATGATGATATTATTAATAATATAACTATAAAATTACTTTTTACTCTTCTCACCTTTGCCCTCCACTTGAAAAATTCTTAGAATTTTTCATTCTTTATCATATGTTTTATTATAATAGTTGTTATACATTAAATCAAATAACTCTTTTACTTTTCAAAGGAAAAAGTTTTAACTATATTTTCAAATACCACTTGTGTATTCTCTCTAGCTTTTTTATCACTAATTATAAATGTTATTCTAGCCACATAATCATCGTATGGAACATAATATTCATAGGTTCTTTTTACATTTTCTTTACTACTTTTTAAATCATACTTAATATAATCTAATTCTATATTATCTATCTTCACTTTTTCTTTTTTATAGTCTTTTATTCCCATACCCTCTACATCTGCTATGCACTTATCTATTGTTGCTTTAACACCTTCGCTGTTACTTATAAGCTCTATAGAACCATAAGTATTAGCATCATCTGAAACAAATTCATTTAAGTATACAATTTTATCATCTTTATTCTCTTTTATTGTAGTTAACCAGCTACTAGGCAACTTATATTTTATTTTACCATCTAGAATATCATATTGCTTAAATTCAACCATACTATTCTGAGTTAATGTAGCTGTTCTTAGACTTTCTTCAAAATATTTTCCAACTCCTAATATAACTATCATAAGCCCTGCTAGTATTATTGCTAATCCTAATTTTCTCATATTATCATCTACTAATTTCATATGTTACCCTCCCTTTATTAATATACTATGTCCCTTTTTCAAAAAATAGAATAAACTCCGAATAAAATTCGGAGTTTTAAATTCACATATTATCTTACCTCTTAACTGGTACAACCACAGTATTGCCTTTTATATCATAATACATTAACCAATGACCTGTTTTATCATTATCTTCATCTGGCATGAAAGTTACGAAACCAGTCTTTCCTTCATATGGTTGGTCTGCCAAATCTCTTGTGCCTGGTATTGCATATATAATATATTTTAAATTACCTTCATCATCACATTTATATCCAACCATGAAATTTCCATGTCGTGATATATAAGGATAATAGCAAATCATAGGGTAGAACACCACAGAATATTTATTGTAATCATAAACACAATACATATCCTCTAATTTTTTTACATGAGCTTTGTACCAAAAACAATTTTTAATATTCTCATTACTACCAATCTTTTCTAAGCCATAGATAACTTCTTTAAAAAATTTACCCATAGTTCCCATTGGATAATCCTTATCATTCCATTCACTTTTTTTATGTTTCTCAGGTTTGCAATCTTCACATTTTTTATCTATATCGTCATAATCATATGATTTTTTCACCTTACAATCATCATATTTATTCTTCTTTTTAGAGTGTTTTTTTCTATAATCTTTTAACCTTTCTATTTCTTTTTCATATTCTTCAAATATTCTATTCTCATCATCAATATAGTCTTCATCATTACTTTCTAATTGTTCATTTATTAGATCATTCTTTACTAAAGGTTCAATTTCTTCAACATCAATAATATCTACTTCATCACTTATATAATTTTCATCGCTCCTTGTATTAGACATTGGAGTAGGGGTGATTCCAGGTATATTGATATTAGGAATAGGAGTAGAAGTACTTCCAGGTATATTAGGAATAATTCCACCATATGGAGTATTAGTAATGTTTGTATTATCAGTTCCTATATTTTGTGGCATTCCTGTTTGTTGTTGAGTATTATCAGTTCCTGTATTTTGTGGTATTCCTGTTTGTTGCTGTATATTATTGGTGTTGTTTTGTATAATTCCAGCATTACTTTCTTGCTGCCCTAAATTTGTATTTTGAATTTGAGGCACTACTTTATTCATATTTCCATTATCTGATTTTGGAGTTTCTTTTACTGGTGTAGTTGTACTATTACTTTCTTTTACAGTATTACTATCACTCTTAGCTAGAGGATAGTTCTGCCAGTTTTTAAGCTCTTCCCCTCCAATAAACCCTACCATTACAGGCATAACTTTATCTGCACTTATCTTACCAATAGCTGCTCCTTGCACCTTGTTCATACCTATGTTTGTATTTACTAAATTATTGGCATCAAACTCATTGCTAACATCAGCTTTTCCGCCATCATCTATATTGATTCGACCAAGATTTATTAGTTCATTACCATTGTTTCCTTGAACTATTAAAATCATAAAGTATGGGCCCTTTTGCTTTTTAAGATTTTGAGCATAAAATGAGGCTTTTGCTTTATCATTTCTTACCTCTAACTTAGCGTAGCCTGAAGGTGTTTTATTGGAATCTAGTCCATATCCTTTTTGATCTTCTTGTAATATTATAAAAAATCTATTATAGCTTTTTCTAGACGGCATACTCTCTACCTCCATTTTTATTTATACATTATAATATATGACTATTATGTATAAAAAATGAAGGATATTCTTTATTTATTTTTATAAGAAAAAAGATTCGTCTATTTAAGGCGAATCTCGTATATCTTATTTGCTAAAGTAGCAAACTCTTCTATTGTTAGAGTTTCACCTCTTCTAGTTGGATTAATACCCGCATCTTCAAAAGCCTTTTCTTGCAGTTCCTTAGATAATCCTATAGCCTTCATACTATTCCATAGAGTTTTTCTTCTCATATTAAAAGACTGCCTTATTATATTAAAGAAAAGTTTTTCATCCTTCACTTCAACTCTAGGTTTATCTAATTTATCTAATCTAATAACTATAGAATCTACTTTAGGAGATGGTATAAAACAACTTGGAGGTACATTCCTTATAATTTTTGTATCACAATAATACTTTGCAAGTAGAGTAAATGCTCCATATTCTTTAGTACTTGGTTCTCCATTAATTCGTTCTGCAACTTCCTTTTGAATCATAATAGTTATAGATTTTATATCTAATTTATCATTTAAAAGATTTGCTATTATAGGCGTAGTTACATAATATGGTAAATTAGCTACTACCTTTACACTTTTTTCTTCACCTATTAGTTCTCTATAATTTACCTTTAAAGCATCTTTATTTATTAAACTAAAATTCTCATAACTAGATAACTCTGATTCCAAAATAGGTATTAATCTAGAATCTAACTCTATACTAGTAACTCTTTTAGCCCTTTTAAGTAACTCCCTAGTTAAAGTTCCAACACCTGGACCTATCTCTATTACGTAGTCATTCTCAGTTATATTTGCACCTTCTACAATATCCTCAAGCACTGTGTAATCAGTTAAAAAATTTTGTCCTAACCTTTTAGTAAACTTAAAATTATATTTTTCAACTAGTTCTTTTGTATTTAATTTATCCATACTAAATCTCCTTATCTACCTTCTTCATAGCTTCTACAAACTCATCCTTAGATATACCATAATTATTTAATCTAGTTAATAGCTGATTTGTATTACTATACCCTATTCCTAATTCTCTTCCAATAGCATCTCTTCTTTTTTTAGCATCTTTATCTGCTGTTAATCTAAAATAGTGCATATCTTGTATAGTAAACTCATGTCTAGGCTCTTTTAATTCACACTTTGCTCCATTTAAAGCCTTGATAATAGTTTCTGGTGAAGCATTTTCAACTCCTATATTATCACCTTTTCTTCCTTCACTTTGAGTTATATAAGCATGCTTAATATTAGGGACTCTTTTAGCTATAATTCTTCTTATTTTTTCTCCAGCAAAATCAGGGTCTGTTAAAACTATTACCCCTTGTCTCTTATTAGCCTCTTTTATTCTTTCAATAACTTTACTATTTATACCAAATCCACTAACTGATATTACTTCAGCATCAACAGCTCTTTTTACAGCTGTCACATCATCTCGTCCCTCTACCACTATTACTTCCTTAATCATAAAAGCCTCCGTCCTGCATTATGCTATATAAAATATTATGTAACCTTTATATAAAAATTATCCTATGACTACCTGCTCTAACCCCCCCCCATCTTCTTCAAAGTGGGAGTAAAGAGCAGCTACGTCCCTGGATAACGATTTCTAAAGCTTCGAAGAAGCTAAGAACTCTGTTTATATATTTCTTTGTATTTTAAAATTTCTCAATGTAATTATATCATAGCATATTTAATTTTAGGCATCTGAAATAAAAAAATAGGAGCCTATGCTCCTATTTTAAAATATAAACGTTAACCTGTCTTCTTCCCCAGTTAACAGCTTCATCATAGCTATTAACATACACATCAACCTTATTACCTACTATGGCTCCCCCTGTATCTTCTGCAATGGCAAGTCCATATCCTTCGATATAAAGTTTTGTTCCTAATGGAATTACTCTTGGATCTACAGCTACAGTGCTGTATCCATTTGGATTACGTCTAACAGTTGTACCTGTTGCTGTTATAGTACCTGAATCTCCCCTATCGGAAGTATATGCAGTTGATACACAAGATATCATACTTGAATATGCAAAGTCTTTTGCATTGCCACCACGTGATGGTCTTACAACAGCTAAGGTTCCTATATCTATTATCTTATTTATAGGATTTTTACTAACAACCTCTTTTACAACTCTTCTATTAACCTCTTTACCATTTTCATACACAACCTCTGTTGTGATAGTTCTCTCACCCATAGAGCCTTTTTGAACTTCTTTTTCTACTCCTTGGTTAAGTTCAGAGTTTTTTCTTGTTTCAGTTTCAAAAGCTATTGGTTGAACTTCTTTTAAAAGCTCCTTCTTTACTCTTGTAACCTCAACAGTCATACCTGCTTGTAGATTTTCATCCATAGACGGAACTATCTTGTCCTCTTGACTTATTTTAATATTCTCAGCTTCTAACATATCTTCTACTGTTTTCTCTGCTGATGCTATTGATAAGTTTTTTCCGTCTACCACTACTTCTACATCTACTGCCTTATTAATATAAATTATGTCACCATCATTAACTTCGCTGTCTAGTTCCACAGAAATTTTATCCTTCTGAGCAACTGTTATGCCGTTGTTCTCTAGTATAGTATTTAAATTTTTTGATAATGTAGTTATTTCTACTTTTTGACCATCAACTACTACTTCAACGGTATTCCTTAACCCCCAAATAGTAACTGCGGCACTTAATAGAATTAATACAACAACGAACACCGTCTTTGGCCAAATTGAAAAATTGCTTTTCAATTTATCTTTGAATTTAATCATCATAAAGATTACCTCCCTCAGACAAGAGTACTTTGCTATTATATATTAGATACCATAGTTATGTCAAATTTAGCACTCTAATCATTGAATTGACTGAACTTAATGCATACTATGCATAATAAAATAATAATTAAAATAATAGCTTTTCTGTGTTTTAGTTTCAGTCTTTCCGGGGTGATAAGTACAGGTTTATATTATACATATGCAAAAATAAGTTCATTTATTCTTTATATACATTTGACTTAAAAACTAATGAAATTTATATCTATAATTTAATATATCTAAAACTACACTTTCAAATTTATATTTCAAATTATACCTCACTAATTTAAATTAAACAAGCTTTTTGTGTTAAATATTGTAATTTCTTCAATTTGTTTTCTGCTTGTACCTTTAATGTTAGCTATTTCTTCTATGATAAACTTTATATAATTTGATTGATTTCTCTTTCCTCTATTTGGTGTTGGTGCCATATATGGACAATCAGTTTCTACCAATAACCTATCTAGGGGTAATTCCTTTACCACTTCTTTTATTACCTTAGAATTTTTAAAAGTAACTACTCCAGTAACCCCTATATAATATCCTAATTTTAAACATTCTTTAGAGAATTCTACACTTCCTGAAAAGCAGTGAACTACACCTATTACATCAGGAAATTCCTTTAATATTTCTAGGGTATCTCCATGGGCATCTCTATCATGAATTATAACAGGCAAATTAAATTCTTTAGCTATAGCCATTTGCTCTCTAAAAACTTTCTTTTGTACTTCTCTTGAAGGGTTTTCTTCCCAATAGTAGTCTAATCCTATTTCTCCTATTGCAACTATCTTCTTGTCCTTAGCCAAGCTACGTATTCTCTCTTTAACTTCATCCCTAAATTCATCAGCATTCTCTGGGTGAATTCCCGCAGCGGCATAAATGAAATCATAATCTTCAGCTAACTTTACAGACATTTCAAGACCCTTCAAGCTAGAACCACAATTTATTACGCCTATAACCTCTTTATCTTTTATCTCTTTTAAAATAACATCTCTGTCATCATCAAATTGTTCATCATCATAATGAGCATGTGAATCAAATATCATATTATCCCCGCTTTCATAAGTTAAATTTTTATCAATTCCATCTTTATCATTTAATTTATCATATATGGTAAATTAATCTTTGTCCATAGCTAAAATTCACTAATAAACAGAGTTCTTTACTTCAGAGGGAGTTTTTTACTCCCTTTGAAGGTTACTAACAGAATTCTAAGTATCAATTTATTTGATACTTAGAATTCGTTGTCCTTTAGGGGAAATCGTTATCCAGGGACGTAGCAGCTCTTTATTCTCTCTTCAAAAAAGATGAGAGCATTAGAACTGGTAGTCATCGGATAAATATAAAAGCTAGTAAGGTATTTAGATTTTATCCAACATATGTAAATTTATTCATGATACCAAAGGAGTAAATTTCATACTGTGTTATAATTATATAGTAATATTTAAGGGGGTAATCTTATGATTTTTGATAGCCACATACATACTTGTTTTTCTACTGATTCTAACATGAAGCTAACTGATGCTATTAATACAGCAGGTAAACACAACATAGGTTTAGTTATTACAGACCATATGGATTTAAATTATCCTAAGGAAGCTGGATTTCGTTTTAATGTAGACGATTATTTTAAAAAATACGGAGAATACAGAAGTAATAATCTATTATTAGGTATAGAAGTTGGAATGTCTCTAGATTATAAAGAAGATAATGAAAAGCTTATAAATTCCTATGGCTTTGATCAGGTTATAGGTTCTCAGCATACAATAAGCAATATTGATATTGGATACTGGGATATTTATGAAGGCTTATCCTATAGAGAAGTTCTAATTAAGTACTTTCAAGAAATTTGTGACTGTATAAAAACTCATCCTTACATAGATACTTTAGGTCATATAGATTATATATCCAGATACGCACCTGTAAGTGATAGTGAGATTTACTATGATAAATATAATGATTTAATAGATAGTGTTATAAAAACTTGTATTGATACTAATACTGCTATGGAAATAAATACTCGTAGAATAAAAAGCAATGTAACCTTTGATAATCTAAAAAAAATCTATAGTAGATATAAAGAATTAGGAGGAAAGTATATAACTATTGGTTCTGATTCCCACAACCCTTCTGCTATTAATAACAATTTTAAAGAAGCTCTTTTATTATGCCATCTATGTAATGTTAAACCAATATATTTCAAAAATAGAAAGCCTGAATTTTTCTAAATACTCAGGCCTTCTATTTTTTTATTCTATAACTTCTCCCTTAACTTTCACCCTTCCTCCATCTGGACATGAAAGCTGAAACATCTTTCTACGTTCATCTCCAAAATCTAAATCTCCTCCATTAAGTAAAGTATATACACTTGGATAAATATTTTGCCACAATTCATGACAAATAGGAGGACAAATATCTTCCACTTCATATATGTCTCCTTTTTTATGATATCCACACCTACACTTACTTTCTAAAACAGTTATTCTTACCTTTCCCATATAATTCCCCCAATGATTTATTTACCTTTAATTATATAATAAAAAAAGCTACATCCAAAGGATGTAACTTTTTTTATTATCGTACTATTGAACCTGATTCAATGTCACCTGGATCTACTACACATAATTTTGAATCATCATCTGTAGCTGCAGAAAGAATCATACCTTGAGATATTTCACCTCTTAAAGTTACAGGTTTAAGGTTAGCAACTAAGACTACGTTCTTTCCAATTAACTCTTCTGGCTTGCAGTGCATTGCAATACCTGATATAACTTGACGAATCTCTCCACCCATATCTACCTTAAATTTCAAAAGTTTTTTAGCTTTCTTAACTGGCTCACATTCTAAAACTTTAACTACTCTAAGGTCAATTTTTTCAAAATCATCTATAGTTATTTCTTCCTTTATTGGAGTTATTTCTCTTTTTTGTGCAGCTTTTTTAGCTGCTTCAGCGATTTCTTCAAGTTCTTTTATTTTAGCTTCCACATCTATTCTTGGGAATATTACAGCGCCCTTATTAACATTAGTTCCTGCAACAGTACCATCAAAAGAAGTCAAACTTTCCCATGTAAAATTAGAAATATTTAATTGCTCATTTATTTTGGCACTTGTTGTTGGTAAAAATGCTGAAGTTAAAGAAGATATTATTCTTAAACTTTCACATAAGTTATAAAGAACTGTAGCAAGTCTTCCTTTTAAGTTTTCATCCTTACCTAATATCCAAGGAGTTGTCTCATCGATGTACTTATTGGTTCTTCTAATTAATGTCCATATATGATCTAGTGCATCAGAAACTCTTAAATGCTCTATTTCAGCTTCAACCTTCTTAGGTACTTCTAATGCAACGGAAATTAATGCTTCATCGATAGCCTCCTTAACATCTGGAGCTGGAATTACTCCTCCAAAGTATTTCTCTACCATAGTTACAGTTCTTGAAACTAAATTTCCAAGGTCATTAGCTAAATCTGAATTAGTTTTCTTTATGAATATTTCATTATTGAAAAGTCCGTCAGAACCAAAAGGTATTTCATGTAGTAGGTAATATCTTACAGCATCTACTCCAAAGTGATCTACAAGTATCACTGGATCTACTACATTTCCTTTAGATTTAGACATTTTACCACCATCAACTAAAAGCCATCCATGACCAAATATTTGTTTTGGCAACTCTAATCCTAATGCCATTAACATAATTGGCCAATATATAGTATGGAATCTTAATATATCTTTTCCTATTAAGTGTACATCTGCTGGCCAGAACTTCTTATAAAGCTCCGTGTTTTCTTGGTTATAACCTAATGCAGTTATATAGTTTGAAAGAGCATCTATCCAAACATAAATTACATGACCATTATCAAACTCAACCGGTATTCCCCAATCAAAAGATGTTCTTGATACACATAAATCTTGTAATCCTGGTTTTAAGAAGTTATTTACCATTTCATTTTTTCTTGATTCTGGTTGTATAAAGTCTGGATGAGATTCTATATACTCTAAAAGTCTATCTGCATATTTAGACATTTTGAAGAAATATGCTTCTTCTTTTGCCTTTTCTACTGGTCTACCACAATCTGGGCATTTTCCATCTACTGCTTGAGTCTCTGTCCAGAAAGCTTCACAAGGTGTACAATACCAACCTTCATAAGAGCCTTTATATATATCTCCTTGTTCATATAGCTGATTGAATATTTTTTGTACAGAGCTTTTATGATAATCATCAGTAGTTCTAATAAATTTATCATAACTAATGTCCATAAGCTTCCAAAGATCTTTAATTCCAGATACTATTTCATCTATGTATTCTATTGGTTTAACGCCCTTGTCTTCAGCTATTCTTTGAAGCTTTTGACCATGTTCATCTGTTCCTGTTAAAAACATTACTTCATGACCTGTAAATCTTTTAAATCTCGCTATAGCATCAGCTGCCACAGTTGTATAAGTATTTCCTATATGAAGATTAGCTGATGGATAGTATATTGGTGTAGTAATATAAAATGGTTTATTTGTCATATTTCTTCCTCCTAAAATTATTGTATTTTTATTATATCTTTTGGCTTTAAGTCTAAAAAAAATCTCTATGCAGAAATATTTCTACATAGAGACGTTATATACGTGTTACCACTCTAATTCATATCTACTTCACAGTAGACACCTCAATAAGTAACTTAGCCTTAGCCTTTATTACTTTGTCCTATAAGGGGGACTTCCCTATTTTCCTTGGTGACTACACTTCAGAAAATCTGCTCCAAGACCATGTTCCTAAACTTCTTTTTCGCTAGTTTTCACCTATTCTAGCTCTCTTTAGAAAATTTCATTTAGTACTCTTCTTTTCTTCGCATTAAATATCAATATTAATTAATATGATAATACTATAATTATTTTATGTCAACGGTATAATTAATATATTATGTTTATTAATATATTATTAAATAGTAGCAATATAATTATTCATAACTTCCCTTTAGATATATGTTTAATCACACCTTCAAAGGGTAGAATAGCCCTGAAACCCGCATGAGCACAACAAATAGTTAACTATTTAACTAGCCTTATAGTTTTATATACAGCTATTTATATAGGTATATATTTATATAGTAATTTATTCACTTTTATGAATTTTTATACTTTATTTATTTTTATTTGTATTACATCTATTTTTTTTTGGAAATATGAATTATCATTATATATGTGCCATAATTTTCTTACATTATTATTAGGCAATTAAAAGGGTATTTTTTTAAAGGAGGTAGTTATATGGAATTATTAAAAAAGAACCTTTATTTAAATAAATCTACAGTAAAGGATGTACTTAAACTATCCTTACCAGCTGTAATAGAAATGTTATTATATACAATGATATGGACTGTTGATACTATGCTTATAGGTCAATATGGAGGGGATATTGCTGTTAGTACTGTAGGAATGTCTAGTGAAGTTATTTATACCTTTACTAATATTTTAGTTGCTCAAAGCTTATCTGTTGGAATCACTTCAATTGTAGCAAGAAGATACGGTGCTAAAGAATTAGATAAGGCTAATGAATATGCAACCTTAGGATTTTCTTTAGGATTCCTAGTAAGTATGGCTACTACACTATTTATATTCTTATTTAGTAAAAAATTGTTAGTTCTAGCTGGTGCTGAGCCAAGCATAATAGGATTAGGTACAACTTATATAAACATTGTATGTATTGGCTTGCCCTTTAATATGTTATCTAGTATGTTAAATGCTGTTAATAGATCCTATGGAAATACTAAAACTCCAATGATTGTTTCTATTGTTATGCTTGTAGTTAACCTTTCATTAGATACTATATTAATATTTGGTTTACTTGGTTTTCCAGAACTTGGAGTTAAGGGTGCCGCTATTGCTACAACTATAGCTAATATATCAGGATTTATTTATTCAGCTATATATACCTATAAAAAATCTCTAATAAAAATTGAATTTAAGTACTTAAAGAAATTCAGCGGTGCTAGAATAAAAAATATTACTTCTTTATCTGTACCTGCTGGAATGCAAGAAGCTGCCTATAGTTTAGCTAGACTTTTTACAAGTATGATGATTATGCATCTTGGTACCATCGCCTTTGCTGCTAACCAAATTACTTTAACCTTAGAATCTATTTCTTTTATGCCTGGGTGGGGATTTGCCGTTGCTGCTACAACTCTAGTTGGAAATAAAGTTGGTGAAGGCGACTATAAAAAAGCTAGAGAGTATGGTCGTACTGCTATGATTTTAGGAATAGGTGTAATGTGCATATTTACATTACTATTCTTAATATTCCCAGCACAACTTATTAAAATGTTTATAGATAGTAGTAATACAGAAGTTATTTCTCTTGGAGCAGCTTGTTTAATGATAGCTGCTGCAGAACAGCCTGCCATGGCACTATCGATGATTGTAGGTGGAATTTTCAAAGGTTATGGTGATACTAAAACTCCATTTATTATAGCCTTCGTAACCTCTTGGTTTATAAGACTTCCACTAGTATTTATATTCATTTATTTACTAGGCACATCAATAACTGTGTTCTGGATTATATGTTTTGTTCAATGGTCTGTAGATGGACTTCTTCTTTATATATTCTATGTGAAGAAACTGAAGCCTATCAATAGTCATATAACAAAGCTAGACTAAAATATTGATAGCTATATATTAAAAACTGCCTAATAAAGTATGCTAATGCTCTTTATTAGGCAGTTTCATTTACTATTATTTTCTTAAGTAATCTCTTATATAATTTAATTCCTCTCTAGTGTAAAATTCTTTTTATTGTTGCAACTACAGCTCCTATTATAAAAAACAAGATAAGAAGATAAAAAAAATTCTCCATAAAAACATCCATAACTTTTTCTCCCATCTAGAATCTACTTATATATCATACTTTACAAAATATGTTATATATAGGCAAATTCTATACTTTTAATTAAACTCCTCCCCTGTATTAACAAATTTCTTTATCTCATTAACATTACTGCTAAATTAACTGCTAAGAGTACAGCACATAAATCAACTATTAGAGCTACCCATAAACTGTGTCTTACCTTCTTTATACCAACAGCTCCAAAATACACAGTAATAGTATAAAATATAGTTTCTGTACCACCCATTATTATAGATGATAGAAATCCTAAGAAAGAATCTGGTCCATAGCTTTTTACTATATCTGTGAAAACCCCAATTGCTCCACTACCTGATAGTGGTTTTATAAATATTAACGGAACGATTTCTGGAGGTATACCTACCACGTTAACAGCTGGCTTTATTAAGTTTATAACATAATCCATAGCCCCTGAAGCCCTAAAGCAATTTACTGCTATAAGCATAGCTAAAAGATAAGGGAAAATCCTTACACATACATTTATACCTTCCTTAGATCCTTCTACAAAACATTCATATACTTTTACCTTAGCAATAATGCCATATAGTACTACAGCACCTATAATTATTGGAATTATTCCCTTTAAAAAATAATCAAATATATTTCCCACGGCATTTTCCTCCTTTAAAAGTATCTTTGTAAAAACTTACATAAAATAATTCCAAGTATAGATGCAAAGGTTGTAGTACATAGTGCTGGTAGAATTATTGAACCTGGATTTCCAGAATTAAATGCAGCTCTAATAGAAACAACTGTAGTTGGCACAAATTGAATACAGGCTGCATTTAAAACTAGAAATAGTACCATATCGTTGCTTGCCACATCTTTATGCCCATTTATTCTATCCATTTCCTCCATAGCTCTTATACCAAAAGGAGTTGCTGCATTAGATAATCCAAACATATTAGCTGTAAGATTCATAACTATAGCTCCTAAAGCCTTATCATCTTTTCCTGCTTCTTTAAAGATTATTCTAAGTATAGGTTTTAACAATCTGGCTAATTTGTCTGTAAGGCCACTTCTCTCCGCAATTTTCATCACCCCACACCAAAGACACATCATTCCTAATAGCTCTATAATAAGCTTAACTGTATCTGATGTAGTTGATACTATGGTTTTAGATAAGAGCTCTCCATCTCCTGTAAGTACGCCAAAAGCTATACCTATAAATAAAATTCCGAACCATATTACATTTATCATACAAACTCTCCTATATCTTTAATAAATTAATATATATTTATATGTAATGTATATGTTCTTCCTTTAAACAATATTTAGATTTTTTATTATATAGAAAATTCTATCCTCTATTTTATCATGCATAAAAACTGTCAATTTAGGAAAAACTATTAAAAATCATACTAGGAGGTATATTATGTTATGGATTTAAACGAAATAATAGAAATGAAAAATCAAAACCCTGGAGCTACTGGTTATTATAACAATAGAGAGTTATTCATTAGAAAAGTTTATGATAATTCTGGTCTTGTAGAAGTTGTTGATTTAGTTAATGGAGAAGTATACTCCCTTCATAGTAGCAAAATTGATAAGTCTTATACTAACTCCTATAATTCATTTCAATAAATTTATAGTTGAATTTAAATCTTCTCAATGATAACATTTAATGTATAGATTAAATAAAACAACTAAAGGAGATTTTTTATGAATGAAACTAATTTAAAGCAAGCGCAAAAAGAGATTGATGAAGCACTTTCTACTATTGAAAAACTAGAAGAAAATATTAAATTTAATTCTGTATCTGAGGATATGATAAAAGAAAACTTTATTTCTCTTGCTAAGAAAGTTCAAGAAATTGAATCTGTTCTTAAAAATGAAGGTATCTTATAATTAAATATTTACATAATGAAAGAGTATAACTTTATAAATTCAAAGTTATACTCTTTTATCATTAAAAAACCTGTGTTTCCACAGGTTTTTTATGTTTATTAATATTTTTTAGCAATTTCATATAATAATCTTGACCCTACTCCTGTTGCACCCTTTGAGAAATATTCTCTATTTGGTGTCTGTGATGTGAAAGCTGTAGCTGCAATATCAAGGTGTAACCATGGCTTATCTTCTACAAATTCACCAATAAATAATCCTGCTGTAATTGCTCCTGCACCTACAGGGCCAGTTGAGTTAACTAAGTCTGCATTACCAGTTTTTATTTTTTCTTTATATTCATCAAAGGTTGGGAATCTCCAAACTCTTTCATCACAATGTAAAGAAGCTTCCTCTAAAAGTGAGTAGAATTCATCATCATTAGTTACAACTCCTGTAGCGGCACTTCCTATAGCACCACCTACAGCACCAGTAAGAGTAGCAATATCAACTACCTTAGTTACATTTTCTTTTCTTATTATATAAGTAACTGCATCTACTAAAGTTAATCTGCCTTCAGCATCTGTATTTATAATTTCTATGGTTTTACCATTCATAGTATTAATTATATCTCCAGGTCTATATGCATCTCCTGAAATTAAATTCTCACAAGCAGCCACTACAGCTACAATATTTTTCTTTAATCCCTTTCTTGCTATGGTAGACATGGCACCGATAACAGCACCTGCTCCCCCCATATCACTCTTCATAGTCCACATACTTCCTGCAGTTTTTAGGCAATATCCACCTGCATCAAAGGTTAATCCTTTACCTACAAGACCTAATATATTTTCTTTATTATCAGTATCACCCATGTATCTCATTACAATTAGCTTTGGTTCATTTGAAGAACCTTTGCCAACGGATAAAAATGATTCCATACCAAAGTTTTTAATTTCTTCTTTATTATATACTTCAACTTGGAATCCATGATCAAGGCCTAATTGCTGAACTTTTTTAGATAATGCCTCTGGAGTTAAAATATTAGCAGGCTCATTTACAAGCTCTCTTGAAATTAAATTTCCTTCTGCAAGTAGTCTTCCTTCTTCTACAGCTTCATTTAATTTAGCTAAATCTTGGTCCTCATGAAATATAATTCTTACTTCTTCTAATAGCACTTCTTTTTTATCACTTTTATATTTATCAAAATTATAAGTAGTCATTATAATGGATTCAGTAATAGCTTTAACTTTTTCATAATTACAACAACAATCCATAGATTTCACATGTAAATCTAGAGTTTTTATTTTTTGTTTGATTACTTCCTTGATTAACTTAGAAGTATTATTTCTAACATTATCTACTTTACACTTAGCTTTTTCACCAAGACCTACAAGTATAGTTTTTTGTATAGATCCATCTTCTATATTAGTTAGTGTATATAAATCTCCTTTTTTGCCAGTGAACTCTTTACTTTCACTTAAGCAACTAAGGATATTATTTAATTTATCACATGGAAACCCTTGTTGTAGTTCCATATAACTTTCAAATAAAAATATACCTTTGGAATTATTATGTGATTGAACATTTTTTAAGTTCTCCACTTTTATATTCATTTTAATCACCTATCCTTTCAAAACTGAATATACATTCTATACTTAAATAGTTTCTATACTTATTTTCTAAATCCTTCTATAATGTTCTATTTTTCTTCTTTGTATCCATCATACTGTGGCTGAGTAAATCCCCTTCCTACTACTTCTCTTACATCATTTATTATTATAAAAGCTTCAGTGTCTACTTCTTTTACAATTCTTTGAAGCTCAATTAATTCTTCTGTAGAGCATACAATATACAATATATCTTTACTTTTTCCAGTATATACACCCTTACCATTTATGCTTGTTATTCCTCTATTTAAGTGCTTCATTAATTCTTGTGCTATTTCACCAGACTTTTCTGAGATTATATGTACTTCTTTAGAGTAATTTACACCCTCTACTAAGGTATTTACTACTTTAGAAACTATAAATATAGATATCAATGCATACATGGCTTTTTCTACGCCAAAAACAAATAAACCTACTACTATTATCATTCCATCTATGCACATCATTATTTGATTTATAGGTATTTTCTTCAAATAATGCTTTATAATTATTGCAAGTAAATCTGTACCTCCTGTTGATGCAGATGATCTTAATACTAATCCAACTCCAGCTCCTACAAAAAGGCCTCCAAATACACTTGATATTAATAAGTCAGATTGAACCGGCGGGATAAAACTAGTATACCAAAGGGCAACAGATACAAAAGCTGCTCCAAATATAGATTTTTTTGCAAAATCCATCCCTTTTATTTTTATTCCTACTATAAATAATGGTATATTTACAATTACATTAGTTAACCATAGTGGAATGCTAAATACATAATCTAATATAATAGCTAAACCTGATACTCCTCCGGTAACTAAATGTTGTGGTGAATAGTATACGTTTATTCCTATAGCCAGTATTGTTATACCAACCATTATCATTAGATAATTTTTAAGTTCACTTTTGTTAAAAAACTCCTTCATTTTGCCCTCCCGTTTATTTTATGTTATACTATATTATTTATGTTACACTAGTTTTATAGCATAGAATTATACATGTTGCAAACACTAATTTCAATTATACTTTTATTATTATAATAATTATATAGTTTTTATAGTTTTTTATATGTATTTTTTATATGTTATGCTAAAATTTAATTATTATATTATAATAAGGAGTTTTTATGGATAATTATACTGTTTTTTTAAATATTATAAACCTTATATTTGTTGTAAATATTGCTTTTGCTATAATTGTAATTATATTTGAAAAGAGAAATACTAGTAATACTTGGACATGGCTTATGATAATGTTGTTTATACCATTTATTGGTTTTATAATGTATTTATTCTTTGGTCAAAATCTTCGTCGCAAAAAATTCTTTGTTCTAAAAAAGGAAGAAGAATCTGTTCTTATGCAATTCTCTGAAGAGCAAAAGCGCCTTCTCAGCGACAAAGCTATAGTTAATAATAACTCTCTATTAAAAGAATATCATGATGTAATAAATTTAAATCTATATAGTGATAATTTTATTGTTACTAATAACAATAAAGTAGATATTCTTAATAATGGAAATGAAAAATTTCCTATCATGATAGATTGTATAAAGAATGCCAAAAATTTTATTCATATTCAGTACTATATCTTTAATGATGATAATCTAGGCACTGAAATACTTAATCTTTTAGTGAAGAAAGCAAAGGAAGGTATTGAAGTTAAACTTCTTTACGATGGTATGGGTTGCATTCATAATAAAAAGCATTTTTTTGATCCACTGGTAAAAGCCGGTGGAGAAGTGTATTGCTTTTTTCCACCTTTTATACCTTATATAAATGTGAGAATAAACTATAGAAATCATAGGAAAATCTGTATTGTAGATGGAGAACATGGTTTTGTTGGAGGTTTAAACGTAGGAGATGAATATTTAGGCCTATCTAAGAAATTTGGCTTTTGGAGAGATACTCATCTTCATCTTCAAGGTGACTCTGTAAATTATCTAGAAGTCAGATTTTTGATGGATTGGCGTTTTGCGAGCAAAAAAGACTTTTTCATGGAAGAAAGGTATTTTCCTAGAAAACCATACATAGATAATACAGCTGTTCAAATAATTTCTAGCGGACCTGATTCTGAGTGGTGTAGTATAAGAAATACTTACCTTAAATTAATAAGCAAAGCTGAAAATTCCATTTATATTGAGACTCCATATTTTATTCCAGATGAAAGTATCTTAACAGCTCTTAAAATAGCATGCCTATCTGGTGTAGATGTTAAAATTATAATACCTTGTAAGCCAGATCATCCATTTATTTATTGGGCATCTAAGTCCTATATTTGGGAACTTGTAGAATGTGGTGCTAAATGCTACACCTATGACAATGGATTTATTCATAGCAAAATGGTATCAATAGATGGTAAAATGTGTACTATAGGAACTGCTAATATGGATATACGTAGTTTTAATCTAAATTTTGAAGTTAATGCCATAATATATGGTACAATAACTACTTCTGAGGTTGATAAAGCCTTTGAATCAGATATATTGCAAAGTACTTTACTCACTCCTGAACATTATTCTAATAGATCTCTAATAATTAAATTCAAGGAAGCTATATCTAGACTACTATCTCCTATTCTATAAACAGGATTTTAGCTATTCTATAGATCATTTTATTGAGTATAACAAAAGTACTGTGATTATTAAATAAACCGTCATATCTATAACTATTAGAAGTTTAAAATAGATATGACGGTTTAAATTTTTATATTATTAATGGAGCATATATCATCAAAGTTAATAATGCATCAATTAATAAACTTAAAACAAATTTTGATATAAATATTCCCTCAAATTCACTTGTATAAGTACAGTATCCATAACTATATGTTATAACTGCTATTAATATACATAAGACAATACCAACATAAATAGGGGCTATAGCCGGTGGTAACATATATACATATTTAACATAGAACATTTTTATTATAAAAAAGATCTTTGCACAAGTTGTTAATATAGCTACTATTATATATGCAATCTTCTTTTGCTTATTAGATAGCTTATAGTCTAGGAATGTAACTGCTCCACTTAAAACTAAACCTATTGCTATCCATGGGAATCCAACAATTATTATAGATACAAAGCTATTCATAAGTCCCTCAATAGTATAAGTAAGTGCACTTTTCTTCTCTGACTCTCTTGGTAAATTATTTACAGCCTTAAATCCTTCATCTGTTGATGCTATGACAACATCATATAAATCTTCATCTCTAAAACTTAAGTAACTAATATAATCCTCGTTTACATAAGGATTAATGCATACTCCTCTTGTTCTTGTAACTGGCTCAACTTTATTTATCTTACCATCCTTTACAACAAAGGATGCTATTCCTCTTCTTTCCTCTTTCTTCCCATAAGAGTTATCTATTGTAGAAAAGAACTTTCCACCTTCTTCGTCAGAGTAAGTTCCTATAGCATTTATTAGTTCATTTGATTCATTAATTCTTGGTTTACTTTCCTTAACCTCACCTCCAGCTATAGGAAACTCGAATAACCTACAAGAGTGAAGTTCACCTTTAACATATTGCTCAAACATTGTATATCCATTTTCTCTATCTGAAGAACAGGACATATTCTTATAAGTAACTCTATTATTCTTAGCTATTTCTTCCACTAATATAGGTTCTGAAACCCTATCTTCATTAAATGTAATTGCTTTAATATATGAGTTGTCTTCCATGTAACATATTAGAAAACCGTCTTTATTCTTACTGGCTGAAAGCATGTCTGTATTTTTTGCTGGAATAGATATCATTTTATCTTCTACTGTATTTATTATCTCAAGTTTATCTTTGTAAGCAACTACTATATTGTTATTATCTAATTGATAAGTACTATTTATTCCTTTAATATTCTCTCTACTAACCTCATTTAAATCTTTATCTATATATACCTTTAATAAGTATCCCTCACAATCTTCTATAGAGTTAAGCATTAGTATATACCCATCTACACTTTTAGCGAGTAATACATTGTTTATTAATTCTTCATTAACTTCATATTGTTTATTATTCAAAACTTCTCCTACAGTATTGGTTTCAACAATATTAAGATTTTTATTATTATCATATGCTACAAGTATTCTATTCTCTTCTTTCAAAATTACTGGAGCATTTTTCGTTGTTGCAGTTGCTATACTTACTTCCTTACTCCATGTTTTAGATGGTGGTTGTATTTCTAAATTATAGTTATTCTTATAGTTTCCAATAAGTATTAATATACACGTCACAATAATAAGAAAAATTAAAAGCATTTTTTTCTTTTTCATTTATATATCTCCTTAAACTATTTATTATTATGCATATGTTTTATATAACTTTAAGAGATTATTTCAATTAATTATAAGAAATAATCTCTTTTTAAATTCTAATTAAACTTTATTATTATATTATAAGAGGTACAAATATCATTAATGTAAACAATGCATCAATTAACATGAATATACTAAACTTACCTAGAAATATGCTCTCAAAATCATCTGTATAGACCATATATCCATATCCATATACAACTAGTCCAATTAAGGAGTTTATCAATATTCCTACAAATGATGGAGCTAAAATAGTAGGTAACATATGTGAATATTGCACATAAAAAGCTTTATTTATAGTACATATTTTCATTACTACAACAATAGTAGCTAGTATGATATACATATACCTTTTCTTTTTATCATCAAATTTGTAATCCATAAAAGATACTGCTCCTGCTATAACTAAACCAGGAACTATCCATCTAAATCCTATTATTATAATATAAGATACACTATACATAAAACCTTCTACTACATACCCAAGAGATCTCAATCTCTCATCTCTACGAGGTCCATTATTTGCATCCTTAAACCTCTCATTACTAGATGCTATATTAACACTATATAATCCATCCTTCTCAAAACTAAGAAATGCTATATATTCTTCATCATTATATGGATGAATACATAATTCTCTTAGTCTAGTTATCTTCTCTGAACTTGAAACTTCACCATTTTTTATTTCAAAAGAAACTATAGCTTTTTGAAATTCCTTTTTACCAAAAGGCACTCCCATGGTGGCATAAAATCTTGCACCATTTTCTGAATAGGCTCCTTTAGTATTTATAACGTAACTGGATTTATCAACCGCAAGCTTACTAACCTGGCCCTCTCCTCCACTTATAGGAAACTCCATTACTTCTGTAGCAAAGTATTCATTTCTATCATATTTCTCTACAAGCAAATATCCATTTTCTGCATCTGAAGACAATGACATTGCTCCATAAGTAATTTTGTCAGTTTTAATCATCTCCTTGATAAGAAATGGCTTTGATACCTTTCCACCTTTAACTGTAAATCCTTTAAATAATTTCTCCTTTTCTAAGTAACATATTAAAAGTTCATCTTTACTTTTATTAGCAGTAAGCATACTTAAGTTTTCTACTGGCACTTCTATATTTTCATTTGATACTGTGTTTACTAACTTAATTTTATCTTTATAGGCTAAAACTATATTTTTACTATCAATTTGTTCAGTAAATGTAATTCCTTCTTCTATTTCTCTTTTCACCAAATTTAACTCTTCATCTAAAACTAACTTTTCTAAATAATCTATGCTTAATTTATTAGAATTATAAATCAAAGTATATCCTTTATCAGTTTTGGTAAATATTAAATTCTTAAGTAATTCTTCTTCTACAGCATATTCTTTAGTTTTAATTTCTTTTCCATTTAAATCTGTTTCACATACTTTAATCTTTTTAGTGTCCTCATATGCTACTAATAAACGATTTTCTTCTTTTATGATTACTGGTGTATTCTTTCCTAACCCACTTCCAATTTTTACTTCCTTACTCCATTTTTCCGACGGTGGCTGTTTCAATAAATTGTAGTTGTTTAAATAATTACCAATTGCAATTATTAAAAATCCCATTATTATACTTAATAATAATATCCTTTTTTTATTCATATTAACTCTCCCCCAAGGTCTTAATAATTCTCCTTTTTTATCTATTAGTATAAATTATACTCCCGGTATACTGAATATTCAAACACTTTTTTTGCAAATATTAGCTAATATAATATTTTTTTGTAATAAAATATTTTCTTATGATGATGATTACTTTTGCTTTTATATTTTAAAATTGTATTGTAAAATATACTTATGTTGTAAATAAATTTAATTAGTGAAAGGTATTTATATGCGAAAATCTGGTAAAGTAATTAATTTTGATGATGATAAAGTTTATATAGTAACAAATAATAAAGAATTTGTTACATTAGAGAGAAATGATAAAGCTCCTATTAAAGGTAATATTTATGATGGTACTGTATATGTAGATAGGTCAAATCTTATAAAAGTATTTATAATACTAATATCTATTTGTGCATTAGTATTAAGTTGTATTTATTTTATCTTCTTTTCACCTAGAGCTAATATAATCCTCTCTTTAGATTCCAATATCAAAATAGGTATAAATAGAAACAAGATAGTTAAAATTACAGATTCTAGTGGGTCTACTTTAGGATTGGAAAGTTTAAGTTCACTAAAAGGAAACGAACTAAATTTAGGCTTAAATCTTTTATTTGACTCAGCATTAAAAGAGGAATTAATCCCGAAGTGTGATGAATATTCACCTGGCAGTATATATATATATATAACTAAGGATAACAAAAGAGAGCCTCTTAATTTTGATAATTTTAAAAAATATGCTGGAAAATATAATTATAAAGTTATAATTAATAGAAATGATAATGATCTTAATATTGACTAATATATTGATTTTATAATTTTAAAACCCTAGTCAATTTATGACTAGGGTTTTATACTATACTTATTATTTATACACCGGTATTTCAAATTGTGGTTTAACATTAGAATGCTTGTCCATTATTAATTTAATATTAGTTACTTGTTTATATGACCATACAATATCTGTAGCGTATTGATGCCATGGACTACTGTAATTGTGAACATTCCATCTCATTTCATATATAGTATCTTGAGCTGGTCTAGGGTTCTTTGCATTTTTATCTGAATGTATATAATTTTCAGCAATCCATTTAATACCACCTTTAATAGCTGCTTCTGGTGAAGTCCACCCATTTTTATAGGCTGATTCTGCTCCAGAGCTTACTGGTGAATTATCAAAGGCACAAATTCCAAAGAAATTATAAACCTTAACGGTAGTTCCATCTTCTTTTTTATAGTCTACTCCTTTTGCCAAGGTAGATGTACCATTTCCAGTCTCTAATAGTGCATGTGCCACTGCATAGGCTTGATTTACATTATTGGTTTTACAAGCATCGTAAAATGCTTGTCCCATACTAGATAATGTACCTTTACCCACTAATACATTATTTAGCGTACTTACACTTATATCTTGTATGAAGTTTAGTTTCATAAACATATATATACCATTTTTATCATTTTTATATCTGCTTGGTTCTAAATACTGTGCTATATCTGTTTTTCTTGCATCTCCAGAATATAAAGCTCTAAATATTGGTGGTTTCTTATTATATTGGATATTTGCAAAATTATCTACTGTAGTTCCTACTGAATAAGTAGACATTGTACCTAATGTGGATACATTATGGTTTGATGGCACTGTAGAAAATTCCTTTACTGCAGGTAATTCAATATATTTTCCTTCACTATCATATAAGCCAGATTTTACAATTATACTATAGGTAGTGCTTGTACTATATCCTCCAGAAGGCGGTGTTATTTTTATAGCCTTGTTAGTTGCATTGTAGCTTAAACCTACCTTTAATTCACCACCATTAGGTGAAAAAACTTTTACATAAGTACTAAGGTTATTTATTAAGTTTGTATGTAGTCTATTACTAAGCTTTATTGTCCAAGTTTTATTTGTTGGTATATTTATTTGATGGTTTAAATCCTGTATATTTACTGCTGCAAAGGCACTACCAGTTAATGCCAATGGTGTCATACACATTATAATTACTATTAAAATACTAGAAATCTTCTTTACTACTTTATTATTCATAGTTCCCCCCATATCCTCTAAAATTTTATTTATATAATATCTATTATATTGTATAATACTAATAACATTGATATTATGCTATAATTATACAATAAATTTAAAGTGAATGTAAGTAATTATATAATAACTAACATTCATTAAGTCTTATGCTAGGTGGTGATATAACTATATGGATAATAAAAACTTACTTAGACTTAATAAGTACATAAGCGAAAGTGGAATTTGTTCCAGAAGAGAAGCAGATAAGTTTATTGAATCTGGTAAAGTATATGTAAATGGTATCTTAGCTACCCTTGGAACAAGAGTTAGTCCTACTGATACTGTAGTAGTTGATGGAAAAACTATTAAACCTAAGTCAAATAAAGTATATATAGCCCTTAATAAACCTGTAGGGATTACTTGCACAACAGAAACTCATGTTAAGGGAAATATAATTGACTTTGTTGACTATCACGAGAGAATATTCCCTATAGGACGTCTCGATAAACCCTCTGAGGGATTAATATTTTTAACTAATGATGGAGATATGGTAAATAAAATATTACGTGCAGGAAATAATCATGAAAAAGAATATGTAGTTTCCGTTGATAAACCTATTACAAAAGAATTTATTAATTCAATGGAAAATGGAATTCCTATACTTGGTACTGTGACAAAGCAATGCAAAGTTAGAAAAATTGGCAAATGTACTTTTAATATAATTTTAACCCAAGGTCTAAATAGACAAATTAGAAGAATGTGCGAATACTTAGGATTCAAAGTAACTAGTCTTAAACGTATTAGAATTATGAATGTGTCCTTAAGTAATCTTCCTACGGGGAAATGGCGTTATCTAAGCTCTGAAGAAATGTCCACAATCATTAATCTTACTAAAGATTCAATAGGTACTATTTAAATTGAAACTCAAATATAAGTAAAAAAATAAAAAAGAAGAAGATATTTATTCTATCTCCTTCTTTTTTATTTTTTATTTTAATTAAAATTCACCTTTAAATAATTCTGCAAACTGTTTATGCGCAATTATGTCACTATTTTCTTTCACTTCTTTAAAAGTTATTTCAAAATCATCAGATACATCTGAATAAACTTCATATATTTTCTCTGCAGTATTATTATCTCCATAAGTAATTACATATGCAACTTGATCTTTTTTACCGTTTACATTTCTGTAATATTGATATATTTTTGCCTTTGATTTGTCTATTTTTTCATCAGTTAATACTTTATCAAGAGCAGTTTCTGCCTTTTTTACATATGCAGCTTCATCTTCATCAGTAAGTAATTTTAAAGTGTTTGCTTCATTATAATAATATTCTTTGTTAGCAAAACTATTTAATAGTGATTCAAAGCTTTCATAAGTAACCTCTGGTACTTCTGTGCTTTCTTTTTCTTTACTATCTTCAGTAGAAGCTTGCTCAGTAGTTTTAGCTGATGAATCCTCTGAAGTATTAGTTTTTGTTCCACATCCTACTAATGCTAAACCTATTGTTGCTGTTAATACTAATGCAATTATTCTTTTCATTTTAAATCCTCCATATTTCCAAATAAATTTAATACTTAGTAAATGATATACCAAATAGTATATAACCTTTTGTATACATTTACATAGTTGATACAAAATATTAAGAGTATTTCTACTCTTTATAAATCCATATAAAATTATATCATATTTTGTAATATTTTCAATACTAAATTTCTACATATTATTTTATTAACATACATTGTTAATAAAACTTTGTCGATACTTCATAATATAATTTTATATACTGTTAAATTATCAACTTGTCCATATTATTAACATTATCCACAGGTATCCTGTTTATAACTTAGTGAATTCAATGTTAATACATAGATTTTCATCTTATAATTCTATAATTTCTCTTCTAGACTCCATATATACCTTATAAACACGTGAAATTTTATCAACATTATCCACACTAATGTGAATAACATGTTTATAACTTTTTAATTATACATCTTTACTCGGGAAATTAGATGTTACACACTTAAACTTTTTTATCTTTCTAATAGATACTAATGATTAAACTGTGTTAAACTTAAGTTGATATATTATTTATTATTTATTGGAGGTTTATATATGCGAATTGGTTTAGGATATGATGTACATAAGTTAATTCCTAATAGAGATTTAATTATTGGTGGAGTTAAAATACCACATACACTTGGGCTTTTAGGTCATTCAGATGCTGATGTTCTTATTCATGCAATTATGGATAGTTTATTAGGTGCTGCAGCACTTGGTGATATAGGAAAGCACTTTCCTGATACAGATGCTGAATTTAAAGGCATTTCTAGTATTAAACTTCTTAATGAAGTTAGAGAGTTATTAAGTAAAAATAATTATAAAATAGAAAACATAGATGCAACAATAATTGCACAGCGTCCTAAAATGTCTCCTTATATTACATCCATGAGAGAAAATATTAGTGAAGCATTAAGAATTTCTATAGATCAAATTAATGTAAAGGCTACTACTGAAGAAGGTCTTGGTTTTACTGGTATTGAAGAAGGAATTTCCTCTCAATCTATATGTTTAATAAGTAAAATATAAGATATATAAAAATACAAGTCCAAGGTTATTAAAATTCAACCTTGGACTTTTTAAAATGTTTATTACATATTCTCTATTATCTCTTCTAAATCTTTTTTAAATTCTTCTAATGGCTTATTCTCCTTAAAAGACTTCAACAATTTGGCTATTGACTCATATACATATTCGTCATCACTTATAGCTATGGTTTTGGCATTAGAATAGATGTCCTTAACTTTTTTTTCAACTTCCATTCGTAGTTCCGGAGATATATTATTGTAGTTATCCTTTAACTTTAATGCAACTAATACAGATTCATGGTTTATATAGGTTACTGATGATTGTATTTCTGGAACTTCTTCAATGTCTGCCATAATTCTCTCACAGGTGGATATAGCATTTCTAATTTCTACTTCTTTATCTATAGGCTCATCACTCATATCTTCAACAGTAGGACCGGCTCCCACAGTATCACTTTTTTTACTATTACTATTACATCCCATTAATACCACCGTTACTATAATTAATAATACTACAATAAATAATAATATATCATTTATTTTTCCTTTCATTTTATATCCTCCTATATATAATTATATTAATTTAGTTTCTATAATCTATAGAATTAATAATAAATAACTATATATAGTTTGGCTTATAAGCATAAGTATATTCCTATTCTAAATTATATCTCCACCTTTTACATCATATCTGAATTCTCAAATATATCTTTCGTAACAACAAAATTCCCATTGTTTTCAACTAAGTCAAATTCACTTATACTTGTTATTCTTTCCTCCCTTTCAACATGAAATACATATCCAACTCTTCCATGTTTCTTAAAGAATACTCTTGATGATTTTATAACTCTAAGAGGATTTTTATTTTTATCATATATAATACTAGGAACATCATTAATCATATTTACATTCTCCTTACACCAGTTGTTAATTAATGATATATAATATTATCCTATTATATAATTTATGACTATAATCATTAGTTATAACATAAAATTTATTTGCACCATCTCTTATAAAAAAATTCACCTCCCTATATAAAATCTATAAGTAAGGTGAACTTTATTACAACTTGGTTAATTATTCGATTATTTAATGTTTCTGCTACCCGGTTTTATATAAGGTATATCCTTTTTACATAGTGGGCATTCTTCCTTATCAAAGCTTTCTATTTCCAATTTACATGCACTATAAACCGGAAGAGTTAAAGCACAATTTTCAACTCTCCTATCGACTATACAACATACACCTACAACTTCTGCACCTAAACCTCTTAGCACTTCTACAACTTCCATAGTAGATTTTCCTGTTGTAACTACGTCTTCTGTAATTAAAACTCTTTGTCCTTGCTTAATTTCAAAGCCTCTTGTTAATGTCATTACACCGTCTTTTCTTTCAGTAAATATCCCTGGCTTTCCTAGTTGTCTTGCTAGCTCATAAGCAACTATTATTCCTCCCATAGCAGGACCTACTAACATATCAACATCTAAATCTTTAACCTTGTTTGCAACTACTTCCAATACTTGAGCTGCCTTATCTGGATACTGTAGTAATTTTGCACATTGACAGTATCTATTACTATGTTTACCTGATGATAGCAAGAAATGCCCTTCTAATAATGCCTCACACTGAACTAATATATCTACAATTTTATTTTCCATAATATTTTCCTCCTATACTATTCCTCTAATTTCACTAATATCTTTAATATTTTCTTTTATTAAAAAGTCTTCTATTCCTTTTATAATTTCTAATGGTGCAAAAGGATTTATAAAATTAGCTGTACCTATTTGGATCCCTGTAGCTCCTGACATTATAAACTCTATAGCATCTTCCCAATTTGTAATACCGCCAAGGCCAACTACTGGAACCTTACATGCCTTACACACTTGATGAACCATTCTTAAAGCCATAGGCTTTACTGCTGGTCCCGAGAATCCTGCATAGATATTATCAAATACAGCCTTTCGTTTTTTGTAGTCTATAGACATTCCTTGAAAAGTATTTATTAATGATAGTGCATCAGCTCCCGCTTCTTCACAACTAAGCGCCATCTCTACTATATTTTCTGCATTAGGAGATAACTTCACCATCAATGGTTTTTTACATACCTTCTTCACTTCTTTTACTGCCTCATAGGCAACCTTTGATTTTATTCCTAGAGCCATACCACCATGTTTTACATTGGGGCATGAAATGTTAAGTTCTATGATGTCTACATCAACCTGGTTTAACTTCTCGATTATACTTATATATTCTTCTACTGTAGCTCCACCAACATTAGCTATTATATTAGTGTTATATTCTTTCATCTTTGGAAGTTGATCTTTTATAAAGTTTTCTACTCCTGGGTTTTGAAGCCCTACACTATTAAGCATTCCACCTGTTGTTTCTTTGATTCTTACACCATCATTACCTTGTCTTGGATTTAAGGTTAAGCCCTTACTACAAAATCCTCCAAGTTTTGCTATATCATAAAACTTACTATACTCTTCACCAAAGCCAAAAGTACCTGATGCTGTCATTATTGGATTCTTGAATTCCTTATTACAAATATTTACCTTAAGCATAATTTCTCCTTTAAAACTCTAAATCTAATCCATTAAATACAGGACCATCTTTACATGTTCTTTTATTTCCACTAACTGTTTTACATGTACAACCAAGACAAGCTCCTACTCCACAAGCCATCTTCTTTTCTTCTGATACATATATCTTTGTACCCACTTCCTTGCACATATCAATTACTCTATACATCATAATCTCTGGTCCACAGCATAAAACTAAGTCATAATCTTTAGGATTAAATAGTTCCGTTACATATCCTTTATGTCCAACACTACCATCTTCTGTAGACACCTTTACTGATAAATCTAACTCACTTATTTCTTCTAACCCATAAACTTCATCTCTAAAGCCAGCAAATATATGAACTTCTGAATCCTTTATGTTATCTACCAGGTATCTCATTGGAGCAACCCCAATTCCTCCTGATACTACTGCAACCTTGCCTTTTATCTCTTCTACGTCAAAGCCATTTCCTAATGGACCCATAACCTTAACCTCTTGTCCTTGTATAAGATTACTTAATAATTTTGTTCCTTCTCCAACTAGTTGATATAGGAATTCTATAGAATTTGATGTTATATTATGAATACTAATAGGTCTCCATAATATAGGTTCCTTTTCCCAGGATCTTAGCATATAAAACTGTCCCGGTTCTCCTTGAAACTTACCCTCTATAGATAATTTAAATATTCCTTTAGCAACTTCTTTGTTCTCTATTACTTTACAAACTTTGTATTCATAATTATCTTTTTTCATTCTAATCTCCTAATAATTTATTCTAATATAATGCCATACAATAAATTTGTATGGCATGAACTGTAGTTATAATTTATTTTTTTAGATTTCCTATAGCTGTTAGAATTTCATTTTTCATTCTAATTGCCTCTTCTTTTGCATACTTAGCAAAGTTTTCTTCACCATCTAGTTTTCCTTTATATGCAAGCATTATACCCCTTGAAGAGTTAACAACTCCTCCATTTCCATCCTTAAGATAAAGGGCTACATCTTCTGCTTTTCCACCTTGAGCACCATATCCTGGTATTAAAAAGAATGTACTGTCTAAGGAATTTCTTATTTCTATACCTTCATCTACATGGGTACATCCTATAACCCCACCTATAGAACTATACCCACACTTACCTATATAATTTTTACCTAAATTATTTATAGTTTCCCCTACTACATTAAATACTTTTCTACCACACTTAGTTTCTATATATTGAATATCCTTGCTACCCTTGTTTGAAGTTCTTATCAGTACAAAAACTCCTTTTTCACTATTTTCAATATAAGGTAAGTATGGCTCTATACTATCTAATCCCATATATGGACTTAGCGTTATAAAATCAGCTTCAAATTCTCCTGCAAAATGTGCTTTAGCATACATTTCAGCCGTTTTAGCAATATCGCCTCTTTTTATATCTCCTATAGATATTGCTCCCTTTTCCCTTATATACTTTAATGTATTAGAATAAGCTCTTAATCCTTCCAATCCATATGCTTCATAATATGCTATTTGTGGTTTATAGCAAGCTACATGGTCTATAGTTTCATCTATTATAGCTTTATTAAATTCGAAAATTGCATCACCTATGTTTTCAAATTTCTTCATAAAACTTTCTGGTATATATGATATATCTGTATCTAGTCCCACACATACATGTCCTTTTTTTGCAATTATATCGAATAGTCTATCTATAATCATATGATACTCCCTCACTTTTCTATTTTTTATAAACAACTTTACCACCTTTTATGGTAGTTATAACTTCTCCATATACTTTCATACCATTAAATGGAGTATTTTTACCTTTTGATAAAAATTCTTCCTTACGTATCTCATATTCTTTTTCTAAATCTAGTATTACTAAATCTCCATCATAACCTATATCTATTTGACCCTTATTAACTCCTAGTATTTCACTAGGTCTCTTACTCATGATTTCGCTTAGCTTACTTAAATCTATATGACCTGACCTTACAAGCTTTGTATAAGAAACTCCAAAGGCTGTTTCTATTCCTGATATTCCTGGAGCTCCTTTTTTCTTATCCTCTTCAGTATGAGGTGCATGATCTGTAGCAATGCTATCCACATATCCACCTTTTATAGCTTGGATTAAATATTCCATATCTTCCTTTTCTCTAAGAGGTGGATTTACTCTATACTCTACATCATTTATTAAAGCTATATGATGGGGAGATACTTCACAAGTAACTTTATGACCTTTTTCCTTTGCTTTAATGATATATTCCATAGATTCTTTGGTACTTACATGGGAAAAGTGAACTTTACACCCTGCATGTTTTGCTAAAGTTATATTTCTCCAAGTCATAGTATTTTCTGCCAGTCTCATATCTATATCAGATAGATTATGATTCTCACAATGGCACATAACAGTTATATCCTTCTCTTTAGCCTTAATCATAGCATTTAACATAACTTCGCTGTGCATAACATCTTTTCCATCTTCTGATATTACTTTTATATCACCTTTTTTTAGCTTATCTAAATGGCTTATGTCATATCCACTAAACTCATTAGTTATAGATATAACTTGATTAATATCTATAAGTCCTACTTCCTTACCCCTATTTATAACATAATTAACTGTATCCATAGTGCTACATACTGGATTTGTATTTGCCATAAGGTTTACCATTACATATCCACCTTTAACTGCAGCATGAGAACCTGATTGTATATCTTCCTTATGTGTAAGTCCCGGATCCCTAAAATGCACATGTAAATCTACAAAGCCAGGCATTACTATCTTTCCTGTTGCATCTATAGTTTTACAATCCTTTATGAGATTTCTTCCTAGCTCACAAATTACTCCGTCCTTTATATAGACATCTCCAACAAAAGTTCCACTCCAGTCAACTACTGTACCATTCTTTATGCAAATTTCCATAAGTATTCTCCAATCCTATCTATTAATATAATGAAGTTACCTTTTGTAAATCATCACAGTAATGACATCTATATTCTTTTGTTTCTTCATCTACTAAGTAATGTATATGCTTTATGTTAGGTTCTATAGATGTAACGCATCTAGGGTTCTTACATTTAATAACATTTTCAACCTTTTCAGGAAGTGTAAGCTTAATTTTTTCCTTAATTTCTTCATTTTCTATTATATCTATAGTTATATTTGGATCTATTACTCCTAATATTTCAAAATCAATATCTATTCTAGTTTCTATTTTTATTATATCTTTTTTCCCACACTTATCACTATTAGCATTCATTATAAGAGCTACAGTGAAATCAGCTTTATCTAAGTTTAAGAAGTTAAATATTTTTATTCCTTCTCCAGCTTTTATATGATCTATTACTAATCCGTTTTTTATACTATTTATAGTTAACATATTACTTCCTCCTTATATACCTTAGTAAATTCCTAATAGTTTTAGTATTAATGCCATTCTCACATACATTCCATACTTAGCTTGCTTAAAGTACACAGCTCTATTATCACTATCTACTTCATATGCTATCTCATTTACTCTTGGTAATGGGTGAAGTACTATCATATCTTCTTTCGCAAGATTCATTTTCTCATTATCTAATATATAAGTATCCTTAAGTTTTATATAGTCCTCTTCATTAAAAAATCTTTCTCTTTGTACCCTTGTCATATATAAAATGTCTATTTCCTTCATAGCTTCTTCCATAGTTCTAACTTGCTTAAACTCTATATTTTTCTTTTTAAGGACTTCTTTCTTTATATACTCTGGTATTTCTAATTCTTCAGGTGAAATTAGTACGAACTTGTTGTTTTCATATCTACTTAAAGCTTTTATTAACGAATGTACTGTTCTTCCAAATTTTAAATCTCCACAACAACCTATTGTTAAATTATTTAGTCTTCCCTTTAGAGTTCTTATGGTTAGTAAATCAGTTAAGGTTTGAGTTGGATGTTGGTGTCCACCATCCCCTGCATTTACTACGGGAATATCACTATATTGTGCTGCAACCTGTGGTGCTCCTTCTTTAGGATGTCTCATTACAGCAATGTCTGCATAGCATGCAACAGTTCTTATGGTATCTGCAATACTTTCTCCCTTAGCTACTGAACTAGCATTGGGTTCTGAAAATCCGATTACGCTTCCTCCTAATCTATTCATAGCAGCTTCAAAACTAAATCTGGTTCTAGTACTTGGCTCATAAAATAATGTAGTAAGCAAGTACCCATCACAAGCATGTATAAATTTTCTTGGATCTTTTATTATTTCATCTGCTAGGTCAAATATTTCGTCTAATTCTTCTAAAGTAAGGTCCATTGGTTCGATTAAATTTCTTCCTTTTAACATATAAAACACTCCTTTTTAGCCTCTCTGGGATAATTTAAAGGTATTAAGATTTACTTATAAAATTCAATAAAAAAAAGCTTTCCTCAACAAGGAAAGCTATAAATATCTGTAAATACAACTTTGTATATGAATATATTATTGTAAATTTTATCATATTACAAATGTATTCATACCAAAATATTATCTTCCCTTGCCGGCATCTCTGTACCGTTTTTAAAAGGATTCTTTATTAAATTTTTACTATTTTTATTTTACTTTAAATAAACTGTAATGTCAATATAGTTTATCATAATACTAAATTTTTTAATTTAGCTTATTTATGTGATTAAATCACATATCTTTCTATATAAATATTGTATTATAAATTATATAAACAGTATAATTTTTACCCTAGTTTATCTTAAGAAGTAAATACCAAGCTTATCAAATATTTATCAGCATAAATGTAAAACCACATGGTATACTAAATAAAAGCAAATTAAAAGGAGGATATTAAAATGAAAATAACTTTTGATAACGAAACTAAAGATGCACTTTTAGAAAATTTAAGCAAACAAGGCAAATCTGTTGTTAGACTAGCTATTGCAGGTTTTGGTTGAGGTGGCCCTAACCTAAGCGTTGTTCTGGATGAACAAAAATCAAATGATAATGTAGAAACTGTTAATGGAATAACTTTTGCAGTTGATAAAGATGAAGAATATATTTTTGAAGATTGTATTGTTTCTTACAAAAAAACATTCTTTGGAAAAACTTTTAGAGTAATATCTAAAGCTATAGGTGAAAGTTCTTGTAGCTAAAATATAAAAAATAATGCACTCTTTAAAATGAAGAGTGCATTATTTTTTAATATGTTAATCCCAATGACTAAAAACTTTATTTATTTGAAGTACTTACTTATTTCCTCTATTGAACTATTTAACACTGCTGCTATATTTTCTAATTCCTTAGAATTATTTAGATTTTCATGAGATATGGTTGAAGTTTCTTCCGAACTTGCCATGGTTTCTTGGGCTATACCCGATAGATTTGTAATGTTATCATGAATTTTTTCACTGCTATCTAAAATTGTAGATACCTTAGAAACCACACCTATCATTTCCTCTTTTACTGTAGATACATTTTTCTGAATAGTTGAAAATGCTTTATTTGTATCTTTAACCAATTGTTGTTGTTCATCATTAGCATGAACTAATTCTTCTACCTCTAAAACTGATACATTAGTATCTTCTTCTAGAGACTTCAGTATATTTCCTATCTCTAGTGAGTTATTTTTACTCTCAGCTGCTAATTTCTTTATTTCATCTGCTACCACTGCAAATCCTTTTCCACTTTCACCAACCCTAGCTGCTTCAATTGCGGCATTTAGTGCTAGAAGATTAGTTTGCTCTGAAATAGATGATATAACATTAGTTATTTCCGCAATATTAGATGATTTTTCAGCTAGTTCCTTCATAATGTCACTAACCTTTTTATTTTTGCTCATAATATATTCACTTTTTTTAGATAATTCATGAACAATTTTTATTCCATTGTCTATTACCTCATCAGCTTCCTCAGAGGATTGTTTAACAACAGTAGTTACCTTTTCAGTCTCTGTTATTTCATGCTTTATATTATTTACTAAATTAGTCTGACTCTCAATTTCTTTGCTAGTATTAGTTGCCCCTATTGCTATTTCATCTATAGATGAATTTACAATTTCTATGCTTTGACCTATTAAAGAAACAATTCCTCTAAGCTCATTAGATTTTTCTTTAACTACATTATATACATTGGATAAATCTATTAACATCTTTTGTTGTATCTTACTATTTTCATTTAATTCTTCTACATTTTTATTTATATCTTTATTCATTTTAGAAATAAATTGTGTAACTATTACAAGCGTTGGTAAAAACATTATAGTAGTACCTAAAATCCCACTTAATTCAGCACTATTTCCTAACTTTACCTGCATATATGCATATATTAGTATAGATATTAAATTTATTCCACCAACAGTAGTTATTAATTTTAAATCCAAGTATAAAACTAAACTTAGTATAAATGGAAATCCAGCTGCAAAAGCAGATGCACAGGATGATGTGAGTAATATATATGTATCTACTAATAAAAATCCTGTAGCCAAAACCCATCTCATTATGTTATTTGATGAGTTTTTCATATATAAGAATATGGCTATAAAATAGGCTATACCTGCTACTAATATATTATATATTGCAAATCCAATCCTTCTATCTCCCCTATAAACTTGTAGAACTGAACCTGCTACTGTAACAAACATAATACTTAGGAATACAATTAACATTAATTTATTTACTTTAGTAATATAATTGTTATAGTTCTCTTTATGTTCATTTTTCCCCATAATAATTCCCCCCATATTTTTACTCGATTGAATTATCGTACCATTGTATATACATCTTAATATATATTTTGAAAATAAAACCATAAAACAAACTACCTAAGTAATTAGCTTTATGGTTTTATATAAATAATTTAGTTTCTATCTTTTTTTCATAATCCGACCACGTATCATGTATTGTTTTATCTTTTACCTTTGATACCTTATTCATAGTAGCATCAAGATAATCTGCATAATGCACTATAAAAGCCTCTTCTGTATTTGGCCCTTTAGGAGATCCATACTCCGGTTTTCCATGATGTTGAACAATACATCCTTTAATTCGATTTTTAAAGTCCTCACTATAAAATCCAGGGTTATTTTTAAATGCTTCTTCTATCATAGTTATACCTATAACTATATGACCTTCCATTTCACCTCTCATGGTTGTTTTAAATCTTCCAATTGACGAATATTCATATATCTTTCCAATATCATGAAGTTTTGCTGCTAATATAGCAATTTCCTTATATCTACAATTATACCTATATGCAAGTTTCTTTGCCCAATAGGTTACATTAAGAGTGTGTTCTGCAAGCCCACCTATATATGTATGGTGTTCTAACCCTCCAATTCCTTGAGAAAAAATATTTATAAAACTCTTATCACAAAAAAAATATTTATCTAAAGACATAACCTCTTCACATTTAAATTGTTGAGTTGTCATTTCTTCTAATTCATCTAATATAAATTTTACATCTCTTTTTACACAGTTCATAAAATCATTTAAATTATAACTAGATTTTGATAAATCTATCTTCACTATACTATTGTCTTTTATACTAACATTTACTACATCACCTATATTTAATACTTTATTGTAATTATTTTCAACTTTAAGCCTTAATTCGCCTGTAATATCTCCTAGGGTATATATTATCTCATCTTTATATATTTTTTTATCTTTAATCATAAGTAACAATTCTACTAAATCCTTATTAGTACTATTAGCTACTTGAATCAAATAGATTGATTTCATAACCTCATCTCCTTATAAAGTCATCTATTATGTATCTTTTCATAAGAAGATATTTTTATTCTTTGATCCATATAATATTTTACTTATATTTATCTCCAAATTCTTCAACTAATGTAGTAACTAGTTTTTTTATATTACTTGCATGAGCTACTAAAATCATAACTAACAAGAATATTAATATTCTTTCTTTATCTTCATTATTAAACTCATACTTTTCCAAGTGTCTTCTAATTATTTCTTCTAAATCCTTCTCTTCTCCACTAAAAAATAATTCTATATTCTTTTGCTGTAAATCACTAAATAATTTAAAGGTATCTTCCCATGAAAGAATATCATCCTCTCTATTATTTATATCATTAAAAGCTAATCTAAATACACTTTTTATTTCATCTGTTGTCAAAATCGGCCTCATATATCCTAATAAAACCAATTGAGCTAAATGCAGTTTAGTATATCCTCTTTTTTTACCATCTTCCGGCTTAGAAATAACTTCGCTCTTTATATAATTTTGAAGTATGCTATTAGTAAATTTATCGTGCTTAAACTTATCGTTAAGATAATCTTTAACTTGTGATAAGAATAAATCATACTGTGGTAATTCATCATACTGTATTATACTTTTTTCAGTATTCTCACCTATCATCTCCGAAAATTTAGATACCACCTCTTGGAAAATATTCCCATTAATTCTTTCTCTATCATTCATTTTCATCCCTCACTTTAATAACCTTTTTAATATTTAACATATTCTTGCCTTAATACTAGTTAAATATATGATAATGTAAATTTTTGTACACTACTTCATATTAATTATAAAAGATAATGTCTATATTTACAAATATCTTATAAAATAAAAGTCGAATTATTTATTCATGGATTATGAAATTAATATAAATTATTCATTCAAATATAAGCACATATCAATATTATTAACAATAATCACATTTTACTAACATATTATTATAAATAATATCAACATCAGCTGTTGATTAATATATACATGATAATTCCTATAATTCCATTAACTTTAGAAATTTTTATATATTATCCACATTATCCACAGATGGGTTGTGCATAATATTTTTTATTTTCTGTCTAGAACACTGAATAATATGACTGTACCTCCTTCAAATTTTGATATTTTTTGTAGAATCAATTCGCAAACTAAATAAAATAGTATTGAAAATAAGCATCTTTATGTTAAAATATTAAATTATAAGTTAAATTATTCATCTTTTCCTTATTATGTGATTAATACTACTATAATAGATTATATATTAATGGCATATAATGTAATAAATTTATTTTTTTTATCATTTTTTATTGACTTATGATTTTTCTTGTATTATAGTTATTATATGGTATTAAATATAATATCTGCTAACTAAATTTTATTTGATTACATAATCAAAAATATAGGAGGAATTTATTATGAAATCAACTGGTGTTGTAAGAAAAGTAGACGAGTTAGGGAGAATAGTTATCCCAGTAGAATTGAGAAGGACTTTAGATATTGACGTTAAGGACGCTCTTGAAATATACGTAGATGGTGAGCAAGTTATATTAAAGAAATATGAACCTGCATGCATCTTCTGTGGAGATGCTCGTGATGTGGTTAACTATAAATCTAAAAACATCTGTCAAAAATGTCTAAATGAATTAAAGAATCAACAATAAACAATAAAAACGTTACTTATTTCTAAGTAACGTTTTTATTATTTATATCGTATATACTATATAAATCTATTTACCCAACCTAAAATAAAAGACCAGCAATTAAATTACTGATCTTATCTTAAGAAATTAATATCTTCTTGCCCCTATATAATCGTGTCTACTCATAGGCGATATCTTTACAACCTCATTATCTTGAGGAGCATGAAGGTAAGAATTATTACCTACATATATACCAACATGGTATGCATATCCACCTGAACCAAAGAATACCAAATCTCCTGGTTGAGGATTAGAAACTGGCGTTCCTTTATTCATTTGATCCTGTGCTACTCTAGGAAGATTTATTCCATTGGCAGCATATACATATCTAGTTAAGCCTGAACAATCAAAAGTATTAGGACCATTTCCACCCCATTGGTATGGAACTCCTAAAAATTTATATGCATAGCCAACTATAGAGCTTCCTGAAGCATTTGGAGGTGCTATCACATTTGAATCACCACTGCCTCCCCTACTAGGTCTATTAGAACTAGTACTACCATTACTAACATACTGCGTTATTTGTCTCTTAGTCTCTTCTAATTGAGCTTCATTTTCCTTCACAGCTGCGTCAAATAAGTCTCTATTAGCTTCCGCTTTAGCTAAAGCCTTTTTATGTTCTGCTCTTTTTTCTTCTAATTGAGCTAATTTTTTATTGTTTTCTTCTTGTAATGCATCTAGCTTTACTTTTTCATCTTGAACTACTTTTTTCTCTTTTTCAATAGTTTCTATTTTTTCATTTAAACTACTAACAATTTCTTTATCAGAGCCTATCATTATATTTATGTTATTTAATCTACACATGAAATCTGATATACTCTTTGAGTTTAAAAGCGCCTCAACATAACTATCCATACCATTAATGTACATCGCTCTCATTCTCTCACTAAACATTTCATTTTGTTCTTTTATATCACTTTCAGTAGCTTGTACCCTCTTGTTGCTCTCTTCAATTTTGCCTTCTGCTTCAAGAATTTCAGCATTTAACTCTTCTATACCTATAGATATATCTTCCATCTGAGAATTTACTGACTGTATTGAAGCTTCTATCTCATCGACTTGCTCTTGAGCACTTTTATAGTTGTTTTTGTTTTCTTCCAACTTTTGCTCATATGTTGATCTATCACTATTTGGATCTGCAAATGCACTAGTTCCAACACAAGAAATAGACAATGCTAAAGCAAGTACTAATGATATACTCTTCTTATTCAAAAAAATTCCCTCCCCCTCATTTATAAATCTCATTTACCATTATAACACTATAATGATTGTTATCTCAAGTAATTTAGAAAAAAAATGAGACAACCATCTATTTTTTAATAGATATACAGTAAATATATTCAATATAAATTATCATATTCCTTCTAATTTTAAAAACTTTTCAAAATGCTTTTGTTTATATATGAATTCCAAACTTATATACCTCTGATTTGTGTAGGTTTCTTTCCTTCGCAACTTTTTTTATTGCTTCTTTTTTATTTAATCCTTGATTTATATAATCTTTTATATGATCCTCAATACTCATATCTACCCACTTAGATTTCATTTCTTCCATAATCTCAGTCTTACTTTTTCCTTCTAACACTAGTACATATTCACCCTTAGGCTTATTTTCTTTATAATGGTCTATACACTCTTCTAATGTTCCCCTTAATATAGTTTCATGAAGTTTCGTAAGCTCCTTGCATATTGCAATATTTCTATTACCTAAGTTATCTTTTAAGAAATTTAAAGTGGATTCTAATCTATGTGGCGCCTCATAGAATATTAAAGTTTCTTGCCTATCTGCTAACCCCTCTATAACCTCTTTTCTATCCTTATTTTCTCTAGATAAAAATCCTACAAATAAAAATTTATCTGTATTTAGTCCAGAATAAACTAGCGCAGTAGTAATTGCTGTTGCTCCAGGATACACTTCAAATTCTATATTTTCTTCAATACATCTTTTCACTATAATAGCACCTGGATCTGAAATTCCTGGAGTCCCTGCATCGCTTATTATAGCTATATTTTTGCCTTCTATTAATCTATTTATTATGTCCTCACTTTTCCCGTTCTCATTATGTTTATGATAACTTATCAATGTTTTTCTTATGTTAAAATGATTTAAAAGCTTTAAACTCTGTCTTGTATCTTCACATGCAATTATATCTACACTTTTTAAAGTTTCAAGGGCCCTAAGAGTTATATCTTTTAGATTCCCTATTGGAGTAGGTATTAAATATAATTTACCACTCACTTTTACTCACCTCTTCTATCCTTTGTCTTATTAATCTAACCATTGTGAATTATACATTGCTTTAATTTCCTCTGAATAAGAATCATCCTCCATATGTACATATAATGGATCTTCTATTTTTAAGAATGCTCCCCCATCCCTTTGTCCTTCTACTAATAATATATTAGGTGCCTTTCCTGGTTTAGGATGAATAAATCTTATTCTCTTTGGTTCTATTTTATACTTTCTCATAAGAGTAAATATATCTACTATTCTATCTGGTCTATGTACCATAAAAAGTTTACCATTATCCTTTAATAACGTCCTAGCTGCGATTATAACATCTTCTAATGTGCAGCATACCTCATGTCTAGCAATGGCATTCTTATCACTGTCATTGAGTATACCAGAGCTATATAACTTATATGGTGGATTTACAGTAACTATATCTACTCTACCTAATGATTTTAAAAGTTCCTTATCCTTTAAATCCCCTTCTATGAACTTAATCTCATCACTAAAATTATTATACATAGCAGTTCTATTTGCCATTTCAGCAAACTCTCCTTGTATCTCTACACCCTTTATTACTCCACATTGACTCTTACCTTTAATTATAAGTGGAATTATTCCTGTTCCACTACACAAGTCAATAACAGTTGCATTTTTTTTTACCCTAGAAAAATTGGCTAAAAGTACTGCATCAACTCCAAATCTAAATCCCTCTTTTTTTTGTATGATATGAATACCCTTTAATTGTAAGTCATCTAACGTTTCATCTATGTTTATTAAACTCATAATATAAAATTCCTTTCTAATACCCAGATTACACATATCTTATTATATAATAAGTTGCTATGTTTTTCATCTTATCCATAATATCTATAAAATAACTACTAATTATCCAAAAATTTATTCTTAAAATTACAAAATCCCCTTGAGTAGTTATAAATATTTAACTATCAAGGGGAAATCTTTTTATTTTTACATACTATAATATAGGGGGATGCAATATGTTTTTTCTAGTATTTTATAAATAATATATACTAAATAAAACATATTGCATTTAGGGTTTATATTTATGATTTAATTTGTCATTTATCCGATGACTACCAGCTCTAATACGCCCATCTCTTTCAAAGTGGGAGTAAAGAGCTGCTACGTCCCTGGATAACGATTTCTAGAGCTTCGAAGAAGCTAAGAACTCTGTTTATATTATTACCAACATTAATAGGAATATACAATTATATTTAACTTATTACTTAAGTAGCAGTAATAACTAATGGTTTAATTTAATATAATACAATAATCATTCAGTATAATCAATTAAGAAAGGTTTGCATTATGGAAATATTATTTTACCCATTTTCATCAATAGATTTTCAATCAAGTACTTCTATATTGTTAGATGCATCATTTTTGTTAAGTTTAGTTTATGATGATGATATAAAACATACTGAATGTATAGAAGTATTCAGAATATTACTCAATAACCAGTGCAAACTTTTAGTTACAAATATAATTTCTGCTGAAGTTTTAAATCAAATTATGTATAAAATATTTATGATAGATATACGTCACAAAATTGATAAAGAAAGCGCCTTTAATTCTCAAACAAATATAAAACAAATTCTATCATCCTTTAGTAAATATGATAGAAAAATTATAAAGGATAAAAGAATAGATAAGCTAAGAGAAATTCCCTATAAAAAGTATTTTGATAACCTATCTAAAAACAGTTCTAAAAGAGATCTGCTAAGTATTTATTATAAGACTGCTGTAACCATGCACAATCAACTTGAAAACACCGTTAAATACGAATATGTTGAAATAAATAAGCTCTGTATGAGTAAGACTAAAGAAATAATGATTAAAAACCTATTGTCTATAAATGATGCTACACATATAGCTACTTGTATATGTCATAATATACATTATTTATTAACTCTAGATAGTGACTTTGTTTATGCCAATTGTGATTCTGTTAAAATATTAAAAATATAGCCATGTAGTATTTCTACATGGCTATATTTCAGCCTATAAAACCTTAAAACTGTTTTATAGGCTATGGTATTACTTCAGATATCTCCTTAATCTAAAGTTAATTTATTCGTATATTATTTATTAGGTATACATAAAGTGTCTTCAACTTTTATTGTATCCTCATTTAGGTTATTATGTGCTTTAATTAATTCAATTCCATCCATTATATCCATATTGGATAAATACTCCTTAGATATGCTAAATAATGTATCGCCTGATTTAACAACATACTTAATGTGATCAGTATGTTCTGCTGCATTAGCTGAAGCTACCTCTTCTGATTTTTGGTCTGATTTTTTTTCTCCTGTTACCAATGAAGTTTCATAAGATATAATAAGTTTTTGTCCTGATGAAATAGTATCATCTTTATTCATATTATTTCTTGTTAATATTTCTGCTACTACTTCATTTGGGTCAGAGCTTGGCATGTAAGTTCTAGCTATACTATAAAGTGTATCATTAGCTTTTACTGTATAGTATCCTTCTTTTACTTCTTCCATACCTGTATCTTTTTTATCTTCTTGTCCTAGTGTAGTTTTATCATTGCCCTTTGTGCTATCAGTATTCTCTTTATTTTCATTTATAGCTTCATTAGTCTTTGAGTTAGTTGTTGTAGCTGGTTTGTTACTAGTTTCTTTATTTTGATCTTTATTTCCTATATAGCTTACAGAAAAAAATATTCCACCCAAAACAATTGCACAGCTTATAGCTATTATTATTTGTTTTTTAAATTTCATAATTAACACCTCTCTATATTTTAATACTACTATTTAAATAATTAACAAATTTATATAAAATATACATGTTTAATTAATTTTGTTTATTTTTATGCAAAAAAAATCCTTGTAGCTTTATATCTACAAGGATTCTGAGTACTTATATAACTGTATAACCACTATTCTCTATGGATTCAATTATATCCTCTATGTTTATAAAATAATTGTCATAAACAATTTCTACTTCTTTTTTAACTTTGTGTATTCCACAGGCTATAACCCCTTCATTGGCGGATATGGCATTCTTAACTCTTGTAACATCTTTACTTGTAACCATATCACAAACTTTAAGTGTAGTCTTCATATCCTTCCTCCTAATTTTCTTTAAATAGCTCTTTAATTAGTGTAGGGTCTTCAGCTTGATTTTCTAATTCCTTTAAATCAATTTCATTAATTATATCTTCATAGCTACCAGATATTAATGTTAAATCATTTATACTAACTACTTTAATATCATCTTCACCATCTTTTATGTTTACTTTTACTTTTACCGACTCTTTAACTACACTATTAGAAACTACTTCTCCTTTTCCATAGCATGTATCTACTATAGAACCTACCTTAGGTAATCTTTTTCTTATCCCTTCATATGTTTCTTGCTCATAATTTAAACAACACATAAGTCTTCCACATATTCCTGATATTTTAGTAGGGTTTAAAGATAGGTTTTGTTCCTTTGCCATTTTTATTGATACTGGGGCAAATTCACCTAAGAATGTAGAGCAACATAAACTTCTTCCACAAGGTCCAAGACCTCCAGTCATCTTAGCTTCATCCCTAACACCAATTTGTCTTAATTCTATTCTAGTTCTAAAAATTGATGCCAGATCTTTAACTAATTCTCTGAAATCTACTCTACCATCTGCTGTAAAATAGAATATTACTTTATTATTGTCAAAAGTATATTCTACATCTATAAGCTTCATAGTTAAATCATGGGCCTTTATTTTCTCAAGACATATCTTAAAAGCTTCTTCTTCCTTTTCTTTATTAGTTTTATTTGCATTTATATCTTCCTCTAAAGCTTTCCTTATCACATTCTTTAAAGGAGCTACAATTTCACCTTCTCTGAGCTCTTTCATTCCAACTACACACTCACCAAACTCAATTCCTCTTGCGGTTTCAACAACTACAAAGTCACCTTTTTTTATATCCAAATCACCAGGATTAAAATAATATATCTTACCTGCCTTTTTAAATCTTACTCCTATTACTGTTATCATATTTAAACCTCCTGCATTCTCAAAACCATCGTTATAAATGCCAATGACGAGTTTACATTATTTTTTAAAGTTTTTCTTGTATCATCTACAACTTTAATCATACCATTTAATTTACTTAATGAAAATATATTAACTAAATCTTTAATATCGGATATTTTATCAATATTTATTATAATCTCTTCATCTCCAACTTCTTTATAAATAATTATATCTCTTATTATGGTTATAATTACATCTAAAATATCCTCTTCCATATTTTTATAATCACTAAAAAACTTTTCATATAATAAAGAAGTTTCATAATCTTTATCCTTAATTTTATATATAAGTTCAAAAATTGTATTTCTTATTAAACTAAAATCCTCATTTTCTATTAAACTCTCTGCTTTTCCTGGTATTCCTTTTGCAAAAGAAATAGCCACTAACATCTTATTTTCTTCAATTCCTGTATATCTATTCTTAAGAAATAAAATCATCTCTTCCTTTGATAGTGATTTTAGTTTATGTATGCCACACCTGGATTTAATTGTATCCAACATGCTTTCTAATTCTTCACATAATATAAATATATAAACATTAGCTGGTGGTTCTTCTATAGTCTTTAAAAATGCATTTTGTGCTTGAAATGTAATCTTATCACCGTTGTCTATGATAATAACCTTTCTATCCCTCTCAAAAGGTTTCTTATTACATTCTTCTATAATAGTCCTAATAGTATTCACTCCTATGGATGCTTTTCCCTTATCTAAAGACCAATTAATTATATCTACATGTTCTCTTACTTCATCTATTCCTAAGAGCCTTGATGCTATAAATTTAGCTAAGACACTTTTCCCTATACCTTTTTCTCCAACTAGTATATGAGCATGAGTAAATTTATTATTATTAATTGCTTCAATTAAGCTATTTTTTATATTTTCATGACCTATCATACTCATTTGCTCCTTCCTATATAATAAATAATGTACAATAAGTTTAACCTATTGTACATTATTTTACTTAAATATATTATACTCTTAAAAACTTATCTACATCAACAACAAATATAGTAGCACCACCTATATTTACCTCTACAGGATACGGAACATATACTCCTGTAGATCCAGCAACCGGAGAAGGTGATGATATAAGTTGTTTTCTAACTTTGCAGATTTCTTCTATATATCCTAAAACAGTATCAACTTTCTCTACCTCTACACCTATCATTAATGTGGTATTTCCAGCTTTTAAAAATCCACCTGTAGTTGCAAGCTTTGTAACCCTTAACCCATTCTCTGTTAAGATATCGATTAAATCCATAGCATCGTCATCTTGAACTATCGCAATTATTAATTTCATATAATACCCCTCCTAAATATTTATTTATGCTCTATATAGGATTCAACTCTATTTACTATGTTCCTATAAATATTTTCTATAGAGTCGTCTCCATTTATTAATTCTATTTTATCATAAATACTACTAATTTTTGAATATCCTTCAAAAACTTTTTTATGAAAATCCATACCAACATTCTCAAGTCTATCTAATTCCCGTTGATTTTTCTTTCTTCCAATTCCTTTATCATATGGAATACTTATCATAAATACTAAATCCGCTTCAAGTCCACCTAAAGCACAATCATTTATAGATTTCACAGTGTCTATTCCCAAATCTCTAGCAATTCCTTGATAAACTATAGATGAATATACAAATCTATCACATAAGACTACCTTCCCTTCAGCAATTGCAGGCTTTATTACCTCTTTTATAAGCTGAGCTCTCGCCGCAGCATATAGTAAAGCCTCACACATGTTATCCATTTCTTGGTTATCATTATCTAAAATTACCGCCCTAATTTTTTCGCTAATTTTAGTTCCTCCAGGTTCTCTCGTTCTTATAACTTCAATCCCCTTATCTACAAAATATTTTTCTAATAATTCTATTTGTGTAGATTTTCCACTACCATCTGGACCTTCTAATGCTATTAATAACCCTTTATTCAAAAAACTTACCTCCAAACATATCTTTTCCTATAGTTTCTTTGCTATTTTATTATAATTAAGTTATTTTCCTTCACTCCTAATAATGTAACATTATTATCTATATAATATCCTATTATATCAATAATATCTTTCGTAATAATCTCTCCTGGCATTATTAGTGGTACCCCAGGTGGATATGGGACAATAGCTTGTCCGCACACTTTATTTACGGAATCTTTAATACTACACTCAACTTTTTTCATATTTAGAGTTTCCCATGGTAATTTATCTATTGGTGGAATTTCATACTGCATAGGCTTTACATATTCATCTACTAAAGTATCCTTATTGCACTCTTTTAGTATTCTATAAAGTTTATCAAAATCATCTCTGGTGTTTGAAGTAGCAAAAATCAATACTACATTTCTTGAGTCACTCATTTCACATTGAATCTTATTAACTTTTAAATAATCTAGTAATAGATGTCCACTAAATCCTTTAGGTACATTTATAACATATCTAGTTTTATCTATATATACCTTATTTCTAGTTGATGAACTTTTCTTAATTATATCATGCTCATCTATTATATGATAAAAATCAATGTGATTTATTTTTTTTCTATATTCCTCACATAAATTAATTAATATACTGTAATCCTTACTTCCATACTTCTGTAAATAATATCTACTATAATCCATGCTGGCAAGAAATAAATATGAAGGACTCGTTGTCAAAAACATGCTAGTATAGAAGTTAACCTCATCTAAAAGATCATCACAATTAACGTGTAAAAATGATGTTTGTGTTAAGCTTGGTAATGTTTTATGAGCACTTTGAACAACCATATCGCAACCTAGCTTAAGCGGATTATCAGGCAATTCATCTATAACTCCAAAATGTGCTCCATGAGCACAATCTATTAATACCTTCATATTATATTTCTTGGCTTCTTTTACTATTTCCTCTAACTCTGTACATATGCCATAATAATTAGGGTATGTTAATAATATTCCCCTAGCATCTTGATTTTCCTTTATTAATTTAAATAGATGCTTCTTATTAATAGAAAAAGGAGCATCATATTTTTCATTTACCTCATTCATAACATATATAGGCTTTAACTTACGTAATATTATACTATTGAATACTGATCTATGACAGTTTCTTTCTACGATTATTTTTTCGCCTTCTTTAAATGTAGCAAATATCATAATCATGTTTCCTGATGTACTTCCATTAACTAAAAAGTAAGATTTTTTACTCCCATAGTAATTAGCAAGTTGTTCTTGTCCTTCTTTTATTATGCCTGTAGGATTATGAAGATTATCTAAGCCCTCTACCTCAGTAATATCAAAGTTAATGAAATTATCTAATAAAATCCTTCCTTCTTTTGTATCTTCATATGCTTTTCCCATTTTATGTCCAGGCATAGCAAAATAGCTATTTTCTTCTTTTTTATATTTCAATAGTGCATCTACTATCGGTAATCTTGGCACTTATCACTCACTCCTCTTGGTATAAGTTGAACTATATTCTTTTTAATACAGTTCTTATAAAATTCATAAAAATCTGTACTAGTTTCTATTGTTAATAATCTTCTTTCACAGTTCTCACAAATTCTTCGTCCATATATAAGTATACCATTATCTAGAGGCTTTCTGCATATAATACATTCCTTATTCATATTTTTCCCCCTCAAAATTTATCCAATAGAACTTGTTAGTCTATTATTATATTGTCTTTGAATAAGTCAACTTAGTTAAAATAGAGTAATCCTTCTAAGTTTTATCCATGTTAAGACTGTCTTAATTATCGCCCCTTATAATATATTTTATTCATGAAATCCCTTTTTTTATTTTGTCCAAAAAAAAAATTTCATCTTATAATTCATACTTTTTCTACCTTAAATAACATCAAGTATAATGTTAATAAATTAATAAACCCATATATCTATTAATCTACATAAATTGTCTAATTTTCTTGTATTCATAAATACATTTAATAAAAAACTTATTACAAATATAGATACTATTAAAATACTATTTATCTATAAATTTGTTACTGGATAATATAGATATATGTGCACATACTAATTACATAAGGTCAGATATTGATAATATTAGTATCTATAAAATTGTAGGGAGGGTTACAATTGAAACAAAATGTTCTAAGTTTTTTATCTACTATAAAATCTGAAATTCTAGATATTAATAAATTTTTATATGAAAATAGTGAAAACTGTTTTAATGAATATAAATCATCAGATTACATTATAAAACTTTTACAAAAATATAATTTTAATATTGAAAAAAATTTCATAGATATTCCAACTTCATTTCGTGCCAGAATTGGACACAGCCATCCTGAGATATGTTTTATATGTAAATATAGTAGTGGAAGTGATGATGGTCATGTTTTTGGTAATAATGCCAATGCTACTATGTCTTTAGGTGCAGCCATAGGTTTATCTTCTGTCATTGACAAAATAGGAGGTTCTATTCTAGTAATCGGATGTCCAGGGAAATACTCCAATGGTTCAGAAATTATAATGACAAAAGAAAATGTATTTGAAAATTGTAGTGTAATTTTTGCTCCTCATGTGGATAATATAACATCTATTAATAATACTTCTCAAGCATGCACAACCTTACAGCTTGATTATAATAATTTACTTGTTTCTAATGATAATGCTAACCAAAGTTCATTAGATGTTTGTCTACATACGGTACACTTTATAAACGAGTTAGTTAAAAACATCTCAAAAGAATGTTATATGGATCATTTAAATCTTACCTGTGATAATGCATTAGTTGAATATCCTTCATCTGCTAAGGTTAAATTTGAAATTAAATCAAAAGATCATAAGTTATGTCATAAAATCGAAGAAAATATAAGAAGCTATATTAAATGCATAGAAGATATCATAAATATAGATTGCTCTATTAAGCTAATTGAGCTTCCTTGCAAAGAACTTTTAGATAATAAAATAGTAAATAAATTATTTGAAAATAACTTAAAAGAAACTGGATTAATTGAAATGAACTACGGGAAAAAAATGCTATATCCCTTAGGAATTGGTACTGTAAGTCATACTACACCTACTATATATCCGTCTATATCAATAGTAAGTGATCCATCAATTCACTGTCCATCAAAACAGTTTATGGATTTAACATTAACAGAATATGCTAAATGTAATATATGGAAAGCTATTGAAGCCTTAATTTTAACTTCTATAGATTTAATTGAACGCAAAGATTTAATCTATGAAAGCACTACCTCTCTCTCTAAAAACATTTCTAAAACTTTATAATGGAATAAAAGTGAATTCTTATGTAACATACTATATAAAAATTTATATACTAAATCTAATAATGATATACTATGATTTAATAAGTAAATAAAAAGACTTGTAAACAATATGTTTACAAGTCTTTTTGGAGGCGCCACCCAGATTTGAACTGGGGATAAAGGCTTTGCAGGCCTCTGCCTTACCACTTGGCTATAGCGCCAAACTGGTGGCTCGAGCAGGAATCGAACCAGCGACACGAGGATTTTCAGTCCTCTGCTCTACCGACTGAGCTATCGAGCCACACCTGACCTGGCAACAACCTACCCT
>NZ_DIGW01000004.1:0-13640 GCF_002419845.1 Clostridium sp. UBA5712 | reverse complement strand
TGCTTATTATAATGTATTTAGTCTTATTATCAAAATACTAATTCCCTTGAAACCCGCATGAATAAAACAACTATTTAACTAGTTAACTAGTTAAATAGCTAAATAGTTAAATATATAAAAGGTAACCTATATAAAGTTCCAACATATAGGTGATAAACTCGAATACCACGTTCCTAAAAAAGTTATACACTTAAATAAATAAAAATACACCACCTTTAATATGGATGGTGTATAACAAATTATATTTGAATTAAACTAATTAGTTCCTAAATTAAAATTATTTATTATTTTTATAAAATATAACATGATCTCTCCACTTTCCATTTATGTGTAGATATTCTTTACATATACCTAGTTCATTAAATCCACATGCCTTTAAAACTCTTTGTGACTTTTCATTATCAACTAAAGTTGTTGCTTCTATTCTATGAAGTCCTAATTCTTCATAGGCATATGTTACAACTAAACTAACAGCTTCTTTCATATATCCATTTCCCTGATACTGTTCGTCCATAGAGTATCCTATAAATGCACTCTTAAATACACCGTGGACTATATTATATATACGTATTCTTCCTATCATCTTCTCTGCTTTATATATTCCAAAGTGAGCTCCTTCACCCTTAATAAATTCTTTGTAATTCTCTATTAAAGATTGCTTTTGAACTTCTACTGTATAAAATTCTTCATCTCTGTGCGGTTCAAACTTTGATAGAAAGTCCTTATTTCTCGTATAATACTCTAATAAATCACTTGCATCATCAGAATTAAGAACTCTTATACTTATTTTATTTCCTTGAATTTCTAGCTCCTTCTTATATGAATTATTATAAAATTCTTCTTCTACTATTCCAAATAATAAACTACCTTCATATTTAAATTTTGTTATAATACTATCTGATATATATCCTTCTAATTGAAATCCTAAGTTTGTAAAAGGAGTTAAACTTATTTTTTCATCACATATAATATTAACTTTATGAAGACCTTTGCTTTTTATTAAGTTATTTAGCATCAACTTTAGGGCATCTTGTAATGTTTTATTAGCATCTCTTCCACTTTTATAAAACTTTAATTTTATAATTACACCTTTATTCTCATGGTCTAAATCTAAGATTATAAATCTTCCTACTATAATTCCAGATGAATCTCTTATTATATATTTATTTGCTTCATCAGTTGCATTACTAATACTTACTTCCCTTTCACTGCTCAACTTCATTACCTCCCCTTTTAAAAATACTATAATTTCCTCTATATATTAGAAATACAAACAAGATAGAAATACTCAAGCTTATTGGTATTAAATAAAAAGTTTTTGCTGTCCCTATAATATCATTTAATCTTCCCATAATAAGATTTAGAATCATACTTATAGTGCTTGATAATGTTAAAATTAATCCTGTTATATATGAACTATTATCTTTAAAAACCCTACTAATAGTAGCTACTACTGTAGGATATGCGATTGCAAAGAATAGTCCTGTTACACATATTAAAATGAGAGCATTATGTCCAACAATTAGAGCAATTATTAATAATACACATGCAATTAGTAAAGAATATAAAACTGATTGTAAGTATCCTAACTTTTCAGCTACAAACCCACCTAATAATCTACCTATAGTAAGTAAAAAGAAAAAGGCTGACAAAAACATAGCTCCACTACTGCTAGTATAGTTATAACTTTCCATGAGGAAATTAACTATCCAATTAGACATCCCCATTTCTGCAAACACGTATGTTCCTAATGCTATAGCATAGATATACATATACTTTTCTTTAAAAGCTATGGCTATATTAAATTTATTTTCTTTTTTAATTATATTAAAATTAGGGATTTTTATAAAGAAAAATATTATTAATACTACAATAAAAATCATTGCTATTCCAAAGAATACACTTCTCCAACTTACTCCATTGTCTAAAATGTTTCCAATAGCAAATTGTCCTACCGTAGATCCAAATCCATAAAAACAATGAGCTGAATTCATCATTATTGCTTGGAATGTAATAAATAGAGCTGGTATTAGCGTATTTACTCCAATCATTACAAAAGCAATACCCATGTTTATTAAAAACATTCCAATTAATAGTACTGTATAAGTTTTAGAGAAACCTACTATTAAAACAGAGGCTATAATAGTGAACAGCCCCGTACAGATTACATTTCTTTGTCCAAATTTTTCACATAGTAGTCCACCTATATAAGTAAATATTATGTATCCTAAAGAACATACCGATAAGAGCATGCCCATACTTGTATTATTTGTATTAAAAGTCTCTTTAAATACAGGGACAAATATTCCCTTAGTGTTATCGACTATAGCAATTACAGCCATAATAATAAATATAAATATTGTTATGGCAAAACTTTGGTTTTTCTTCACTAACATCACTCCTTTTTCAATGATATTATATCATAATTAATATATGTTTTTATTGAATTGAATCCTTTATTTTTTATAGCTATTAAGTAAAGTAATTATCCTAACAAAAATATACTATTGTATATATTAATTCATTAATTAATATAAAAAAGATATAAATATGAATAAGAATAATAGACAAGCATTCAAATCAAGAATGGCTGATATATTAACCTACTGTAATATTGACATATGTTATCATCTATGTTTAATTTAAACTATAGGATATATTTCCTTAATTTCATATGTGTCAACAATATGTAAAGCTTATCTAAAATGAAAGGGGATAGTCTCATGATGAAAAAAGAAGAAATAAAAGAAAGAGTTAATGAGTTAATACCTGAACTCATAGACTCTATAAAAGAAGCTGTAAGTTTTAGAAGCGTTATAGACGAGGATAACCCTAATTATCCATTTGGTAAAAATATAGACGATTGTCTAAAAAGCACCTTAAATCTATGTGAGTCTTTAGGCTTTAAAACTTATTATGATAAGGATGGTTACTATGGTTATGCAGAGGTTGGCCAGGGCACTGAATTAGTTGGAGTTCTTGGCCACTTAGATGTAGTTCCTGAAGGAGATTTGAATTCTTGGACATACCCTCCATACGAATTAACTATAGTTGATGATAAAATATATGGAAGAGGAACTCAAGATGATAAAGGTCCTACTATAGCTTGCATATATGCAGTAAAAGCTTTATTGGACTTAGGAATCAAATTAAATAAAAGAATAAGATTTATATTTGGAACAGATGAAGAAAATCTTTGGAGAGGTATTAATAAATATAAAGAGAATGGTGAAGAAATTCCTGCTATGGGAATAACTCCCGATAGTGAATTCTTCTGTATAAATGCAGAAAAAGGATTACTTCAATCTACTTTAACTTGTAAAAAGAGTTCTAATTTAACTTTAAGTGCAGGAAATGCATTTAATTCTGTTCCTGATAACGCTACATATACAGGAACTGCAGAAGAAATTAATTCTCTTAAAAATGTATTAAACAGTTTAAATTATAAATATATTTTAAATGAAAACTCTATTTCTGTTATTGGAAAAGGTGTTCACTCTGCAGATAGTGCTGAGGGGATTAATGCTATTTCTAGACTAGCTATAGCTTTAGAACAAATGGGCTCATCATCTAACTCAATAAAATTTATAGCAAATGTAATTGGTGAAGATGTTGCAATTAAAAATCTCATACCAAAATGTGAAGATGTATCTGGAAAACTAACTGTAAATGTAGGTAAAATTGATTTAAATGAAGATATAGAAACTATATCTTTAGATATTAGAATTCCTGTTACCTATAAAAAAGAAGATATAGTTAATCCAATAAAGGAAAAAGCTTTAGAATATGGTTTAGAATATAATGAGTTCGACTGGATGGAATCCATATATGTTCCTGCAGACCATTTCTTAATTAAAACATTGAAAGAAGTCTATGATGAAGAAACAGGATATGATGGAATACCAGAATCATCTGGTGGAGCTACTTATGCTAGAGCTATAGATAACTGTGTAGCCTTTGGTATGGTATTCCCTACCTCAGAAAAGACAGAACATCAACCAAATGAATTTATAACTATGCATGATTTAGTTAAAGCTACAGAAATTTATGCCTTAGCATTATATAAATTAGCTAAATAAGCCGAATTCTTAGAGCTTTGCTCTTTAGAAATTGTTATCAATAGTCGTAATTGCTTTACCTTTCATAAAAAATAGAAGTATCGGTTCAAGTAATTATCGGATAAACATAATTTTTAAAATAAGAATCCGTCAAGTATTATACTGACGGATTTTTATATTATAAACTTAAATAAGCAATTACACTCTGCTAAAGGTATATTTTACTTAATGTTGATTTTTATTAGATTCCTTTTAATTAGCTTTCTTTAAGTAAGTCCTTTATTACTTCTCCACCTATTATCATTCCTGCCACTGGTGGCACAAAAGATATGCTCCCTGGTATTTGTCTTTTTATAGCACACTTTTTAGTCCCACCTGTACATACACACCCTGTTTTACAAGTAACCACATCATCTTGTTTTGGTTTTGTAGGCATCTCCTCAGAGTAAACTACCTTAAGGGATTTAATCTCTCTTTTTCTAAGTTCATGCCTCATAACCTTTGCAAGTGGACACACTTTAGTATCATATATATCTACAACTTTAAATTGTGTAGGATCAAACTTGTTTCCTGTACCCATAGAGCAGATTATTTTTATACCCTTTTCATTACAATACTCTACTAGAGCAATCTTTGCTGATACAGTATCTATAGCATCTACAACATAATCAACATCATCAGTAATTATTTCTGGAATATTTTCTTTAGTAACAAAAACTTGATGAGTTATTACATTGCATGCTTTATTAATTGAAAGAACTCTATCTTTCATAGCCTCAACTTTTACTTTTCCTACAGTATCATAAGTTGCATGTATTTGTCTATTTAAATTAGTTAAACAAACAGTATCATCATCAACTAAAACAATAGTTCCAACACCTGCTCTTACTAATGCTTCTACTGTAAAGCTCCCTACTCCACCTACTCCAAATACTATAATCTTACTGCCTTTTAATTTATTTAAACCATCTTTTCCTATTAATAGCTCTGTTCTTGATAATGAATGTTGTAACATTTTTGCATCTCCTTAATATGTGGTATTTACCTTATAACCTTAAAGATATTTTTAACTTTTTCCTTTAAATTATAAATAAATACATAAATTTTTATTCTCTGAATATATCAATTTTATATTTTTTACTAATATAATTCAACTGTGTATTTATGTTAAGTATTTCTAAAGCTTCATAGAAGCTAAGAACGCTGTTTATATTTACAACTTTATATACTCAAAAAAGCTAAATCTTAAAAAGTATAATTACTTTTATAAGATTTAGCTTTTTTATTTAGATAAGATATAAGTAGGTTTTACCTTTAATTTATCTTAGCTTAATTCATGAACAAAGATTCCACTTCTTAATTTTGGTTCAAACCAAGTTGATTTAGGAGGCATAACTTCTCCAGCATCAGCAATGTTCATAAGTTCTTCTATGCTTGTTGGATTCATAGAGAACGCAACTTTCATTCCTTCAGCTACTCTTCTTTCAAGTTCTTTAAGACCTCTGATTCCACCAACAAAATCTATTCTATCACTTGTTCTTGGATCTTCTATAGCAAGTATTGGTCTTAGAAGGTTTTCTTGTAGTATAGATACATCTAAACTCTTAACTGGATCTTTTGAATCATAAGTTCCATCTATAGCAGTTAACTTATACCACTTGTTATCTAAATACATTCCAAAATAACCTTTTCCTTCTGGTCTGTATTGGCCTTCTCTCTTATACTCTTCTACAGTAAACTTCTCAGAAACTTTATTTAAGAATTCTTCGCTAGAATTTCCATTTAAATCTTTTACTACTCTGTTATAATCCATTACATATAAATCATCTGCTGGGAATATAACTGATAGGAAAAAGTTGAATTCCTCTTCTCCAGTATAGCTAGGATTTGCTTCTCTTCTCATTTTACCTACTTTTACAGCAGATGCAGCTCTATGGTGACCATCAGCTATATAAAGATATTTAACTGATTTAAATAACTCTTCTAATCTTTTTACAGTTTCAGTGTCATTTATAACCCATACAATATGAGATATTCCATCTTCGGAAACGAAGTTGTATTCTGGCTCTTTAGCAGTCCATGAAGCAACTATTTCATCAATTTCTCCTACATTTTTGTATGTTAAGAAAATTGGACCTGTATTTGCATTACAATGGTCAACGTGATTAATTCTATCTTGCTCTTTTTCAGCTCTAGTGTGCTCATGTTTTTTAATTATATCATTCATATAATCATCTATAGAAGTACATCCAACTATACCAGTTTGAACTCTTCCATCCATGATTTGTCTATAAATATACATGCTTGGAGCATTATCTTGAATATAAGTTCCATCTTCTCTCATCTTGTCTAAAGTTTTTCTAGCGGTGTTATAAACTATTTCATCATATTGATTTGTTTCTGCTGGTAAATCAATTTGTGCTTTATCAACATGTAAGAAAGAGTAAGGGTTTCCTTTAACCATTTCCCTAGCTTCTTCTGTGTTCATAACATCATAAGGAAGAGCTGCTACTTTTGAAACTAGCTCTTTTGTTGGTCTTATGCTTTTAAAAGGTCTTACAACTGCCATATTTTTTCCTCCTACGTAATTAATATTATTTAAAGAAATCGAATATAGTTTGAACTATTTCTTCACCTATTCTTGTTTGAGCTTCTACTGTTGCTGCTCCAATGTGTGGTGTAACTGATACTCTTGGATGGTTAACTAGCTCTTCATTCTTAGTTGGTTCAACTTCAAATACATCAACGCCTGCTCCTCTTAACTTTCCACTATTTAAAGCTTCAAGTAAAGCAGCTTCATCTACAACTCCACCTCTAGCACAGTTAATTAGTACAGCTCCATCTTTCATAATATCAAGTTGAGCTTTACCTATTGTAGCTCCTTGCTCTTTTATGAATGGTATATGAAGAGATACATAATCAGATTTAGATAATACTTCTTCTAAAGTACCATATTCATATTTATCATACCCTTCAGCTTTACCAAGGATATCAGTATACATAATTTTCATTCCTAATACTTCAGCCTTTTGAGCTAAACATTTTGAAATTCTTCCGAAACCTATTAAGCCTAAAGTTTTTCCACTTAACTCAATACCTTCATATTTTTTCTTTTCCCATTTTCCTTCTCTCATAGTCACATTTGCAGTACTTACAAATCTAGAAACTGCAAACATATGAGCTAGTGCAAGTTCTGCAACTGATGCACTACTAGAATTAGGAGTGTTAGCAACTCTTATTCCTTTTTCAGTAGCATATGCTACATCTATATTATCTACACCTACTCCACCACGGATTATTAATTTTAATCTTCCTGTTTCACAAGCTTTATCTATTATTGGTTGTCTAACCTTTGTAGCACTTCTTACTACTACTACATCAAAGTTTTGTAAAGCTACTCCTAATTCTTCAGGCTCATAAAATTTCTCTATAACTTCATATCCATTATCTTTTAATACCTGTATTCCACTTTTCTCCATGCCATCAGTAACTAATACTCTTATCATGACGATACCCTCCTAAAATAAAATTAATTAATAATTAATTATTTAAAATCTAACTTCATCCACATACATTAAGTATATAAATTGAAAACTTATACATTTTAAACTTGTATATGAATCTTTATTACTTGAAAATTAAGAAGGGAATTACCCCTTCTTAATTATTCAAGTCCTAATATTTCGTTAATGTTCTTTAATAATTCTTCAATTTCTGCTGGAGTAGTCTCTGCCATGTGAGCTATTCTGAAAGTCTTATCTTTTAACTTTCCATATCCATTAGAAATTTGATATCCTCTTTCTCCTAGAGCTTTGTTTAAAGCTGCAACATCAATATTTCTAGTATTCTTTATGTTAGTTAAAGTGTTAGACATATATCTTTCATCTGGTAATATTTCAAAGTATTTTCTTGCCCATGCTCTAACAATTTCTCCGCCTTCTATGTGTCTTGCATATCTCTTATCAAGACCTTCTTTATTTATAATCTTATCAAGTTGATACTCTAATGCAAACATGTGAGATAATGAAGGTGTTGATGGATATTGATAATCTTTCTTTTGAATGTATTCATATAATGATAAAAGATCTAAGTATAATCCTCTATGTGGAACTTGTTTTGCTCTCTCTATAGCTTTCTTAGAGAAAGTACACATTGACATTCCTGGAGGAAGTCCAATAGCTTTTTGAGTTGAAGTAATACAAATGTCTACTCCCCATTCATCTACTTTTAATTCTGTTCCTGCAGCTGAGCTTACAGTGTCTAAGCAGAATACAACATCTGGATATTTTTTCACTACTTTAGCTATTTCATCTAGTGGGTTCATAACACCAGTTGAAGTTTCGTTGTGAGTAACTGTTATTAAATCATATTTTCCAGTGGCTAAAACTTCATCTACTTGCTCTGGAGTTGTTGGTGTACCCCATTCAACTTCATATAAATCTGCTGGTACATTGTTAGCTACAGCCATTTCATACCATCTCTTACCAAAAGCACCTACAGCAAAAACTGCAGCTCTCTTAGCTGTGCATGAACGAACAGCACCTTCCATAAGCCCACTACCAGAAGTAGTTGAAAGTAATATTTCTTCTTTTGTATTAAATATAACTCTCATGTAATCACTAATTTGTCTTTGTATTCTTGATGCCTCTTTGCTTCTGTGTCCTATCATTGGTGTAGCCATTTTTTCTAATACGTCTTGTGCCACATCAACTGGACCTGGTATAAATAATCTCTTGTGCATGATTCACCCTCCTAAAATAAAGTAAACTTTATAATTTCCAATATCTGATTTGAAATCAATTACATTTTAACATTTTTCCATAGGTTTCTCAACCATAATAAATTAAATATTGGGATATATTATTATAATTTAAATTTTTATTAAGTTTTTGGAAATATAATACTTATTTCAATCTGATTTCTTCGTATATTTCATCAAATATATCTTTTACACAATGTCCTCTTACAAAATTAGAGCAATTATTACAACTTTGTTCTAATTGCATAAGTATTTCATTTGGATAATATGATCTCTCATTATAAAATGAACAGTTTTGAGCAATTCTACTTTTAATTTCATTGGACACCATTACTTTAACACTCCTATGTATTATAATATTATATCTTTTGTATTATCATATATTTTATACCTACTTTTTAATTTAATAATCGAAACAATCTAAAACAGATTCTGTTTCTCTACAATACCTTACAATTAAACATTGCCCTAAGTTTCTAGGACATTTTTTACACATACAATTAACTTCCTTTCCATCACATTTATTTTGTTTAAAATCAGGACATTTCTCACAATTATAAACTACTATATCCATTACCATTTTTATTTCCTCTTTCTAATTTAAAATATTTCGTTATTGTTTAATCTACATAATTAAACTAGTTTAAAACAATATTATATATATGCTTATTTGTGCTTAAAATTAAAATAATTATAATATAAATACTATAGTTATCACTTATAAAAGTTGATATACTATAGAAGTAAAGCCTTATATATATTAAAAATATACACCTTTATTTGAAGAGTGTAAATAAATTCAAGGGAGTTGATTATTATAAAAGACTTTACCACTAGAATTCCACTACCCTATAAACTATTTCTATGTCTTAGTGGAATATTAATATTAGTATCTTTTCTTTTTAACTCACCACATCAGATATTCATTGGCTTAAAAAATATAATCTTAAACCCAGATATACTCATAACAGATTACATGGAAATTGGCGGTGTTGGTGCAACTTTCATAAACTGTGCACTTTTGATTATATTTTATGTAATAATGCTAATTTTTTTAAACGTTAAACCCTCAGGAACTATAATTGCAGGTGTATTTACAGTAAGTGGTTTTTCCCTTTTCGGTAAAAACATTTTAAATATCTGGCCTATTATATTTGGTATTTGGTTGTACTCCAGATTTCAAAAGGAACCATTCTCCAATTATATAGTTACTGCACTTTTTGGAACAACCTTATCTCCAGCTTTAATTCAACTAATTGGTACTACTACAATACCTCTTTATCTATCTGTTATGATAGGTATCCTTATTAGTATAGTAATAGGTTTTTTACTTCCACCCTTAGCTTCTGCTTGTATGAGAATACATCAAGGATATAGCCTTTATAATGTAGGCCTAGCTGCAGGATTAATAGGTACAGTATTAATGTCTTTACTTAGAGCTTTTGGTATTGACTTTGAAAGTAGAATTATATGGTCTACAGGCAATAATGTTCCTTTTATTATATTATTTTCAATGATATTTTTAGCTATGATAACTTTGGGTTTTTACTATAATGGTAATAGCTTTAAAAACATTACAAAAATAACGAGATATTCTGGTAGATTGCTTACAGATTTTTATCTTATTTTTGGTGAAGGAATTACTTTAATAAATATGGGGATTCTAGGACTCTTTTCAATGTTTTTAGTTGTTTTAGTAAATGGTGACTTGAATGGTCCAACTTTAGGTGGTATATTAACTATTGTTGGGTTTGGAGCCTTTGGTAAGCATCTAAAAAATATAATCCCTATAATGTTCGGTATAATATTATGTACTTTCTTTAATATTTGGGAAATAAACTCGCCTAGCGTTATTCTAAGTTTACTTTTTGGTACAACTCTAGCTCCAATTGCAGGTTCTTTTGGATGGCTGTGGGGAATAATTGCAGGAGTATTACATGCTTGCCTAGTAATGAATATTACATATTTACACGGTGGAATGATTTTATATAATAATGGCTTTTCAGGTGGCCTTGTATGTATGTTCTTACTACCACTAATTTCTGCATTTAGAAAGGAATATTAATTATGAAACACTTACGTCAAAGAAATATAAAAATACTTAGTGAGCTAACTAGTTACTTAGTTAGAATTGGCTGTAGTGATCTACATATAGATTTTAATACTAAGGGTGATATTACCTATATCAGCTTTACCAGTGTAAATCCTGATATTAGTGAGCAAATACTAAATGATTTGACATCTCAGTTAAACATGCCAAGGAGACAAGATATTGAGGAGTATTACTGGGCTCTTAATGGAGATAATGATTCCTCTTCTGAATTAAGTTTAGTAGGCATGATGACTGATTCTGTGGATGTAAACTACACTAATGACGTATTAAAAATTAGTTTAACTAGATTAAAATAATTTTTAACACATTTTATAAAAATAAGTATAGGTAATAAAGTTTACCTATACTTATTTTAAATTTTTAGCTAATAAAGCAGCTCCAATAGCTCCAGCAAATCTTGCACTATCTTTTGTTTTAACCTGTGAGCCTAATTTTTCAGATAAACTATTTACTATATATTCACAGTTGCAAAGTCCACCAGTTAAAAAATAGTTTTGTGCAGTAGAATGCTTACCACATATGGTGGCTACTTTACTTACGATTGAATCTACAATAGCAAATGCAATATCTTCTTTCTTTCTACCAGTTCCTATTAAACTTATAACTTCTGATTCCGCAAATACAGTACACATAGAACTTATACTTGCATCCTTTCCATCAGTTGCTAACTTACATAATTCATCTATATTTACCCCTAATGTATTAGCCATAATCTCTATAAATCTTCCTGTTCCTGCAGAACACTTGTCATTCATTGTGAAATTCGTTATAAGTCCTCCTTCTACAGTTATAACCTTGGTATCCTGACCACCAATATCTACTACAGTGCAATCTTCATCATATATATAAGCAGCTCCTTTACCATGACACGTTATCTCAGTTACAGTCTTATCTGCATAGGGAACCGATACCCTACCATAACCTGTAGCTATGATTTTTCTATTTTTTTTGCTTATACCTCTATCATCTAATATACTTTCTATTTTTTTTGCAGTTTCTAAACTACTCCATCCTGTAGGGATTACAAAAGTATTATTTATTATATCATTTTCAAATATAGCTACCTTTGCAGCTGTTGATCCTATATCTATACCGATGTAAAACATATGCTCCCCCCTAACTTAAATTTTAATTAACTTTCTACATAAACAAAATCTCTTTAAAAAAGCCCAACATATGAACGTTGAGCCATGAAAAGGAAAATATTATGTTTTAGAAATTGTTTAGATATCTGATTACATTATTATATTATCATAATATTAGGCTTTATAGCTTTTGAATTTTAAATAGTAATTCACTCTTCTATTACATATCTAAATGGATACTAAAACGTCTACTGGTTTAGTAAGCTCTATAAAGTTTTCACCTAAACTACACTCATAGGCAAATACATCAACTCCATTACCTTTAGCAAACCTTAATGCATCTGCAAATGCCTTATCCATTTTGTCATTTGGTTTAAAAGTACTTATATTATCCATTTGAATTAAAAATATAACTCCTGCACCTCTACCTGAATTTTTCACCTCTATTAACTCTAAAAGATGTTTACGACCTCTGTCCGTAGGCGCATCTGGAAACATACTATGTCCATTTTCCTCTAAAGTTACTCCTTTAACCTCTAAGTAATATTCTTTTCCACTTTCATTAGTTAACTTAAAATCAAATCTGCTATTACCAAAAGTTTTTTCCCTACATATAGTCGTATAACTTTCTAAGCCCTTAATCTTCTTATTTATTAATGCTTCTTCTACAATTTTATTTGGAGCTTGAGAATCTATGTTTATTAACTTTCCATTTTTATATCCACCAATTAGGCTAAATCTAGTCTTTCTATTAGCTCCATTCTCTGTTCTTATTAATACATTGCATCCTGGAATTAGAATTTCTCTACATCTTCCCGTATTAGGTACATGCACCAACTCTTCTTTACCATCTATTATTACATATCCTTGAAATCTATTAGGTCTTCTTACAAATTCAACAACCCTAGTTTCTTTATCAAAAATCATATTTTTATCCTCCATGTTTATTTAAAATTTATATAACATTTTATATAAATATAATATTTATCCACAAATAAGCTAAAATTCCTTAGAATTTATCCACTTATAATTCTAATATGTTACTAATTATTTGATTTTATAAGTATTTATCTATATCTTTATTTTAATTATACTATGATTAAAATAACTTTAGCATGATATTATTTTTATATTAAATAATAAGAAAACCTCCTGTTTATAAAAACAGAAGGTTTTCTTATCTATATTATCTGGGGTGGAGGATGGGACTCGAACCCACGACAACCAGAACCACAATCTGGCGCTCTACCAACTGAACTACATCCACCATATTTGGAGCGGGTGAAGGGAATCGAACCCTCGTAACTAGCTTGGAAGGCTAGCACTCTACCATTGAGTTACACCCGCATATTGGAGCGGAAGACGAGATTCGAACTCGCGACGTTCACCTTGGCAAGGTGACGCTCTACCACTGAGCCACTCCCGCATAATCAAAATTTCATTTTTAGACATAAAAATAACTGAATCACATTATACTTGCCTGCTTTAATTTAGCTCATATCTAATTCAGCATATTTATAATATTGGTGGCTCACCGGGGGATCGAACCCCGGACACCATGATTAAAAGTCATGTGCTCTACCGACTGAGCTAGTGAACCACATTAAAAACCTGGCAACAACCTA